>CAYLWO010000037.1:8255-54691 GCA_964387285.1 uncultured Cytophagia bacterium | reverse complement strand
AAAAACAAGGCAAGGTGATCCTGGAAATCTTTAACAGTCTTGGACAAAAGGTGACCACTTTGTGTGAGCGTGAACACTCGCCCGGAACCTATCATGTGACCTGGCCGGGACGCGATAGCCAGGGCAGACAATTGCCCAGCGGCGTCTATCTCTATCGGCTCAGGATCAATGATCAGGCAATCAGTAAAAAGATGCTTTTGCTGAAATAATTTTTCCTTAACCTTGCGAAGGTATGCAACCTTCGCAAGGTTGACTAGTCTGTTATCGGCGCGCTGTTCAGCAATTGAAATGCGTATGTGAGCGAAACTGTTTCGCCTTTTTTCAATTCATACACCGGCGTCAACCATTCCAGATTGAGTTGTCCGGCCGGCTTGTTCAAATAAACGCGCGGCGTAAGCTTCTGCACCGGATCGCTTTCCGCGAGTATGCCGAATCCGGCTCTGGAATTGAAAAAGGCGAAAGCGCCATGCGTTGCATCTGGCACGTCTTGTTGAATCGATCTTTCTTCAGGTTTGATATTCTCCAGCGTTCGGCGCCATTTTTGCCCCTGGCTGTAAATAAAAATGGAATCCTGCACTGCGTTTCTGGTCTGTATGTCGAATTCAGGATGGACCAGTAATTGAAAAGTTGTTGTTTTGTTTGCCAGGTTGGTGAGCTGCGCTTCACAAGCCACACGATCTGCATGACCGTTGGAAAGGGTTATTTTTCGTTGATATAACCACTTGCCTTGCTGTCTGTTTTCCATCAGCAAGGTCGAGCCATTGGTTTTTATAGAGCAGGTAAACGGTTCGCGATACAGTACGCCGCGGCGCCCTCTTTCTTCAAAAGTGCCGCGATATAGATTTTGTGTTGCGCCGGCCAATAAATGTCGGCCAGTCGGTTTGTGCAGCCACTCGACCACCTGGCCGCTGTTTTGCGGAATCAGTGTCAATTGCCAGGTTTGGTTTTCAAAACGGTGTGCCGGCAGGCCCGCGCTCTTTTTCTGCAACTCCTCTTCATATTGCTGCAACGTTGTCCGTTCGTTGGGCATGGTCATGCCATGTTTTTTACACAGCGTAAAATATTGGTCAATGATGTTTTCATAACCAGTTGGATACTGCATTTGGTATTTGCCGTTGTTATACTCTAACCGGCCACCCGCCTCAATCATGGCACGGTAAACCGGGATAGACGCTTTTTCAACTCTGTTGCGCACCTCTTCGGCTTTCGCCAAAGCTAAAGCTTGCTTGAAGTAACCGATCATCTTTATGACAACCTCCTGATTGAGACCCAGTTCAGGCGGTTTGGCAAAACAGGAGGGATGCTCTTTGGCTGTCTGGGCAACGTCATGAACATATTGTAGATATTCAATAATCGGCCGACTGCTTTCTGCATAATGCAACCGGCAAAACTCTTGCGCCAATTCCCAGCTGTTCAAACCCGGATGCCAGAGGCAATGGGAAATGACATAATTACGCAGTTCGCACATCTCGCCGCCGTTGCCGTTGCCGTTGGCTTGCATGAAAACGCCTTTGACGTTGTTGTGCGCAAAATAATCCACATTGGCGCCAATGGCGTGCAAATTTGGAAAAGGCAGATCGTAAAAAGCGAAATCCGTGTTGTAATGCCAAATCCATATATCCTGACAAATTTTTTTCCATTCATCCAGGTCGTGGCAGAATTCCCGGTTTTTAGCGCAGGTGGAATCCTGAATCGAATGCATGGTGCAGCACTCGATGCTGCACAACTGAATCTGTACATTGTCCTGCGGCTTGATGGTTTTAGGGGGCTTGCGCGTGTACCAATAGGCCAGTGTGCCGATCTTGACATCCGGATGCTTTTGTGCAACGATGTCTGCAACGCTGTTGACAAAGGCCAGATGACTGGCCATGGGCGTGCCTTCCCGCTGGTTGATGGCCTCACACGCCGGACAGCGGCAGTATGCGTCGTTGTCGTTCTGACTGACGCTGATGTTTTTCAGATGCGGATTTCTCGCCAACTCGGCTAATACGCTGTCTGCAACAATGCGCAGCGCCTGGGGATTGGTGACGCAGACTTGTGGTCCGCCGCCTTCTGCATCCAGCTTGCGTTCGCCGTTTACCAGGGCAAAGTATTCCGGATGACTTTTGCCATGCTGCTCGACCGGCAGTTGCCGGAATAAAGAGTGGTTAATGAGATTTTGCGGAGTATTGCCGCCCAGCTTTGCATCGGGCGTCACGGTGTTGATGCGCAATCGCGCGGCAAATTCCGGATGATCGCTGTTCTCTTTGTAGTAACTCCAGCGGAACGAAAAGGTCGGTTTATAAGAGTACTCTTCGCATGGGATATTTTTTGCAACGGCATCGGCTGGAATATAGGTGTGATCAAAAGTCAGAAAGCGAACGCCGGCATAGCGTTCAAAAAATTCGTAAACGCCGTACAAAGTGCTTCTCGGCTGGGCGCCGGTAATGCTGATGAAATCCTTGTCGATATGAATCTGGAAACCTTCGTCAGCCAAGCTTTTAGAGGCGGTATGTGATCTGCCTATGTGTACGATTGCTTTTCCGGATCCAGTCTGTGATGTGATGCCGAGTTCAGTGCCGCTGATCTGTTTGAAAAGCGATTGAAATTCCTCTGCCGCATAGCGTTCGGCAGGACCGGCATTATCAGCAATAACGATTCGCCAATTTTGCAGAGCAGCTATTTTGAGCGAACCGGTGTGGCAGGAGACGAGGAAGAACGACAAACATGCGAGAAACAGCCGTCGGATATACATAGCATAGTCCTTTATTTAAGAGAATAATAAAGAGCATGTAAAAGTGAACACGGATTGAACGGAGCCATCATTTTTGATTTTTTGCGCGTTTGAAAAGTATCGTGGCGCAAGCCTCCCGGCTAACGCCTGATTTTTTCATTACCGGCAAAGATATGGCGAACCGGAGAAATTATCCGTTCGATCCG
The DNA here is from genome assembly GCA_964387285.1 of uncultured Cytophagia bacterium. Lineage (GTDB taxonomy): Bacteria > Zhuqueibacterota > Zhuqueibacteria > Residuimicrobiales > Residuimicrobiaceae > Anaerohabitans. The sequence continues at coordinate 51,772 of CAYLWO010000037.1, read as the reverse complement.
TTCAATCAGCGTTAGGTCTCATTCCCAGGCTGTCTCAGCCTGTGTGAAAATGCAAAATTTTGTTTCTGAATAAAAGTTAAACAAAGTACTTCTAAAAACCGCGTTTACACACAAGATGCAGAGCTTGGCAAGCAAGGGAAAAACTTCTCTTCATGATTCAATGCAAAGCGTCAAGATTATTTTATTCTCCCGCCAAGACGCCAAGGCGCAAAGAAAAACCTTAAAAATCTTTCTTGGCGTTCTTTGCTTCTTGGCGCGAGTTATTTTTTGTCTTTGGATGAGTATGTTACTGCTGACAATCCTGTGCGAGTCATTGACGCTTTTGTTGACTCGTTGGATACGCAAGAATTAGGATTCAGCCATGCAATACCCAAAGAGGTCGGAAGAACCTCATATAATCCAGCGGACACTCTCAAACTTTACATCTATGGTTATCTCCATAGAATTCGAAGTAGCCGTCGTCTGGATGAAGAGTGCTATCGGAACACGGAATTAATGTGGTTAATCTGGCTGCTGCATCTGATACCTATATCTGTCCAATCGGTCATACACTTTCAAAAACGTCTTGCTGTAATAGGCACGAGAGAAAAGAATACGTCTATAAAACCAGCGCCTGTAAAACATGCTCTCAAAAAGCTCTATGTACTACTTTTCGTGAAGGTAGAAAAATCTACCGTTGGGAACATGAAAATGTAATTGAAAATATGAGTAATAAATTATTGAAAGTGCGTCGAGAAATATGTGAACATCCATTCGGAAATATAAAACAAACATTCGGTTACCGATCCTTCTTATGTAAAGGTTTGGCAATGGTAACCACCGAATTGACGCTCACGGCATTGGTTTATAATATCAAAAGAGTAATCAATATTCTTGGCGTCAAGAATTTGCTTGATGCCTCAGCATCAGCTATGGCTTTTTTTGTGCCAGCAAAAATTCGGCGCCAGTTTGTTTGAAATTCAAGCTCCACTCCCTCGCTACAGTGGCCATTTTCACACAGGCTGTGGAGCTTGGGAACCAGGAAAATGCCGGCTCATTTCACCGGTGTACACGCGACCACTTTGAACTCCTCCATCAACCCATACTCATACGTATCATACGCGCTGCCTGCCGGATAGCCGCCTTTTTCGCCCTTTTGAAACATCGTGGGCCAGGCAGCGCCGGGCTTGGGCTGATTGTGATGCGGTCCCAGCAGATTTTTTAAAGTGCCGTAGACAACCACTTTGATCTCATTAATGCCATTTCTAACATAAGGGGTGACGTCCAATTCGGGCGGTTGGAACGCAATAATACCAGCGGGTTGGTCATTGATAAGAACCTGCGCATAACTGCCGGCCCACTTACCCAGCTTGACTTTGTACTGATTCCGTTTCTCAAGTGATATGTAAAATTCATTGCTATAGACCACGCTGTGCGAATAAAAAGGCGCTCCCTGTTTGTTCCAACCACCCAGTTGCAGCGCTTGCGCCGGGATAATGGAAAAGCCTTTTTTTTCCGCCTGCAAGTTGAAATTGCCGCGCAGATATATCGCTTCCAATTCGGTATGGATGGTAAATTTGCTCACGTGCAGAGTGATTTTATTTTTGCCGATTTTAACTAATGAGCCGATGTCATAAACGCCGAATGCTTTGTCCAGCCACCATTGCTCCGGTACGGCGGCAACCGGTTTATCGTTGACCCGTACCTGCCAGAGCCGGGGACGTTCCACCACCAACTGCAGAGAGGCCACGTCTACACCCTCGACTGCAGAAAACCAGAAAGTGGCAGCATATCCGGAATTTTCACCAAATTTATCCTTATCAATAATGTTGGTTTTGAACTGAACGGCACTGTCCCAGGGATTGGCATCCAGACCGTTCGATTTAAAGGTCTTGATCTGCGCATCATAAAAATACATATCCCGTTCTGTCTTGCCGCCGATGGTTAAATCGCAATAATCCAGCGTCAGAACATTGGCGGTCTCGCGTTGAATGGAAACTGTTTCCTTGGCTTTGATCTCTTTTATGCTGTACGAGGTAGCCGGTTTGGTCAGCGGTGAAGCCTTTTTAATGCATAATAACATGCTGCCCGCCGGTGCAAGTTTGAATTCCAATTCACATTCTTTACCGGTAACCATGACCGGTCGAGCTTGCACCAGGCCGGTAAACGGATTCCATTCTTCTATTTTTGATTTTGGCAGCTGCACGCGTCCTGTTATCCCCTGCTTGTCCGAGCTGTTTACTAGAAACAACAATTCCGCATCGTGCAACACACGGCGATGATGGAACAGGAGGGTGGTATCGCTCAGCCCGGTGAACCTGATGGTCGGCGGCTGCAGAGAATAAATTTCTTCTCGTGCGTTCGCAGCCGAGTGTTGCCGCCAGCCTTTGCCTTGTTGAAGGGCAGTTGCCACCTGATCGTCTTTGCTGCCGTTGACAAATTGCGGAATGGACCAGGACAAAATTTTGCCGCCGGCAGCGGCATAGTTCTTCAGCAAATCAGCCGTTTCACCATCGATGTTTTCCATCATCGGCGGCAGAATGAGGAGATTATACTTGCAGGGACCGACCAACAAGCTTGTTTTATCAACCAAGGCGTTGCGTTTCAGGATGTCTTCACAGCCCAGATCATATTCGATCTGCCACGCTTCCAGCTGATTGATGAATTTTTGAAAGGTGATGCCGATGGAATCTGGCATTTTCGATTTGCGCGACCGGTTGTAGTACATCCAGGCCGAGGTTGTGGGTTCCAGCACCAGAATCGAATGGACCTGCCTGCCGGCGCTCATCGCCACGGACAATCTGGCAAAATAATCTCCCAGTGTTTTATAAGCCGGCCACCACGGTTCATGGTAGGAAAAGGATTGCGGATGGTCGCGTTTGCGTGCGCCGGCAATGGTCATATAGGAGAGGTGTTGATTCATAAAATTGACGCCCAGCGCATATTCCCAATCGCCGATGCGTTTCTGATCAAAGTAGGTCAGATCCCAGCCGCCGGCGCCGTAGGTCTCGGACAGGGTGCGTTCACAGTTCATTTGGTTGGCTGCGCTGCGGATCTCTTTCACTGCGCGATTATTGCCGAATTGGGATTTGTTATGCGTGCTCCACTGGTTCATGAGGATATCGATACCGGGCATATGCGAGAAAGCGGACAGGGCCATATTATCCGGGCAAATGCGCGGATAGGGCCATTCATGCTCCCAATAGTGGCCGGTGAACTGCAACCCGTTATTGGCGCACCATTCCGCGTAGGGTTTAGCCCAGTTGTCAATAAAAAGATCCAGAAGAACGGAATAGTAATTGTGCCGTACGCGCTTCCAGTCGCCTGTTTCGAGATAAAGCGAGGGCAGGCGCAGCCGCAGATCATAGCCCCACTTTTGTTGAAAAGCCTCAAACAGCTTTGGCGTATAATTGACGCAACTGCTGTCGCCGACGGGCGAGATATGCGCTTCATCCTGAAACGAACCGGGCACAGTTTTACCGAATTCAGAACCGATGGCCTTCTTGTACGCTTCCATGGTGATCTGTAGAAATTTTTCCGTAACATCTTTGCGCATGATATCGACATATTGAAAGCCGCCGAACCAGCCGGAGGGTTTGTTCTCTTTAAGATCAAAGATAAAATAATCGCCGGAGGGAAATTTTTTTGTGGCTGACTGGGTTGTGATGTCCAGATAACCAGAATCTTGCCGGGCCAGAACCAACAACGGCTTTTGCGTCAGGGTAGCCGGAATTTTTTTTACCCGGGTCATGCGCAAACCGCGGCCGATGGCGTCGGGCATCTCTGCCGGCACATGACCGCCGGCAAATCCGGAAGGATAAGAGTTCTCATCATAGATCCAGATTTTCATGCCCAGTGTTTTGCCCACGGATACGGCATAGCTGCACAAATCCATCCATTCCTCGGACAGGTAAGGCGTGACCAATCCCGGACGCGGATGTATGAAAACGCCGCCAATGCCTTTTGCCTGAAAATCGTGCAATTGTTCGTCGATATCGGTTTTGGTAACGCGGGTGTTCCAAACCCACAGCGGCGCACTGCCGTATGCAGCCGGCGGATTTTTAAAATCCTGCAATACGGCTTTATAGGTTCCGGTCACAGGTTGTTTTTTACAAGTCACGGCTAAGAAGCATAGTACGAGCGCTAACAAAACACCTAGGATTGCTTTTCTGACCATGTTTCCGTCTCCTGTCAATATCATTCTGTGCAAAAATTAATATTGAATATACCAAAATCCCTTCCTCGCCGTTCTGCCGATCCCGGGAGTGTGGTTTCTTGTCAACTAATTTTTTTTCCGACTCTCACCCAAGGCATTTGCTGCGAGTATGGCTTGAAGTACTTTTTCTGCTGTGATTTCGCCCGCCTCATGGTGAATATATTCTCCAGGTGCACAGGCTTTTTCCGCCACCAACATCAGTTTGTCTCGGGGACAATTTTTCAAACCGATATCTGTCAGAGTGGTGGGCAAGCCAATTTTTTCGCAGAACGAATAAACGGTTTTTGCTTCTTCCGGCGGAGCGTCCGTCAGAACGAGCCCTGCCAACACGCCAAACGCCACTTTTTCACCATGATAAAAGGCATGGGTCTCCGGCAAGGCCGTCAGTCCATTGTGCACCGAATGTGCACTGGCCAGACCGCCGCTTTCAAATCCTACGCCGCTTAACAGAATATTCGCTTCAATGATATGATCCAGCGCCGGAGTTAGAATATGCTGTTCAGCTGCGACCTTGGCGCTTTCGCCGTATTGCAGCAGGGTGTCATAACAGAGCCTGGCAAGACTGAGCCCGGTCATGGTGACCAGGCCGCCGCATTCGTTTGGCGATTGCGTTGTGCTGCAGGATTTTGCTTCGAACCAGGTAGCCAGTGCATCACCCATACCAGCCACCAGAAATCGCACCGGAGCCTGCGCGATGATTTTCGTATCAACCAGAACCACGGCCGGATTTAATTTCTGATAAAAGACGGATGCAAAAACACCCTCTTCGGAATAGAGCACCGCGCAGCCGCTGCAGGGTGCGTCCGTTGAAGCAATGGTGGGCACGACGATGACCGGGATACACGCCCGATCAGCAGCGATTTTGGCCGTGTCGATCGCTTTGCCGCCGCCCATAGCTATCAAAACATCCACCTGTTGTTCCCGAATGACCGCAGCCACCCGGGTCAGCTCTTTTTCACAACACTCGCCGTTGAATGGCGTTACGGACAGGGAATGAGCGTGCAGATCCAATCCGCCGGCCGGCAGAACGGTTTTCTGTGCAGAAGGCGATGCGAGAATCAAACCCCGCTTGCCAAACGATTGGATCAGGCCGGGCAACTCTTGGAGAGCGCCGAAACCCTGAATGTACTTTCCTGGAAATAAAGCTTTCTGTAACACACACGTCTCCTAACTGGGGTTTTGTTGCGGGGTGATGTTATTTTTTGTTTCGTCTTTTACCTCTTCCATGCGAACGCCGTGCTGGCGCACCTTTGCTCGGCGTCTTGGCCGGTTCTTCATACGGCAACGCCATGGGTGCGTGCAGCATCTGCTGATAATAATCGTCCAGCAGCATGGCGATGATCGCTGATTCATCCTCGTTTTCAGCCAAACTGCGTCCCAGAGGAACGAAACGCCGGCTGCGTTCGATTTCCACGCGATCCCGTTCACGCAAACGAGCCTCCAGTAGAGCGGTGATCCGTTCCGCCACTACGGCTTCGAGGTCTGCGTCAGAGGGCATTGGCCGCTCCTGCAAATCTATCTCGTAGCGTTTGGCAATGCGGTTAAGCATAAATGATTCCAGCGTGGTGACCAGGGAAATGGCCACGCCGAAAGCGCCCGCCCGGCTGGTTCGTCCGGCGCGGTGAATATACGCTTCAAAATCTTCCGGCGGTTCGTACTGGATCACATGGGAGAGCGCCGGCAGATCAATGCCGCGCGCTGCCACGTCCGTGGCCACCAGAAAACGCAAGGCGCCTTTACGAATGCGTTCCAGCACCTGGTCGCGCTCTTTTTGACTCAGATCGGACGATAGTTCGTCCGCATTGTAACCGAACTGATGCAATACCGTTGCGACATAGTGCACCTGCACCTTGGTGTTGCAAAAGATGATGGCTGAAGCAGGATTCTCGATTTCGATGATGCGCACCAGACAACGGTCCTTTTCCATGCCCGGCACAGTGTAATAAACGTGTTCGGTATCGGTGACGTGGACATGATCCTCGCTGAGTGAAATGAAATCCGGTTCATGCAGGAACTCGCCGGCTATGTGCAGTACGTGCGTTGGAAAAGTGGCGGAGAACATGCAGCCGTGCACCGGTCGATTGGGAAGATAGTGCTGCATTTTTTTCATGTCCGGATAAAATCCCATGGACAGCATGCGATCCGCTTCGTCGAATACCAGCATTTTTAGATGGTTCAAGGTCAATGATTTTTTCAGCAAGTGATCCAGAATGCGGCCCGGTGTGCCGACGACGATTTGTATACCTTGCCGAAACGCCTCGATCTGCTGGCTATAGCCTACGCCGCCATACACCGCCACGCTGCGCAGTCCAACGTCGTTACATAATTTTTCCGCTTCCTCGCACACCTGTCGCGCCAGTTCACGCGTTGGCACCAGAATTAATGCCTGGCTATGCTGTTCCATTGGATTCAGTCGTTCCAGCATCGGCAACAAAAATGCCGCGGTCTTGCCGCTGCCGGTGCGCGCCTGAATCATTATGTTGCGGCCGGCCAGCAGATAGGGAATCGCTTTGGCCTGTACCGGCATCAGAGATGTCCAGCCGGCCCGAGCAACAGCTTTCTGTAGAGACTCGGATAATTCTTCAAGGGTAATTTCTGAAATCGGATTTGCAGGATTGTTCACAGCGTCCTCTTGCTATTCTTTAATTAAAATCAAGCGTCTCGTGTTTAAAAAAGGCGCCATGCAATTGTTTTTGAACAATGTTTTTGATATTTGCTCAAATTGGCATTACGCTAATGTAGGATTAAAAAGAGGTTAAAGCAAGGTTTTTTATGCCGGCGAGCTTAATTTGCATCTACAATTTGCTTGATTTTCGCGTTGTGAACCGGTAACTTTTATGTAGAATGGCACGGTATGAGAATGTAAACAATGTCAAAGTAATTATTCAACATTTGTTGCAGGTGAAACGCGAATCGCGGATTCAGGAGGTACGGATATGGATCGTAAGTATGCTTTGGTTAATCCCATTTCAGCCATTGTGGACAAACCGCGTGAGGATTTTACTCGTGAAGATTTATTGCAGGTGATCGAAGAAAAACACATCGAACGCATTACGTTTCATTACACGGCGCTGGACAGCAAATTCAAAGAGCTGAAAATTCCCATTGCCGACCGCTATCAGGCTGAGCGCATCCTGGCCGATGGTGAGCGGGTGGATGGCTCTTCGTTATTCAAAGGATTATTGGATGCCGCCCTGTCGGATCTATACGTCATTCCGGTCTATAAAACTGCTTTTTTAAATCCTTTCGACGCCGGCAGTTTGAATGTACTGTGCCGTTACATAATGCCGGACGGCGCACCGGCCGGTTTTGCCCTGGATAATATTTTACACAAGGCGCATGAAATTTTCAAAAAGAACACCGGTTTCGCGTTACATGCCATGGGAGAGTTGGAATTCTTTCTATTGAGTGATCCGGGGCAGGGGCCGAAAATGTACCTGCCGCCCAAACAGCGCGGTTATCATGCGGCAGCGCCGTATGCAAAATCCGGTGAATTGCTTAATGAAATGGTGCGCTATATCGTGCAAATCACCGGCGCCGTCAAATATGCGCACAGTGAGGTCGGCAATGTAGAAAGCGTGCGCAGCGATTCGGAAGAGATTCGCGGCAAACAGGGCGAGCAGCTTGAAATTGAGTTTCTGCCGACAGACGTGGAAGATGCAGCAGATCATCTGGTCATGGCGCGCTGGTTGATACGCAATGTGGCGTATAAATACGGTTGCGTGGCCACGTTTACGCCGAAACTGGAAGAGGGCATTGCCGGCAGCGGCTTGCATGTGCACATGGAAGTGATACGAGATGGAAAAAATTGCATGGTGGACGACCACGGCGTGCTTTCTCTGCAAGCCAAACGCGTCATCGGCGGTTTGTGCAATTATGCGGATTCATTGACTGCTTTCGGCAATACCACCTCTTCAGCTTATCTGCGACTCGTGCCTAACCAGGAAGCGCCTACGCGTATTTGCTGGAGCGATATGAATCGCAGCGCCATGATCCGTGTGCCGCTGGGCTGGTCCAGGACCAATAACCTGGCGCAGAAACTTAATCCGCAACAAAAGAGCCAATTTCAGGAGACCAAAGGACGCCAGACCGTGGAATTGCGCAGTCCGGATGGCAGTGCAATAGTCCATTTGTTGTTGGCCGGCATTACCATGGCTGCTGAATGGGGCATGAGCCATGCCGAGTCGTTGGACCTGGCTGAAAAGCTTTATGTGAAGGGAAACATCTTTCAGAATAAAAAGTTGCTGGAAAGTCTGGTCGCCCTGCCCACCAGCTGTGTCGCTTCGGCGCGCATTTTGCTTGAAAAACGGCAGCTCTATGAACGGGATCAGATATTTCCGTCGAGCATCATAGAATATGTAGCTGGGTTGTTAAAGGCGGAGAAAGATGAGCAGATGAACGAATATCTGGCTGATCTGCCGGCCGACGACCGCTTGCATGAAACGCGCAAGATTATGCATAAAGATTTGCATCGACACTAAGCCTGCGAAGGTTTTAAGCCTTCGCAGGGTTGCCAATTTCTCGAATGCGGCAGAATTACATATTCAATTGCGCCAGATAGGCCTCCAGGTCTTTAACACGATCCCTGAGCAACTCGTAAGCGGTCGCGTCTGCGTTAATGAGCGCCAGGGTACCGCCGCTGTTGGGATCTACGGCAGCGGAGAGAGCCCGTTCCGCTTCGCGGAAGGCCAGCCATTTCCGTTGCGCGTCGCGCAAAACGGTCTTTTGTTCTTCCGTGAGCGCAGCTAATAGTGATTTATATACCTGATTCAGGCGAGCATCCATCTTTTTTAAGGCCGCTCCGTAGCAATTACGCACGCTGGCAGTTGAGCCGTCGCACTTTTCCACGCAGATATTCAGAGTGGAATCGATCCTGGCTGCGGTTTCCTGAGCCATTATGGTTGTACTGAGAAAGCAGATCGACAACACCAGCCATTTTATGGCGTGTGAATTCATTTTCGGTTTCCTTTCCATTATTGTTTTTCACCAGCTTGAAAATCCACCCAGGGTTGAGCAGGCCTGTTTTGCAGAATGTCTTTCATCCAGAGAAATTGGGGATGGGCGTCGAGAAATGTCCGAGTGTCAAACGCTGCACCACAGGCTGACCCCATGCAGCCGGCAAAACTCATTTTTTTTGCCATATTAGAGTCCACCACCTTGGCATCCACGGTGCCGGCCGGACCATAGGGCACGCCGGGCCATGCACCAGCCGGTTCTCGATCCAGTTCGAAATGACCGCACAGGGTGCGGCCGCCGGCTTGTTCTTCATTAAGAAAAACATCAAAATGATCCTTCAAATCCGACGATGGTGGTTTCCGTGCCCACCAGACCCGCATCGGTAATGAAAAAATCAGAGCCGCTGTGGATCCAACCCGGCATGGTCTGCATGAGAATGCGGTGACCTTTATCTGGCTGGATATCGATAACGACATTGGGCAGCGTGGTTTCATAGTTGCACATGGTGTTGAATTTCCTTTGCCAGCAAATAACCGTGTTGAAATCCCCGTTCACTGGCCGGGCCTTCGATGTGCAGATAAATCCAGCCCGCTTTCTCATGCCGGTTGGCTGGCTTTAGACGTTGTTGTAGATTTTTATTTAAGGGCTGAGAATGGGAGTTTATGCTGGCAAGTACCGACACGAGCAGGAATAATCCGGTCTTGAAGCAATTGGTATGACGAGTGATAATCATAGGTCGTCTCCAAACGGGGTATTGTTTTCTAAATAATACGACAACCGAGAACTAAAGGCAAGGGGAAATTACATGAATTTAGAATGAAAGGATGGCTGTCATTGCGAACGCAGGGGCAGTCACTGACAAAGGGGAATATCTGCGCTGGAGTGAAGCAATCCCCTCATACCGCAAGAGGAAGGTCGTGAAAAAAATAAAATTTTCTAGTCAAATTATCTCACCAGCGCCATTTTTTTCGTCTGCATCCATTTATCCGTCCGGCAGCGGCAAATATACACGCCGGTAGCAATGGCTTCATCCTGGTTGTTTTTACCATTCCAGGTTATGGTTTTTTCGCCGGCCTGCGCCATCCCGTCCAACAAGGTAGCCACTTCCTGGCCCGCCAGATTGAAAATTTGTACCTGCACCCGCGCCGGTTCACTTAGAACAAAAGTGAACGAGGTAGAACTGTTGAACGGATTGGGCCAGTTTTGCGACAAACCGTAGTGCAGCGGTTTTGCTGATTTTTCAAAAACATCGGTTGCCGACCTGGGCACCTCAATCAGCGCCGTCATATGGCTGCCGGACGCAGAGATATTTTTAATGGCAAATCCGCTGGGTGTGCCGTCCGCCCATTTCAATGTGACATGATTCGGATTGGAATCCGTAGACAAGAGATCATAACCGGTGGCTGGATCCGAACCGTCCCATAATGCGGTGCGATTGTCAAAGGGGGGACCGTATATCGGACGAATCATACGAATGGCCCGGCGTCCCCAATCCCCGGGATTAATGCTGGCCCAATCTGCTGCATTAACACCGGTGGGCGTCGGCAGATTTCCATATACAGCCGGATCCTCCATAATGTGCCAGACCGCCAGTCCGGCATCAGGCAAATTGCTATCATAAGCCAGACCAGGTTGACGGTTCTCCACGATAAAATATTCCAAATTGCTGTGCTGGGGATCGTGTAAAACGTAGGCAACGTGCGACTGTTCTATGGCGTCAATGGGGATAACGCCGGTTGTTGTGACAATGGCCGGCTGCACCCAACCAAGCCGGATTTTCAGAAAGGGATCGAGATGACTGTCTACATAAGTGGCATCCATGAGAGAGTACGCTCCGGCTGCATAGGGTAGGAAAAACCAAAAGTACTCGTCCGGCAGATTGAACAGTGCATGACCCAGTTCATGGGCAACCACGCCCATATCCGGTGGGGCGCCAATATAAGCCTCGGCAATGATCGGAATGGTTACGCCGTCGACAACCAGCGGTTGCCAGGTGGGATATTCCTTGCTTGCCGGTGTGCGTACGGTGCCAAACGGACTGTTTTGCGGAATGATCATGAGTACCACCAATTCATCCGGCGATAAGGTTTTGTCACCATTAGCGTCATAGGCGGCAAAATTAAAAGTGGGATCCGCTTTCATGACTGCTTCGTACCACTTTTCCACATGAGGATGAACCCAACCGTCGCCATTGCTGTCAGTGGGATCCTCTGGTCCCCAATAATGGTCGGCGGCTTTTGTCGCGTTATACCAGCCTTTCATGCCGGCATCGTTGAGGAAAACACGATTATGCGAGTTCACGATGTAATAATCGCGTACGCTGGGTTTGGAACCGAAAAGCAGATTTTTGACATCCTGAAAAGCAGGCGCCGGATGTTCGGTGCGATGCGGGTCCCAGCAAATGGCAAGGATATTGCGATCGCCGTCGGCCGGAGTCAAGTCATCAAAGGGAGAAGAGAGGTCCGGACAGGGAGCGCCAAAAGCTATGATGGTCATGTTGCGGTCGCCGATAAAAGCTGTGCCGCCGCCATCTACCATCCATTGAATGGCGATTTGATGCGAGCCGCCGGTTACATTGCGGCTGATAAAAGTAAAGCTGTAAACGCCGTCAAAATCAACTGCAGTGAAAACCACATTTGAAGGGGAAACCGGTTGACCGTCCAGCATGGCGCGGACAAACATTCTTTTACCGCTGGTGGTATAGACCTCACCGCAGGCGGAGATACAGAGATGACTATTGTCCGGCACTACAACGGTGGTGCTTAGATTTGGAATGTTGGCATAGCTGCTGGAGGTTGTGGTTTCACCAGCCCCACTGGGCGCGCTGATAGAGGCAATCACGCCATCCCTTGCGGCTGCTGTCGGGTCTTGGAAACCTATGGTCATGGTGCGGTCGCCCAAATAACCGGTGGCGCCGCCGTCTACAAGCCATTGCATGCTGACGGTATGGTTGCCTGCACTGATGTTGGTTGCACTGAATGTAAAAGAGCGCGTGCCATAAAAAGTGCTGGCGCAGAAAACCACGTCCGAGGGTTTGCACGCCTGGCCGTCGATGACAGCGCGTACAAACATGCGTTTACCGGCGGTGATCTCTGCTTCTGCGTTCATGGTAACAAAAAGATCACCCGTTTTGCTTAAGGTAATATTCGTGGACATTTGCGGTATATCCTGAAAACTGCCGCTGGTTGTGCTGACATCCGGCCCACTGGCGGCTGCGATGGTGTTGATCTGTTCCGGCGCAGTTGATATCCACAGGGTGCGATCTCCGAATTGTCCCTGACCGCCGGTGTCCACTTTATATTGCATGATGACCTCATGCTGTCCGCCCTGGAGGTTGGCGGTAAACTGAAAAGTGTGCGTGCCGCGAAAATCGCCGTTGACCAGAATGACATCAGAGGGCGAAGCCGGCTGTCCGTCTACCAGGGCGCGGATGAACATGCGTTTACCGCCGATAGTATAGCACTCGGCAGACATGTTGATGCAAACAGTGCCTGGTGCGTATTGAAAAAATGTCAGCGCAAGATCAGGCACCTGGATAAAAGAGGTAGTGGCGATGCCAACCTGCGGCCCACTAGCGGGCGCTGTCACGTACAGATAACCACCCCCCAAAACGCTGGACGCACCGATAAGCATCAGGCAGCCGGCGACAAAGATGGTTTTTAGCAACTTCATGGTTCATCCTTTCATTTTGCACACTAAATAGTATTTGCTTAATTATATAAAAATTGTTATGATATTCTTGGTGAAGTTATGGCATTTCCATGATATTTCTGTGAGATCGTTTTATGGCCAAGAATGCAACCAGCTACCGCTTTGGTCCATTCCGATTGGAAACGGAAAAGCACCGCCTGGTATGGCTGGAGCAGGAAATCGATCTCAGGCCCAAAGCCTTTGAAACATTGCTTTACCTGGTGCAACATCCTGGACGATTGGTGGAAAAAGAAGAATTGCTGACCAGGATATGGAGCGGCACAGTTGTTTCAGAGACCACGCTCAGCCATTGCATTGAAGAAATCCGCACCGCATTAAACGATGATGCACACAATCCCACCTATATTAAAACGATGCATCGCCTGGGCTATAAATTCATTACGCAGGTGTCTACTCCCCAGGGGTCGGCCGTATCTGTATCTCCCAAAAAACTCACAGCCCGAAAAAGAGGACTGTCGTATTTACTAGCTGCTCTCATATTGTTTTTTACCTTGCTGTTAATCTGGTTTTTTTTCTTGCGCAAGACCGCAACAATTGATTCCCTGGCGGTGCTGCCGTTTGTAAATCTCAGTTCAGATTCGGGTCAGGAATATTTTGAAGACACCATGACCGATGCCCTGATTGCGCGTCTGGCCGGCCTTAAAGGATTACGGGTCATTTCACGAACTTCGTCGATGCAGTACAAGGGTGTAAAAAAACCATTGCCTGGCATTGCCCATGAATTGGGTGTTGATGCGGTTGTGGAGGGTTCGATAAACTATGACAGCAGCCGGGTTCGCGTTATCGCACAGTTGATTCTGGCGCGCAAGGAAGAGCATTTGTGGGCAGAGACCTATGAGCGGAAATTGGAAGATTTGTGGACATTGCATGACGAGCTGGCCTCTGCCATCGCCCGTGCGGTCAGCGACCGATTGTCGCTGAATCTGCTGCCGCAGCACAAGCAGGCTGATCCTCGCGCCTATAAGGCTTATTTGAAAGGTCGCTATCTGGTAGAGAAGCGCAGGGAAGAATGCTTTTTAAAAGCGCTGGAATATTTTCAGCAAGCCGTGCAGCTGCAACCGCATTTTGCTGCTCCTTATGCCGGCATGGCCAATTGTTACAATATGCTGGCCAACTATGACATGCAACCACCGAACGAGGTGGCGCCATCGGCCAAATCTGCAGCCGCACAAGCTCTGGCTTTGGATGAAAACCTGGGCGAAGCCCACGCCGCTCTGGGATTTACGGCGATGTTTTATGACTGGGATTGGCTGCAGGCTGAAACTTGCTTGCATAAAGCAGTAGAATTGAATGCCAACAGTTCTGAAGCGCATCACTGGCTGGCCTTGTTGTACACGATGCAGGACCGATTTCCGCAGGCGCTGCAGGAAATAAAAATAGCAGAAATCCTGGATCCGGTTTCTCTGATCATCAACACCAATGAAGGCTGGTTGTACTACTTTCAACGCAAGTATGATCAGGCTGAGACTAAATTGAAATCGGTTTCAGAGCTGGATCCGGAATTCCTCTCTGCTCACATCAAAAGGGGATGGGTGTTGCAGCAAACAGGGCGCGAAAAAGAGGCAGTAGAGGTGTTTGATCGCGTTTGCATCAAGCTGGAAAACGATCAGACGGCACGCGCCATGTATAGCGATGCTTTGGCCCTTGCCGGTGAAAAGGAAAAAGCGCTAAAAATATTAAATGAAATCATTGATCCTGCTCAGCAGCGGTATTATTCTTCCTATCACATTGCCTGCATCTATATCGCATTAGGCGAATATGAATCCGCCTGGACCTGGTTAGTGAAAGCCTATGAGCAGCACAGCGGCTGGTTGGCCTGGCTTGCTCTTGACCCGAAAATGGATCCGTTGCGCGGGGATCCGCGGTTTGCGGAGATGGTGAAGAGGATGGGTTTGGTGCAACACGAAATAAAAGAGTCTTTTGTATTCTAAAAATACAAATCCTCTGCGCCTCTGCGTTAAAATTTTTTCTACTACTCTACGCAGGGGGCGCAAAGATACGCAGAGATAGATACTATTCCCTCCGATAGATCATTGGTATATTTCTTTTCCCCCAGGTCGGATCAGATAGACTGAGAACATTGTGAGCATGGACCAGCATTTAATAGTCCCGTTTTAACGTGTTGCGGTCCTTGATGTAGGAATAGTTGTGCTGGCCGGTGAGGTAATATTTGCCCGGGATATCATAATTTATTCGTTCAGGTCAACATATCCGGTTAACAACGCCGACTGCCATTCTCTGCGTCCCCTTTGTTTCGCCAATTCAGCCATGGGACGATGATCATAAGGCACGGTCAGCAATTGTACGGTCCATCGATTCTGTTTTTTTTCGATGATGGCGTATCGACTATCCGGAGAGCCGGTTTCAGCTTTGTGTGGAATAGGCTGGATATCTGTAAAAGCCGGCAAACCGACGCTGCCGGGATTCACTATCAACTGACCCTGAACAGTGCGTACACTCCGTGGAATGTGTGTGTGGCCGCACAAGATGACTGGCGTAGGAATCAAATCAGATTGCTCCTGTATGTAGGTTGCCGACGCCGGCGCCAGTCTGCCGCATTCTATGGTTTCTAAAAAATATTCTTTATCATTCGCCGGCGTGCCATGACAAAGAAATATTTCATCAGCTAATGTTGTCGCTGTTGGTAATTTAGCAATCCAGGTCAGCGCATTGGGCGCAAGTTGTGCACGGGCATAATTGTCAGAGGGACCGGTTTGATCTTTCGTAAGAGTAAGGATCTGCCTTTCATGATTGCCCGCAATATGCGTCCAGGATTGCGCCATGAGAAATTCAGCTGTTTCCTGGGGCCATAAGGGTCCGGAAAAGCTATCGCCTAAAACAACAACGTCGTCAATGCCGCGTTGTGTAAAGTCGGCAACCACCGCCGTTAATGCCGGCAGATTGCCGTGAATATCGGATAGAACGGCAATGCGCTTTTGTGTTACAGTCATCTTAAATCCTGTTTGGTCGATATGATATTGGAATTGATCTTGATTTTCGGTGCGCTTTCTGACTTGGTTTTAATGTAAAATACTGAATTTTTTTACGCTCCAGGTACAGCAATAAAATGTCGCCAGCCATTGCATGCTCAGCAGCAGGGCGCCGCCTGTAAGAATACAAAATAACATCAGGGCATTGGTAACATGAAATGGGAGACTGAACATATGTTGGATCTCGGCGGCTGCAGAACGATGGGTAAGAGCCATAACGGCGGATATGCTGCACAAAAAGCCCAGAACGGACGTCGTGAACCAGGCTGCTTTTTTCGCCGTGCGCAGGGTGCGCTGCACATCCGCTCGTGCATCTGCCAATCTACGACCAAGCAGCAAACCGGAGACGGGCGCCAGTAAGACAATAAAAACCGGCAGTCCCATAAACATGCCGAACAAGCCGATGGCGTAAAATATATAGATCGCCATCCAGGCTTTCGGCTGATCCTCAAGACATCGGATCATGTTTTTGAGAAAAATAGCGTCTGTCAGTACTCCTACGCACAAGCCGGCAAGTGCACAGAGAAAGATCTTTCTTTCAGGAACAAACGGTATTGAGCCCCACCAGGCAACGACAAAGAAAAAAAGAACAGGGACGGCTGCTGCGCTGATAAAGGTAATTCGTCTTTCGACTCGGAGCAGGTTATTCATAATGTTCGCCTGCATCCCATTCGCCCCAGCGTTGGTGAATTTTCCCTTCCAAGATTTCGATGATCTCTATGCCGCGGAAGGTTGTTTTACGATGCGTCGGACCTAGGCCGAGATATTTTTTTACATTGGTTCCCGTCGCTGCCCAGCGTATGCTTACTTTGGCTTGAGTTGTGTCAATAACCATATCGAGAATACGAGTCGCCAGATCCGGAAAAGCCTCTGTAAATTCTGTCAACGCTGCGGCAAAGCCCTTCTTGTTCGCAGTTCTTCCTGCAGGTGAACCATCGATGAACCCATCCGAGTGAAGTGCATCGTACAACCTCCAATCCACCGGGGCTGTCCACAAGGATATCCACTGCCGGGAAATTTTCTCCAATTCCTCACGCGTCAGGGATGAGACTTCTTTCTGCAACAAGACGCTTTTGTCGAACCACATGACAGGCTCTCGCACAGGTTTTAATCCGGCCTCCCGGGCTTTCTCGATGGTCTTAACAAAGGCTTTTTTCGTTACATGGAATGGAGGTTCTATGATGAAGAACTGACCATCAGGCTTGAGCAGGGAGGCGATCTCGGTACAAAATTTTAGCTGATCAGGAACTTCATGGACCATATAAAAGGCAAAAATAAAATCAAACGATTCGGACAGACCGATTTTGTCTTGCTCGCATCTATGCAAAGTAATGATTTTTTCCAGATCCGTTCCTTTTATTTTTTGCGCCACTTTTTCAAGCATGGCATGCTGCAAGTCCGCAGCTACCACATGCCCGTTTTTTCCCACCAATGCCGCCATGTCGATGGTGAAAAAACCTGGACCGCAGCCGATATCCAGGACGTTCATGCCTTCTTTGATATACGGCGCCAGGATTTTACGCGGATTCTGCACCAGACGACGAATGCGATTGTCCAGACCGCCAGACAGTGCGGCCGGACATACGCAAGTTTCACTTTGTGACACACGAAATCCTTTCATATAAAATTTCCGAATTCAGCGAAATTGCAGTTTTGCTAAATTCCAGAGAATTCATCCGTGTCCAATCGGGTTTGCTGTTATCTACATAGACCATGCGCGGCGACACCCGAACGTCGTGAAATCCAGCCTGGGTCAAAAGGAGAAACAGTTCCCGGCCGATTAAAGCATTGCCGCCGACTTTTGATTGTTGGGCAACCTGGCACTGAATGGCCTTAAGGGCAAATTCGCTGCGTGGAAAAAAATAAGCCGAGCCGTGATCGCCTTCAATGACTGTGATGCTGCCTCCAATCCTGACCAATTTTTTCAATGCCGCCAAAGCAGGCAACGGCTGATCCAGATGCTCAAGGACAAAACAAACAAAAATATGATCGAACGACTCGTCCGGCCAGGGCAGATGCATAATATCTGCTTGTTGAACCTGGACATTTTTCAGACCTTTTGCTCGCACGGCCGCAGCTGTGGCATTTACCAATCCGGCAGAGATGTCTATTGAAGAGAATCGTGCTCGGATTTTTTGGCCAGGGTAATCGTTTGCGCCCCTAAGCCGCAATCAGCCTCCAAAATATGGCTGTTCGGTGGATAAACCGTGTCATGATGAAGCAGTTCAACCAATGTGGATGCCTGATCCTTGAGTCTGGTGTTTTCCCTCGGATGATACCCATGAACATAATCGCGACTCATAGTCATACTCTCGACCTAGGGCTTTTGTCCGATGTAAAAAACATATCCATAATAATCTGCATATTTGCGAAACAACTCTATTTCCTGCCATTCATGTTCCAGAACTGCCAAGGCCTCTGCGTCCTTATGATAACGCTCACGGAGAAAATTGATTTTTTCAGTCAGAGGTTGATAATAGGCCCACCCGGCTGCGCGTGTGAGAACAAAATGATCCAGGAGGCGATACCCGGTTTGACGAAAGAGGGCCAGGTTATTCGGCACTGTTTGCATGGCAGGATATTCGCTCTGCCAAAACTCGTGCAATTCGGCTGGAACATCTGAAGTCAGCCAACTCAAATCTGATACGACAAGATAACCTCCAGGTTTCAACAATGGTTTCCAGTTGGCTAATCCATGAGCAAAACCAATGCTGTAAATAGCGCCTTCGGACCAGATGAGATCGAACCATCCATGTGCGAATGGCAGCCTGTTCATATCGGCCTGCAGGATCCGCAATCGGGATATCTGTTTCTCACAAACAAGCTTGTGCAGAGCACGTACAAACGGCAGGTGCAGATCAAAAGCAATGACAGTCCCCTTCGACAACCGTTGCAGGTCCAGGCTCTGTCGTCCGGCGCCGCAACCGATATCCAGGATGAGCGGTCGTTCAGGCAATGCACGCAACAGATTGAAAGCACGTCGGGTGTTTTCAAAATCGCCCGGCGCCTCGTGTAGATTGTCACTGTGAATTGCGAAGAAAATCTCTCTTTTATATTCTTCCGTCATAATACTCGATGATCATTTTTTGAAAACCAGTCTTTTCAACGCGAAAGTAGTGATCGCAGTTTTTCTAATTAGAGTATCTTTTGTCCTATGTGCTGTTCATATTCGGCCTCCCAGGCCGGCGCTGTGATGCAAATTTGTTCCAGATCGCCTTTATAATAAAATCGTTTGCCTGGAGGCACGATAACCACATCGGTCGCCTGTACAGCATACTCGCGGTCTTCGATAATCCATGTGCCGCTGCCTTTTAGGATATAAAAAATAAATGCGCTTTTTTCGTGCAAAAACTCTTCGGCGTGACCGGTTGTTGTTTTTTGAAAAACCACGGCCGCTTGCGGGCATTGATCCTTGTCATTGTACACCCACATGTCAACGCCTTGCTTGTTGATAAACAGTGCTTGATCTTTTTTGACTATCATTTACACTCCTGACGGCAATGGTGCAGCTTTCTATTCAGCGTCATCTTGATTTTATCATTATAAAGGAAAAATCATCTGAAATAACCGCAGTAACTTGCGGTGAGCATCATACGCGTGCTGGCAAATTGCGGACCTCGCCGTATCTGCTGCATATCACGCTCGAACGCTTGCTGGTTGAATCTGGAACTTTTTTTCATGAAATCTCTAATTCCTGCCTGGAATTCTTTGTTCAACACTATCCAGCGTCCCCACTGATTGCTGTTAGACGGCCACAGGTCTACAGCGCCAGAGGTCAGATAGGCCAAACGCAGACCGATCTGCTCTCGTCCATACCGAAATATGCGGCCCGGGACATGAGCCCATTGTGGAACAGTGAACGGCAGCAGCGAATAGAGGCACGCTGCCGAGCGAACACGCGGCAGAAAATGCGAGTACATTTTAATATACAGCCGTTTGTTCGTTGCCCAGGCCTCGGGAATCTGGCCGTGCAGTTTTATGAATTCACAATCAAGAAACGGATAGAGCGTTTCGACGCTCGGCCGGGTGAGAGCGCCCTGAAGCGCAATATAGCGTCGCGTCCGATTGCGGAAAATGATTTCGCTGTAAATTTGATGCAAGTCGGTAAATTTTTCCTGCGCTTTTTTTACTTCCCTGCTCATATCCGAGCGAATCTCATCCCAGGATTTGGCTATTTCAGCCAATGCTTCATCGGCTAAAGGGCGATACCTGGCATCTGCCAGTCGGATGGTTTTGAGGATATAGTCTGTGATCCCCTCGATTTCCTGCGGCGCCGCATGGCTGGTCGGCGAAAGACCGAAAGCATCGCCAATTCGCGTTTGTGCATGTCGCAGCGTCAATCCGCCGAATAAGACATCGCCGGCCAGGCCGTCAAGCGCCAGTCGAACCCGGTCGTTTTGCATGGCTGGCAGCAAGGCCTGATGGAAAAACTCGGTGATGCCGTAAAGCGGGAAATAGGGAGCCTGCCATTGCGTAAAAAAATCTCCTGCAATCGGCGTCAGAGTATGCGGCATGGCTAAACGGCGGGCGAGTCGTGCGGCTAGTTTGACCTCATCGCTTTCAGGATGACCGAAGGTATAGGTGTGCAATTGGTTGTCAGGCCAACTGGCGCAAATCAACCGGCTGTCCATGCCGCCGCTGATTTTGGCGCCAAAAACAACATCATTGCGGTGCAAGCGAGAGGTTGCCTTGTCCATGAGGCCGACCAACTGCTCAGCCATCTCTGTACAGGTTTTGGGTAATGCCGGTTTACTGCCGTCGCTCTTTTTCCACTTGCTGATGCTGCTATGACCGTCACGCCAGCGTACCTCGACGATGCTGCCGGCCGGTAAACAGGAGACATTGCGAAAGGAGCTGCGATCTCCCAATTGATAGCCGAACCAATACATCTCCGCCACGCCAACAGGATCGACATAGAGATCAGCGAACGCTGTCAGGCCGGCGTAGGTGGAAGCAAAGATGAGCTGGTCGTGCAAGAGCAACAGATACATCGGCAGCGCGCCCAATTCATCGCTGATAAAGCGTGTAACGCCATTCTCATAATCATGCAGGACGATGCTGCAACATGCGTTCTGCAATCCCTCCAGAAAGGTTGGCAATGCAGTTGTCAGTCTGTGTCCGATTTCCTGTTGTTCTTTTTCATTGAGTCCGAGATAAAGTCTATCGTCAACGACAAAATACCCGTCCATGGCGATTTCATACTTTTCGTGATGAAACGTCTTCGGCCACGTTGAGCTTGATGACGAACGTCGGGTTTCCGGTGAACCGCCAAAGCGAACGACGCCTGATAAGGGACACTCTAGGCCGGTGACATTCATGGCCGTGCATTTTTCATCTGTATTTTGCACAACAGAATTATTCAAAGTTGTATTAATCATGTCGCTCATTAAAGTGATGTTTGGCCTGGGCGAATATCGCCAGCAAAGAATGCACGTACCTGTCTTCCGCATAATTTTCAATGGCCGTTTTGCGCGCCGCCATGCCCATCTCTTTGACGATCTCCGGGTGCGTGGCCAGGTGATCGATCCTTTCCGCCATTTGGTCTGCATCGAGCCAGGGAACGAGATAACCGGTTATATTATGCCGTAGCCATTGCCTGACGCCGCCGGCATCAATGGCGAGCACCGGCGTTCCCACGGCCATGGCCTCGATACCGACCATGCCGAATGGCTCTGCCCACAGCGACGGCATTACAAATGCGAGAGACTGTCTAAAATAGTCGTTCATTTTATTCGGCGGTACGATGCCTGCAAACACCACGCGATTGTCCAGTCCGTAGCGATGACATAGAGCTTTTACGGTCGGTAAGTAGGCGCCGCCGCCGACGATGACGAGTCGGACGTCCGTTTTACAGCGGCGGAAAATATCTAGGATAAAATCAGCGCCTTTGTAACGATCGGCAATTCGACCGGCGAAGAGAATCTGCTTTGCCCGCGGATAGGTTTCTTCGATCTGTAATTCAGGTATCGGCGTTAAATAGGGCAGTACGGTGATTTTTTGCGCGGCAAAACGGTGTTGCATCAGTTGATCTTTAAAGTATTCGCTTGTGACGATCAGGTGATCGCAGGTCCGCAGGGTTCGCAGCAATGCCAGGGCCTTGAACAGACTTACCCACTGCGGCCATCGCCTGTTGGCGGCCGGTTTTCTGATGAAATGACCGTACCGCAAACAGGCCACGCCCAATTTTTTTGTGCAGACTTTTTTTCGAAAATAAAATCTTTTTGTTTCCCGTAGGCAAAAAGGACGATGATCATGAAACAGAGCAACCACCGGAAATGCGGAAGCTAGACTTTGCAGCAGTTTGGAGTGGTTGACGTGATTGATAAAAATGATATCCGGATTCTCTTTTTTGGCAACAGACATGATTTGAGAAACGACAGGTTGATTATGTGCGCTGGAAAATTCTTCCAGGCCGGATATCTGGTATTCGGTAAAATGGGGCAACTCTTGCATAATGGGAGTGCCGTTGCGGACCGAATAAATGAATACGCATTGATGATGAAATTTATTCAGTGCATTCATCACGTTAATCAGGTATCGATCAATTCCTCCCGGATTACCACCCCAATGGGCGGCCAGCAGCATAATTTTCATTCGTTTTCCGCTTGACTCAAATTCACATATAGCATCGAAACCTGGCTGATGCAATCTGTTTGTATTTATGTAAACTAGAAAGATAGAAAATCACTTATTCAAAATCAAGCAGAATAACCTGGCTCTGTTACAGAATAGAATCACGGTTCTTGCTTGTTTTGTAAGATTCAAAGGTTTGCACCTTTTGCAAGGAATAGGCATTTGCACGGGAACGCGGGCGTCCTCGCCCGCGCTGCAACGCAGCGCCAGGTCGACCACCAATGGACACAGGACACATTTGGCCGGACACAGTCAAAAAAAAGGACAATAATTGTGATATTTATCAAAAATTACTTGCTTTTTACGAATTATTGCTTTATTTTTGGCCAATGAATGAACAGAATCCTCCGTTGTAAAATCAAATCAGCGTCATAATTCTATCACAATTGTTCTTCCAATAGGAGATGCATCCATGTCGCAGCAGCCTGTCTATTTTTGGCAAGTGGCTTTGATTGTAATTGGGGGCGGGTTGATATTACACTCTTTATTTTCCAAAGAGGCGTTGCTCGCCGGCTGGGGAGATAAAGCGGTGCGCGTTTCACAAAGCGTATTGGGCATCACATTAGCTATTCTGGCTCTGACTCGTTATCTGCACTGAGTCAGAACCAACGGCGGTTTCCTACCTTTATCATTTTTAATTTGCTTTCAGCCTGAACACTGAAGGCGAACAGCATACTATTGTCACTTGTCAAATATCACTTTCGCGATTCATAATTTAAAACATACATATTTGATCGGTACGCCACGTTTTCTAAAGGCCTCTTCGTATTTGGTGCGGATGAAACGGCGTGCATCTGCCTCGGGATCCTGATCGATATCCGGCATCGCGTTTAACAGATCCCCGCCGTATTCCAGCACTGCTGTTTGCGTATAACGATAAAGTCCGTCGTTATCTGTTTTTAAATGCACCAGCCCGCCTGGCTGTAAAATGGATTTGTAGATCTCGAGAAAGCGCGGCGAGGTCAGACGTTTTTTGCGTTTCGCGTACATGGGATAAGGATCGGGAAAGGTGATCCAAATTTCATTCACCTCGCCGGCCGTAAAAAAATTGCCGATTTTTTCAATAAAGATGCGCAAAAAAGCCGCGTTCTTCAATTGATGCAATTGCGCCCATTTGGCGCCCTTCCACAACCGCGACCCTTTCAGATCCACGCCGATCACATTATGTTGTGGGAACATTTGCGCCAGAGCCAGAGTATATTCGCCGCTGCCGCAACCCAATTCCAGTACAATGGGATGAGTGTTATGAAAGAATTCAGATCGCCAGGCGCCCCGTAAAGAACCGGGTTCCTGGAAAACATGCGGCATGGTTTCAATATCGGCAAAGCGTTGTAATTTTTTTTTCGGCATATGTAAAGTCTGTTGTGCGGTCTGTAAATGACATTAAAATAACTTTCTTGGCGCCAGGGTGATAAAGAACGCCCTGTTTCCTGTCAGGCGCATGGAAAAATCACAGCGCAGATAAGTAAGAATTCCATTGACGGCCAGGCCGGCTTCTGCGTGCCATTGGTTCAACTCGGGCAGCAAAACAGCGCGCTCATCCAACCAGGTGCGGCCCACACCGCCATGCAATAATATATGCACGCCTTTGTCCGCCAGACGGGTCAGGCCTAACCACTGCCAGGGCATGCCGCGAAAGTTATGCTCTGCATGCAGCGCCACATAGCGATCGCCGTAAAACGGCTCATCTGCCAGCGTTTTAAAAGCTGCGAATGGCGCCAACGCCAATAGTCGGCTGTCCAGTATTCCTAATGATTGCACAGGCAGTTTACCGATCCGATCACCGGCCAGAATACAAATATCCAGACTGTTGGGAAACAGATATCGCGCATACCAGGTTTTTAAATGAAGATCCATACGACCGGAAAAACGGGTAAATGCAAAATCGCTGCCGATTCCCGGCGCACTGTGTTCAATCTGCAGGGTCAAACCTGTTTGACCCACCGTCCCGAACGTATTGGCCAGCTCTCCCCAATTGAAGCGCATGGAGACGCTGTTAAGTCGTCCAGGATTGATCGCCGGATTTTCCCGTTTGTTGACAGTTTTATTCAATATGCTATAATCGGTATGTTTTGTCAATAATGTTTGTTGACTGCTGCTTAGCTCCACAATGACGCCGATATGATGGCGCCGCCACTGCCGGCCCAATGAGGTTGAATAGGCCTGATTCCAGTAATAATTGAAATAATCCGGTTTCCCAACCAGGGCTGCGACAGCGGTCGCCAGTTGCGGATAGATTGAATAGACGCCGATAGGCCGGGATTGATCCTGGAAACCGACGCCAAGCTGCCACGGATTCTTACCCTTTGTGCGATAGCGCCATTCTGCGGCAAAGGCCCACTTTTTGCTCGACCAGTGATACCGACCCTGCAGGCTCAGTTCTGAATGAAATGGGGCAAGCTTGCATCCCAGTCCGGTCTGTAAACCGTCCACACGATTAAACCCTACAATCGGTGAATAGCTCATGGGCATCTTTGCTGTAACCTCGCCACTGCGGCTGGTGTCGGATTTGGTTTCGACCTTGACGAAACGGGCCAGGTAGCCTTTTGGCTGAAAACCTTTGAGTATGGTCAGCGTACTGTCAATGGTTTTATAAGCCTGTTCTTCTTCCATGGTTAAAGGCACTTGACGATGACGAAAAGTTAAAATGGAATCCTTGCTGGTTTCCTTACTGCCGGCTCGCAGCAGCCGTTTTTGAAAAACAGAGTCAGGAATCTGGGGATTGATTTCATAATGATCCAAACTAGAGAGACGCACGAGTTTGATGTTTGGAAATTGCAGTCCCGGAATGCCGAAAAGGATTTCGTCGCGTTGCTGGCTGGCAACCGGCAGCCAATACAAGGAATTAAAACAACTGTATTGCTGGCGGCAGGTAAATTCAATTTTGTGTAAATAAAATTCCTGCGGACGAATGTTGCATGCTGTCAGGTCCGCTTCCAATAAAGCATAGGCCTCATCCAGGATGGAGATCGAGCCGGAAAAACACGGCTGCAATCTTGTTTTTGGCGTCACGCTGATGTCATAAACAACCCGGCCGTCCTGGCTGCGGCGGTTTTCCAGTTTAAAGTTGTAATAGTCCAGCGCGTCCGGATGGGTGGGGCCGATCAGTGTAAAACCGTATTGCGAAACATTATCGTCGCTGAGATTGGGCAATTGTCCGGCTTGCGGACCGGTCATACCTTTTTCAAGATTCAATGACTGCACTCTGGAGAGCATTTTTTCCGCAATGCCTTTGTCGCGATGCCAATACAACCGGGAGGTGCTTTCGGATATCATGACCACGGCAGAATCGTTTTCCGCACGCATGCGCGTATAAGCATTAGCTGCAAAACAATGCAATTGCTCGCGCTGTTTCCGCTTGGCATCAATGGCTTTGCGCATGATGTTTATGGCTGGATCCTGTGCCGTGATGACCATATCCGGCATTTTAATCACCGAAGGCTGCAGGCTGATAACGATCGGTTTGATAGGGGCGGCGTTCAGGGTCACGAGTTGTGATTGATAACCGATGTGACTGATGCGCAATGTCGCCGGCCAATTCTCCGGCAGCAGATGAAAACGGCCATCCAGATTGCTGACCGCGCCGCGCAATGCCGCCTGAATTTGCACATTGGCTGATGGAATGGGTTGTCCGGACTGCGCGTCCTGGATTAATCCGTTGATATCGGTTTGACTGGCGCAAATAGCGGCCAGGGAAAGCAGGTAGACGAACACGATTCGCATGGCCCCTCTTGAAATTTTGCTCATTTAACGTTTGCCCTGTTCTTTTGGTTCCATATATGGGTGCATGGGTTCATCAGGATGTATGCCTGTTCATGTAAATTTTGCTCCTTTTTTACTCTGCATTTTGCCTGAAACGCGAGTATATTTTGATGTCAGGAGAAATCGGTAATCAATATACATCAGGCGTTTCTTTTTCGCAAATCATTCCGGAGGAAAAAGCCATGGCCGTGAGACGCAATGTTCTTCGTGCAACAATCGGTCTCTCGATTCTCATTGGTTCTCATTTCACAATTGCTCAAACCATTGCATTGATCGACACCTCGTTAAAACAGTCTCTTTCCGCTGTTCCGCAGACCATGAATTACCAGGGGTATTTAACCGACAGTCACGGCAATCCCGTGACCGGCACGGTCGCTGCGCAAGTGAGCCTGTGGGATGCGGAAAGCAATGGCCGATTGCTCTGGCAAGAGCAGGTTAGCCTGGATTGTCAACAGGGCTATTTTACCATCGAGTTGGGCAAGATTTCCCCGCTTTCCCGTATCCTGTTCAACAATTCCGGACGTTGGTTGCAGATGAATGTCGACGGCGAAACGTTGACTCCGCGCAAGCAAATTCTGCCGGTGCCCATGGCCATGCAGGCGGAGAACGCCGCCTTTTTCGACAATCTTTCTTCAAGTCAATTCTATTTGCGCAGTCAAGCCGATGATCACGCCAAGAATAAAATCGACGCTGCCTCTTTAGGCGGCATTAGCGCCGGCGAGTTTCTCAGCAAA
Organism: uncultured Cytophagia bacterium; assembly: GCA_964387285.1. Classification (GTDB taxonomy): domain Bacteria; phylum Zhuqueibacterota; class Zhuqueibacteria; order Residuimicrobiales; family Residuimicrobiaceae; genus Anaerohabitans. The sequence goes on along the minus strand of CAYLWO010000037.1, from coordinate 24,791 downwards.
CCGCAAATGGAAGCTGCTTTTGTCAGTCGGAACTCGATCAATTCCATCAACAGCGAGATGATCATCGACGGCGCCATCAGCCGGCAGGATATCGGCTTTCAATTAGGGCAGGGAACCATCAGTGGAATAAAACCGGGCGTGGGCATTAGCGGCGGCGGTCTGGCCGGCGAAGTAAATATAGCTCTGGCTACGGAATATGTGACCGGACAGGTTTACGACAATCGCTTTGTGCGCAAAGGCGAGACCAATTCGGTGACCTACAACATGTTGGCAGAAGAAAGCGTGGGCAGTGGACAAATTCGCAACGGCAGCATCATGCCCATTGATTTGGGTTTTGCCATTGGCAATATCACACAAATTATCGCCGGCACCGGTCTCGCCGGCGGCGGCGCTGCGGGCATTGTCACCTTATCAGTCAACAGCGATTATCAAAGCGGCGCAGCGTTTGATTCGCGATTCGTAAACCTCGAAGAAGATAACAGCATTACCAGCCGGATGATCCGCGACGGCGAGATCAGCGGTGCAGATATCAAAAATTACAGTGTGACCCAGGAAGACATGGCCTTTGAGCCAGGCGATATCACCTCGGTGTTGACCTTGAATGGATTGGTAGGAGGAAAAACCGCCGGCGAGGTGGTCCTGCAATTAGCACCCAACTATATTGACGGTTCTGCCTATGATAACCGTTTTCCCCGCCGCGATCAGGCATCGGTTACCAGTGATATGATTGTCGATGGCACCATCCAGATCAGGGATATGGGTTTTCCTGCCGGCGATATTACCGGCGTGTTTGCCGGTCCGGGATTGCGCACCATCGGCACCGGTCAATCCGGCGATGTTACCATACAGTTGGACAACACCCATCTTTCCGGAGAGGCTTTTGATGCACGTTTTATTAAACTCACGGATATCGGCAAGGTATCCGGCGCCCTGATCATTGACGGCGATATCGGCGCCATGGATTTGGGCAACAATGTGATACTGGAGCGGCATATTATGGCGCCCATGTCTTTATCCAGATTTTACAGCAACGGCGCCCTGTTTACGCTGGCCAATACATCGACGCACCCCAATTCTTTTGTTATTGAAGTTCGCGGTTATACCGGACTCAAGGGTTTTGGCACGCATGCCGGGGTATATGGAGAAGGCGAAATCTATGGCCTTTCCGGATACGGAAAACAGACCGGTGTGTATGGCATCGGCGACGTATACGGCGTCTATGCCAAAGTGACCAATGAAGGCAATCCATCGGCCTATAGTTTGTTTGTGGAGGGTCGTGCACGCTGCAGCAACGGCGCCTGGAGCGATGTGGCAGAATACATCCATGCCAGTGAAACGGTTGAAGCCGGTGATGTGGTAATATTAGATGCGACCAAATCCTATTCGGTTCGTCGGTGCGATAAACCATATGATTCGGCCGTAGCCGGAGTGGTTTCCACGGATCCGACCATTATGGTCGGCGGCCTGGTAAAGAATGGCACTCCTTTGGCGTTGACCGGCATTGTGCCATGCAAGGTTTCATCGGAAAATGGTCCTATTCAGGCCGGGGATCTGTTGACGACATCGTCAACGCCGGGTCACGCGATGAAAGCAACGGATAAGCGTGCCGGGACCATAATCGGAAAAGCGTTGGAATCTTTTTCGTCGGCCAGAGGCGTGATACAGGTGTTGGTGGGATTGATGTAGGCATATGGAATTAGCATATGATCGAACAAGTTATGTACCGTGCACAGCCTTGTAGCACAAGCCTCCGGCTTGTGCCTGAAGTTTGGACATTTCAAAATTAGTTTTTGGCAGGTCGAGGAAGGACAAGCCAGAGGCTTGTCCTACAGCTGAATAAAAACAAAAAAGGCCTTGCATCGCACAACGCAAGGCCAAAGAGGGAAAAAACAACCAGATTACCACGAACCGTATCGGGAGCCACGATAATGACCGCCGCCGCCGCCACCGCTGCGCGAACGATTGCCGCCGCCGCGTTCTTCCCGCGGCCGCGCCTGGTTGACAACCAGCTTGTTGTCTTCCAGCAAGGTGCCGTTTATTTTTTCAATGGCGGCCAGCGCTTCGGTGCGATTGGGCATTTCAACAAAACCAAAGCCGCGCATTTCGCCGGAATACTGATCCTTGATGAGTTTTATTTCAGTTACCTGACCGTGCTGTTCAAAAAGATTGCGAACCTTGTCTTCACCGATGGGTTTGGGTAGATTGCCGACATAGATATTCATCGTCTGCTCCTGTAAAAAATGGAAGTGTGTAACCGAAATCGAACAGATCAGCATAAGCGCCCTCAAATGGGCAGGTCGGTTTTTCTACTCAAATGCCATCGATCAGGTTAATAATTGAGAAATTAAATATAGCAATAAAAACTTTATAATCCAATAACTATTATTAGAGAATTTTACCATGAATACGAGTATCGCTTTTCTGTTTATTCTGGTTACTTTGCTCTATGGCCAGAACAGCCGGCGCCTGCAGCGCGATGGTTTTATTCCCGCATCCGGAGCGACAAAAAGTCCGAGTCTTCGACTGGATTCCAGGTTGGGGATGAACGATTTAGGGGGCATGCACGGCGAGCATTTCAATGTCGGACCTTCCACCATGGTGGAGAAAATGACAGGATCTGTGCCTGCCACATTTCAGCTAAAACAAAATTATCCGAATCCTTTCAATCAAACGACCACGCTTTTTTACCAACTGGCGCAACCGGGCGAAATTGATATTTCTGTTTACTCTGTTTTAGGACAACGGGTCGCCACCCTGGCTAAAGGTCATCAAGCGGCCGGCAGCTATTGCCTTCGTTATGGCGCGACGGACGACAATGGCGTTAGCCTGTCCAGCGGTGTTTATATTGTACGATTGCTGACATCAGGGTATGTAGGAATGATCAAGCTGGTGCTGATCCGTTAGGTATTGTCTGATACAATATTTTACATTCTTTATCCGCAAAAACCTTGACTTTAATCCCGAATTTTATTACGCTATGAGAATATTTTTACTGTGTTTGATGTCTTTTGGGTAATCGAACTATCGCGTTTTTTTATTCCTGACAAGGATACAGGGATAGTGAACTATGAAAAATCGTTTGATAAAAACAACCTGGAATCATACGCAAGATGCCGCCCTGCTGTTGTCTCGAGACGGCACGGTATTGGACGTCAATCCTTTCTGTGAGGCGATTCTGTCCATGAGTGCCGCTGCTTTACAAGGGCAGAGCTATTCATGGTTATTTTTTCACGAAACGGAAAACCACGAATTAAGCCGGCTCATCAACGACGGCCTGAAAAAAGAGATCGAGTATGATCTGAAAGAAATTGAATACAAAAATCCGCAGAGTATTCCGAGTCAGATGTTGGTCTCCACGTTGGTGCTGCCTGGTGCAGGCCAAGAGCCTGCCGAGACAGATGCTCCATTTTTATTGGTGCTGATCAAAGCCGCTAAAACAGACAACACCACAGTTACCACGTCTGCACTTCATACTAAATCTGTGACAAAACCCGTCGCGACAAGTCCGCTCTGGCCCCGAGGATATGGGCGTCTGGGTATTTTCTATGCCGGTCTCGCCGGCCTGGTGCTTTTAATCATGCTGCTGATTATTTTTTCTTCACAGCGTAATATTACTATTTTTTCCAAAACAATTGAAACCAAGACGACTGCCCTGGAACAACGATTTGTCCCTGCACGGCTGGATACCATGGTGCGCATGGTTCGGGTCGCCGGCACATTGGCGCCGCACTATAAAGTGACGCTGACGGCCCAAACCTCCGGTCCGATCATCAAGATGAATTTTCAACCGGGTGATTTTGTCGAAAAGGGACGGATTCTGTATCAGTTGGATACCAAGGAGATGGCCAAGAACGTGCGCACCGCCCGGGTAACATATATAGAATTGCTGGAGCAATATACTCAGCTGCAGGATTGGGCCAACAGTCTGGAAGTGATGCAGGCGAAGCGCAGCATGGAGTTAGCCAAGATCGCCGAGAGCAATGAAAAAAAGAAACTGGATGAAACCAAAAAACTTTTAGAAAAGGGCATCATCCCTCGCGTGGAATTTGATCAGGCCAACACGACATATAAAAAAACCGGCTATGATTATGAAAACGCCAAGCAGCAGCTGGAAACCATTCTGAATAAAGGCAGTGCGGAAAAAATTGAGGTGTTGCGCTTGCGACTGTCCAACGCCAAAGAAGAGTTAGACGAGATCGAAGCGCGTTATGAGGCTTCGGTCGTGCGCGCCCCGGTGGCCGGCATGGTGATGGCGCCGGAAACAGATGATGGCCGTCGCGGAACTATAAAAAAGGAGGGTGAGTCCTTCAAAGAGGGCGATCTTTTGGTTACCATTGGCGCTACCGAATCTTATGTGATCAACACCCAGGTTGGCGAGTTGAATGTGCAAGAACTGCAGATCGGCCAAAAAGTTGATATTACCGGATTAGCTTTTCCTAACGTCGCCCTGGCCGGAAAGATTGACTGGATTGCCGCGGCTGCAACGGTCGCGGATGACGGACGTTATTTTCCCCTGCGCATCAGTATTCCGGAAACGCCGCCGGATGCGCGTAAACAGGTGCGATTTGGCATGCATGCGGATGCTGTTATTCGGTTGGCTGATCTCGATAACGTCATCACGATCCCTTTGCAGGCCATCTGGCGCCAGGACGGCCGCTATGTGGTGTGGATTAAAGGTGAAAAAGACAACGCGACTGTCCGGCCCGTTCAACCCGGCTACAGCGACGGCAACAAGATAGTCATTGCCTCAGGTCTGCACCCGGGTGAGCTTGTTGCGGTGTCGGGATTTTAGGCGCGGATTTGTGGATTCGAGCTGCTATTCTCATATATACTATACTCAACTGAATTGTCTTGCGGGGTGTATTATAGCAATATGCCATGATGGCCCAAATAACACAAAGACCGCGTGATTGCGAACGCAGGCACAGTCGTAGATAAAGGAGATTATCTGCGCTGGAGTGAAGCAATCCCTTTTTACAACCAAAATGGCAAGTCGCAAAATAGAATGATCACTTTTCAGGAAATATGGCCAGGGATGAACAATTGCGCAAAGATCTGAAAACATCCTTTTTTTATGCCGTGAGTGCCTATCGGACAATATGGGCAAGTCTGACGCTTGCAGCTGTTTGTCTCTTTGTACTCATTTGTGCAACGCAAGCCGTACGTCGTGAGACCGGTCGGCGGTTTCATGCACAAGGCGCAGAACTTTTTTCGATCATTCCCCGTTATGGTCCGGTCTTGTCAAGTCCGCGCCAGCGACGGGCTCTGGATCGCGGAATTTTAGACGTCCTCGAGCATGATCCGTCTTTTATCCTGGCCACAGCACCGGAGTTTTTATGGATGCAAAAAATCGGCTATGGCGATGTTGAACAAGAGGCAGCGACGATTGGTGTTTTTAACGATTATTTAAGAGTTTTCGACCTTGATATGCGCTTTGGCCGTTTTATCACTAATCTGGATTCCACAACCCATCTTTGCGTTTTGGGCAACCGTTTATGGCAGGAATGGGCGCGAACGCAAAAAGATTCGCTTATCGGCCGACAGGTTCAGATTGGCAAGCTGACCTGCACGGTGATCGGCGTGCTGGCGGCCAGCCCGGCTTTTTCCGGTGAATATCGGCTGGATAAAGCGGTGCTGTTGCCATACCATGTGTTGGCGCAATTTAGGGACGATCGCGTTTTTACAAAAGTCACCATTCGCGCCAATCCGGCACGCAACATCGCCGAAACGGTGGATTACATCCAAACCCGACTCGTACAAACTTTAGGAGATGTATCAGCCTTTGAAATCAGCAATCAGGTCTTGTTTGCGCACGCCATCTCCCGCGATGTAAAATTTATATCCATTATAACCGGTTGCCTGGGCAGCGTTGCATTGCTGTTCGGCAGCTGGCAGCTTTTATTTATCATGATAACGGTGTGCAACGGTGCGTCAGGATCGGCAAAAACCTTGGGATGGTTCTCGCGTCCTTTCTACTTGGCCTTCGGCATCGGATTGGTTGCCGGCCTAGGCGGATCTTTATTAGGACAAACGGTTGCATTTCTGCTGAGTGAGTATTACGGCTGGCGTTGGCAATTTTCCCTGATCCCCTGGTTCTATACCATACTGATCATATGCTTAATCACCGGGCTGGTCGGTTGGCGCGGTCAAGGGCAAAACAAAGACGCGTTGATTTGATACAAAACATTTTATGCAAAATTTATGAAGCTATCCGCCATTATCGCATTTTTCGTTGTTCCGGCAGGCCTGTTTGCACAAAGCACTGAGCCTGTCATCGACGTACGGTTAACGCCTGACAGCTCGGCCATTTCCAGTTCCGGACAGATGACCGACGCGCCTGTATTTACGGATTCGTCCGGCTATGCTCCGTTGACTCTGGAAGCTTTGCTGGATCTGGCCATTCGGCACAACCGGATTCTGAAAGTGTATCGATTGTCCGAGTCTTCATCGAATATCAACCTAAAGCAGGCAGAATATCGTTTTTTACCGTCTGCGTACGTTACGGGAAGCCGCAATGAAAGCCGCAACAACGATTTGGGATACTCGATAAAGAAGAATGGACTTTCGAGTTCTATGGGTTTTTCCCGCGCTCTGGAAACCGGTGGCTCGTTAAGCATCGGCGTTAACACCAGCACCAGCGAATCTTCAAATCTAGCCGGCGTCACCAATTACAACACCAATATCGCTCTTTCAATCAGTCAGCCGTTGCTGCAGGGATTCGGCATAAAGGTTAACATGATCCCTATTGATCGCGCCAAGGCATACGCCAATATTTCGTTATTATACGTCAAACAGAATCTGATCGACTTGATCACCACCATCGAAAGTCAGTACTGGGATTTGATCCTGGTTTATGAGGATTTAAAAATTCAGCAGGAAGCGCTCAATCGCGCCCGCGAGCTGCTGGATGTCAACAAAAGTTTGATTGAAAGCGGCCGCATGGCTGCTCAGGAAATCGTCCAGGCGGAATCGGACATCGCTTCACGCGAAATCTCGGTGGCTGGAGCGGAAAATTCCATTTTATTGGCTCAGGTGGCATTACAGGCGCAACTGGATCTGGAAAAGCGTTTACTGATCCGGCCGACTACTAAAATGGATTTCGAACCTGTCGAGCTGCGGTTGGCGGATTGTCTGGATCGCGCTTATGCCAACCGGCCGGACTGGGCGATCTATCAACATTATCTGGAAATTTCGCGCATGGATTTGCTGGTGGCCAGAAATTCCAACCGTTATTATCTCGGAAGTTATGCCAGTATCGGCAGCGAAGCCGATCGTACGGATAAATTCTTTTCAACAGCAAAAGAAGCCTTCAGCTTTAGTACATTGACCTGGAACGTCGGTTTGTCGTTTTCGTTTCCTTTTAACAAACAATATCTGCAGAACGGCTACGAGTTGTCGCGATTATCCAACGAAACATGGAAAATTTATGTGCAGGAGTTGCGGGATAATATTCGCATCGACGTTGAGAATGCGGTGCGTTTGGTGCAGTATACGCTGAAACAGGTCGGCATGGCGCAACGGGCCAAAGAATTGGCGGCCAGAAAATTACAGCTGGAAGACGACAAGATGCGCGTCGGCCGGTCGAGTAATTTCCAGGTCATCAGTTATCAACGCGATCTCACCAATGCCCAGAATGAAGAACTGCGCGCCATTGCCAGCTACCTGAAAGCCCTGGGTCAGTTGGAACGCAGCATGGGCACCACGCTGCAAAAGTGGGAGATGGCGGTGGAATATAAAAAGTAGCGTTTCTTCCGGGAAGAGGTTGTCCAAAAAGTAGATCTAGAGTCTGTAGTTCCGGCTTTAGCCGGAATTTTCTCCGGCTAAAGCCGGAACTACAGACTTTATAAAAACAAATATTTAAATTTTTTTCAAACAAATATTAAGTTTGTTTGATAAATAAAAAACTCTTAACAAATTTTCTTTTTAGACAACCTCGAAACAGCGATGTCGCTCAGTAAAAGATTATGGAAAAACGCCGTTCCGGAGAGCGGCGATCCCGGAAAATCGTGATCCATGAAGGCAATAGCATCTTGTGTCTGGTCAATTGTCTTCATCACTCCACTTGATCAATAAAATAGACAATCCTTAGAGGAAGTAAAGATTTATCTTCATCGTTCAGTTTTTGATAAAATTCTTGCCATAAGGAAATGAAGCGGTCAAAATCAATTAACTCCATGTGAATATGGGATGACCTGGCAGTGTTTACGGCATCTGGTGTAAATCCACCCGTTGATATAAAAATACCAACATCGCCGTCACGTTGCAGCAAACCTATAGTTGTCTCATTTCTTGTACGCTTGCAGCTGTTGATTTGTGTTTGACCTGTACTTTAATTCTTGGTGAAACTGTTCCTAATGGATCCCGATATGCAAGAATATCAACTCCACCATCTTTACCAGGTGGAGCTATAAATGGCGTAAAATAGCCCATCCCTCTTAATAAGGCGGCTGCAAGATCCTGAAATTCGTAAGCGTTTTTGGTTGAAATATAGTTTTTTAAACCATCAGCTGCGATCTGTTCTATTTGTTCAATCTCATAAATAGTAACTTTTTCTTCAGTTCCAACAGATTCTACAATTTCTTGAGGTTCTTCATCTTGGACACGGGATAATTTCCATTTTCGATATGCTTCTGTTGCTTTTTCCATCAGCTGGATATCACTTAACTTGAGTAACTCTTCAGCTTCCGGCGTAAGATACCATATCCCTTTCTTCTTAACTAAAAAGCCAGCCTTGACATAATCGATGCTGAAGAATCTGTGCGCGTCGCTTTCCTTGCCATCGTGCAATGATTAAGCGGCGAACAGATGGTTGACGATCGCTCAGGCAAGATACCCCGAGCGGAATATTTCATTCATACCCTGCCAATCAACCGCACCAATCCATCGAGTATGGTCCACGGATTGGGCGGACAACCCGGAATGTACAAATCAACGGGCAGAATCCCCTCGACGCCGTTCCTGACCTCGGAACTATCGCGAAACAGTCCGCCGCTGATGGCGCAACTGCCGGTGGCGATTACAATTTTCGGCGCCGGTACGGCCTCCCAGGTTTTGAGCAGCGCTTGATGCATATTTTGCGTCACCGGACCTGTTACCAGCAATCCGTCCGCATGACGCGGCGAGGCGACGAACTGAATGCCGAATCGGCCCAGATCAAAGGCAAGGGTGTTGAGCACATTGACATCCGCTTCGCACGCGTTGCAGCCGCCGGCACTGACCTGACGCAGTTTGAGCGAGTGATGGAACAGTTTGTGCTTTTCACCCTGTAAAGGTTCGACAATCGGACCCTGATTGGCGCGCAGCAGCAACGCTTCCCGCAAACGGCTGCCTAATCGATAGTCCTGAGTAAAAAGGATTTTTTTCTCCGGACATATTTCAGCACACCGGCCGCAAAAAATGCAGCGCCCCAGATCAATCTGCACTTCTTTTGTTTGAATGGCCTGGACCGGGCAGACCTCAAGGCAGCGTGCACACTGCTTTTTGCACGCTTTGGCCTCGATTACCGGCAAACCGCGAAAACGCTCGGGCAGTGATTCCACGGCAACCGGAAACGGCAGGGTGCGGCACCCTTGCCGAACACGACTCTTTATAATATTGTACATTATAGATCAAATCCACAATATGAAAGATTAAAACTCTTGTTACATAACGGAAAATCAGAAATGGCCTGCTCACGCAGACACAGAGCCAGGCCGAACCAGTTATGAAAGGAGGGATCAATTATTTTATAGCGACGGAATTTTCCATCCTTGCCGGTGACAGCCACATGACAGATTTCACCGCGCCAGCCTTCCACCAATCCGGCGCTGAACGCTTCCGGCTGCAAGGCCACTGGAGCATTGTTCAATTCCCCTTCCGGCAGCGAGGTTAACAGTTCCTGAATAAAATGGACCGAGCGTTGCACTTCCAACCACCGTACCATAGCCCGGCTGGACACATCGCCGCTGTTGGCCGTAGAAACCGGAATCTGGTAGAGCTGATAGATGCCGCTGGGATGATTGTGGCGAACGTCGCCTTCCAGTCCGCAGGCGCGGCGGGCCGGTCCCACCAGACCGATGTCGATTGCCTGTTCCGGTTGCACAGTGCCGGTGTTTTCAAAGCGTGAGACCACCGTGCTCGAATCCCATAATAATTCTACTGCACGCGCCGCGGCATTAAAAGCTGCCAGCACGCGCTCCTGCAGTTCATTGGCAATAGTTACGGTAATGTCAAAACGCACGCCGCCGGGCGTCAACAACGCGCGTCCCATGCGGCTGCCGCACAACAACGCGGTCATGTTGAGAAAATCGCCGCGAATGGCGCCGCATTGCGAGGCCGTTGGCAGGAATCCCACATCTCCGGCCAGCGCGCCCAGGTCGCCGATGTGATTAGCGATGCGCTCCAGTTCCAGAGCAATGCCGCGGATGGCCTGACTGCGGCCGCTGACGCGACAGCCGGCCAAAGCTTCCTGCACGAGACAAAGGGCCAAACCATGGCCGATGCTGGTGTCGCCGGCCACCGCTTCCATCAACCACATGGTTTTGCCATCAGGACCATTGATCAGCTGTGTTTCAATTCCACGATGCTGATATCCCAGCGAGATTTCCAGATGATGCACTTTTTCGCCATGACATTGAAAGCGGAAATGGCCCGGCTCGATGACGCCGGCGTGCACCGGCCCTACCGCCACTTCATGCATCGCTTCACCGGCCATGGCATAGAAATCCATGACGCCGATTTCTGCACCTTGTGCCTGACTGCTGAATCGCACCGGCTTTAACCAGGGATGACCTTCGGGCTTGACGCTAAACTGCTCATAAATTTCCCGTTCGAAAAGATGGGCTTGCAAACAGTCCGGCGTTAAAGAGTTGAATTTCTCTTCAACCCTGGTGCACAGAACATGCAGCAGATTACTCTGGTCATCCGCCAGTACAGCGTACAGTCGATGGCCCTGGTGCATTTTATCGGCAAACAGAGCTGACAGACGCATGCCCGCACTGCAGTGATCAATGATCTGCTGACTGAAAAGCAGTTCGGAAAGAACCGGAATGCTTTTTATCGGCAGCGACTGACCGTTGTACAGAACCGCTGATGTTTTCATTGGCCGCCTCCCAAAGCAACGGCCGCTTGCTTGAGAATTTGTTGCAACCAGGCCGGCAGATAGATGCCGAGAATCAGAATCATGATCAGAAAAACCAACTGAGGCATTGTGCGCAAGCGGCCGCTGATTCTTTTTACTTCCTGTGGAGGTTCGGCCATCGACATATGCAACAGAATGCGACAAAGCGTAATAAAAACCACAGCCAACAAAAATAAATACAATGCGGCTATAAAATAACGATGCTGTCGCAAGGCCACGCCGAGAATGTTAAACTCGCTGATAAACATGCCGAAAGGAGGAGTGCCGCTGATCGCCAGCAAACCGGCGATCCACAATACGCCTGTAGTCGGCCAGATGCGCATTAATCCTGTAACTTTGTCAATGGCTTTGGTATGATAGGCGCTGAGAATATTGCCTGAGGTCAGGAACAACAGAGCTTTGGTCAAAGAATGATTGAGGCTGTGCAGCAGCATAAAAAAGCTCGCTTGCGGGCCCAAGCCCACAGCCAGAGAAAGAATGCCCATATGCTCGACGCTGGAATAGGCCAGGAGTCTTTTATAATCGCTTTGGCGAATCATGAACGCAGAGGCCAGCAACATGGAGACAAGTCCGAATATCATAAACAGGGTTTCTGCAAATGCGGCCTGGCCTGCCGCACGACAGATCTGATACATGCGCAACAAACCCAGAAAGGCGCAATTGAGCAGCACGCCGGACAGCAGGGCAGAGGCCGGCGACGGTGATTCGCTGTGCGCGTCCGGCAGCCAGGTGTGCATGGGCGCTAATCCCATTTTGGTGCCATAGCCGACAAAGAGAAAAATAAAAGCCGCCTGCAACCAGCGGCTGTCCAGGGTTGGCGCTGCGGCGATCAAATCCTGCAGCAACAACGGCACACTTACGCCGGACGCCGTCATGGCCGCGGCCAGGAAAAAAGTGCCCAGCAAGGCCAGTGCGATGCCCACAGAGCATATCATCAGATATTTCCAGGTGGCTTCCAGCGAACGATGGGAGCGATGGAAATAGATCAACGGCGCGCTTACCAGCGTCGTGGCTTCGATAGCTACCCAAAGCAGGCCCAGATGTTGCGCCAATGTAGTCAGAGACATGGCGCTGAGAAAAAAGTGCATGCAGCTGATGAAGGTTTTTTCTGCTCTGGCCGGTGGATGTTCTTTCAAATAGGAAAAAGTGTAAAAACTTACGGCCAGGAAAATCATGCTGACGATGCTGAGAAAAAAAAGCCCCAGGTGATCTACAGCGACCCAGCCATCCAACACTGCGGGAGGCAAAATAAAAAAGAGCGCCAGGGTCAAACCTGTGTGCGTCAAGGCGCCGATGGGCAACGTATAGCGCCGCCAGGGAACAAACGGGACAACGTATACCAGTATTCCGAGTATAAATGGTATGAGAATGACTGCAAAAAGCATATCTTTATTAGTCCTTTAACGCCGTCAAATTTTCCAGATCAAAATCTTCAAATACGTCTCTGATGTGGTTGATGATGATGGCCATGATGAACACGCCTACGAGCAAATCCAGCAACACGCCCAATTCCACCAGAAACGGCATTTGCGCGGCAATCGCCAGGGCGAACACATAGATGCCGTTTTCCAGCACCAGATAACCCAACACCTGCGTGACCGCCTTTTTACGCGACACCAGAATAAACAAGCCGATCATGACTGCGGATAAAGCCACCGGCGCCCATAAACGCGAACTGAGCGCGATGGGCAAAGGCAATCGCCCGGCAGCGAAGAAAGCGCTCAACACCATGGCCATGCCCAACAACAACGAGGGCATAAATCCGACATAGGGTTCGATCTCTCTTGGCATATTCACTTCGCGAATGGCGCGAAACAGCAACATGGGCATGACCACGCCTTTGATGGCCAGCGTCGTGATGGCCAACAGCCAGGTGTGCCAGCTGATGTCAACGCCGGTAACCAGCGGCATGATGGCTAATAAAATTCCCTGACCGGCTACGGTTTTGATGGACGCATTCAACCGGCTGAGGCCGAGCAGATAAAGATCGGATAATAAAAACAGAATTAAAAATATATCGATGGTTGCGGTCATCCCAGTAACCTTTTTTTGATTTCGTTTACAGCACGCTACTTGGTTATGATAAATCCCAGCAGAGCCAATATAGTGGCGCCAACCAATATCTGCGGCGTAGTTAATAATCGCACACGCGCGGTGATGGATTCGACAATGCCGATAAGAACGGCAATAACAAAAATCACCAGAATGCGCATTATCGGCAGAAGCCAGCTCGCGAACAGTCCTGCCGGCAGCAACAAATGGCTGAGGAAGACGCTGAACAACATTATTTTGATCGCCGCTGCCGTGAGCACAAAGCCGAAATCCGGACCGCTGTGATCCAGTACCATGACTTCATGAATCATAGTCAGTTCCAGGTGGGTGTTGGGATCATCAAAAGGCATGCGGCTGTTCTCTACCAGCAGGACCAAAAACAGGCTCAAACAGATCAGTGCTGCCTGCGGCGTCAAAATGGTCTGGCTGTTAAGATTGCCGGTAAAAAGTCCGGACAGCGAAAGCGAATTGGCGTCGCGCACCAGGGTGGCGAGCACGAGAAAGAAAGCCGGTTCTGCCAGACAGGAGAAAAACACTTCACGACTGGCGCCCATGCCTTCAAAACTGGATCCGGTGTCCAATGCGCCCAGGACGATGAAAAAGCGGGCCAGAGCCAGCAGGTAGGCAAAAAGCACCAGATCACCGTTAAATGCAACCACGGCTCGTTGGGTAAAAAGCGGTAGAAACAAACCTGCCAGGAGCAGCGCTGATAAACTGATGATGCTGCTGCCGTAGATCAGCCAGGTGGTGGTTTTGCTGTAAACCACGCCCTTGCGATACAGCTTGATCAAGTCGTAGTAGCTCTGTAACAGCGGTTGTCCCCGGCGTCCGGCAAACAGCGCTTTGGTGCGATTGATAACGCCCAACAGGGCCGGAGCCAGAATGATGGCCAACAGCCAACTGGCGATGCTGAATAAAAGCGTGCGGATCATCGGCTGCCTCCATACCACAATAACAGGGCTAATAAGGTAACCGCTATATAAAGTATATAGAAATTCAGTTTGCCATGCTGTAACCATTGCAACTTGACGAACAGAAAGTCAACGGCATTGAACAACGGCTCATAAAGGTGATTGGTAAATACATCACGAATCGTTACGGTGAGCGAGGCTTTGACCGGCAAAGGCTCCTGCGGATGGACGATTTCTGCCTTGATATTCAGCGGCGCCGCCAACAGATCGGTCGCCGGAGCAGCGAATGAGGCAGCCGTATACTGCATGCGTGCATTGGGCGCGATGTATCCGCAATCCCAGGTCAGGCTCTGCTGTACGGAGCGATTGCTCAGCATTTTTTTTCTGATTTGAGAAATCAGCAATATGAGTACCAGTAGCGTCAGAGCTGCACCGGCGTAGTAAAGTAAGATAGATCTAATGGACAGGTTTTGCAGATTAGAGATGGCCGGACTGTATGAATTCAGCACCTCTTTTACCGGTCCTGCCAGCAGACTGGATCCGGCAACGAAAGCGACTGCCAGAGCCATCAATATTGCGGTTGCGGCCCTGGCCGTCCAGTGGGGCGAGGCGATATCACGAAGCGCAGCGTCCGAACGAGGTTCGCCGAGAAATGCAACGCCAAACGCTTTGGCAAAGGTAAAAATCGCCAGGCCGCCGATCAAGGCCAAACCGATAATCGCCGCAATCGGCCACACGGTCAATCCCTTGCTGATCATGCCGATGCCTTGAAATCCGGCGATATAAATGAGCAATTCACCGCTAAATCCGTTCAAGGGCGGCAAGCCGGACAGACCGACGGCGCCGAAAAGGAAAGAACGGCCGGCGTGCGGCATGATTTTGTACAAGCCGCCCAATCGTTCCAGATTGCGCGTATGCGCGTGCTGATAAACTGAACCGGCGCTCATAAACAACAACGGTTTTAGAATGGCGTGGTTGATCGCATGCAAAAACGCGCCGCTCAGGGCAAACAGCGCAACGATGGGCGCCTGATGTTCGATGGCAATAAAGCCGATGCCCAGGCCGATAAAAATAATCCCCATATTTTCTACGCTGGAATAGGCGAGCAACCGTTTCAAGTCTTTTTCCGCCAATGCATAAAGAATGCCGGTGAAAGCGGTGATCAATCCTAACAACAACAGCACCTCGCCGGTGCGAACCGGAAGCGGAGATAAGTGCTGCAGCAAACGCAGAATACCGTACAATCCTGTTTTGATCACCAGACCGGACATCAGCGCAGAAACGTGGCTGGGCGCAGCCGGATGCGCTTCCGGCAACCAAACATGCAACGGCGTTAAACCGGCTTTGACGCCAAAACCGATCAATCCTAACGCCAGAAACAATGTTTTATTGGCTCCGGTTAGAGCGGTCTGATTCAGCAACCAGAACAACACAAATAAAAAAGCAGTGCCGATGTGACTGGCGATGAAATAGACATATCCGGCGTAACGCACGTGCGGTTTTTCATCCTCAAACAGCACTACAAAGAACGCCGCAACCGACATGACCTCCCAGGCCAATAAGAACAGCATCATGTTGTCCGCTAAAATAACCAGGTCCATGGCTGCGACCAGAATCAGAAAAAAGCACCAGGCCGGTTTTACATTACGCTGTGGATAAGCCGACATGTAAGAGTAACCGTATAAAGCGATGGGAATCAGAATAGAATAAAAGATGGCAAGAAAAAATCGCGCCAATCCATCCAGCGTCAGACTGATTTGTCCGCCAGGCATGGACCAACTGGTTTGCCAGGAAAGCGTTTGATGGCGGGTCAGCCACAAAGCCAGCAAACCCACAACACTGCCGCAGATTGCAGCCAGGACGCTGACAGCGCCGCTGCGTTTGGTGTTACTGCCGGAGAGCAGCGCAGCCAGGGCGCCTGCGCAATAGATCAAGAGTGAGGCAATAATCAGTTCCATTATTCGCTGGTTTCGTTTTTTTTGATGCTGTTTTCGATTTTATTCAAGGCGGTGAGAATCTCTGGCCGCGAGGCCGGTTGTTTCAGCAACGCCAGCCAGGCATCGTCTTTCAAACCAAAGGCCAGACGGGAAAGAAGATGCAGATGCGAACGCACGGTCGGCGTGATGAGCATGAAAACGATGGTCACCGGTTTTCCGTCCAGGGCGCCGAAATCAACGGCGTGTTCTAAAAAGCATAGCGCCACCATGGGTTTGGGGATGTGCAGCACAATGGGATTGCGCGTGTGTGGAATGGCAATACCGTCGCCCACGCCGGTAGAACCAAGGGATTCGCGCGCCAACAAAACTTGCAATAAAAAGTTCACATCCACCTCTTCCGGCAGACGCAGCAGGCGAATGATGGACTGCAGCACGCTCTTTTTGTCGCGGCCGTCGACGCGATAATGGATGCCGCCCAGTTCAATGGCCTGGCTCAGAGAAGGCAGGTTGCCGCTGG
>CAYLWO010000037.1:0-8155 GCA_964387285.1 uncultured Cytophagia bacterium | reverse complement strand
CAAATATTTTCTTTATTGCATTATCCTTGCGAAGATTTCAAACCTTCGCAAGGTTGTCTTGCGGGCACAAATCGTGCAATAAACGGATTGGGGAAATTCTTTTTTTTTGGAGCATGGTCGACTAGTGGATATTTTTTTGCGTATTCCAGGTTAAAGATTCATACTGAAAAAATCGAGAAAAAGTTCAATAAAGGACGGGATGTTGTTTCTTTGTTTTACAATTAGAGTTAATGTATCAGTAAATTTAGCTGGTAATTGTTCCCAAAAAATATTAAATTAAACTTTTATATAAAAATTTTTCATTGATAAAGTAACCCATGAAGATTCAAACCCTGATTCTCGGCTCATTTCAAGTGAACTGTTATCTTGTTTTGGATGAGCAAACCCGGCAAGCCGCTGTTATCGATCCTGGTTTTGAAGTGCAGCAGATCATCCGTTTCCTCGACAAGTACCGGGCGAGCTATATCTTTCTGACTCATGCCCATATCGATCACATTGGCGCGGTTGCAGAACTGCAAAAAAAATTCATGGCCACAGTGGTCATGGATGAACGGGAATTGCCGCTGTTGGCCAACGTCGGATTACAAGCCGCCATGTATGATTTAAGGGTTCCTGAAATGTTTTCTGTCGATCATTACGCTCAGCACGGTGAGTCGTTTTCATTTGGCACTATCGCAGTTCAGGCCATTTCCACACCCGGCCATTCACCCGGAGGTCTCTCGTTTCTATGCGGCGATTCGGTTTTCACCGGTGATGCCCTTTTTTTTGACGCCATTGGCAGAACCGACCTGCCTGGCAGCTCACAAAACCAGTTGTTGCATTCCATTCAGGAAAACCTATTCTCTCTCGCAGGCGATATCAAGGTTTATCCGGGACACGGACCCAACACAACCATAGACCGTGAACGTCGCCACAATCCATTCTTTTAGCTTGCCTTTTAGGCAAAAAATAACTAAACTATTATGTTTACATAATAAACAGCACTTTGCCATGGAACTAAACTATGGAGTATGTATGGCGGACGTGCAGCAGGTTGTAGGTCCTACAGTTCGGGTGCGAGAAAACGAATGCAAAGGCTGTGGTTTGTGCATCGCAGCGTGCCCGGAAACAGTTCTTTTTGAACAAAGCCATCTCAACCGGATGGGCTATCATCCGGCCGGCTATCGCGGCGAGGGTTGTACCGGATGTGGAACTTGTTTTTACCAATGCCCGGAACCCGGCGCCATCACCGTCTATAAAAAAGGATATGTCGGAGAGGAGGTAGTGTGATGGCCAAACAGCTTATCAAGGGAAACGATGCTGTTGTTAAAGGCGCTATTCTGGCTGGTTGTCGATTTTTCTTTGGCTATCCGATAACACCCGCCTCCGAAATAGCAGAGGAAGCCGCTCATTATATGCCTCTGGTCGGAGGCGTTTTTTTACAGGCGGAGAGCGAAACAGCATCCATTAACATGGTCTATGGTGCGGCCGGCTGTGGTGTACGCACCATGACGGCATCCTCCAGTCCGGGCATCAGTCTAAAAATGGAAGGGATATCTTATTGCGCCGGCGCTGAATTGCCGCTGGTGTTGGTGGATGTTTCCCGCGGCGGACCGGGATTGGGCAACATTGCTCCGGAACAGGGCGATTACAATCAGATGGTCAAAGGCGGCGGCCACGGCAATTACAAATTGATTGTGCTCGCGCCCAACAGCGCACAAGAGATGTGCGACTTGACCATGCTGGCTTTTGAGTTAGCGGATCAGTATCGCATGCCGGTTGTCGTTCTGGCGGACGGATTTATTGGCCAAATGATGGAACCGGTCGAATTCCCCAGGGCCGTAGAGAACTTGCCGGGAAAGCCGTGGGCTTTGCAGGGCGACCGTTTTGATGAAGATCGCATCATTACCTCCATCCAGCTGGAGCCGGAACTTTTGGAAATGCATAATCTGAAACTACAAGCCAAGTATGCGGGCATTGAGGCCAAGGAGGTTCGTTTTGAGGATTACCAGGTGGATGATGCCGATTTTGTCCTCATCGGTTATGGCGTGGTGTCGCGTGTTTTGCACACGGTGGTAGATGATTTGCGCGCTGCCGGTCATAAAGCTGGTTTGCTGCGTCCCATTTCACTCTGGCCGTTTCCGAAAAAACAGCTGTTCGAAATCGGTCAAAGAGTCAAGAATTTTATGGTAGTGGAATTATCCAACGGACAAATGGTTGATGATGTGCGATTGGCGGTCGAATGTCGGACGCCGGTGCACTTTTACAATCGCATGGGCGGCATGGTTCCTTCGACCGAAGAGATCTATGCAAAAGCGCTGACCATACTGGAGGGATAATGCCATGATAGAAAAAGTTTTGGCCAAATCGGACAGTTTTTATAAAGTGTACGAGCGCAATTCCGGCGCCAAAGACGTCACGCACTATTGCCCGGGATGCGGACATGGCGTCCTGCATAAATTGATCGCCGAGGCGTTGGATGATTTTAATTTGCGCGACCATACCATTTTTTGCAGCCCGGTCGGATGCAGTGTGTTTGCTTATTACTATTTTCGTACAGGCAATATTCAGTGCGCACACGGCCGGGCGCCGGCTGTGGCCACCGGCGTCAAGCGCAGTCACCCCCATTCTATTGTGATCAGTTATCAGGGCGATGGCGATTTGGCGGCTATCGGCGGCAATGAAATCATGCAGGCTGCCAATCGCGGGGAAAACATCACTGTATTTTTTGTCAACAATGCGATTTATGGCATGACCGGCGGGCAGATGGCGCCGACAACGCTGGTGGGTCAGCGAACCACGACATCGCCTTACGGCAGAAATCCGAGCAATGAAGGTTATCCCTTGCGCATATCGGAATTGATTTCGCAGCTGGATGCGCCTGTTTATGTTGAACGCGTTGCGCTGTCCGACGCAAAAAATACCAATAAGGTGCGTCGCGCTGTTCGCAAGGCGCTGCAAATTCAGATGGAGAACAAGGGATTTTCTCTGGTTGAGGTGCTGTCAGTTTGTCCCTCAGGATGGAAAATGACGCCGACGCAATCCAAACAATGGCTGAATGATTATTTAGTCAAGCAATTCCCCCTGGGCGTTTACCGTGATCGCAGTGAAACCGTTGCCGCCGGCGAGGCGAAAAGGAACGAATTCAGTTCCGCGGATTTACATGCCAAACTCGATATTCCGACCGGCGTCAGCGCTGTAATCGATCTGCCGCAGGTAGAAGAACGTTACCAGGATCCGCGCATGAAATTGGCGGGATTCGGCGGCCAGGGCGTTTTGATGCTGGGCTTGATGTTGGCTCAGGCCGGTATGCAGGCCGGTTATCACGTCTCCTGGATACCGTCCTATGGTCCGGAGATGCGCGGCGGAACCGCCAACTGTCAGGTCAATTTGTCCCATCGCCGCATCGGCTCGCCTATTATTTCGCGTCCGACCGTGCTGGTGGCGATGAATCTGCCGTCTTTGGAAAAATTCGAAAAAGAGGTTGCGCCCGGCGGTTTGATTATTTATGATTCTTCATTGATCACCACGGCGCCGCAACGCAGCGACGTGCAGGTGCTGGCTGTTCCGGCTACGGAAACTGCAGATCAACTGGGCAATGCCCGAATTGCCAATATGGTGATTCTCGGCGCTTTTATTGCCAAAACCGGCTGCCTGACAAAAGAAATCGTGTTGTCCGCTTTATCCGAAGTGGTGAAACGGAAAAATTTGATCCCCTTGAATCAGCAAGCTCTGGAAAAAGGGATCGAGTTAGTTGCACAAAAAGGATGAACCATAAACAACCTCACAGGTTACGCAAACTTGTGAGGTCTATACGTTTTACTTGGAACCAGAACGATTGAACAAACGATTTGAAGAGGCGGTTGGGGCTCAGAGGCGAAAAATCTTTAACGACCTGTTGCCTTTTATCGGCAAACCCGGTCGATATATCGGCAATGAAGTAAATATGATTCGTAAAGATCCGGCCGAGGTTAATGTTCGCATAGCCCTGGTTTTTCCGGATGTTTATGAAGTCGGCATGTCCTATATGGGCTTTCCGATTCTGTACCATCTGCTCAACCGCATGCCGGGCGTGTATGCGGAACGCGCTTTTGCGCCATGGACCGACATGGAACAAGAGATGCGGCGTAAAGGGATCCCTCTTTTCTCTCTCGAGACTTTTTCTTCTTTGCATGAGTTTGATCTGGTGGGCTTTACCATGCAGTATGAGCTGCATGCTACCACCATTCTGAATCTTATCGACCTGATCGGCTTGCCGGTTTTGGCAGCTGAGCGCACGGAGGGACCACTGATCATCGGCGGCGGTCCTTCGGCGTTTAATCCGGAACCTGTGGCTGATTTTTTTGACGCCCTGGTCATCGGCGATGGGGAAGAAGCGATTCAGGAGATCGCTGAAATGACGGCAAGAGGCAAGAAGGAGCAGTGGGATCGTCGAACGTATTGGCGCAACCTGGCCGGCCTGCCCGGAGTGTATGTGCCGCAATTTTATAAACCGACCTATGATGCAAAAGGTCGGTTCAATGGGTTGCTGGTTACGGAAGAGTCAGCACCGGCTGTCATTCAGGCGCGCATCATCGACTCGTTGGCAGCTGAAAATTATCCGGAAAAACCTCTTGTCCCGGTCATTGCCACGACCCATGACCGGGTCTCGCTGGAGATTGCCCGTGGTTGTTCCCGGGGTTGCCGTTTTTGCAATGCCGGCATGATTTACCGGCCGGTTCGCCAACGACCGGTGCAGGATATCATTCAGCAGGCGGTGACCAACATTCGTCACACCGGGTATGATGAAGTTTCTTTGCTGTCGCTTTCCACTTCCGATTATACCGATCTGGAAGCGTTGATGAGCGGCCTGCAAGCGCAACTCGGGCCGGAAATGGTCAACCTCTCTTTTCCTTCTCTTCGACCGGAAAAGTTTACGCCCCAGGTTGCTTTTTTTGCCAAAGGCGTGCGTAAATCCGGCCTGACTCTGGCGCCGGAAGCCGGGTGTCAGCGTCTGCGCGACATTATCAACAAAACCACCACCGAAGCGGATTTGTTGGCCGCCGTACAACTCGCTTTCCGGGAAGGGTGGAAGTTGATCAAACTGTACTTTATGATCGGTCATCCGACGGAGACTGAGGCGGATTTGTCTGAGCTGGTGCAGTTGATCCACAAGGTGACGGCTATTGCGAAAATGCACAAGGGCGCCAACATCAATGTATCCCTTTCGCCTTTTATTCCCAAAGCCATGACGCCCTTTCAATGGCTACGGCAGGACAGTGTAGCGGAGATCGCGCAAAAATTGTCTTTTTTAAAAAGCAGGCTGCGCGACAAGCGGGTCAAGCTTTCCTGGCGTGATGCGGAATTGGCGCAAGTAGAAGGTCTTTTGGCGCGCGGTGATCGTCGCGTGGGTCGTGTCATTCAACGTGTCTGGCAAATGGGCGCCCGGCTGGAGGGGTGGTCGGAACATTTTGCAGCCGCACGTTGGCAAATGGCCATGGAGCAGGAGGGGCTGCTCTTTACTCAGTTCACGGAAGGCTTGCCTGTTGATGCGGCGCTGCCGTGGGACCATGTGCATAAAGGGGTGAGTAAAAAATTTTTACAGGACGAACTGGAACGCAGCATCGGTCAACAGGTAACGCCGGATTGCCGCGATGCCGGCTGCAATCACTGCGGCCTGATGAAGCTGCCGGCCTGCCGTGAAATTCTGCGTTCCGTTCCCAAGGCTGTTGACTCTGTATCTCGACCGGTTGTGAACGGCTACGCACCTCGACCGCATCCGGTTGTGGATGAGTCCAAAATCCGCATTGTACGCATCAAATACACCCGAGGTGAGGCTGTACGCTTTTTATCGCATCTGGACATGATCCAAATCTTTGCACGCGCGTTGCGTCGGGCGCAGATACATGTGGCGTACACCAGTGGTTTCAATCCACATCCCAAAATGGCGTTTGGGCCGCCTCTGCCGACCGGGTGCAAAAGCAATGCCGAATATCTGGATATGCATTACTACAGCAACGGCGACGAGTATTTGTGCGAACGGTTATCATCGGCTCTGCCGGAGGGCATCGATATCATCGAGCTGAAACCTATGTTCAACAAACAGCGCAGCCTCACCGATATCATCAATCGTGCGGATTATGAGATCATAACGCCTCTGGCCATGCCCAGCGAGCGCGTGCATGATCTGCTGGCCCGTACCGAGTTGACGGTGCAGCGCAGCAAAGATGGAGAACCGGCCAGGTTGTTGGATATTCGTCCTTATCTTGCCGACCTGTCGGCAGCGGAATCAATGGTGCGGTTGACGACGCGCATCGACCAGGGCAAAACCCTGCGCGTAAGTGAAGTGCTTTCCCTTTTGTTGGACGGCAATGACAATTTCGTGAAGAGCTGTTGTGTGACTCGTACAGGCCTGTATATACAATTCGGCGAAATGGTCGCGACGCCGATGGATGTTTAAAAATACAACCTGACAGCTTTTACACAAGTTCATTTTTAAATTTTGAGGAACAATGAAGAAAGAAATTTTTATTAACGCTTCCATGGGCGAGACCCGTTTGGCTATATGTGAAGATGGTCGAATGTCGGAATTATATTTTGAGAAAGCGGAAAACGAACGCATGGTCGGCGACGTCTATTACGGGCAGGTCGCCAAGGTGCTCAAAGGCATGCAAGCGGCGTTTGTCAATATCGGTTTGGCGCAAGACGCTTTTTTGCATTTTTCCGACGTGGGCGACAATCTGGGTGAGTTTAACAAACTCTTTGAAAAAAACGACAAACCGCAAAAGAACCAGCGCCGCAGTCCGAATGACAATCATTTGCGCCAGGGGCAACCGGTGTTGGTGCAGATAACCAAAGAGCCCATTTCCAACAAGGGCGCGCGGGTCACCACCAACGTCGCTTTACCGGGCAGGTTTCTGGTTCTCATTCCTTTTGATCACACGGTGGGGGTTTCACGTAAAATCCACAATCGCCGTGAAAAAGGCCGTTTGAAGAGCATCGGCCGTGAAATCAAACCCAACGGATTCGGCATTGTCATCCGCACGGTTTCTGAGGGCCGCAACAAGGAAGAGTTGCTGGATGATTTGAACGGATTGCTCAAGACGTGGGAGCAGATCGTCAAGAATGTGGCTAAAAGCAAACCGCCGATGCGCGTGCATAAGGACATGGACATGCTGTCCAGCACCATCCGCGATCTGTTCACCAATGATGTGGATCGTCTGGTTGTGGACGACAAGAAAATGCACAAGCAGATCGTCAAGTATCTGCGTGACGTGGCCAGCTCTTTGGTGGATCGCGCCGAATTGCATAAAGAGAAAGAGCCGATTTTCGACAAATTCGGCATCGAAACGGAAATCAGTAAAAGCCTGGCGCGCAAGGTCTGGCTCAAGAGCGGCGGCTATATCTTTTTCGATCACACCGAAGCCCTGACCGCCATTGACGTCAACAGCGGCCGTTTTATGGGTAAAAAGGATCATGACGCCAACAGTCTGAAAATCAATGTGGAGGCTTGTCGGGAGATTGCGCGACAGTTGCGCTTGCGGGATATCGGCGGCATCATCATATGTGATTTCATCGACATGGTCGATGAAAAAAATCGCCGCAAACTGCAGGACGAATTTCTCAATGAACTCAAGGCTGATCGCGCGCAGGTCAACATTGCGCCCATCAGCAAATTCGGCATTATTGAGATGACTCGCGAACGGGTGCGACCGCCGTTGTTCTTTTCCATCAGCGAACCCTGTCCGGCGTGTTTAGGCACGGGTCGGGTCATGTCCAAGACCACGATTTTGGCGCGCATTGAACGCTGGGTGAAACGGTGTCGCAGCGAAAAGGGCGAGCGTTCCCTGCAATTGGTTGTCAATCCCGAACTGGCGCAATTTCTGACCGCCGGCACGCCCAGCCATGTTATACGCATCAGCTGGCGCTACTGGACGCGCATCAAAATTATCGCCGAAGAGAGCGTGGCCATCGACGATTTTCGTTTTATGGATAAAGAGGGGCAGGAGGATTTGACGCAGAAATACAGCTGAAAAAGGAGCCGGATGCAAGTCCGGCTTTTTTTGTGTTTTTTGCGCCTTTGTGGTGAATGGTTTTGGGAAAAAGAAGAGACGCTATATAGAAGAATGACACTCTGTTCTTTTTTCCCTGGTTCCCAAGCTCCAGCTTGGGAACCCACTTGCACTGGAAGCTCTGC
>CAYLWO010000036.1:0-55609 GCA_964387285.1 uncultured Cytophagia bacterium | reverse complement strand
ATTTTGCACCCGAGCGTGACAATTTCGTACGGCTCGATCTCTAACCGCACGGTTCTGCCGGACGCCACCGGCTTTTGTTCATTTTCAAGAGGCAATTCAATCAGATTCAATCTTCTTGCTGTACTGATCGCCACAGGCAGTTTTAGATTCACCGTTGTCTTTTTACCGTGAATCTCGGCGATTCGAACGATCAAGTCATTTCCTTCTTCTGCCTGCTTGATTCCCGACAGAACGACTCCCGCAGCATCGATGCTGAAAAAGGCATCCTCTTCCGGTCGCGTCGCGTGCGTTTTGACCAGTGCCAGCGACGGCGGTTCAGCTGCATAAACGGGAATATTGAAATCCTCGCCTTCTGCCCAAACGCCGTTCTGCCAATCACCAGCGTGAGGAAAGAGTGCATAGCTGATGTTGAATTTGCCGAGATTGGGGTAAATATCGGGTTCTCCGGCCGAACGCATCAGCGTGAGACGCAGATCTCCGCAGCTGTAGGAGTGCCCATATTTGGTTTTATTCAGCAGCGCCATGCCCACTTTTCCATCGGTTACATCAACCCATTTTTGCGCAGGTACTTCCTGTCCATCATCGACTTCTGCCTTGATGCCATAGGCATCTGCATGTCGCAGCCAGGAAGGAGCCTCTTCTCCATGTAATTTTCCATCTACGGGACGTTCAACCACATGAAACGGCACCTGAGAGTAAAATTTTGAGTCATCCATGGCCAGCGGAAATACGGCGCGCAGCATGGGGGAATCGGTCGAATCACTGCCGGTCTCGAGCCAATGCACTTCCAGATCATAATCGATGCGGGGATAGGATCGGTATATATAGGTTCGTGCGATAAATTTCGATTTGCCCCAGGTCGATACGGTCTCGACGCACGCCCGCACCGGACCGTTCTCAACCACTTGCACGCCGGCAACATTGGTTACGTTTTCCTGTTTGACGATTTTATTGATGGTCCACGATTTCATGCCGCCTTTTTTATCTTCCAGGTAGATCCGCAATGTGTTCAGTCGTCCGTCTTGCCGGACAAATTCTTTGTTCAAGCGTTTGTCGTACAGGCTGATGATGCCGCCTGTCTTCATATCGAATTTAATTTTTAAGAAATCGGTTTCAAAAGTATTGTTAGTAAATGGAATCGGCTCATTATATGCACCCGGTTTGCTCATATCGACATAAAAAGTCTTGTAACCGCCGGCCGGCATGTTGTCGACAATGAACTGGACCTTGGCGGTATATCCCGGCGGCGTGTACTTGCCCCAGACGATCTGGCCGGGATAGGTTTTTCCGGAAGCATCGCGCACTAGAACGGTGGGAACCGGTCCCTGTCCTTTATCTACTCCTTTTACATATTTTGAACCATAGTAATTGCCCCAACTTGCCAGTTTGGCTGTCACCGGTTCCTGGTGCGAATAAACATTTGCTTCGACAATCGCTTTGCGTTCATAGGGCTGAAGGTTATAGGCGACCACAGGCTGCCCTATCTGGGTTTGAAACCGGACCTCATCTGCCATTTTACGGAATCCCTGGTTACGCCATTCGGTGGTTTTACGAAGAACCTCGGTGTAGCGCGCCACCGCTTCTTTGTTGGCTTCGTTGATGGCTGATCCGGGCAAGATATCGTGAAACTGATTAAAGGTCACGGTGGTCCAGAGATCACGGAACTCGGCAGCCGGATAAGCTTCGCCGCCAAGCCAGCGCAGGGTATTGAAAAACTCGGCGGCGAACAAAGCATTTTCGCTGTTGCGGTTGCCTTCCTTGATAGCTGCAACATTGGTGTAACATCCTTCAAAGATGAATTGCATTTCACCGCAGTGGGTTGGACGACCGGCCATTTCTTTTTCGGATTTTCTAAAGAAATCTTCCGCTGTGGTGAACTTGACGGCCGGATATCCGGGAGTCTGGTCCAGTCGATGCACCATGTCAATGTTGGCGCGCGTCGGTCCGCCGCCGTGATCGCCGACGCCGGTCACCTGCAATATGCGGCGCATGTCCGGAGAAAATTTTTCTATCTCATTTTTCAACTCGGGTTTGATGGTTCCGTTATAGTCGTCATTGGCATAGCACAGCACCTGGGACGAATCAGGGGCGAGCCACCAAAAAGTGCCGAGATAGGGTTTGGTGCGGTGAAAATAAAAATAATCGCAGCCCGCCAGTTTCAGTATCTGCGGCATTTGCGCGATGTGGCCAAAGTTGTCAGGCAGCCAACCGATTCGCGCTGTTTTACCGAAACGGCTTTGAAAATAACGCTGTCCTAAAAGAAAAGTGCGGGCAATGGCTTCTCCGGATGAAAGGTTCATGTCGCCTTCGGTCCACATGCCGCCCACCGGTTCCAGGCGACCTTCTTTAACGTATTTCTTGACCAGTTCAAAGAGGGGCGGATCAACCGTTTCCACAAAATTGTAAACAGCTGCCTGGCTTTGCAGCATGGTATAGTCGGGATATTCAGCCATAAAGGCCGCCACTTGTCTGAGATTGTCATTGCACATCTGCATGGTTTCGCTATAGGTCCAGAGCCAGTTCATATCCATGTGTGCATGTCCGACCACGTGGATGGTGTCTTTCGCCGGTACGGCTGAGGGGATTTTTCCCTGGAGTCTTGAAAAGGTGCAGATTACCGAGAAAAGGATTATGAAGGAAATAAGGTTTTTTTTCATGGAGGCCATCCTTTAGTTTGTTAAATCTTAATTTTTGTGCAAGTCTCCTCTTCCATCGATCAACAGAGGCAACGCTTCACTTTATGTACAATTCGATCAATGCCCAATTTCTCCAGATCAGTTGGTACATCGGGATTGGCATAGAACCACACATTACCTTGCAAATGCAGGGGGACTGGAAAATCATCACACGCCACTCTGGTTTGGTAAACCGAACAAGCGGAACCTGGGCTTTCCGGACCACATTGAGATACTCTTTGACAATTTCTGGTTATTGCAACCACAACTTCGGGCACATGTAATGAGACCTGCCAGCCGACCGCAAGACTTTGGTCTATTCCCTGGATAAGATTGCTGACCTCGTATCTATCAACTCCCATTGTTTTTAGCAGATCAAGTGTTTCCGGCGTGTCCAGGGCGCATTGGCGCAGGTGGCTTTGCATGGCAGGACTTGGAGGTTGATATTTCAAGCGCACATTGAAACCGTCTATGTGAGAAATCTCTCTCTCCTTTGACAATTGATAGTCTGTACGTGAAAATAGCGCAAAACGAGGATCGGTCTTTTGCATGCAGAGCAGGCGGCCTGCTATCAGTTTACCGCGAAAATCCGCTCTCGCCGCATGAATCAGTCCCCAGTCGTTGCAAACGATTTCAAGCTGATGATGGTCCCGGCTCAGGGACTCTAGCAATGCCAGCACTCTTTTCAGCGCATCGTTAGATAGAAGCGCCGTGACAATGGTAAGCTTTCTGCCGAATTCAATTTGTTGTTGACAATATCTCAACGCCCGTTGAAGGGAAGGCAAAAGATGCTCACACGTGTCGCTGCCGATATATATTCGCGGATTTTCCTCTGCCAAAGGAGGGGATAACGGCAGTTGATCCCAATCGAACCAGTTCACCGCTGCAACGGTCATTACTCATGCGCCTTTTTGATAGTAACATCGGTTGCCGAGACAAGGGTGACCGAACATTTCCAAATAGAGATTTTTCATTCTGTTTTTTTGATTTTCAGAACCGCTATGGTCAGACCAGATAGTTATCGCTCTTCTGATAAACCCAACTGACCTGGCCTTGTCGGCTGCGGCAAGACCTCTGCCGGCGATTTTTACAAACCTGACGCCGGCATCGATCAGGGCCGGCAGGTGACAGGCAGCGCAGTCCGGCAGCATATGGTCCGAGGTTTCTTGCACGTATTGAATGTGGCGCCGGCCGCCATGATCAAGCAACAAATCGCAGCCATGGCCGGCATAGGCTAGATTGCTGGAATACACACATTTCTCTTTGGTGTGCTTGGCGAGTGTCCAGGGTGCTGAAGTAATAGTTTCAGGAGCAAAAGAGGTGCTGTGGTAGAATCCGCACAAACCATCTATAAAGCAACAACGATCATGCAATACCAGCGCTTCGAATTCTGTTTCGGGAAAACGGGCGGTCATTCCGGCAATTTCATCAACCAAAAGTTCCCGGGGAAGAACAACTCGATGAATGCCAAGTTCGGAAAAGAATGCGACGGTGGACTCGTTAAAAGCATTGGCCATTAAAGAAAGATGGTATTGGAGCGGCAGTCTCTTGCGCTGCAAAGCGATCAACAAGGCAATATCCGTCAGGATGATGGCGTGGCCGCCCAGCTCTGCCCAGAATTCCGCAATCGGCAAAATATGCGGCAGCAGCGTACGACTGTACAGACAATTTAAGGTGAGCGCGATGGGCGTTTTTAATTTTAACGCTTCTGCCGCCAGGGCTTCAAGCACCGGCGGTGATGTGATATTCGCCAAATGTCCCTGACGCCGGGTAATCAGGTCGTCATATCCGAACAGTTCGCCCAGTGCGGGAGAAATATAGCCGCAATAAACCTCGTCCGCCCCCATCCGAACCGCGTTTTGGAGTTCATCCACGCTGCAAACCGGAGATACCATGCGGGGTTGCAACCGATCGCGGTCATCCATACGCACCACGCGCCTCTTTGGTTCTGATCATCTTTACATTCCTGCATCAATTCTGATGGCTTCTCTCAGTTCCTCAGCCGATGTTCGTCCGAGAAGTTCAAGTTCTGCTGCTCCATTCATGGAAATCTGAAAGTTCTGCCTGCGCAATTCGTTTACCGCATCTGCGGTCTGTGTGCCGTGTTCCATGCACTCTAATAAACATAGAAGCGTTGGCATGACCGGCTGTCGCAACATATTATTTATCCGTTTGATGTTTGCATATTGCTGATGAACATCGCCGGCCAAACGTTTTTGCGCTGCGACCCTAGGCAAGGCACAGACCGCTTCCATGGATGACGGACCCAGGGGCGCTAAAGCAGCCAACAGGTCTGAATGAAGGGACTCGACCTGTGCATCCCGGCAAGGGATGTTTTGCGGGCCGACCGCCTCTCCGGATAGGTCGCCCTTTCGCAGCGCCTGGTCATGTAAATAAGAGCCGGGCATGGCAACCTGCCGGTTGGTAGCGGAGCGATAATCAAGCAGCCCCCAGGCATCCAGTTTGGCGGCCAGGGAGCGAATGCTTTGCAGGGTGGCATCCTTATGAAAAAGCATGGCGCCAACGTTGACCTCAATTCCTCTTTCTCTGAAGCGATGAACAAATTGCCAGGGATCATTGATGATGGGACGATGCCATTGCTTGAGCAACTCTTGCGAGTCTGTTTCCAAACCCATGAACGCGTAACTCAGTCCTGCTGCAGCCAGTGCATCTATGGTTGACAGCTGCAGCGAGTCCGGTCGAATCTGGATGCTGAAGGTGATGTCCAACCGGCGTTTAAGAATTTCCTGCGCAAACTCTTTACCTCGTTCGGCCGCCAGACGATTGGGGCCCAGGAAATCCTCATCAATGAAATTAAACGATCGGGCGCCATATTTTTGCACCAGCATCTCCAATTCATCGACGATCCTGCCGAAGGATCGTCCGCGCCAGCGATTCCTGCCTTTTGAGGCCATACCAGGAGATGCGCAGAAAACACAGTTCCCGCAACACCCACGAGAAGCCTGCACGTTCAAAGCGCCATAATCGTCCAGGATCGTCCGTGCATAGGGTCGTGATGGAAAGGGGAGTTGATCCAAATGAATGACCGGATCCCCGCAGATCACCCGATGCTTGCTGAAATTTTCTTGCCTGTTTTGCTCAGGCGCCTGCCACGTTTCTGCAAGTTTGGCCAGGGCTGTTTCGCCTTCAAATTTGATCAGCAAGATATCAGACGGCAAAAGCCTGGCGGCATGCTCCGGTTCGGTAGAGACGAAATTGCCGCCGGCAATCCATCTCACCGTCCGATGATCGGACCTGTTGTGGTACTCGGCATATATTTTGTCAACTGACTCTAATTCTTGAGCTGTTGTCAGGGAAAAGCCGATTACATCCGGCTGAAAACCGGCTGCACGTCGCGCGATCCGGATCTCATCCATTCTGTCCATAGCACAATCCAGGATAAGAACCGCATCTCCCATCTCGTTGAGAAAACTCGACAGATATTCCAGCCCTAAAGGTTCCTGAACCTCGGGGTCATAATAGGGACTGTAATTTCGCGGTCGGACAAGAACCCATCTCATACAGGCAGGTTTCATAAAGTTTATCGGTTAAACCGGGATCAGCAATGGGAAGGCAATAAAAGTCTGTTCTTTGTTGACTCGGTCCGGCTTGCTGTCAGCGCTTTTTGCTTAACGTAAATAGGTTTTGAAGTTTGCTGTTGCTGGTGTCAAGCTTGGCTAACGGCGCCAGGATTTTTCTGGCCTCCAGGTTGTTGCCGGCCACGTTTTCAAACCAGGCTGCATTCAACGCGACGGCAGGCACTGCAGGTTGCAGGCTCAGGGCCTGTTTCGCCGCCTCGGCCGCCTGTCCTTGAATTCCCAGCCTTTCACAAACAACCGTAAGATTGATCAGGCCGGGGACATAATCTTTTTTCATCTCCTTAATAATTTGCAACTGCAGCAGGGCGGCCGGATCGTTGCATTGATGCATACAAACCAGCGCCAGGTTGTTTCGGGCATCAACATTTTCGGGATTTTTTTTAAGGATATTGCGGTAAATTTTTGCCGCTTTTTCAAATTCCAGCGCGTTATAGGCTTTGGCGGCTGCTCTTATGTCGGTTGAAGCCTCCCCGTTTAAGACGTCTTTGCACCAGGCCAGGAGGTCATGCAGCCAATCGGAAAAGGAGCGTTTTTCCTCGAGTGGCACTCCTGGCGACGGAATTTTAGCAATCTGTTTGGCATAGAGCGTCGTCCATTCCAACAGGGCATCCTGTACTTGCCTTGTCATGCGAAAGGGGGTCAGGGCAACGATCGCCTGCCAAACATCGTTTTTTTCAAGCCTGGCTCCGCAACGCAATCGGGAATCGATAAACTGGAGCAAGAGTTCTGCACGAACATCGAACGCCGCGACGGGCGCGGTGTTCAACATCTGTGCATAATTTTTGAATATAATGACATCCTTGCCGAGACCGGCGTTTTCGATTTTTGACACCTCCTTTGCTGCGTTATCATCGGTCGTTTGCGCCCGCACGACCGGGCAAGAACCTGCAAGAAGAAATACGATCAACGGCAGCCGGGCAAAGCGGCGGCAAAGTTTGTGCATGATTTTCATGGTAACCATTCTCCTGGTAATGGGTTGTTCCCGCGTCTGTTCTTGACTCAATGAACAGGAGCACAACGACATCCGCTTCGGTAGGTGCCTGAGGAATGACTGTTGCACGAACATCGCGAATGCCCGACACAACTGCAAACAGCCTGGCAGCTGCATACCGGTCGTCGGGATGCTTGAGCTACCTTGTGGCACGAGCAATAGATCCCGGATACGGCCAGCGCTTTTCCACCTGTCGTCGACGAATGATCGACAAAATAGGATTCCAAACCAGGGCGAGGGAACGATTCGCCGCGCACCACGCTGTATATCCGCGGGCTATTGTTATATTGTGTGACGACGGGACGGTCATTTGGCTTTTTCATGGTGTGACTTCTCCTTTAATGGCGTATACTCCCTCGGCATTTACAGATGATTCTATCAATTCAAAAAGTGCGGCTGACAACAATTTTCTGTTAATCGTGCAGCGCTCGGTTCCATTGTGCTGCGTTAGGTCCGCTTTGAACGCTTTGGCTATGCAATCGCCGGCGCAATGCCAGCGACAGAAACAGTCCTCGCAAAACGGTATATGATCGACGGACAGTTTTTTCAGAGACTCGATGCGTTCGTCATTAAAATGAAAACTGCCTGTACTCGGATCGTACTTGCCGTAATGAAACATCGCAGCCCGGGGATCGGTCATTTCGGTGACTTCATAACAGGAGGTGACAATGCCCTCCGGCAGAACCGTGAAACTGTCGCCGGGCGCGCCGCAGAATTTGGAGGTCAGAACATCCAGCCTTGCGCCGCTGTAATGAACGTTTACGCCATATTCATCTCCTATAGCTTGGGCGCGGAGGAATCCCCGGACAAAAGCGTCATCTTCTGGAGGGACCTCGTGTGTACTGAGGCATCGTCCACAGAACCAGGCCGGTTCAAGATGTAGATAGGCGGGCCGAAAGGTTTTACAGATATGTTCCGCTATCTCTTCCATGCGCGCTACATTGCTGTCTGTAATGGTCGAACGGATGCCGTAAAAAAATTCGAGCTTGTCAAAATATTCGAGCGTGTCCCGAATCGCTGCATAAGAGCCGGCTCCGGACGGCATCGGACGATTGTAATTCTGGATATCCTCCGGTCCATCCAGCGAGATATTAACCGTCTTGAGATTGTGGGTGATATATTCCCTTTTCCCGGGATCAAGAACACCGTTTGTGGCGGAAAAAAGTTCCAGGTTCAGACCTTTCTGTTCTGCGACCTGTTTTGCGTATTCGCAACACTCTACGAAAAGCGGCCAGGCAACAGTCGGTTCGCCGCCGCCGTGGAAACCCACGGCGAAGGAGTCGTTTCCGAGAATCCCGGCGTTAGCCGCCACCAGGTCAATGCCGGCCCGGGCAACTTCCCAGGGCATGTCGATGTTTTTTTTACCGGCCTCTGCGTAACAGTAGCGACAGTTGAGGTTGCATCGGCTGGTCAGGAAAAGCGTCACTTCGTGCGGGCAAAATTCATAATGATCCGGGTGTGTCGGCCATTCCGGCGTGGCGCCGCCCAGTACGCCCTCTTTGGTGAGTACCTCGAGAATCCGGCCTTGTGCAGAAGATTGATCTATAGTCTGATTTTGACAATAGTCGTGCACGATGTTTACGACGTCCTCGTTGGCAACAACCAGCCTCTTGCGCAAGGGAGCGTAGATCAGCTTTTTCCCATTCGCATGGTCGATGACAAAAATTTCTTCTTTTTGTTCCATTTAACCGTTTTTCAAGTATCGTAGGTTTCATAGATTTGCACATAGTACGGTTCAGCCAGGAATCCGATACTGCCCAATTGAGCCACAAACAGGGCTATTTCGGCATAGGCTGCATTTTTATCGGCGCCAATTCCTGCCATCGCAATCCGTTCTGCGATGTCTTCAATGGTATGCCGGCCGTTCAAATGGCGGAAAATTTCTGCGCCCGTTTCATTAACCGTACACCGGCAGTGCAATGAATTGTCCGTTTGCGAACGGCGCTCAAGGACAAAGGTTTCGTTTTGTTTGTAGGCGAGCACGTCTGTTCGCAGCAGCGGTGTACTGGCCGCAGCGTTGACCGGCGGCTCCGGTTTATCGAACATCGGTTTCACCGGCTCGTTGTCAGCACGCCAGAAGAGATGTCCGGCAAACAGGCTTGCTGTAATTCCCGCAGCGGTATGCAAGAGAAATTTTCGACGTTCCATACTCGGCGGACGGTCGGTCGTATCCGCTTTTCTGTATTTCGACTGTAAGGGGTTCTCTTTTTGGTTTGCAGACATGGGCAAATCCTTTCTCTCACGCGATAACAAATCCGTTTTCATTTGTCACGCTATTGGTCCACCGTAAAGGAAATGGTGCTTTTTTTCAAAATGGTATCGTAGTGATTCTCAATAGGCTCATGGGAGCGGCGGAAATCATATTCGGCCAGAGGATATTCGCCGTGCAACCAGTTGGCGAAACCATCACAATAAAAATCGTGCTCAGTGACCGGAAGAGGAAATTCCGGATTCTTGATCAGCGGCGCCATAATACTTCTGGCTTTATCCACATGGCCAATTTTGCATAACACCTGCCCCGCATCAAACCGGTATCGCCGGTTGTTCGGCCACTGTTCAATTAATTCTTCGAAACGATCTGCGGCTGTCTCCGGTTTCTGCAGCAGATAGTACAGACAGGCGAGGAGATGAAAATAGTCCGGATTGTCCTTCTCAACCTCCAGACGATGCCTTTCCAGCAGATCAAGCGCTTCTTGCCGCCGTTCCATTTCGATAAGGACGTAAGCATAGTTGATCAGAATGTTAGCGTCGCGCAGCCCGCGCTCCACAAGGCCGGCATAAATATGTTCGGCTTCTGAAAAACGTCTGGTGTTTGCCAGCGCCTGCGCCTTGAGCACATAAAACGCGCTTTTGTCCTTTTCGACCGTAATGGTGTGCTCGGTTTCTGCGTCAAACAGCCCTTCTATATCTACCGGTATGCCCAGCAACAAAGAGGTTTTGGCCACCCAGCTCTTTGCCGCAGGGTCCTGTTTGTCGTATTCACTGGCTTTCAGATAATAATCCAGCGCTTCCTGATAGTCGCCCTGTTGATAGCGGATGTAGCCCATGGCGGCAAAGGCATTTTCGTCCAGCAGTGGGCTGTCCCAGGTCTTGTTCAGGGTTTCTGTTGCCTGCTGCACCTGGCCGCATGCTATTTGACACACGACCTGAACGATGTACGGATAGTAAAACTCTTTTTGCGTGAATTCGCTTTCCAGCGTCAAAACCAGATAAGTGGCTTTTTCCAATGACCGGGAAAAATCGCCGATTTCATAGGCGCCTTGAAAATCCTGCAAAATCTGCAGCACCCTGCGATACACGCCAATGTCGCGTTCCGCCTTTTGCGGACATTTGTCCGTAAGTTCCGCGACCAGTTTTTCCATGAACGGCAGTTTTTCATCGCTGATGAGCAGCGGTCGATACGTGATCGCCAGGCGCTCGCACATCATGATCAGCGCCTCTTCCAGATCCTGCCGGGAAAAAAAGTCTACTTTCCAGTAACGCATACCTGCCAGTTGTCGGAACGGCAACGGCCAGTTATTCGGCTCCTCTGTACACTCGTGCACCAGCAGCGGCAATATGGTCAGATACCCTGCTCGAGAGCGGTTGAGTGCGCAGGCAACTTCCTGTGCCGTGTATTTCGAAGCAAAGCTGTTTTTCGAAAGCACCGGAATAAAAACAGTGCAGCGGGCGATCTTTTCCTCCAGATAATCGCCGACATTAAGCCCTAAAGGAATCTCCTGGCCCTCTGCAGAATAATCCCATATATCCAGAGGCTGTGCGCTCAGGCGTGCAAGCAATCGCCGTACGCTCGGCGTATCGCCGCTCGAAAAACTGACAAAAACCTGAGGCGTTGGCATCATTTACTCCGATACGACCAGAATGCTGGGAGTTTTCAGTTCGCGGACCGGATCAAAGTATGGATAAGAGTCCAGGAGAATTTGCAGACTGGATGGCGAGACACGCTTAATCCAGCGAAAGAAGGCCGTGTATCGCATCGTGGTCGTCAAGGCATCGTAGACGTGCGGGTTCATGTCGCGGTACTGGCGAATCAAGGCCGTCATTTTCGCACTGAACGGTTGCAGGATGCCAAGTCGTTCCGTCTGCGGAAAACCATCCAGGAGAACTGCGCGACGATTCTCGATATATTCCTCGGTAAATTCCTTCAGCAACTCTTGACAGACACGCGCGTTCGTCTGAAAGTCGGCGCTCGTCAACATGGGGCTTCCGGTCTCTTTTTGGTATAATTCTTTTTTTCTGGTATTCATCTCTTGTCGCAGCAGGGACTCTACCGAATCGGTCACCGCCTTACGGCAATGAACGTAGCACCACACCGGCTCGCCGGTTAGAATCAGTTGACGGTCTGATGCAGAAAAAGTGACCGGCGATTCATGGTCGCAGATCACATAGGCCGTGTAATCCTGCGCAAATTTTTGTGCAGCCTCCCGGAAGCTGTCCCATTTCTGTCTGTTGGATTTGACTTTGGGGCGAAGCTCGCCCTGGCCGAGCAAATACGCCCCGTTTGACTGTGGAAGATCGCACGCTTCCGGGATAACGGCCATAAAGTCGGCCTGTATCAATCTGAGTCCGAGTAAAGAGTTCTGGAATGCCGGATGATAGTTGAGTATCCAGTCGCCTCGCTGTATATGCCGTTTCTGCAGCGGTTGATCGATCAGTTCTCCCTGTGATGTGGCGCAGGCGGAAGCGTCCGAATGGGCGAACCGGACAATGGGAAAAAGCTGCCAATCGTAAATCCGGGCTGTCACTGTATGATCAACGTCCTGTTTATCTTTGAAAATGATTCGTAATCGTTCCCCGTCTCTTCTGCTTCTGTTGTAATCGAGCACGGCGGAAACAAAAGTGTTATGAGCCGGTCCCCTGGCGACGCCGTCAAAGGCAATGCCGCCGATTTGATTGACAAAGTGGAGCGATTCCAGCCCTTTGGAAAGAGGGGTTTTGATATCCAATGCCTTGGCCGGCGCTTCGGCAAAGGTATAGGCGCCCAGGTTGAGTTTTGCGTAGAGGAGGGAGGGAAGGTTGATGAGCAAGCACAGTAAGAAAAAAATGATTTTGCAATTCATTTTATTCTCTCCATTCAACTTAAATTTTACAGCTTTTTCAACTGCCAGAATCTGCGCTTTGTCGGTTGATATATCTGATAGGACTTGGGAAAGTTACAGCTCCAGGAACCCCGAAAATCGAGAGCCCTTGAAACAGGTCAGCATTGAATGCCTGGTCATTTCAGATTGGTCAGGCTGTTCCGCCTGCCGCGGCTCTCTCTTGTACCCTGATTTTTTGTAAATTAGCCAATCAGAGGCTGAAAAACAAGTGAATTTTCGAATTTTTATTTGCAGGGGAGACTGCGCCGCCGGCAAGGGTGGAGATGGAGCACTGCCTCGCCGTGTTAAACAGCCTTAAATAGCGTGGTTGATGATTTACTCGGAGGTTGTGTTTTGGGAGAACAGACACCACCTGCTGTGTTTTCAAATCGTGTAAGGTGTCTGGTCGCACTGGTAAAATTTTTAGTAAATATCAGACATTATTCCCCTTCCAGCCTGGGCACCATCAACCGCTGCAGCTCTTCAGCGGTCATGTCGATCAAATTGAAAATATCAAAATTGACCGGGGCGCCGACGATCTGCGCATAACCGGCGATGCGATCCAGGGCATGGGTGCGATCCTTGATGGTAACGCGACGTTCTCCGCGCGAGGCCGCTTCCAACACCAGGATGCGATCGTCCAGCTTGCCAAGATAAAAACCCACATGCGTGATGCCCTTGTACCGCCGTTTCTGGAAACGGGTGCGCCAGTTGAAAAAAACCAGATCGCCCGGCTGTGGCTCTTCATTTTCACCGCGCATCAACAATCCCATATCGCCTTGCTCGGCGTATTTATACTGCGCCGCAGCCGTGCGGTTAAAGATTTTTTCCGCAATGCCGGCGCTGATCATGGCCATGCGCGTAAACATGCCGCAATCGATATACTTGACTCCGCCGCCGCCCAAACGGTACTTGATGCCGAGAAATTTAACCGCTTCGTTCAGCACCTGCGAAACCAACGACGGCTCCTGAGACGGCAATGGCCAACCGTTTTCCATGGCCAACAAACGATAAGCGGTCTCCCGGTCAATGCGCGTGCCGTCGTCGCCGCAATCGTTAACCAATTTATACAAAGTTACCGACATGGAGGTGGCTTTATCATATTCTCCCGTGACTTTGAGCGGCAGGTTCTTGTTCCAATTCAACAGCAACCGCTGCAAGCGACGAATCGGACCGTTTTTATCAGCATCATGCTGGTCTTCAGCTAAACCCAGATAGGGTTCCAGACTGGTTGAATCAGGCCCATTGACCGCAGGCGGATCAATTTTTAAAAGTTGTCTGAATTTGGCTGTTTGCAGATATTCATCAAGCAGGTATACGGCCAGGGAGGTGACGCTGCTGTTGGCATTCGCCTGGACCGTCGGAGTGAACAGAGTGAATCCGAAGACTGTTAGTATAAAAAAGATAAAAATTTTTTGACCGGAACTGCCAAGACGCCGTTGTCTGTATCCAAAACCCAAAAGCCACCACTCCTCTTAAATTACATATTAACAAGCATTGATTTGGGGAAATGCCAATTCTCACAAACAGTAGAATGTAAAACGTTGCGGTCAAAAAGTCAAGCGTTGAATGTTAAAAAGAATAACTGCTCTTTTAGTTCAAAAGCGCGGCAAAAAAGTGAATTTCGCTTGCATTTACTGGCAAATATATTTAAACTAATATGACATTCAGCGCCATCCCCAGGAGTTTACGTGATCACACGAATTGAACTAGCATTAAAACCAGGTTTCAAGGATCCCGAGGCGGTCGGGATTCTTTCCGGCGCCCGCGATTTGGGCATTAGCGCCATTACCCAGGTAAAGGTCTTTCATGTCTATTATCTGTTGGGCAACCTGCAGGAAAAGGAAAAAGAGAGAATCGCCAGATTTTTACTGGCTGATCTGATTACCCAGAATTATACCATTGACCAGCCGGTGCAAAAAAGCAATGGTCAGGCGTGCTGGTCTGTGGAGGTGACGTTTAATCGCGGCGTCACCGATATGGTGGCAGAAACGGCGTTAAAAGGCGTTCGCGATCTGGGCATTGCCGCGGTACAGGAGACAAAGACCAGCCAACGATTCGAATTCTACGGCAGTTTGACCGGGCCGGAAAAAGAATTGATCCAACAACGACTCTTGATCAACAAGGTCGTACAACACGCCATGCAGCCGGATGAGAAGCTTTTTTTTACCATGACTGATCCGGTTTTTCAACTTGTGTACGTACCCATTCTGCACTGCAATGAACAACAACTGATGGCGATCAGTGGGGAACGGGACCTGTTCCTCAATCTGGCCGAGATGCAGGCCATTCAGAACCATTTTCGCTCTCTGCAACGGGAGCCCACCGATATTGAACTGGAGATGATCGCGCAAACCTGGTCTGAACACTGCAGCCACAAGACGCTGACCGGACTGGTCGAGTTCGAAGGCCGGATCATTGAGAATCCGCTCAAGAAAACCATTTTTCAGGTCACCCGGGAGCTGAATCCTGACTGGTGCGTCTCGGTGTTCAAAGACAACGCCGGCATTATTAAATTTGACGACGACTATAACGTCTGTTTCAAGGTCGAAACCCATAACCATCCCTCGGCCATGGAACCCTATGGCGGGGCCAATACCGGCATCGGCGGCGTCATTCGCGATCCCATGGGCACGGGTCTGGGCGCCAAGCCCATTATCAACACCGATGTCTTTTGTTTCGGTCCCATTGACATGCCTCTGGCGGATCTGCCCAAAGGCGTATTGCATCCCAAACGGGTGATGCAGGGCGTGGTCAGCGGCGTCCGCGATTACGGCAATCGCATGGGCATACCGACGTCAAATGGCGCGGTGTTTTTCGATGAACGCTATTTAGGCAATCCTCTGGTTTATTGCGGCAACGTCGGTCTTTTGCCAAAGGATAAATGTGAAAAGAGCGTGGTTCCGGGCGACGCGATTATTGTCATCGGCGGCCGCACCGGCCGGGACGGCATTCACGGCGCAACAGCCTCCTCCGGCGAACTGCATACGGAGAGCGAAGAGACCTGGAGCGGGGCTGTGCAGATCGGCAATCCCATTGTGGAAAAAAAGTTGGTTGATACCTTGATGCAAGCCCGGGATAAAGGTCTGTATCGCGCCATTACCGACTGCGGCGCCGGCGGACTCTCTTCTGCCATCGGGGAATTGGCCAAAACCACCGGCGCAGAAGTGGATTTGGAAAAAGCGCCGCTGAAATATCACGGTCTTTCTTATATGGAAATTTGGATTTCGGAAGCCCAGGAGCGCATGGTTATATTTACACCGCCGGTAAAAGTGCGGGAGACCCTGGCCCTGTTCGCTGCCGAGGATGTGGAAGCCACGGTCATCGGCTATACGACCGATGATAAAAAGATACGCTTAAAATACAACGGCCATTTGGTGGGCGAATTGGACATGGCGTTTTTGCATGATGGTATGCCGGCAGTGGTGCGCAAAGCGGTCTGGTCCGCTCCGGTTATTATTGAAAAAGAGCCGCCTGCGTCTCCGGATTGCACCGCCATTTTGCACAAGATTTTGGCCGCACCCAATGTGTGCAGTAAAGAGTGGATCATCCGTCAATACGACCATGAGGTTCAAGGCGGCAGCGCGCTCAAACCTCTGGTGGGTGAGCAGGAAGACGGCCCTGGCGACGCCTGCATTACGCGGCCTCGCCTCGATTCCTACAAAGCCGTGGTGCTGTCCAACGGTTTGAATCCGAAATATGGTTTGATCGATCCCTATAACATGGCTGCTTCGGCTATTGATGAAGCCATGCGCAATATCGTCGCAGTAGGCGGCGACCCGAAAGCAACGGCCTTGCTGGATAATTTTTGTTGGGGCAACACGGATAAGCCTGATCGTTTGGGCGGATTGTTGCGCGCTAGCCAGGCTTGTTATGATATGGCCATGGCGTTTAAAACGCCCTTTATTTCCGGCAAAGACAGTCTGAACAATGAGTATAAAACCGAATCCGGTGAAAGCATCGCCATTCCGCCGACCTTGCTTATTTCTGCCATCTCGATCATGGCGGATTGCCGCAAGGCTGTGTCCATGGATTTCAAACAAGCTGGTAATTCCATTATTGTTTTGGGCATGACGGCCAAAGAACTGGGCGGATCGCATTATTACGAGATGGTCGGCGCTGCCGGCTGCCAGGTTCCGCAGGTTGATCCGGCAGCTGCACGCGCATTGTTCCTGGCTCTGCATCAGGCCATGGAAGCAGGCCTGGTGGCTGCCTGTCACGATTGTTCCGAAGGCGGTCTGGCTGTTGCTCTGGCCGAGATGGCCTTTAGCGGCGGCCTGGGCGCTGATGTTTCCTTGACGAATTTGCCGCGAACAAAAGATCTGGTGCGCAGCGATTTGGCGCTGTTTTCCGAATCCAACAGCCGTTTTATCGTTGAAGTGCGGCCTGAGCACCGGGAAGTTTTTGCAAAAATCATGCAGGGATCGGCTATGGCTGTCATTGGTCAGGTCCATGCAGCGCCGCGACTCTCCATCCGCGGGTTTGCAGATGAACTGTTGATCCAGGAGGATATCCATGCATTAAAAGCTTCCTGGCAGAACACCTTACGATTTAAATAAAAGGAACCTCTTGTTCATGAAACCTCGAGTGCTGGTGTTGCGAGCTGCCGGCTCTAACTGCGATCAGGAAACCGCCTTTGCTTTTGATCAGGCCGGCGGCAGCAGCGATCTGGTGCACATCAATCGATTGCTGGAAAATAAACGGTTACTATCCGAATACCAGATACTGGCCATTCCCGGCGGCTTTACCTATGGCGATGATATCTCAGCCGGCAAGGTGTATGCCAATCAATTGCGCTTTCATCTGGCCGAGCAATTGCAGCGCTTTTATGATCAAAACAAACTGATTATCGGAATATGCAATGGCTTTCAGGTGTTGGTAAAAGCAGGTTTGTTGCCCAATATGGATCTGCAGGGCGAACAGACCGTGACTCTGACCAACAACGATGCGGGAAGGTACGACGACCGTTGGATCTATTTACGCGTCAACGATTCTCCGTGCGTGTTCACGCGGGAAATAAAAAAGATAGTGCATTTCCCCATGGCCCATGCTGAGGGCAAGTTCATGCCGGCTCACGACGGTGTGATGAACGAGTTGCGCAACAATCGGCAGTTGGTCTTTCAATATGTCAAATCGGATGGTTCCAAGGCTGAGTATCCCTGGAATCCCAACGGATCGACGGATGATATTGCCGGCATCTGTGACCCCAGCGGTCGCGTCCTGGGCCTGATGCCGCATCCGGAGCGGAATATCGATGCGACCCATGAGCCGGCCTGGACCCGAATCGGATTGGACAGGATTGCCGACGGGCTGGCGATATTTAAAAATGCGGTCGGCTATTTTTAATCCTGCGAAGACTAGGATAATCCCGCTCCATCGAGTCCGTAATTCACATTGCGAGGAATGTATGGACGATGATATTAGCCGTTTATTAAAATGCTGGAAATACCGTCCTAACGATATTA
The DNA here is from genome assembly GCA_964387285.1 of uncultured Cytophagia bacterium. Lineage (GTDB taxonomy): Bacteria > Zhuqueibacterota > Zhuqueibacteria > Residuimicrobiales > Residuimicrobiaceae > Anaerohabitans. The sequence continues at coordinate 37,801 of CAYLWO010000036.1, read as the reverse complement.
ATGTGCGCATCATTGACGGCAGAGACGGCCGTAAAAAACTGCAAATGCGCATAGACCTGGGCTTGTTGCAGATGGAGCTGGATGGCCGGCCCGATGGACGGCGGCCGCATCGATGTGATTCTTATCTAAGTTATTTCGAAAACCGCGCCAAGGCCCAAAAAGACACTTTTTCGCTTACCCCTGTGGATTGTTTGCGTCTGCAACAGGAAGCCATTCAATATTATCACCGTTATATTGCACTCTTGCGCTTAGGCGACTATGAACGGGTTGCGCGCGATACCCGCCGGAACCTCAAGGTCTTTAGTTTCGTACATAAACACACCCGCGATCGAGATATCATCTGGGCGTTTGAGCAATACCGGCCCTATGTGCTGATGATGCATGTACGCGCCGTTGCTTCGCTGGCCATCGGCGAGGATGACACCGAGGGCGCGGTCCGTTTGATCGAGATGGGCATAAACTCCATCACCCGATATTATCATCGCTACCGCAAATTGCTCGGCAAGGAGATGATTGAGGTGGATCTGTTGCGTGAATGGCTGGGCGAGGTGCGGCATAAACAGCCGTTGAGCGAACGGGAAAAATTACAGCAGGAAATGGCGCGGGCCGTTGAGCGGGAGGCTTATGAGACCGCTGCACTCATCCGGGATAAACTGAGCAAGATGAAATAGCCGCTGCATGATAAAATAACTATTGCAACATAATGGGTTACACGATATATTAATATCACAAAAACGAGAGGAAGGGTATTTGCCGAGATGTTGACCAGCAAACGCATTGCCATTTTAATCGGCCCGCAATTCCATGATGAAGAAGCTACGGTGCCGAAAAAGTTCCTTGAGGATCGCGGCGCCCAGGTGGATTTAATCGGCCTGGATCGTTCGACTCTGACCGGCAAGTATAACCGGATTACCCTTACGCCGGACAAAACCATCACGCAGGTTGCTGCTGGCGATTATGACGGTTTGATCATTCCCGGCGGCGGCGCCCCGGAGCGCATACGCGTCAATGAAACCGCGTTGGCCTTTGTCAAGGCGTTCTGGCAAACCGGACGGCCTGTCGGAGCTATTTGTCATGGCGCCCAGGTGCTGATCTCCGCCCGTCTGCTCAACGGCGTAACCACGACCTGTTACGTCGGCATTCGCGACGATGTGATATTGGCCGGCGCCCATTATGTGGATCAGGAGGTCTGCATCGATGGACCCTACATCTCTTCACGCCAACCGGAAGACTTGCCCGCTTTTAACAGAGCATTCAGCGAAGCGTTAAGCGGTCCTCTGCTGTCGAAAGAGGTGCTCAATCTCGATCCGCTCGCAGCTCTGGCTCTGGCCATCAACCGCGAACAGGGGGCCAGGGACTTTTATCAGGCTGCGGCCGGGAAAATGAAAAAAGAAAATCTGTGCAATAAATTTCTCTATTTTGCTGCCATTGAGCAGGGCCATTTCGAGCAACTGTCGGATCTGTATACTCGTCTGTCCGGCGGCAACAAACCGGCCGCATCCGTCAGCGATGTCGAGATCGGCAGCCATTCCATTTCGGCAGAGATGACGGCTGAGCAGGCAATCAAAATGGCAATGGATGCGGAAGAAAAAGCCTATGCTTTTTATCGCCAGGCAGCACTGAAATCGCGCCATGTGAAAGCGAAAGAGATGTTTGAACAATTAGCGGCTGAAGAGATCGAACATAAACGATTGTTGTCAGTGGATGCCGGCGCCTTGGCCGGCGGACCAAGCCATTTTCAATGGGCCACACATTGGGATGTGCCGCCTGGTATGGAAGATTTATGGTGAAAAAGGAGAGAAATATGAAAAAGCTAGTGATCCTTTTGGGACTCGTGGGTTTGGTAGGCTCTGCCGCTGGACAATATGCAGACGCCGGCTTTGGCTATTGGGGCGCTACGCAGGGGAGCAACCATTTGATCGGCGGCGTCGGCGTAACGAAAATTGACGACGAGACCTATTTCTCCATCGGTTTTCGTCCTGAATTTTCTTTTGGCAAAATCGGCGTTGGTTTGAACATCAATCTGTTGTACAACACCGAAACCGGCGGCATTCGCGCCAAAGATTGGGATTCTGGTTATGATTACCTGCGCATTCTGCGTTACCTGCGCTATGGTCACAAATTGGATCCGGTCTATGGTCGCGTCGGCACCCTGGATGCGGCGCGCCTGGGCCACGGTTTTATCATCAATTACTTTACCAACGAAGCCAATTACGATGAGCGCAAGATCGGTCTCGAATTTGATTTGGATTTCGGCGAGTTTGGTTTTGAAACCATAACCAGCAACGTCGGGCGCGCCGAACTGCTGGGTTTTCGCGGGTATTACCGTCCCTTGTACGGCTCCAAATTGCCCATCCTGAAAAATTTCGCCATCGGCGCCAGCGTGACCAGCGATCTTGATCCCGATGCCTGGTCCGGCACCAGCGATGCGGTTTCAATTTACGGCATCGATGTGGAATTGCCGATCATCAAAACGCAAATTTTCAACACCATGTTGTACGCGGACTGGGCGCAAATTCACGGCTATTCTTCGCTGGAACAGCGATCGCGCGATTTCGGCTCCGGCGTCGCAGTCGGCGTTTCTGCCGGTTTGAGCAATCTCATGGGCTTGCTGGATGTACAGGCGCGCTTGGAACGACGCTGGCTCGGCAAGGAATTTATGGCCTCCTTCTTTGACCCCTTTTACGAGATTCAGCGGTTTCAGGTTTTTGGCGGGGACAAGTATCACAAAACCGATATGCTGATCGGTTTGCAAGAAACCCAGGGCACTTTTGGCGAACTGTACGGCAATCTGCTGGGCAACAAGGTGCGTCTCCTGGGCATGCTGAGCAAGCTGGACGACGAACCTTCCGGCAGCATGCACCTGGCCGCAGACGCCACCGAAGCGGTTCCCTGGATAGCTGCTCACGCCACCTATGACAAAATCGGATTGGAAAATGCAGAAGACGTTTTCACTTTGGATAACAACAGTGTGGCTCGCGTCGGTCTGGGATATAAAATAAAACCCTATCTGGTGTTGTATATGGATTACATCTGGACATTTGTTGAAACCGAAACCGGCAGCCGAATATACAAACCTCAAGAACGCATCGAACCTAAACTGGCCTTTGTGTACAATTTTAAGTAAAACATAACCCAGATAAACTGGAGTTAAATGTCGGACGCCTCCGGAGGTGTCCGACATTTCTTGATCACATTGCCCGACAGGTGCTGGAAAAATAACCTTGCGAAGGTTTTAAACCTTCGCAAGGTGAAACCCATTGGCTTAAATGCGCTACGTTCATTATGGCATAGTCTTCTTGATTTCACATATCCGGCCTGTTGCGTTTTATGCCAGGCTTCCCTGACAGAAGAGGAAACCATAGTTTGTCGCATTTGTCTGGATTCGTTGCCGCGGTTGGACGAGTCTTTTATCTCCGGTGAGCATTTCAGCAAACAGCTGGGCGACAAGCCCTGGTTTAGCGGTTCCCTGGCGCTCTTTTCTTACAACGAAACCCTCCACAAGGTGATCCATTTGTTCAAATATAAAGGTTATCACAGCCTGGCCCGTCCTCTGGGTGAGGAATTGGGTTACTTGCTGCGTGATACGGTGTTGCCGGAAAATGCGCTCCTGGTCCCTGTTCCTTTGCACAAACGGCGATTGCTGGAACGAGGATACAATCAGGCGCATTTGCTGGCCGACGGGGCTGCGGCCGTTTGCGGCCTGCCCTGCTCGGCGCTGTTACAGAGAACCCGCTACACTTTGCCTCAGGCCAAACAGAGCAAATCCGGGCGGGCGCGCAATCTGGCCGGCGCTTTCCGCGTCTTGCAACCGGCCTCGGTGCAGGGCGCCGCTGTAATACTGGTGGACGATCTTATTACCACCGGCCATACCATGAACGAGTGCGCCAAAACCTTGATGTTGGCCGGCTGTAGCCGGGTGTTTTGCGCCACGCTTATTCGGGTTTGAAGGGTTGGTTTTTTGAGAATTATGCTTGACATTTTTGCTATTTTTTTCTAACTTATAAGTTCAGATTGCATCGTTTTTACTTAATCCGTATGAAATGACCCTACTCCTGGAGGATAACAACTATGGCTATCAAAGTTGGCATTAACGGTTTTGGCCGCATCGGCCGTTTGGTTTTTCGCGCTGCGGTGCAGCGTAAAGATATAGAGATCGTTCATATTAACGATATCACCGACGCTCCGACTCTGGCGCATCTGCTCAAATACGATTCTACACATGGCCAATTCAAAGGCGATGTCAAGGTTGACGGCGATGCCATCGTTGTGAACGGCAAAAAGATTAAAATTTCCGCCATCAAAGATCCGGCGCAGATTCCCTGGGGCCAGGCCGGCGCAGACATCGTGGTTGAATCCACCGGTGTTTTTCGCAAAAAAGAACAACTGGTCAAACATCTGGACGGCGGCGCGAAAAAGGTCGTTTTGACCGTGCCTTCCAAAGATGAAATCGACGCCACCATCGTGTTGGGCGTCAACGATAAAGATCTGAAACCGGAACATAAAATCGTTTCCAACGCTTCCTGCACTACCAACTGTCTGGCGCCGGTTGCCAAAGTATTGCACGACGTGTTCGGCATCAAACGCGGTTACATGACCACCATTCATGCGTATACCAATGATCAGCGCATTCTCGATCTGCCGCACAGCGACCTGCGTCGTGCGCGTTCCGCGGCCATGGCCATCATTCCCACCACCACCGGCGCTGCCAAAGCGGTCGGCAAGGTGATTCCCGAGTTGAAGGGCAAGTTGGACGGTTTTTCCATGCGCGTTCCGGTATGGGATGGCTCTGTGGTTGACCTGGTGGCTGAACTGAAAAAAGACGTCAGTGTGGCCGACATCAATGCGGCTGTCAAAGCGGCTGCTGAAGGCCCGCTGAAAGGCATCTTGCAGTATACCGAAGATCCGATCGTATCGGTGGACGTTATCGGCAATTCGAACTCTTCGATTTTTGATGCGCTTTCCACCATGGTCTTGGAAGGCACCAGCAACTTTGTCAAGGTGGTCGCCTGGTATGACAACGAATGGGGCTATAGCTGCCGCGTGGTCGACCTGGTGGAAAAAATGGCCAAGATGTAATAATCCTTGCGAAGGCTTGAAACCTTCGCAAGGTTACTTTTAAAGGAATACGGAAAAACGCATGCGGAAACGAATTATTGCCGGCAACTGGAAGATGTTTAAAACCGTGCCGGAAGCGGTTGAATTGGCCAAAGCCATCAGCGGCGCTGTCACAAAAGATTGTCCGACAGATGTGGTTCTCTGTCCGCCGTTTATCAATCTGACCGTTGTCAGCCAGGTCATTGCCGGTTCAACGGTTTGGCTGGGCAGTCAAAATATGCATTGGGAAGAAAAGGGCGCCTTTACCGGTGAAATCTCTGCCGAGATGTTGAAATCCGCCGGTTGTCAATTCGTTATTCTGGGTCACTCGGAACGACGGCAATATTTCGGCGAAACCGATGCCACGGTTAATAAAAAAATCAAAGCCAGTCAGCGAGTCGGTTTGATTCCCATCGTTTGCGTCGGTGAAACCATTGATCAGCGCAAAGCCGGCGCCACGGAAAAAGTGATCGGCGAACAGGTGAAGGGTTGTTTTGCCGAGATCCCTGCGGAACAAGCGCAAAACATGGTGATCGCCTACGAACCGGTATGGGCCATCGGCACCGGTGTTGTGGCAACAACGGAACAGGCGCAGGAAGTGCATCAATTTATCCGTAATTTGTTGGCGCAAATGTACAGTGGCGGCGTTAGCGATCAGATGCGCATTCAATACGGCGGCAGCATGAAACCCGATAACGCCGCGCAGCTGCTGGCGCAACCGGATATCGACGGCGGCTTAATCGGCGGCGCCAGTCTGGATGCCAAATCCTTTATGCAAATTGTAACAGCGTAAATTATCATTGGAGTCTTCATGTATACTTTATTGATCGTTCTGTTTTTCATCATCTGTGTTTTATTGACCTTTGTGATTCTGATCCAGTCCAGCAAGGGCGGCGGTTTGGCCGGTGCTTTTGGCGGCATCGATTCCATGGGCGCGATGCTTGGTGGACGCGGCAGCGCCAGTTTCCTGTCCAAGGTAACGGCGATTCTGGCCGCTGCCTTCATGATCATTGCATTGATAATGGGGTTTATGACCCGGGGCAGCGTGAGCCAGTCCAGTCTGGTGGAACAGAGTCGCGAGCGTAGAGCCGCTTCGCCGGCAAAAAGCTTACCGCAATCGCCGACGCCGACTGCTCCTGCGCAACCGCAACAATAATCTGGTTCGATGATGCCGAAGTGGTGGAATTTGGTAGACACGCTATCTTGAGGGGGTAGTGCCCACCGGGCGTCCGGGTTCAAATCCCGGCTTCGGCACTTAAAGCCCACCGACATCGGTGGGCTTTTGCTTATTTTGCACCAGAATCACATGGCTAAAAACTGAGGAAATATACCCATGCAGCGACGTGATTTTTTCAAGTATGCCGGCGCCGGATTGGCGCTGTCCACCGGCCTTCTGGCTGCAGATTCGGTCAAAGCCACCTCTCGCATCGCGGTTTGTCGCAATGGACAGCCGGCTGATCTGGTCCGCAAAGCCATCGATAGCCTCGGCGGCATGTCCCAGTTTGTCAAAAAAGGTCAAACCGTTTTGCTCAAGCCGAACATCGGCTGGGATCGTTCTCCGGAACAAGCTGCCAATACCAATCCTGAAGCATTAGCGCAAGTGATAAAACTATGTCTCGCGGCCGGGGCCAAGCGGGTGCGCGTTCTTGATCGCACCTGCCATGAAGCGCGACGTTGCTATGAGCACAGCGGTATTGAAAAAGCCGCTGTTGCTGCCGGCGCACAAGTTCGTCACATCGTCGACAGCCGATTTACAGACGTGGCGATTCCTCAGGGCGAATTGATCAAATCCTGGAAATTTTATCAGGACGCGTTGGAGGCGGACGTGATCATCAACATGCCCATTGCCAAGGATCACGGTATTTCACGCGTCACGCTCGGATTTAAAAACATCATGGGGTTGCTCGGCGGTCAACGCGGCGCCCTGCACAATAAATTCATGACCAAGATCGTCGATATCAATATGGCGATAAAACCGGCGTTGACCATCATCGATGCCTGGCGTATTCTGGTGCGCAATGGTCCCACCGGCGGCAACCTGGCCGATGTGGTGGAAAAACAAACCATCATTGCCGGAGCTGATCGTGTGGCGGTCGATGCTTATGCGATGTCTTTATTCGATATCAATCCCATGCAGGTGGAATATCTGCAAACGGCCAGTAAAAGGGGTTTGGGAGAGTTGGATCTCAAGCTGGTGCATGTCATGGAAGTGAACGGCTGACGACAAACGGGAACCGGTGCGTATGGTTTCATGAAAAGCTGATCTGCCTTATGTTGATGCGTATTCGACAAATTTCACAGATTTTATTTTTTCTGCTCTTCATTGCCCTTTTTTTATCGGCACGATTCCCGTATCAGGCGGGTTGGCCGGCTGATCTCTTCTTGCGCGCCAGTCCTCTGCTGGGTTTGACCACCTGGCTCGCAGACCGGACTTGCACTTCTACCATGATTCTGTCTCTGGTGATTTTGGCGTTGACCGTCCCCTTTGGCCGTTTTTTCTGCGGTTGGATCTGCCCGCTGGGCAGCGTCATCGACGCCAGTGATCGCCTGATAAAAAAAACGCGAATGAAAAACAGCGAGAAAAACAGCCTCCGTTTTCGTTCCTGGAAATTTTTTATACTAACAGCGGTTATGACGGCGGCGCTTTTTTCATTCCAGGCTGTCTGGTTTTTTGATCCCATCGCGCTGTTGACGCGAACCCTGACTGTTTTTATCTACCCGGCCTTTATGGTGATCTGCACGGCCGTTTTCTCTTTCGGCTTTAGCGCCGGACTGGCCGATGATCAGTGGTATGCTTTGTACGATTGGTCGCAAAAATGGCTGTTGCCGATCCAAAACGCCGGCTTTCACCAGAGTATGGCCATCGGCCTGATATTTATCGCGATTTTAGCGCTCGGACTGGTTTCGAAAAGATTCTGGTGCCGCAACCTGTGTCCCCTGGGTGCGCTGTTGGGACTGTTTGCCAAATTTCGCATTGCCAAACGATATGTTTCAGAACAATGCAGCCAATGCGGCGTTTGCCGGCATCACTGTCGCATGAATGCGGTGGAAGACGATTATACCGTCAACAACACCGTAGAGTGCGTTGCATGCGCCGAGTGCGTTGCCGTGTGCAAGCCCGATGCGATCTCTTATCGATGGGGCCGGAACCGGGGCAAGAACATGATCGATTTTTCCCGACGTCGTTTTCTGCAAGCGTCGGCCACGGGTTTGATCGGTTTGACCGGCGTTAAAGCAACCGCCCGCGACCCCCATGAGACCGGTCAGGTGATTCGTCCGCCAGGCGCTTTGGCGGAAAATGAATTTTTTGATCGCTGTGTTCGCTGCCAGGCGTGTGTGCGCATCTGTTCATCCGCCGGCGCTTGCCTGCAGCCGGCGTTTACCGAATCCGGCTGGGAAGGCGTGTGGAGTCCAGTGGCGGCCATGCGTCAGGGCTATTGCGAATATAACTGCAATCTCTGCGGGCAGGTTTGCCCGACCGGCGCCATTCGCAGAATGACCGTGGTGGAAAAACAGAAAGTAAAAATGGGCACTGCCTATTTTGACAAAAGCAGGTGCATCCCCTGGTATCGGCAGGAAGATTGCCTGGTGTGCGAAGAACACTGCCCTTTGCCGGATAAAGCCATAAAATTTGATGCCCGTGAAGCGCGCACGCCGGACGGTAGAACGGTCATGGTCAAATTTCCCTATGTGCGCGAGGACGTCTGTATCGGCTGCGGCATTTGTGAAACCAAATGCCCGGTTGCCGGAAGAGCGGGCATTTTTGTAACTGCAGCCGGCCGAGATGAAACAAGTGGGAACGGATGAAACTGGTCAAAGACATATCCCTGTTTGCCCGTGCAACGCGCAACAGCCTGGCTGCCATTCGCGAGCGCTTTTTTAAAACCCTGACATTGCATCGCGATGAAGCCTGGTTCAGGCATTATGACGCCGGCGTGCCTTTTCATATGGATTTGCCGGACAAACCGTTATATCACTTTCTGGATGAAGCCGCTGCCGGCGCAGGGCAGAAAACCGCTTTCATTTATTATAATCGCAAATTCACCTATCGTCGTTTGCACGATTTGTCCATGCGTTTCGCCAACGGCCTGCAAAAACTCGGCGTGCAACCCGGTGATCGTGTGGCGCTCTGTCTGCCCAATATTCCGCAATTTCTCATCAGTTATTGGGCCACCGCTTATACCGGCGCCGTGATTGTGCCCATCAGTCCGCTGTTGAGTGAACGTGAATTGCATCAGCAAATTGTCGAAAGCCAGGCAAAGATTTTGGTGATCCTGGATCGTTTTTACAGCCGCATCAGCCGGCTGCGGGCGCAGACCACGCTTTCTCATGTGGTTGTGGCCTGCATTGAAACCTACATGCCGCCGTTGATGAATTGGGCGATGCAATTTCGCAAGCGCATGCAGCGCACCCTTGAAAAAATCAAACAGGGCAAAGACACCCTGTTCTTTCGACAGCTGCTCGCTCACAAACCGTTGTCTCTGGCGGCGCCCATCCGCACGGCCTTGCCGGCGCTGTTGCTGTTCACCGGCGGCGTGACCGGCATTGCCAAAGCCGCCATGCTCAGCCATCGCAGTGTTGTGGCCAACACCTTGCAGGCACGCGTTTGGATCGGCGATGTCAAAGACCGTAATGAAGTCGTCATGGGCGTTCTGCCGTTTACCCACAGCTATGGCATGACCGCCTGTCATCATCTGGCGGTGCAGGCCAAAGCCACCCTGGTGTTGCAACCGCGATTTGATTTGAAACGAATCGTGCGTGAAATCAAACGTTATCGGGTTACGCTTTTTCCCGGCGTGCCCACCATGTACGGCGCCATCGTCGCCTATGCCGGACGTAAGCGCGTGGACCTGTCGTCCGTGCGCGCCTGCATCAGCGGCGGCGCGCCGCTGCCGATTTCCATACAACGCGATTTTGAAAAACTGACTCATGGACATCTGGTGGAAGGTTACGGCCTGACCGAGGCATCGCCCATCACCCATTGCAATCCGCTGCGCGGCATGAGAAAACTCGGCAGCATTGGTCTGCCTTTGCCCAATACCGAGGCCCGCATCTGCGATCTCAATTCACAGCAACCCTTGGCCGTCGGCCAGATCGGCGAGATTCAGGTGCGCGGACCACAAATCATGTCCGGTTATTGGCAGCGTCCTGAGGAAACCGCGTCCGTGCTGTTGCACGACCGCTGGTTGCGCACCGGCGACATCGGCTATCGCGATCAGGATGGATTCTTTTTCATTGTGGATCGTAAAAAGGACATTATTTTTACCGGCGGTTATAACGTGTACCCCAGTGAAGTGGAGGACGTGATTCACGACCATCCGGATGTGCTGGAAGCGTCAGCCGTCGGCATGCCGGATGAATATTACGGATCTGTGGTTAAAGCTTTCGTGATTCTGAAACCGAACCGTTCAACAACGGAGACCGAGCTTTTACAGTTTTGTTATGGAAAATTGGCCAAGTACAAGATACCTAAAAAAATCGTATTTTGCCGCGAACTGCCCAAGAGCTTTTTAGGCAAGGTGCTGAAACGGGAATTGGCGCATATGGACGAACCGTCATGAACAACACACTGGTTAAGATTTTTCTCGAGGAGAATGATGTGGTGCGACTGCTGCCGGTCGGTTCCGCGCTGGACATCTCTTTGATACCCGGCATCTTGTCCGCTTTTGAAGAGCAGTTCCGCAACCGTTATCGGATGTTCGTCATGGATCTCGGCCATGTGCAGGAGCTTTCTCCCAGTTTGATCGTATTGCTGCTGGAATTGACCGCCCGCACCCGTCGCCACGGCGGCGATCTGCACCTGATCAATGTCGCGCAGAGCAGTCAGGAAGATTTAAAAAATTTTGATCTCTTTAGTTATTTGCATATGTTGGAGAAAAAAACGGAGAGTATTCCGGTTCACCATGCGGAACCGGTGACGACAAATGAAAATTCCCATAACGGTCCGCAGGTCGAATCCATTTCCATTCCCAGCCGACCGGATGTGGTCTATAAAGCGTGTGATTTTGTGGTGGTGATCAGCCGCCGTCTGGGTTTTTCTGAAAACGAGGTGAACAAGATAAAACTGGCGGTTTATGAAGCGTGTTTGAATTCCGTAGAGCATGCTTATCATTCGGATCCGACCAAAAGCGTACGCGTCGCCGTATATCAGTCTCCGCAAAAGATGGAAGTACAGGTCATCGATCAGGGAGACGGCTTTGAAGCCGGTCATGATAGTTTTGACGTCATGGCCGCTGCGGCTGCACGTCAGACCGGCGGCATGGGATTGCACATTATCCGCCGTTCCATGGATGAGGTTTCTTATCAGCGCAATACGCAGGAGGGCAACAAGCTCATCATGATAAAATATCTTTGAGACCGGACAGCAGCGATGATCAAGATTATCCACATTCGTTCCAGGTGGATCAAACGGTCGCTGTTGGCGCTGTTGATCCTGGCCGTCTGGGTGATTTGGCGCGTCGAAAAGTCAGAACCTTTGCAACGTCCGGCCTTTCTGGATGAGGAAACAAGCGAGCCGGATACGGTTTTAGCCGTGGCCAGCACACCGCACGGTCCCATCGCGTTGAATCGCGCTGTCATCTGTCTTGATGTGGACCGTGGGCGTCCGCTGGGAATTAAACCGGCGTATAGTCGTCGTGTGGATTATCTTTTTTGCTGGACCATGTTAACCGCATTGCAGGGACCGGTAACCATAACGCATCGCTGGAAAAACGGCGAACGCATGGTATTTGAAAAAAGCATGGTGGTGCATGGCAAGCATGTGCGGGTGTGGAGCCGGCGCCAGCTTTTTATGAAACAATCCGGAGAATGGCGCGTAGAAATCGTAACCGAGAGCGGCACGGTGCTGGGCGCGGCTGCATTCAGTTTGCTCTGACCTGAGTGGAGCGATCCCTTGCGAAGGTTGCAAACCTTCGCAAGGTTGTTTTTCGCGCACTTGTCGCTCAATTTAGAACTGAATCCTTCAAGCTGGATTTGAATCTAATAGATGCCCAGATTGAGTGAAGATTGTAGGCTTAAAACCTTTGACAGGCTGTTTTTCCAGCGGCTAACGCTCAATTAAGGAAGTAAATTAAACAGGAGGTTATATGTTTTTCACCATGCAGGATTTTATTTTGTTGTTGCCGGCGTTGATCCTCTCCCTCTATGCACAGTGGAAAGTGAAGAGCACCTTTCATAAAATGAGTCAGGTGCGGGCCGGCTCCGGCATGACCGGCGCTCAGGTGGCAAAAAGCTTGTTGCAGCGCAACGGCATCAGTGATGTTCAGGTGGAAGCAGTGGCAGGCTCCCTGACCGATCATTATGATCCCAGAAGCAAGGTGCTGCGGCTTTCCGAAGACGTCTATGCGTCCAACTCTCTGGCCGCGTTGGGCGTGGCTGCTCATGAAACCGGCCATGCCATTCAACACCACACTTCCTATGCGCCATTGGCCCTGCGATCATCCATTGTCCCGGTGGCCAATCTGGGATCCACGTTGGCATTTCCCCTGTTGATCGGCGGCATGTTTCTGGGTCTGCCGATTCTGATCGACGTCGGCATCATTCTTTTCTCCGCCGCTGTGGTATTTACCCTGATCACTTTGCCGGTGGAATTCAACGCCAGTCGTCGCGCTATGGCCCAGCTCAGCTCCGGAGGCTATTTGCGCAACGAGGAGGTCAACGGCGCCAGAAGCGTGTTGAGTGCAGCGGCTTTGACCTATGTTGCTGCGGCTGCTACTGCTGTACTACAGCTGGTACGCTTAATCTTAATGCGTCGTGACGATTAATATTGTCAAATTATGACAAAATGCGCCATTTTGACAAATAATAAAATATTCATAGGGTAATATTTATTATAATATAAACAAATATTTACGTTATTTTTATTATTTTGGCACATAGCTTGCAATAGAAAATTGCACGTGCATAAGGTAGAATTGTGCAAGAATGGCAAGCGTTGTTATGAATAAAGATTATTATAAAATATTGGGCGTGACCGAGCAGGCCGGCGCCGACGATATCAAGAAAGCCTATCGGCAATTGGCTAAAAAGCACCATCCGGATGCGCATCCCAATGATAAAAAAGCCGAAGAGCGTTTCAAGGAAATTTCTGAGGCCTATTCTGTATTAAGCGACGACAAGAAACGGGCGCAGTACGACCAGATGCGCAAGCTGGGCGCGTCCGGTTTTTCCGGTTTCGATTTTCGGCAACGCGGCCGTGGCGGGGCGCGCACCACCTATTCGTTTGATGATGTGAACCTCAACGATATCTTTTCCCAGTTTTTCAGCGCAAACAGCGGCATGTCCGGTTTTTCCGATGCGGCTGAAGACTTGGATCTGTATGCGGAAATTACCATTCCGTTTGAAACCGCGCTACAGGGCGGCAAGCAAATAGTAGCGCTGCAAGGCGAGCGGCAGAAAAAAATTTCCGTGACTATACCGGCCGGCATCGAGGACGGTAAAAAAATTCGTTTGTCCGGTCAGGGCCGTTCTTCTGCATATAGCCGGAAAAACGGCGATCTGTTTATCACCGTGCATGTGCAACCGCATCCTTTTTTTCGGCGTCAGGGTTTGGACGTCTATCGCACCGTGCCTATCAATCTGGCGCAGGCGTTATTGGGTTCGGTTGTGCAAGCGATTACACCGTATGGTCACAAGGTGGAGATTAAAATACCGGCCGGCACGCAAAATGAAAAGTTGTTCAAACTCAAAGGATTGGGCGTCAAAACCGAGCAGAGCGTCGGCGATTTTTATCTGATCGTGCATGTGGACATCCCGACCGATCTCAGTGAGACGGCGAAAGAGACGATAAAAAAATTTGCAGCACAAACCGGTATGGACTTTTGAAAAATGAAAACAATATGGAACCGGACGCGTTTCTTTTCGTTAAAAGAACCGGCAAGACAAACTGGTTATAATTTGAAAGGAAGCGAAATGAAAAGCAGAAAAAATCTGATGCTGCTGTTCCTGGGCATCTTTATCGGCATCGTGATCATGATGGTGGTTTCAGCCAATTTCAACGCCCTGATCGGCAATGCAGCGGCCAATCGCAACGAAGCCAATGTGGCGCTGGGCGCCAATGCACCGACGCCGGATGATCTGCAGGGACTGCAAAGTCTGAGCAAAGCATTTGCCCATGTGGCCAAAATGGCCAGTCCGGCTGTGGTCACCATCAACAGCGAACAGATCGTTAAACAACGGGCCAATCCTTTTTTTAATGATCCCTTTTTCCGTCAGTTTTTCAATATGCCGGACGAGCAGGGTGAACGGGTGATGCGCGGCCTGGGTTCCGGCGTCATCGTGAATCCCAACGGCTACATTATCACCAACAATCATGTGATCAACGATGCGGATGAAATAACCGTGACCATTGACAGAAAAGAATATGACGCCAAAGTAGTCGGCAAAGACCCTGCCAGCGATATAGCGGTTATTAAAATTGACAAGACCGGTTTGCCGACCATCAACATCGGCGATTCCGGGCAGCTGGAAGTCGGCGAGTGGGTCCTGGCCATCGGCAATCCGTTTTCGGATGAACTGCAAAATACGGTGACCGCCGGCATTGTCAGCGCCAAGGGACGCTCGTTGACCGGATTGGGCGGCGGCAATCGCCTGACCTATCAGGATTTCATTCAAACCGACGCGGCCATCAATCCCGGCAACAGCGGCGGCGCCCTGGTCAACCTGAAAGGGGAACTGGTGGGCATCAACACCGCCATCGTCGGCCAGGCCAATGTGGGCATCGGATTTGCCATACCGGTCAATTTGGCGCGCAATATTATGGACCAACTCATCAACAAGGGCAAAGTCACGCGCGGTTGGCTGGGCGTTTACATCCAGAATATGGACGCGGATATGGCCAAGGCCATGGGCTTGGAAGAAGTCAAGGGCGCGCTGGTGCAACGCGTGGTGTCGGATGGTCCGGCGGACAAAGCCGGTTTACAAAAGGATGACATCATCCTCAAAATAAACAAAACGGAAATCAGCGGCTCCGAACAACTGACCAATTATGTTGCCGGATTTGCTCCGGGCACTGCGGTTGATATGGTCATCTGGCGCGACAATAAGGAAAAAACTCTGACGGTAAAATTGGGTGAACGACCGGCTGAGGAAAAAGAAACGGATGCAACGCAACCGGAAGAAAACACAAAACAACTGGGCCTTACGGTTCAGGATTTGACCGACGAACTGGCAGAGCGATTGGAGGTTACGGATCTGCGCGGCGTAGTGGTGACCAGAGTGACGCCCAATTCACCGGCAGACCGCAAGGGCATCGAACGGGGCGATATCATCACCTCGGTGAACAATAAAGCCATCAAGAGCGTGCGCGAATTCAACGCTGCCTTGAAAGACGTTAAAGAAGATGACGTGGTGTTGCTGCGCATTACCCGCGACGACGCCAGTTTCTTGCGCGCCCTGCGAGTACCCAAGAAAAAGTAATTTCTCAACCCCGGCAATAAGCCTGTTGCCGGGGCGTTTTTGTTTTTGTTCTAGCGGAAAGAGGAAGGTTATGCCTACGTACGAGTACCGTTGTTTGCAGTGCAATGATCGGTTTGATATTTTTCAGAAAATGAGCGAAGCACCTGTCAGCAAATGCCCCAAATGCAATGGACCGGTGGAACGACTGATGGGCGCCGGCATGGGTTTGATCTTTAAGGGTTCCGGCTTTTATATCACCGATTATAAAAAGAGCAACTCTAGCAGCACTGCAACCGGCGCTGGTTCCTCCGAAACAAAAACTGATAAAGGCAAAACTGAAAGCAAAACCACAGAGACAAAGCCGGCTGAAGCAAAAACCACAGATAAATCCGATAAAGCAGCAGCATGACCTTTTTTCTGTCATAATGGCAGTTTTTCTGTCTAATTGACATATTTGTAAAATTACAGGCGTAGAGAAACAAGTTTCTATACGCCTGTTTTATTTTATGTTAGATAAAAATAATTTTACTGGCATGAGTTTTGTATATAGAATGTGGAAAATTTTATAAGCAAAATTAACTGATTAATATAAAGGAGTAACACGCAATGGGAAAAATTATCGGCATTGATCTGGGTACCACTAATTCCTGCGTTGCAGTTATGGAAGGCGGCGAACCGGTGGTCATACCCAATTCGGAAGGAGCACGCACCACGCCCTCTGTCGTGGCGTTTACCAAATCCGGTGAACGTTTGGTGGGCCAGGTGGCGAAACGCCAGGCCATCACCAATCCGCAGAAAACCATCTATTCCATCAAACGGTTTATGGGACGTCGTTACAATGAGGTGGATCGCGAGCGTGAGGAGGTTCCTTACAAAGTGGCGCGCGGTCAGAACGATGTGGTTAAAGTGCAAACCGATGATAAAGAATATACGCCGCAGGAAATTTCCGCCATGATACTGCAAAAGATGAAACAGACGGCTGAAGATTATTTGGGACAAAAAGTGACCGACGCGGTTATCACGGTGCCGGCCTATTTCAACGACTCGCAGCGCCAGGCCACCAAAGAAGCCGGCGAGATCGCCGGCCTGAATGTACGGCGCATTATCAATGAGCCGACGGCCGCATCTCTGGCCTATGGTTTGGACAAGAAAAAGAACGAAAAGATCGCGGTCTACGATCTTGGCGGCGGCACGTTTGATATTTCTGTATTGGAAATCGGCGATGGCGTCTTTGAAGTGAAATCCACCAACGGCGACACGCATCTGGGCGGCGATGATTTCGATCAACGCGTTATCGATTGGATGGTGGATGAGTTCATTAAATTGGAAGGCGTTGATCTGTCCAAGGATCCCATGGCGGTGCAGCGTTTGAAAGAGGCGGCGGAAAAAGCCAAGTGCGAACTTTCCACCACGGCGCAAACCGAAATCAACCTGCCGTTCATTACGGCCACGGATTCCGGTCCCAAGCATATGAGCATGACGCTGACGCGCGCCAAATTCGAACAGCTGTGCGATGATCTGTTTCAACGCACCGTTGAACCGTGCCGAACGGCCTTGAAGGATGCGGGTCTCAGCGCCGCGCAAATCGATGAAGTGGTGTTGGTCGGCGGTTCGACGCGCATGCCCAAAGTGCAGCAGATCGTACGCGATGTGTTCGGCAAGGAACCGCATCGCGGCGTGAACCCGGATGAGGTGGTTGCCGTGGGCGCTGCTATTCAGGGCGGCGTGTTGGGCGGCGACGTAAAAGACGTGCTGTTGCTGGACGTGACGCCGTTGTCTCTGGGCATTGAAACCCTGGGCAGCGTGGCCACCAAAATCATCGAAAAGAACACTACCATTCCCACGCGCAAATCCGAGGTGTTCTCCACCGCAGCGGATAATCAGACCACAGTAGAGATTCATGTGCTGCAGGGCGAGCGCGAGATGGCGGTGGACAACCGCACGTTGGGTCGTTTTCATCTGGACGGCATACCGTCGGCGCCGCGCGGCGTACCGCAGATCGAAGTGACTTTTGACATTGACGCCAACGGCATTCTCAATGTTTCGGCCAAAGACAAAGCCACCAACAAGGAACAGTCCATTCGCATCACCGCGTCCACGGGCCTGAGCAAGGACGAAGTGGACAAGATGGTGAACGACGCCAAGTCGCATGCGGCGGAGGACAAGAAAAAACGCGAGTTGATAGATATCCGCAACCAGGCGGATCAGATTATTTATCAGACCGAAAAGCAACTCAAGGAAGCGGGCGACAAGATCGACAGCGATGCGAAAAACAAGTTGGAAGCCGGCATTGGTCGTCTGAAAGAGGCGGTTAAAGGCGAAAATGTGGCAGAGATGAAATCCAGCATCGAAGCGTTGACGCAGATTCTGCATCAGGCGGCCGGCAAGATGTATGAAGCTGCCGGCAGCCAGGGTGCGGGCCCGCAACCGGGCGCTGCTCCCGGCGCCGAACCATCCGGCGAGCAGAAAAAACCCGACGCGGAAGAAGCGGATTATGAAGTGGTCGATGATAAAAAGTAATCGCTGGTCATAATAATGCCGGGCGTCTTGAAGAGCCCGGCATTTGCATATGGCACATTTAAAAATTGGTTTAGCTGGTGATTTTTTTCAAAAAGCAAACGTAGATGA
Organism: uncultured Cytophagia bacterium; assembly: GCA_964387285.1. Lineage (GTDB taxonomy): Bacteria > Zhuqueibacterota > Zhuqueibacteria > Residuimicrobiales > Residuimicrobiaceae > Anaerohabitans. The sequence goes on along the minus strand of CAYLWO010000036.1, from coordinate 19,681 downwards.
AACGGATGAGAACGGATTTTTTGCCATGTAAAATTTTATATTTTTCCACTACAAAATGAGTGTTGGACATAATCATGTAGTAATGAACTTTAGTTTATTACGAGTAGTTTTTCGCGCAAAATGGTTAAAAATGTCGGACATCTTCAGAGACTGTCGCAAAACCCCAGACCCCGGATGTGGCCGCGTTTTTTGCGGCCACTCCGGGTGTCTCTCGGCACATAATCAATGAGTTAAGAAACACCCGGGGTCACAAAAACCGTGACCCCGGGGTTGTGCTGCCTTTTGCGACAGTCTCCAATGGTGTCCGACATTTGGTCCCGGCGTGTCCGGATTATCAATAAACCAGGCTAAATCAGCGTTACGGTTTTCTCCCCGCGCTGCGATTCCAGCGCAGCGGTAAACAACGCATGGCTCATGGCTGCTTCTTCCGGCGTGACACAGCCGCTGAATTTTTTCAGCGGTTTTTTATAATGCAACTCGTACAAATAGGCTGCCCACATCTGCAGAATGGCGTCGGAAAAACCAAACTCGAAAATGGCGCCGGTGTTGGTGCGGAAGGCGGTCTCTGATCCCATATCGATATGCTGCCATACCTGTTCGCCGCCCTGATATTCTAAAATCTGCAGTTGCTTGGGATTTTTTGTTGAAAAACGTGCACTCGCTTGAGTGCCCAGAATTTCAATGTACCAGGTGTTTTTTTCGCCCGGCGCGATGCGTTGCATTTTCATGGTTAATGGAAAAGAGTCGGTGCTCTGCCTGCCGGCAACCGCTGCGCAGAACAAGGTTGCATTGTCCCAGGTTAGGCAGGGGATCTTTTTTTTCTCACTGTCCGGCCGTTCTTTGATGATATCGGAAAGAATCGCCCGAACATTTTTAACAGTCCATCCGGCTCGAAACGGCACGTGACAGACATGCAATCCCAGATCGCCCATGCAACCGTATTCGCCGTTCATCTCGATCATGCGTTTCCAGTTGATCGGTTTGTTCGGATCGAGATCGCTGGAATGTTTAAAGCCGCAATTCACCTCGATGATTTCGCCGAAAGCGGAACCTTCAATCATGGCAGCGATGCGCTGTACGGCAGGGAAAAAAGGAAATTGAGAGGTGACGCGAACAAAACAATCAGAATTTTTCTCAATAACTCTATTGATCTGTTCATTGGCTTTTTTATCAATGCCGAAGGGCTTTTCACCCATGAGATGTTTGCCGGCCTGCACTATGGCGCAGTACAGTTCTTCATGCAGATGGTGCGGAACCGCGCAATAGACCGCATCCACCGCCGGCTCGGACAGCAGTTCGCGATAATCGGTGGTCTGTTTTTTTATGGAAGGAAAATTTTGCATATACCAGGCGAACAGCGAGGGATTGCTGTCGCAAATAGCGACGATTTCCGGACGCACCGGGAAATCCGGCAGATGGCACCAACGGCTGACACAACCGGCGAACTCTTTGCCCATCAGTCCCAAACCGATAATGCCGAATTTGACTGTAGTCATGATATTGATTTCCGATTTACAATTGTTGAAGAATTTAATATACTAATAATATGATAAATATCAAGACAAAACTGTACATGGCAGTTGACTTTTTTGCTTGAATTTGGCCTTTCGGTTGGCTAATTTGCTGGCAGCTAAAGGATGTTGATTATACTATCTTGTCTGGGAGTTTTGATCATGGCAATCCAAAAAGCTAAAGGTTGGAAGACACTGGCAGCCGGCCACCCCTGGTTCGGACGTGACAAAAGCTATCCGATTCCCGCTTATTCGGAATTTATGCCCTCTCCCATGGTCGGACTGAAACCCATGGGCAAGATTGATCCACGGATTTTTGCTGAACAGGATCCCTTCGGCTGGTTGATCTCCGAGGTGGAGGAAGAGTACGAGCTCAAGCCGGGCCTGCAGCATATCGGGCAACAGATTGTGAACAACATCATCAAACTGGGCAAGGGCGAAAGCGAAAATCATATTCACGGTCCCAATGGACAGAACCTGAAAAACAACCCCTATTGGCCTGAAGAATTGGCGAGTAAGGCCGGCAAGCTTGCACAGGAACGGTTTATCACCTTGTTGCCCCTGATGCTGTCGCGCACGCAGGACGATAAAGGCCGCGTCATCTGGACTTTTTTCGGCAACAGCATTCATGATCCGGAACCGACTTTCTGGAAAGGTTTTTATACCAATCCGGATACGGAATGGCCGGGGACCAGGGTTACCGAATTTTTTTCCGGACTGATCAATCAAGCGTATGAAAAGCGCCTGACCACCAAGCAATCACTCCGCGAGGCAGGATTTCGCATACTGGCTGTCGCAGCAGATTCTTCACTACCCGGATGGACAAAGGAATTCCTGCTCAAGGAGGATGCAGATTTCAGCTCGGTAAAATATCTTTTAACCTTTCGTCCTTTCAGCCTGCTTCCGGCGCAGGTGAAAAAGCTGTATCTTTCCGGCAAGCTGGCGCTGCTGCCGTTCCCGGGCAGTCTGGTGTTTTGGGGTATGCAAAATTATATCAAGTTGAAGCAAGCATGCGCCGATGCAGGTCAAATTCCGTTGATCAATCTGGTGGGTCGTAATCAGGGCCTTGTGGGCATGCGCGCCGGGCAGGACGGCTGGTTTCAGGAACCGCGGCCGGACAAGCAAATGCGTGCAATCAATGAAGAATTGCTAAAAAATTCATTCAGCCGAACCCATCGCTGGCAAAAGCTGTATCGCTATCAGGATGAACTCAACCAGGCGTCTCATCAGGTTAAAATAGCCAAGGCGCTGTTCAGCACCGATTCAGATGCTTTGGGTTTATATGATAAACCGCTGGCAAGAAATTGCCAAATCTGGGACGATGATTTTAATCTGTTGCTGAACGGCCCTAAAGCGGATCGTGAAAAAATATATCAGGCCGGAGAAATGATCCGGCAGGGCGGGTTGTTCGGCTATCGTTTTTTTTATCCGCCGATGAAAACAGGCCGGCACAGCATCTATTGGCATCGACCACTGGTTGCCTTTCTGCCAAAGGATGCTGATCATGCGGAAATATTGCCGGATAGTCTTGCCGGATACATGGCCGGTTATCATGAGCAAGATGTGCACATGACCGCTCCGGTCGAGTTGTGGCCGAGAATACAGAAACGGGAGATGTATCTTTCCGCTTTGCGTGATTTTGACAACGAGAAAGAGGATTATTATGCACATCAGACCGCAAAAAATCTGCTCTCGCTTTTTGAATATCATCAAATGGAACAGGGGAAACCTCTTTCACGCTCTTTTGCCCAGGCCATGCTGAACATGGCCAAGCATAAAACGCTCGATAGGTGGCTGGATGAACTCGCGCTGCATGCCGAAAAATCCGAGCCTGTTGTCAAGATGAGAAAACATCTTGAGGAGATCATTGAACCGGATCGACCTCCAGTTTGGCCTGAACCAATCACCTTTTCGCTTACAGCCAGCCGAGATTTTGAAGAGAAATGGTGGAACGACATTAAATATCTCAGCGAAGGTCAATACAAGTATAAGGACAATGCCGATATTATCACCGATGAGGCGACCCGGAAAGCGGTGGATGCGAGGAAGCGCGATCTTGAGGATGTCGGCGATTATTTCATCAAACGATACCAGAAAGCGACTGCCGATGCGGAGATGAACGGCGTGGCCTTGTACGGCGAACTCCCTTTTAAATGGGAAACGGATTTTGAGTACGCGCTCTACGGCGGATGGATCGCTAATCAAACGGGCAAGCTCTATGAAAGAAATATTCTACTGGTCATTCCCGGCAGGAACCGCAAGCAGGCTGTGGTGTTGGCGGATCATTATGATACGGCCTATATGGAAGACGTATACGAAAAAGAGTCGGGCGGTTCCGGCGCCCGGCTGAGCGCTAATGGAGCGGACGACAATTATTCCGCCAGCGCCACGCTGCTGCAAGCGGCGCCGATTTTTCTGCGTCTGGCCAAGGAGGGAAAACTCGAAAGAGACGTCTGGTTGCTTCATTTGACCGGCGAAGAGTTTCCGGCCGATTGCATGGGCGCCAGAAATTTCTGTCGTATGCTGGTTGAAAAAAATGTTGTTCTGAAACAAGAGGATGGAAACCGGATCGATCTCTCGGACACGGATGTTGTTGGCGTGTATGTCATGGACATGATCGGCCATAACCGGGACAGCGATCAAAATATTTTTCAGATTTCGCCGGGTAAAAGCGCGGCCTCGTACCGGCTGGCCAAGCAGGCTCATATGGCCAATATGATCTGGAATCATCTGGCGCCTGTCTGGAACCAAACGCCGGAACGCAAGCATCTTGGCGGGGGGAACAGAATAAGCGGCTCGCAGCAAATTCCGGACATCGCCAGGCACCTGGCCGTGTATGGAGAAGTGCGGACACAGTATGATCCGAACAATTCCATTTTCAATACCGACGGACAGATTTTTTCAGATGTGGGCGTTCCGGTGGTGTTGTTTATGGAAAACTATGACATCAATCGCAAGGGCTATCATGATACCAATGATACGATGAAAAATATCGATCTCGATTACGGCGCTGCGCTGGCCGCCATTGCCATTGAAACGGTGGCGCGGGCGGCAACGCTGAAGAACCCGGCGTGACCGTATCCTTGCGAAGGTTTTAAACCTTCGCAAGGTTGTTTTTCGAGCACCCATGGTTCAATTAGGGTAAAATTGATAATAAACGATTTTCTGATCCGGTTTGTTTGATAAACGCAGATGGCCTAATTGGGGAGAGGAAAAAATATGAACCTGACTTTTCGCACAACACCTGAACAAAAAGATGTTCAGCGAATTAAAGAGATTGTCGTTTCTACGGGTTTTTTTTACGATTTTGAAGTCGATGTGGCTGTCGAGTTGATCAATGATCGTCTGGACTATGGCGAGGCCATTGGTTATTACTTTGTCTTTGCCGAAGTGGACGGCGTTACGGCTGCTTATTCCTGTTTCGGTCACGTTGAAATGACCAAGTCGTGCTTTGACCTTTATTGGATCGTGACGCACAACGATTTCCGCGGAAAAGGCATCGGCAAGAAATTGCTGGAAGAAACTTGTCGTCAGGCAAAAAAACAGGGCGCCGGCAAAATCATCGCCGAAACTTCGGGACGCGACCATTATGCGCCGACCCGCGCCTTTTACGACAGCGCCGGCTTTACTCTTGAAGCCACCATACGCGACTATTACGATGAGGGGGACGATATGCTGATTTACACCAAACGATTGGATCCGGAAAATGGACAGGCGTAGTGTAATTAATTTTTTTGAGGGGCGTAACATTATCAACAATTTTATTTAAATTCACGCGAGTTTTCTTTCGCATCATGAACCATTTCGTAATACCTTGTGCGCTTGCTATTCCGGTTCCGTCAGCTTCCCGGTTTTATGCGGACAGTATCGCTGTTGGAAAATAGCGCACGGCAGGGTGTCTCTGAGAAAATTATTGCTGTCATGCAGTCGAAAGGAAGAGTGGCCTATGCAGAAAACCGGTATTTTGATTACTGGCGTTTTGTTGTTCGCTCTTTTATTTGCATCCTGCACTCGCGACAGGCGATCTCTCGATGAGCGTATTCACAGTGCGCTCGAGCGTCGTCTTGGTCAGTTTCATGTCCGGGGTGCTTCTGCTGCCGTAATCCTGGGCGATGGTCCCGTGCATTGTGTGGTCGCAGGCGTTTCACACGATACCGTTGCGATAGTCCCCGATATGCTCTTTGCTATTGGTAGTATTACCAAAAACATGATAGCCGCTCTCGTTCTTGCTCTTGCAGAAGAAGACGCACTCTCTCTGGACGATCCGTTGCAGAAATGGCTGCCCCCATACCCATATATCGATAGTATGATTACTGTTCGTCAATTATTGGGACACACCAGCGGCATCTTTATGTTCTGGGAAAACCAGAAGCTTTGGGACGATCTTATCATGTATCGTGACAGCTTGTTCACACCGGAGGTCGTTCTGACCTATCTGGATAAGCCCTATTTCAGTCCTGGCAAGGGATTTCGTTATTCGAACACCAATTATTTGTTGTTGGCAAAAATTATCACCAAGGTTACCGGTACGCCTTTATCGGTGCAGCTGCGACGCCGTTTTTGGCAACCGTTGGGCCTTGCCCACGCTTTTTTATCAATGGAAGACGATATTCCAAAACAGCAGCTGGCTCATGTTTGGGGGGACAATTTCGAGAAAGGGGGAATTGTTAAAGATATAACGTTTCTTCCCAGGCGCGCCCATGAGACCATTACCTATGGATCATCAGGTGTGTTCATCACAGCACATGATCTGGCGCTTTGGTGCGCCGCACTCTTCCGGGCCGGGTGCTGAAAGAAGGTTCCCTGGCCCAGATGTTAAAATTCAATCCGGCAGCTAAAAGTTACTGGTGTGAAGAATATGGTCTGGGCGTGTTTCGTTTTAAAGAAAGAATGACCAGTGGAGAAAAAGCATTGGGACATGGCGGCGGAAATATCGGCACTTCTGCCTATATGGCTTATTTACCCGATTTGGGCGCAAGCGTCGTGATTATGATTAATTCCATGCACGGCAAGTGCCCTAATCGCATGTTGGAAGATATTATCGAAATTGTGTCGGATCAAGTTTCAGAAGGATGCTGAAAAGAGCAACTGCGAATCATTCGCAATTGGTTCAGCAGGTCGTGCAGCTACCTGTTGGAAGTCGTATAAACGCCGTCGAAAAGGAGAAGTCATGAAGGATCGATTGTTAAGAGTGTTGCTGTTAGGTTCGTTGTTTTTTTCTTGCGCACATTTTAATGCATTGCAAATGCTGTCGCCGGAACAGACCGCTCGTCTCGAGGCCAAAGCCAAAAATAAAAAGCAGCAGACGACGAATCGCAAGACGCTCTCTACGGCGGAAATCAATGCCATAATTGAAAAAGTAAAAAGCACGCCGGTTGAAAAGGTGAAAGAACGGGAAGTGGCGGTTCTGCAGACCACATTAGGGCCTCTGGTCATCGCTTTTTATGCGGACGTCGCCCCGGAACACTGCAAAAATTTCAAGCGTCTGATCAAGGCCGGGTATTTTGAGCAAACGCGCTTTCATCGCATCATTGACGGATTCATGATTCAGGGCGGGGACATCCTGACGCGGGACGCTGATCCCAATAACGACGGCATGGGCACTCCCGGATATTCCATCAAGGCTGAATTCAACGATCGTCAGCATGATCTGGGCATCCTTTCCATGGCCCGTTCCCAGGATCCCAACAGCGCCGGTTCGCAATTTTTTATCTGCTTGTCGCGTAGCGGCACGCAACAGCTGGACGGCAAGTATACGGTTTTTGGCCAGGTGATCGGCGGTCTCGATACCCTGCAAAAAATCGGCAAGACGCCGACCGCGGTGAATCGGATGGGGGAGAAATCACAACCGATTACACCCGTATACATCGAACACGCGGTTATGATCAAACGCTAGTCGACACCACTGATTAAAATGGAATAAAAAAATGAAGCGATTTTTTTTAAATTTTTTGGCGTTTTGTTTGACGTTCAATCTTTCAGCTCAGAGTGATCGTCAAAACAGTCGGCCCGGCGCACCAGAGGCGTCGTTCTCGCAGTTTGGTTTGAGCGCCTTGCCTTTGTTGAGCAACAGCCGCACCCGTTCCATTTCTGCTGAAAATCCCACAGGTGAAAAAGGCGCCGGCGGCATGGCTGTTCCGAATCCCGCTGAAACCAACCCGGCTGCCAGTGCGCGGGCAGCGGATGATCTCGGACAGGGCTGGAAGGTACGGCCGTTTTTACGCGTCAACAAAGGCGAGACTGTTACCCTGATGGATGTAAACGGTCCGGGCATCATTCAGCATATCTGGCTGGTGGAAGGCCTGAAGCGCAGCCATGTATTGCGTTTTTACTGGGATGCTGAGGATAAGCCTTCCATTGAAGTGCCGGCGCCGGATTTTTTTGCCGTCGGTCACGAGCTCTTTGCCCGCGTAAACTCTTTGGCGGTAATCGTCAATCCGGCCAATGCCATGAATTGCTATTGGCCCATGCCGTTCCGCAAACACGTCAAGATCACATTTACCAATGAAGACGCCAAGGATCTCGAGTTGTTAGCCTTTCAAATAACCTATGCGGAAACAGCTGTGCCTGAAAATGCCGGTTATTTCCACGCGCAATGGCGGCGCGCGACCACGGATCGGGAACATCCCGAGTATGTGATCGTCGACGGCATAAAAGGACACGGCCGCTATGTGGGTACTTTTTTAGCCTGGACGCAGTTGAGTGACGGCTGGTTTGGCGAAGGCGAAATTAAATTTTTTATGGACGGCGACAAGAAATTTCCCACCATCTGCGGCACCGGCACCGAGGACTATTTTTGCGGCAGTTATGGATTTCCGGAAATCTATACCACCGCCTATGTCGGCAACACCCTCAAGCGCGGCAATGAGAACGGTCCGCCGAAATGGAGTCTGTATCGCTGGCATATCATGGATCCCATCTGTTTTGAGCGGGATCTCAAGGTCACCATTCAGGCGCTGGGCTGGTGGCCCAACAATCGCTATCAACCTTTGGCTGACGATATCGCTTCCGTGGCTTTTTGGTACCAGGAGGAACCCCACCATGTTTTTCCTGCTTTGCCTGATGTCCAGATGCGCTGGCCGAGATGAGTGGGGGGCAAGAATTTCTTTGTTTTTATGAAAATATTATGCACATTATTTAAAATTTTTCCCTCTGTTCAATAACCAATCTTTTCTGAACTATACATTTGCTTTAACCTTGCGAAGGTTTGCATCGAAAGGGCTACCTTACTCTACATCGAGGGATCCGAGGATATGGAAATTTTACAGCAAAATCAGGACAACATCATTGTTCTGTCTGTGCAGGGAAGGGTGGATGCGCTTTCCGCTCCGGAACTGGAAAAGATATTGCTCGACCTGATCGCAGCGGATGAACGTCGTTTGCTTGTCGATTTTTCCCGGGTCAAGTACATATCGAGCGCCGGATTGCGCGTGTTTCTTATCGCCATGAAACAGCTCAAACCTGTTCAAGGTAAACTTGTACTCTGCGAGTTGGACCAATATGTTAAGGAAGTTTTTGATATATCCGGAATGACCCAGCTTTTCAAAATATTCCCTGGTAGAGAGGAAGCGATCCGGGAATTGCAATGAGAAATAACGCTGATCGAAACGTATGAGAGACGAGATGCCGGAAAAAAGTCAAAAACGAAAGCCTCGAGTCGCGGTTGTGCTGGGAAGCGGCGGCATTAAAGCCATGTCCTGTATTCCGCTGCATCGCCTTTCAGTCTACCTGGTTGACGCGCAATCAACTGGCACTTTCGGTCAATCTGCATCATCACGAGATCATATTCATCAACATCGTATTCGACAAGCAATTCGGTCTCAAAGCGGTTGACAGCATCCCGGACATCATCCAAACGGGCCAGGACGCGGTTGATCGGAAAAAAGAAGAGATTCTGGCAGCTATAGAAAACTTTTAATCGTCAAACTATCCCTCTTGAAATTTCCAAGCATACAAGTAGTCATTTTTTATAACCGCTATAACCGTAAAATTGACTTTTTTTTATTTTTAGCTTGCTGTATATTTTTTTAAAAGAAATTATGTTGAGCCTGAATTTTTTTCATAACCTCGAATCTTAGGGGCAGTGGTTCGTTTTGCGTGGAGCGGCCAAAGAATGTCCAGCACATTTATCACCAACCAAAAAGATCTTTTATCCCATTTGATCAATAGTATTTTGCCGAAAACTCAAGCTATGTACGCTCTGGTCGGTTATTTTTATTTCTCAGGTTTCACCGAGCTGTATAAGAAGCTGGTTGATAAGCAGGTAAAGATTCTGGTTGGTATGGATGCCGAAAAGGCCCTTTTTAATAAGATTAAGGAATTTGAAATCATTCAAGAAGTCCATCTATCCCGCGGTCAAGTCCGGCAGAATTATCTGGCTGCCTTGGTCGAATTGTTCAATAATACCGACTATTTCGACAGCCTGGAAAAGCAACAAGCCTTTACATTGTTTTTACGTAAAATTGAAAACGGATCGTTGGAGCTTCGAAAAACCGAACAACCAAACCACGCAAAATTGTATATATTTGAAAATGCTCCGGAACACAACGAGGGCGGGTATTATCCCGGCTCAATCATAACGGGATCCAGCAATCTGACTCATCAAGGATTGACCGGACGTCATGAAATCAATGTTGTTTTTCGTGATGAGCATTTCAAACACGCCAAAACACTCTTTGAGGAGTTGTGGACATCAGCGATTGATTTGGTCAGTTTGCAAAATTTTAAAGAGTTTGAATCCGAAGTGATTGAACGAATCTGGGTCAACAAACTACCAAAACCGTTTTTAATGTACGTACGCGTGCTGGATGAATTTTTCAGTCTCCGTGACGCTAAAATTCGCTTTCCGGCTGAAATCACCGACCATAATTTTCTTAATCTCAAATATCAGACCGATGCCATTCAATCCGCATTGAGCATCATTGAAAAACATAATGGCGTCATTATTGCCGACGTGGTCGGACTGGGCAAAAGCATCATCGCCTCGACGATCGCTCATAATCTTGGTTTAAAAACAATAATCATTGCGCCACCGCATCTCAAGGAACAATGGGAAGATTATCGATATATTTATGAATTCAACGCGCAGGTTTTCAGCACCGGCGCCATCGATAAAGCGCTGGACATCGCCGACGGAGACGAGCAAAGATTGATTATTATCGATGAAGCGCATAAATTCCGAAATGAATTGACCAAGGATTACGCCGATCTCCATAAACTGTGCCAGGGAAACCGGGTGGTATTGCTTTCCGCAACGCCGTTCAACAATCGGCCTCAGGATATTTTTTCCATGATCAAGCTTTTTCAGATTCCTGCCAAATCAACCATCCAGACCGTGGAAAATCTTGCCTATCAGTTCCGTCAATTGATCGTCGAATATAAGGATATTTTGCGTTCACATCGGCAAAAATCAGATTCGCCTGAGGAAATTAAAGTACGCATTCAGCGTTTGGCGAAAGAAATTCGCCATCTCATTGCGCCGCTTTTAATCAGGCGGTCTCGCCTCGACCTTGTTGAAATTGAAGAATATCGCGCTGATCTGGACCGGCAACACATCGAATTGAACCGAATCGAACCGCCACAACTCTTGAATTACGAGTTGGGCGATTTGACGGGATTATATTGCGATACATTGGAACGCATCGCTCCACATAAGGCTGATGTCGACAGCGGTTTTATCGGCGCGCGGTATCAACCCGGCGTTTATTTAAATGAACCCGAAAAATATCGTGAAAAATGGGAACAGGAATACGGCGATTTCAACCTGGCGCTGCAAACCCAAATCAATCTGGCCAAATTCATGCGCTGGCTTTTGGTCAGACGCTTCGAAAGCTCCAAATTTTCCTTTCGGGCCAGTCTGGAATCCATGATTCATTCCTCAGAATTGGTTAAAGAGTGGTATTATCGTTTGGGACTTGTCCCCATTTTTAAAAAGGGCAGATTGCCGGATGTTGAAACCCTGTTGGTTGAAGGAGGCGTTGAGGCAGACCTTGACCTGGAAAATGTCGATCTTGATAAAATACTTGGCGCTTATAAAGAAAAAGGTCTATTCACTATTCCCAAAACGGATCTTGCAGCCGAATTTATGCAGGATGTGGAGCGTGATATCGCCCTGCTGAAGGATATCCACAAAACCTGGTTCGGCGCCGGAATCGGTCGCGATCCCAAGCTGGAAATGCTGATGGTTGTTCTAAAACGCCTGTTGCAGGAAAAGCCGGATCGCAAAATTGTCGTTTTCACCGAATTCAGCGACACCGCCGGCTATCTCTATGAATCCTTACAGCCCCATTTCCGCGTTTTCAAATACTGCTCAACAGATGCCAGTCAATTAAATAAAAACCGGATTCGTCTCAACTTTGACGCCGGCCTGGCCCCGAGCAAGCAAAGAGATGACTATGACCTATTGATCGCTACGGACGCCATTTCCGAAGGCTTTAATCTGCATCGCGCTGGAATTATATTGAATTATGACATTCCCTATAATCCGACGCGGGTCATACAGCGCGTCGGCCGTATTAATAGAATCAATAAAAAAGTGTTCGATCGGCTCTATATTTACAACTTTTTCCCGACTGCTGCCGGTGAAGAGGAAACGCGAGTTAAACAGATCAGCACCTTAAAGATCGACATGATTCATGCCCTGCTGGGCGAAGACACCCAGGTCCTAACCGGCGATGAAAATTTGGAATCCTTTTTCCGGGAACAGTATGAACGCGAGCAGGCTGTGCAGGAAGAACGCTCCTGGGATGTCGATTATAAAAACCTTCTGTATCATCTCAAAGCGCATCAACCGGATCTCATTCAGCAGGCGCGTGCGTTGCCGCACCGATCCCGAGTGGCCAGAACCGAGAGCAAAGCGGAAACAGGCGTTCTTATCTTTGGCCGGAAAGGCGATGATTATAAATTCAGACTCGGCAAGGCCGACCAGGAAATTTCCCTGAGCGCGGAAACGGCATTGGCTCTGTTTGAAGCCGAGGTCGGAGAAAAACCCGCCGCAGTGAGCGAAACCTTTGAAAAAATCTATCAGCAATTGAAATCAAGTCTGTTCGAGCGCAAAACCCAGGTCAACTCGGATAAAGGCAAGAGAGACGCATTGAACCTAGTGGAAGCTCTACTCGCCGTTACAACGAAACATAAAGATTATTTGCGCGACATAAGCCTGGTGATCCGCACGCTCGATGCTCTGCCCGATTATTTTTTAAAGAAAATACGCAATCTTGAATTAAAATCGCCGGACACGGCCATCGACAAATTGAAGCAGGAACTTCCCGGCGCTTATTTGTCCGTAATGCTGGAAACCGCCAGAAAAATCGAAGAGGGCGATGAAGCGATCATTCTTTCCGAGGAGCTGATGTAATAATGAATTTTCAAACGCCTTACGATCGCAACAGCTATCAACAATGGTTTAAAAGCGGATTTTTGCCTGACGATTTCCTGCCCCGGGTGGAAAAAGTCGATTTTACGATAAAGACAAAATACATCAGGCACGCCTTCCTGTTAGGACGTTGCGAGTCCCTTAATTTGCCGGTTTATGAAATCCATCATTCCTCCGATAACGATCCTCGCGTGAGTCTGGCCAAAGAGATCTTTCATTTCCTCGCCGACTTTATGGTGCGCAATGCGTTGGTGTTGTTTATTCCCGCCAATTCGCAGAACTATCGGCTTTCTTACATTTCCATCGATCTGCAATTGGTCGACGGGCGGGTTCAAAAGCAATTTTCCAATCCACGGCGTTTTTCTTTTTTTCTGGGACCCAACAGCAAAACGCACACGCCCAATGAATTTTTGCTTAAAAAAGGCCGGGTAAAAGATGTACACGACCTGCGCGAGCGTTTTTCCGTTGAGGTGGTCAATAAAGAATTTTACAACGAAATTGCCTTGTCTTTCACACGCCTGGTGGGCGGCTCTCGGAAAATCGGCGCAAATCTGTTCGAAGAAAAGGCGTTGCTGCGTCTGCCTTCCCTGCCCAATAACGGACCCCACCATCAAAAGTATCAGGAATTCGCCGTTCGCCTGATCGGCCGTCTTGTGTTCTGCTGGTTTCTAAAAAAGAAAAGCAGCCCTAATGGCGTTCCGCTGATCAGCGACGACATTCTCTCTTCGCAGGCGGTGCGCGATAATGATTTTTATTATCATAACATACTCGAGTATTTGTTCTTTCAGGTGTTGAACACGCCGCAGGACGAGAGAAGCGACGTGGTCAGCGACCGCTTCAAAGACACCCCGTTTCTCAACGGCGGCCTGTTTGAACCGCACGAGGACGATTTTTATGAACCCGACCGTATGATGGGCGTTACCCGCCATCTCAATACGCTGGTGATGCCGGACGCATGGTTCGTTGATTTGTTTACCGTTTTTGAAACCTTCAATTTTACCATCGACGAGAACACCACCATCGACATTGAACTGTCCATCGATCCGGAAATGTTGGGCCGCATTTTCGAAAATCTGCTCGCCGAGATCGATCCGATCACCGGCGAAACTGCGCGCAAGGCCACCGGCAGTTACTACACGCCTCGCCCTATTGTCGAATACATGGTCGATGAAAGCCTTAAACACTATTTACGCCATAGAACCGGTCTGGCCGATGCACTGCTGGACGATTTGTTAAATTACAGCAGCGATGTGCAAACCACCCCGGCAGAGCGGGACAAGATCATTACAGGTCTGGACGAGATCAGGGTGCTGGATCCGGCCTGCGGCTCCGGTGCCTTTCCCATGGGCGTGCTGCAAAAGATGCTGCTGATTCTGCAAAAAGTCGATCCCAAGGCGGAGCAAGCTAAACGGCGGCTGCTGCAAAGCATTCTGGATCCCACTCTGAAAGCGATAATCGATAAAAAAATCTCCAGCCATGAACTATGGGATTATACGCGCAAACTGAACATCATTCGCAGGTCCATTTATGGCGTGGATATCCAGCCCATATCAGTGGAAATTTCCAAATTGCGGTTTTTCCTTTCTTTGATCGTAGAAGAAAAGGTGCAGGATCAAGAGGCCAATCGCGGCATCCACGCCCTGCCCAATCTCGAATTCAAATTTGTTTCCGCCGACTCGTTGATTCGGCTGCATCAGCAAGAAGACGTCAGAACGGCGCAGGCGGATATCTTTGAAGACGATTTTTTCGACCATTTCCAAAAGCAGGTGGAAAATTATTTTTCCGCCAGTTCGCCGCAGGAAAAAAGTTCGCTGCGCAAAACGATCGTAGCTTTGATCAATCATAAAGTCGATGAAAAATTCGAACTCATCGCCTCGCTCAGTCAATTTACACCGAGCAAGAAAAAACGGGAAGAACGGCAATTGCATCTGGATACGCAGACGGCGTGGGTGAGCAAATGGGAAAGCTACAAGAATCTGTTTCAAAACCAGACTGTCAAATTTTTCGAACTGCGCTATTTTTTCCCCGAGATTAAGGACGGCTTTGACATTGTCATCGGCAATCCGCCCTATGTGCAGCTGCAAAAGGAAGGCGGCAGACTGGCCGCGCTGTATGAGGGCGAAGACTATGCCGTTTTTACACGCACCGGCGACATGTATTGTCTTTTCTATGAACGAGGCCGGCAACTGCTGCGGGATCTGGGCTGTCTCTGCTATATCACTTCCAATAAGTGGATGCGCGCTGGTTACGGCGAACCTTTGCGCCGATTCATACTGGAGCATACGCAACCGCGCATTCTAATCGATTTCGGCGATGCGCCCATTTTTGCCAACGCCACGACGTATACCAATATTTTGCTCTTTGCCAACGACAAAAGCGAAACTGCCGATATTTTGACGCTGGATCTCAGCCGGGAGAAAATTGACGATCAACCGCTGCCGGCGTTGATCGAGAGAAAAAAGAACGAATATGTGAGTGATTTTTCCGGTGATCGTTTTCTCATTGTCAAAGAGGCGGAAATGCGACTGAAGCAAAAGATCGAGTCGCAGGGCGTGCTGCTCAAGGATTGGGAAGTAAAAATTAACTATGGTATAAAAACCGGCTTGAATGAAGCATTCATTATTGATGCCGAGACCAAAGCCAGACTGATCGCGGAAGATCCGAAAAGCGCAGAGATCATCAAGCCGATCTTAAGGGGAAAAGATATCAAGCGGTATCAGATCGAGTTTGCGGATTTGTGGCTGATTAATGCACATAACGGCAACAAAGAAAAAAGTATACCTCGAATCGATATACCCAAACATTATCCTGCTATTTATAAGCATTTGGCCAAATATAAAGAAGCAGCTCAATCTCGGGATGACCAAGGTGATCATTGGACTAATCTAAGAAATTGTGCGTATTTAGAGGAATTTGAAAAGGAAAAAATTGTTTGGCTTGAAATCTCTCAGAGGGGTGATTTTTATTTTGATGCGATAAAATATTACATACCCAATACCGCATATCTAATGACTGGTCCATCAATAAAGTATTTATTGGCAAACTTAAATTCAGCTTTATATTCATATTATTTTAAAAGTCTGACAGATGAAATTTCCGGTAAATCAAGAAGATATACTAAACAGTATGTTGAGCGGATTTGCATCAAACAGGTTACAAAAAAGGAATCACTTCTTTTCGAAAAATTTGTCGAGATTATCCAATCGTTAAGGAGGAAACAACAAGATTCAACGCTTTTCGAAAAGCAACTTGATCTGATGGTATATAAATTGTACAATCTTTCCTTTACTGAAGTGCAGATTGTCGATCCTGACATTGATGATATCATTTCCCGTTCGGAATATGACAAATCTACTCTGCAAACTTTGGCTGATGCGAGTTTTATGCTGAAAACGAAAAAATAATCTTGCGAAGGTTTAAACCTTCGCAAGGTTGTTCCTCGAGCACAAATCGCTCAATTTATATTAGAATTATCCACATAATTAATAAAGTCAATGGTGAAAGTCATTCATTCTTTTAATACATTCAGAAAAACACAAACGGAACCTCTTTTATTCGAATGCGTTATCTTTTTGGCTTGCTGATCGATGCAACCATCGCCGGCGTTTGATTGGCATATTCTGCTTAAATTCTTGAGGTGAATGGCAGAAAAGCCAAATATTTTTGATTTTAGTTATTTTTCTTGATTTTCAGGTTTTATTTACATATTTTATATGGATTTTATGTGCGTCACTGCGCCGGGAATGGTGTTCTTTGGTAAAAATGAAAAAGTTTACCTGTCAGGCGCTCCCCAGCGGACGCACATAACTTTCCCTCAGGGCCTGGATAACTACTTATCTTTTATTAATTTGTTAACAATTGGTCATTTTTTGAAATCGTGTTGTCTTTTGTCATAGATACAAAAGGGTCACTTTTTATTTTCAGACAGATTGTCGAAATGCACCTTAACGATTATGCAATCCGGCTTGAGCGGCAAATCCAATAGCCTTTAAACGGAAGGGTTGCTTGTTCTTGTGCCGTGTTCACGAAATAAAAAGACTAAATCTGAAAATGACCTTACCAAACAGAGGTCGCAATGAGCATTCTAGATGAATATGTTAATAATATCAACCTTGCTGACTGCTCGGCAAAATTAATCGAGCACACAACGTTGCAAATGCACGAAGCCAAGATCGATTCCGAGCAACTCGCGCGTCTCGCAGGCATTCCTCCAGATCGAATGGAAACTTTAATCCGTACCCGGGGAGAAAAGATTTTTCGGGAAGAAGTGAATGTCCTCTGCCTCACCACAGGAACAGGATTGGATGTGCTTTTTGACCTTCCGGATCTGAGTGATCGGGAGGTTGTGCGCAAGGAATTCGATGCAGCAGTGGCCACCGGTCTTGCAGTTGAAGCGATCGCTTTCTGCGGACCTTTGGATAATGCAGCATGCGATGTTGATACCATGCGATCTTTGCTCTATCTCTCATGCCTTCGGCGTTGTTTGCTGCTATATCCTTCCCGTGAAAATTCATGAGGTTCTATGCGTGATTGGTCGTTTATGCGACGTGATTGGTTCGAGCGACGAGGTGTTGCCCCGGAAACCTATATCATGGCAAAAGTCATAGAGGGTCTTGATAAATATCATGAACGTACCAGAGGTGAATTTCGTGCTGCGAATCTGTTGGACGCACACATTCTAAAAGATTTTTGTCGTCGTACCTATACGATTAACGAGTGGATACCTGTAAGCCCTCGGTGTATCCAGAATTACAATTCGTGGCTTTATAAACTTAAAGACGGCGGCTGTGGCGTGCTCATAGCCACATCACACAAGAAGAGTGGAGCACGGATTTTACCTAACATGGCCGAATGGGCTCAGGGACCAAGTACCAGAGTTATGGCATTTCTGACACTTTTGGCACATGAAATCGGCCATGTTGCCATGGAGCATTTACTGGCTGAAATCACTGATCTCCAGCCTACCGAAAAATATCCTTCCATGAAAGCAGAGCATGAATGGGAAGCATGGCTGTTTGCAGAGTTTATGCGGGCTTTTATCATTGCCGACTATTCCGTCGAGACAAAACAAAATGAACAGCGAGATTGCGCGCCTGATCTCTTCCTTTAGTAAGGCATTCTCCTAATTCGCAGTCTCTATATTTTTGCCATGTTTCGCTGTTGTGTTTTCCCATATGCGAAACTCTTTTCTGCATCACACGAAATTTATCTGTGATATCAAATCATGATACTTGACTTTTGTATGTGATTGCCGATCTAAAGGAAGAATATGGACGATGTAAGAAAGGTACTCGGCAAATTTGCATGGGGAAACCCACCCTCAATATTTAAAAATTTGTATATTAAAGATTATGCCCTACCTTATCAAAGTCTTGTCGAATTTCTACATTCGACGATGGATGATGTCAGGATTCGCCATGGTGCGATATTTGCCAACGACGTGGTGAACCGCTGCGGCTTCGGAGATGCTTTACTTTTCCGGCATAACGTACTTATGAGGGAATTAGCAACTGATTTTCCAAATAACTACCATAGAGATCATACATGCCATACTCTATACAACTTTCTGCTAGGCTGGTTCATCTATGAAAATTGCCCACAGGTTAAAAGCGAGTTGGTAAAACACTTTAAGCGGCGTTGTCCAAAGATGAACGATTCGTATTTTGGTGAAGTATGGCCACTGGTAAGCATCTTACATGATGTCGGGTATGCGTTCGAAGGAAGAATTCCACCGAGTGCCATACAAGAGGATGTACCCTGGCTCGAGATTAGTGTTAAAAAGGCCAACGACTTTTTTACTAACCAATTTTGGAGTGATCTATACTTTAGCGGACAGGTTGAACGAGAAGAGGTCAAGCAATTATTAAAAATTAAGTTGCCTGATTTTTCCGGTATAACGTTGGGAGCCGTATCTGCAGCATTATGCACACTTGACACTCTTGAGACTATTCGAATTAGCGCATTAAAAAAGTATAGAAAAGAAAAATTCCCCAAAGGTGAGATTGAATATCTTAAATCTCTTGGAGGAGTGCCGAACGATCCCTTCGAGCTCTGGAAGCATCACTACGAGGATTATGAGAATAAGTCGATGGTGGATCGCATCACACAGTTACGAGTCGCCTACCAACGGGTTCAAAAAGAGGGACTGCAAGGACGAGCTTTGGGCGTCAGATTGTTGGATCATGGAGTATGTGGTGGACTTTTGCTTCTCAATCTGTTGACTACTAGTTTAAACGTTCATTCTCATTCACTCGAGAAATCGACTTTGCTCTCTGGAATTAACAAGGAACGGATCGAACGGCTTACAAGGGCTTTTAAAGGCCGTCCGCAGCATACTTCGTTAAATCCACTTTGGTGGTGGACAACAGGGGTCTGGGGTTGTGCTGCCGTGGCGCTTCACAATATTCAGCAATCTCGAAAAGCGTTCGGTCTATCGGAAACGAAGATGCCCCCTTTACGATTGAGTGACGATCCACTCACCTATCTGGGAATTCTGGTTGATTGCATTCAAGAGTGGGATCGCCCGCCGACTGAACATCTTTTAGCACTGGTGGGTAATATGCCCCTTCAGGGAAATGATGTTAGTCTTCGCGTTGAAATTAATAAGATTAAAATCAAATTCAATGCGAGAGATAAACTAAACTCTGATCGTGCAAAAGCTGTTCGTGCAACTCTGGATGGCGCTTTGGCAGATTGGAAGGCAATCGTCATGATTGAACCGTAAAAATACACAGAAAAGCCCTTAGTATCTGATGAGTTAAATCTTTACCATTTCTGGCAAAATATTTTCAACAGC
>CAYLWO010000035.1:21397-56464 GCA_964387285.1 uncultured Cytophagia bacterium | reverse complement strand
GTCAGAAGCTGCGGCGGATTGCATGATTTTTATTCTGAAGGCGATTACTGGTGGCAGAATATGCAAAATTTGTGGGAGATACACGGCCATTGGCGGTTTGCCGAACCATGTTTACCGAGGTGCTCATACCCCAACAAATGGCTGCTGATGGAAGTTTTCCAAAGGAATTGGCCAGAACCAAACCGTATGGTTACTCTCTTTTCAATCTCGATGTGATGTCGATGCTGTGTCAGATCCTATCGGATCGGGATCATGACTTTTGGAATTTCAAGACCGGCGATGGTAGAGGAATGCGGGCGGCGCTCGCGTTCTTGTTTCCCTTTATCCTGGATAAGGGCAGGTGGCCCTATCCTGCTGACGTGATGCATTTCGAGCACTGGCCGATCAGGCACCCCTGCCTGCTGTTTGCGGGGATTCATTTTAATGAGCAAAAATACCTGGCCCTATGGCAGACTCTGAATCCGGATCCGGTGGTGGAAGAGGTGATTCGCAACTTTCCAATCAGACAACCGGTTTTGTGGATGGAGTAAAGGTTAACGGGGCGTTAGTGTAACTCTGGCGTCCAAATGAGGACCCCAAGGAAATCCGAATCATCAACGATAGTGATTACTGCGGTGTTGACAAGCACGCCAGAACCAGCTATCATTGTATTTTGAACCGAGCCAGCGACATCAAATTCAAACGGAATCAGGAATCAAAGCAAGTACAGGATAATAGGCATTCTTTTGCTTTTTTGTATCCCAATTCAATCAGTTCTGATGCCCGATCAAACTCTAATGTGTGACATGTGTTCCTGGCGATTTCTATAACAACGTCGGGTGGGTAAGCAGCAAGCTTTTGGCGTGCAATGGTACTCTGCATTGTATCCAAGGCTCGAATTGCGATATCATTAATTCCCCAATCTCGACTTCTACCGTGTGTTCCGGATTTTTGGAGATTAGCGATAAAGTGTTTGATCTTTTTACGGAACGGAGATAAGGGATTAACCGGAGCAGTATTCACGAAAGTCGGCTTTTCAAAAAACTCTGCGGAGCCCCCCAAATTAACAGCGATGGTCAAATCGGTATTGTCGCCAAACGTCGGTGCAATCGGCACAGGATTTAAAACCCCTCCATCTACGAGATCGCTCCCTTTGTACTTAAATGGAGTGAAAAGAAGAGGTATTGCGAAAGACGCTCTCATGGCATCAAAAAGACTGCCCGACCTTATCCATATTTCCTTCTGGTTTACTATGTCAGTGGCAACAGCCGTATATGGAAACGGGAGATCTTCAATTAATTTCTTTCCGACCAGTTTGATCAAGGTATTGATAATTTTGTCACCTTTCACCAGTCCGCTTTTTTCCCAAGAAAGATCAAGCAGAGTGACAATGTCGATTCTCGTTATGGAACGTACCCATTGCTCATACTCATCCAATTTCCCGGCAGCATATATCCCTCCAATTACTGCACCTATTGAGCAACCGACTATTGACTCAATTTTAAAATTATTTTCTTCAAGCCAATGAATTACTCCAATGTGCGCTAAACCTCGCGCACCACCACTTCCAAGTACTAAAGATACGGTTTTTTTATTCGTTTTTGTCATTGTTTTCTTCTCACTCGCTTTTTGTAAATAATGCTGAAACACGAGGGATTGCTGTGACCCTGAGTATCTCTTGCTCATCAAGTGTCTCCCGATCTATTAGCGCCTTTGCCAGCGCTTCGAGCTGATCACGATATTTGGTCAAAAGTCGCCTGGCCTCGTTATGGCTTTCGCCAATTATCTTGAGCACCTCGGCATCGATGGCTTTAGCAGTTTCTTCGCTGAATGGTCTCTGGTCACTGAAACCGCCGGCGCCTCGCAAGTAGTGATTTTCGCGCGGCGCGAGTTGCACCATCCCAAGTCGCTCGCTCATGCCCCAGCGTGTAACCATCAGACGAGCAAGGCCGGTGGCTTGCTCAATATCGCTTTCCGCTCCGGTCGTCTTGGTGCTGTAGATGATCTCCTCTGCCGCGCGTCCACCCAGTATTCCAACAATTTTTGCACGTAGATAGGTTTCGGGATAATTGTAGCGATCGCTGACAGGCCGTTGATACGTTACACCAAGTGCCTGACCGCGCGGCACAATCGTCACTCTGTTCACCGGGTCTGCACCGGGTACTACGAGGCCGAGGATGGCGTGTCCTCCTTCGTGATAGGCGATGCGTTCTTTATCGGCACGGCTCAAGATAAGCGGACGTTCGGGACCCAGCACGATTTTCTCAAGTGCGTCCAGAAAGTCTTTGTGGCGAACATCGTCTTGTTTTCGCCGGGCCGCCAGCAGCGCGGCTTCATTCACCAGGTTCCTCAGGTCCGCACCGGAGAACCCCGGTGTCGTGGCGGCAATCTCTCCCAAGTTTACATTGATCGCAATTGGCACTTTGCGAGTGTGAACTTTGAGAATTGCCTCACGCCCTACTCTATCCGGAAGATTTACCACCACACGCCGGTCAAACCGTCCTGGCCGCAGAATTGCTTTGTCGAGAACATCGGGTTGGTTTGTTGCGGCTAACACAATAATTCCCTCACGACCAGAGAAGCCATCCATCTCGGTAAGGATCTGGTTCAATGTCTGTTCCTGCTCGCTTGTGCCCCCCATTGCCACCTGCCCACGTGCACGACCGATGGCATCGAGTTCATCAATGAAGATAATCGACGGTGCGTTCTCGCGTGCCTGCCTGAAAAGGTCCCGCACGCGTGCAGCGCCAACTCCCACAATCATCTCCACAAACTCTGAAGCGCTCATGGAAAAGAACGGAACTTCTGCTTCTCCGGCAACTGCCTTAGCAAGTAGTGTCTTTCCTGTTCCCGGTGCACCAACCAGCAGCACACCTTTTGGAGGACTTCCTCCGAGGCGGGTATACTTCTCGGAATCTTTGAGAAAGTCAACAATCTCTTCCACCTCGTTCTGCGCTTCATCAATTCCAGCGACATCGGCGAAAGTGACTTTCACATCCACTTCCTTATCGTAGCGACGTGCCTTGCTCTTGCCGATGCCCATGATCCCACCTCCCATGAATCCTTCCTTGGATGTTCGGCGGAACATCCAGATATACATTCCAATGAAGAGCAAGCTGGGACCAAAACTATACAACAATGTTGCCAAAGGGCTGCGCTCCTCATATAAAGGTTTTGCGCTTATTTCGACTTCATGCTCGATCAAGAACGCTTCCAGACCAGGATCTACGAAAGAGGGCAGCGTCGTCGTAAAAGCTCTTGATGTTTTGGGCACATTGGATAATATAGCACTCTTGTCGTCTACCGAGGGGTAGGTTATTGGCACTTTAAAGCTACCAGTGATAGTTTCACCTTTGCCAAAGATTGCGCTCACGTTGTGCTTCTGGACTTGCTCCTTAAAAAGAGTATAGGGCACTACGATCGGTTCTTCTGCACTAGGCACAAAGGAACTTGCCAAGAAGTAGTTCAAAAGCAATACAGCCATGAACCATAGCCATGTCTTAAATGGAGGCATCCTCGCCTGCGTAGTATCCACCGGAGTTCCAGGCTTTGAGGCGACCGGCGGGTAGTTGCTTATCTCTTTCTGCTTTTTATTAGTGTCCACTTCAACATTCTCCTTTCATCTAATTTTGAATTGCTTTGTATTTCGTCTGACCATGCAGAGCGCAACCGCATCAGCTGACTGCATAAAATATTTATTTGTAATGCTCGTTGATACGCCTTAATCATGGGCCATGGTCTTACAGTTTTCCAGAACGTAATATCCCGATTAACAACCACAGACCGAGCACGCTGGCCAATAAGAAGCAGGCAATGCCGAGGACATGATAGTTGAATAGTTTTGCGCCTGCCTCTGTCTGAAAAATAATGGATGAGGCAATAATGAGAGCGGCAATCACAACCGCGTAACTCAGACGTTTGCTTGATCTCTCAAGTTCACGGGCGGTGCGCTCAAGTCCTCGATGATCCAATCTTATCCCAATTTCATCCTTCCTGATCTTTGAAATAATCCTCCTTATATCAAATGGCAGCTCCTTAATAAGCAGGAAAGCCTCATCCCCTGTTTTAGTGAAATCCTTCAATTGCCTGCCGAAAGACAGCCTCTGCGCCATGAGCTTCTTAGCATAGGGCCTGGCGTGCTCTATAATATTGAATTCGGGATATAGCATCGAGCACACGCCCTGGCCGATTACAAGCGCCTTGGCCAGCATGACCGTGTCCGGGGGAAGCTGCAGTCTGAAGCGACGCATGATGCCCATCACCTCGTCGATAATCATTGCTATATTCAGTTGATACATAGGGACGTCATAAAAGCGCTCAATAAAATCTTCAACTTCGATTTTAAATCCGCTTATATCCATATCTTCTCCTGCAATGCCAAGGTTCAGGAGAACATTTGTAATAGATTCCACATCCTTATCCACCGCAGCTGCAAACAGGGTGCCTAATTGATAAACAGTTTTTTCATCGAGCATCCCTGTCATGCCAAAATCCACAGGTGCGATGACATTGTTTTCGAGGACGAAGAGATTGCCAGGATGAGGATCGGCATGGAAATAGCGCAGCTCGAAAATCTCCTTAAGAAAAAGGTTTGCTGCATTGATCGCAATCATACTCCGATCCATTCCAGCAGCCTCCAGTTTTTCAAGCTCGTAGATTTCAATTCCATCGATATATTCGATGGTTAAAACTCGGGATGTGGTCAGATGCCAGTAGACGATGGGAATATGCACTGTACTGTCTTCACGAGCATGTTTCCTGAATCGGTCTACGCTTCGGCCCTCTTTGATAAAATCAAGTTCCCGACGGATGGTCATTGCGAACTCGTCCACGATTCTAACCGGCTGATAATCTCTAATTTCTGGTATCTGTCGCTCTGCAAGAGCTGCCAGGTTGCGTAGAATGCGGATATCCGTCTCAATAATCTGCTCAATTCCGGGTCTCTGCACCTTCACAGCCACATCATCGCCGTTTTTCGTCTTGGCGCGGTGAACCTGGGCGAGCGAGGCAGCTGCTGTATGCTTTTCCTCCATGTGCTCAAAGAGTTCTTCAAGGGGTTTGCCAAGTTGCTTTTCGATGATGGCCTTGGCATCCCCGAAAGGAAAAGCGGGGACCTCGTCCTGGAGTTTGTTGAATTCATTGATAAAGTCCGGTGGAAGCAAGTCGGAACGGACACTCAGTGTTTGGCCAAGCTTGATAAAGGTTGGGCCAAGTTCTTCAAAAGCCAGCCGTAAACGCTCAGGCGTGGAGAGCGTGTTGATATCCTTTATCTCATTTTTTAAAGTCTTGCGCTGCCAGGGCGCATTATTCCCTGCCTTTAATCTATGAAGAATATCTCCGAATCCGTATCGTACAAAGACGGTAAGGATACGGCCAAATCGCTTTAGCTCCTGAGATTTCTTACGCACTTTAAAAGCTTGCATTCTATTATCTCTCCGGCATTTTTTAAAAGTAATAAACCATCATCTTTTCTATCATTCTTCTTCAGTGAGGGCTCCTGACTCGCACATAATGCAGCGGCGCACCGGCGACGCGGGAAAGCTTGATTTGTGAGTACGCGCCCCGGCGACAGATTGATACTCTCACGATCATGGAATCGTGCGGAAGCACTCAATTTTGTGCTCCCATTTTGATCGGGCCCGGCATGGACTTTCGCAGGCCGCGCAGAAGCAGCACCCACCAATGGTGTGGCAAAACGTTAAGAAGTGAAAAGTTATTCATGGGCTTTCCTTTCTGTTCCGAGTTGAATTCCTTGGCGAAAACGGACCTTGTTCACTGTATCATGATTTAATGCTCGGTTACACTTTCAGCGAACGACATATATCCGACATCTCTCCTTGGACACGCAATTGTACCGGTCAGCAAATGCCATTTCATTTAAAGCCGCCTTTCATAGATCACGTTCGTAATCCGGCTTTTTTTGCTGAAAGTTATTCTGCTTAGCCAATTACGCTCGACATCCGTTTTCGTAATAAGGCCGGCAAGCTGCTCTCCAACCTCTTTCTGATTATATCTCCTTCAATACCGTCTCTTCTCCGTGCATCAATCTGGAAACGCTGTATCTAAAGTTCCTTTTCTAAGGAATATCCTTGCAAATATAGCATCTGGGATAGAGTTAGCTAGTTCAACATTTTATTCAGGATCATGGCTGACGTCATGTCTGTTTTCTCTTTTTAATTTTCGGATTTAATTGTCTTTTCTCAACTTTCTCTGTGTCTCATGCGCTGTATGAGTTGCTTTTCATACGGTATATTATAGAATTGTACTTTTAGCTTAAACCGGGAGGCAATCGGATTCATTCTTTTCAGCGTAAAGTTTCCAGATAATTTTTTTGATCTCAATGCGTGGGAAAGTGCCCGTCAGTGACTCGACCAGTTTTCCATTTTTGAAGAAGAGAAGCGTCGGACTGATAAAAATTCTAAAGCGTTCGGCTGTTATTGGATTTTCACGCATTCTAATGTAGCAGAACTTCACCTGTCGGTTGTATTGATCAACCAGTTTCGCTATCTCCCGCTCGATGAGATAGCGGTTGCTAAAATATTCATCGTAACATATGACCAGCACAATTGTTTCCGGTCCCACAATTTCAGCATCAAAATTTTGATCAGTCAATGTCGTTGAAGCCATCTGATTCACCACCTCACTGTTTTTCATAATTCTGTCACAACATGAGCATTCAATTGTTGTGCCAAAGTTATTGTGGTGAGATTAAATCAACATAATGATTTAATCTATATGGTGTTATGGGATTAGCTAACGTGTGGAAGATTTGGTGAGCAAGTCACAAATTTTATGATATTTCAAAAAGTTATGAAATATCATAAGGGGCGGCGAATCGCTAATTTCTTCATGCGGGAAACCAAGGTTTGTGGTTTAATTCCGAGAACCAACGCAGCGCCATTCGGACCACTGACCCGCCAGTGTGTTGAATCCAACACCTCCAGGATGTGAGCACGTTCCACTTCCGTCAGGGTGCGTTGCCGCTTTTCTTCACCTGTTTTGGGTTCGCTATGAAACCAATTGCCGATTTTAAGCTGAGGGCCATGAGACAGTATTACGCCGCGTTCGATAATATTTTCCAACTCACGGATATTACCAGGCCAATGGTAATTCTCCAGCGCGGATATGACGCTGCGCGGAATAACATTGATTTCCCGCCCTATTTTCTTGGCATTTTTCCGGACAAAATAATCCACCAGCAGCGGGATGTCTTCCCGTCTTTCGCGGAGCGGTGGGACGCGAATCGGAAAAACGTTCAAGCGATAGAACAGATCTTCGCGGAAGGTCCTTTCGGCGACAGCTCGATCCAGGTCGCGGTTGGTTGCGGCAATGATGCGCACATTGGTGTGCAACGTTTGGGCGCCGCCTAGACGATCAAACTCACCGCTCTGGATTACACGCAGCAATTTGACCTGCATCTCAAGCGGCAGCTCGCCTATCTCATCAAGGAAGATCGTACCGCCATTTGCCAGCTCGAAGCGGCCTACCTTGGATTTCAAAGCGCCGGTAAATGCGCCCTTTTCATGGCCGAAAAGCTCGCTTTCGATCAGCGTGGCCGGAAGCGCTGCACAGTTGACCTTAACCAAAGGGCGGTCATGACGATGGCTAATATTATGGATGGCGCGCGCGAAAAGCTCCTTGCCAGTGCCGGTCTCGCCGAGAATAAGTACGGTGGCGTTCGTCTCCGCAACGTTCTCGACCGCGTGGAGCACCTCTTGTATCTGACGGCTTTTGCCGATGATCTCCTCATAGTTGTGTGTAAGCTTGATCTCATGCTGTAAATATACATTTTCTTCTTGCAGGCGATTTTTTAACTGCTCTATCTCATGGAAGGCTTGCTTAAGTGCGGCATCAGATTTCCGACGTTCGGTAATGTCGCGCGCAAACCAGCAAACAAATTCCTGGTTTTCGAATTTAACCAGACAGCCCGCGACTTCAACAGGAAGCTTCCGGCCCTCCCTGGTATCGATGGTTCGCTCGAATCTCACGGCGCCATGCCTTCTAAGATCTTTTCGAAGTTCCTCTACATAGGCCGGATCGAGTCCGATGCCAAGCTCAAGCGGCTTTTTGCCTAACATCTCCTCCGGGGCATAACCAACCATCAGGCAAGCGGCTTCATTCACGCGATGCACCGTATCTTCGGAATCGATCCAGAGAATAGCGTCAGGGTCTTTTTCGATGGTAAAGTGGGAAAGAAGTAGGGTCCTTTCGAATTCCTTTAAAGTTTCCATTATTGATCCTGCCTCCAGGTTCGTCCAGCAAATGTTCCAAACTTTGGTGATGCAGCTTGTTCAGGCCGCATGAGGGTTTATTGTCGGTTTTCAGCGCTAATCATAAGCGGTGTGCACCTCTGGAAACGCTATACGCGCCTCTTTCTATGACCGAGAGTTTACTAAAAAATATGCGTGGCAATGCAATGCGCATTCGTTACAGGCTAGTGTGGTGCGCCCCGCATGATCATGAACGAAAAGGGTTCAATACCCTTGCAGGAGTATCACACTATATTATTGCATCAATAATACAACAACAGTTAGCGAAAGGCAAGAGAAAAGTCGCAAGATTTTGTCCGAAGAAAATCTGGAGCAAAGCGACAAGCCACAGCCGGTCCTGGGCGCAGCGAAGGACACAAGAACGTCATAGAAGGCCGAGCCCGCGGGTGAGCTGGCACGTGATAACGAAATCCGGTGATCCGAGTCGAGTACGGTAAATGACGCGGTTGCGGCGCAAAAGCTTGCCGTTTGACCACAGGGGCAGTAGATGGATGTACTTCATCAAACGGGACCATTTACCGGTATATTGTATGCCGTAATTGAGCGATTTGTTCTCAAAGAACAACCTTGCGATGGTTAAAAACCTTCGCAAGGTCTCAGGACAACAAATATTCTTTTTTTACCTTTTTCATGCTGTAAAAAATATTGTCGCGGCTGCCCGGATAACGCTTTTCCAAATCAGCCAAAATCTCTTTGACATACTGGCGTTGTGTGTGACCATCGGTGGGACATTCCTGCGAAAAAAATGGAATGCCATACTCTCGGGCGTAGTCTTTAATCATGGTTTCTTCCGCAAAGACCAACGGCCGTAAAATACGAAAACGGCCGTTTTTAATAGCCAGGGTGGCCGGACTTGTGCTGATCTCGCGGCCGAAAATCATATTGATCAGCAACGTTTCCACCAGATCGTCTTTGTGATGACCAAAGACAATTTTGTTGCAATTCATCTCTTCCGCAACGCTAAAAATGTGCTTGCGGCGGATGCGCGTGCATAAAAAACAGGGATTTTCCGAATTCTCATCGCTGTGCGCATAGGGACCGATGCTGGTGGGTAATACCCGGATGGCGACATTCAGTTGTTGTGCAAAATTCTGCATGCCGCTCAGCCGTTCGGCCTGATGTACGCCAAATCCCAAATCAACATACACGGCCAGGAGTTCGAGGTGTTTTGCATATATGGAGATGCGCTGGGACAAAAGATGGAGTAAAGACATGGAATCAGCGCCGCCTGAAACCGCGACCAGCACACGGTCATGGTCCTGAAACATTTTGTATTCCCAGATAGCCTTGTCCAATCGAGATTGCACTTGGCGAAGAATGTCGGCGTGTTCCCTCATAAAACACTCAAGGCTGGAAAGAAGAGCCTTTAATGCCTTCGATATCGCCGATGAGCGTCTCCAGTTTTTTCATAAACGCTTTTTCAGATTCTGCGTCGCCGCGCACCGCTCCGCCGCCCAATTCCAGCGCCTGCTGCAACTCCAGGTAACCGGTTTTTAGCCGGCCCTCTTTCAGGTGCGCCAGTCCTTTAGCATAAAGAATTTCAGCTTGTTCGTTTTTATTCTGTAAAAGTTTGGCGGTGGACAAGGCCTGATCATACCGGTTTTGCACTTCATCCCAGGTTTTTGTCAATATGGCCAACTCGGCTAAATTGGTGTTGCAGAGCACGATGGTTGCCGTGTCCTGCCTGGCTTCAGCGGCCCGCAAGGCAGCCAAATAATGGCTGCGGGCCTCATCCAGCCGGCCCTGCTGTTGCTTGATCTGTCCGAGATTGATGTCGGTGCGCGCCATGCCGGATTGATCGCCAAGCAGTTCAAAGAGGTCCATGGCCTTGTTGAAACTTTCCAGGGCAGAGGGCAATTGTTGATCCTGAAAATAAACCAAACCGATCTGAAAATGAGCGCGCGCCTGTGCAGGCTCGCTGTGCATTTTTTGCGCAGCCAGCAGATAGGCTTCATACTGCTTCATAGCTTCGCGCATGTCGGATTGATTGCGCGCCGTCATGCCGAGATGGTCATAAATCTGTGCAGCCTCAAAGGGTTCGTGCAATTGCTCATACACGTCAGCGGTCTTGAGATATACCGCTTTGGCATCTGCTGTTAGGCCGTCCTGTTCAAAGAGCGATGCGATATTTTTCATGGCCGCGGCCATGGAAATGCTGTCCGCGACCGACTGAAAAGCCTGCACCGCACGCGCCCATTCAAGGCGGCCGGCCGGATTATTTTTCTGCTTTTCGAACAGGGCCGCCCGATGCCAACGGGCCAGTCCGGCGCCGCGCCATTCATTTTCGACAACAAAACACGTGTCCGCATGCTGATAAGAAAGCAGGGCCTGTTCCGGCAATGCGCACTGCTCCTGCAATGAAGCATAATTCAACCACAGCCAACCCTTTTGCAGCGACGATTCGGCAGCCTTGAGCATGGTTTCGTATATCGGCCCAAGCCACGACGGCGACTCTGTCAGGTCATGATTTTTGACGGCTTTGGCCGCATAGGCGTACCACAATGGAATGTGCGCCTCTATCACGGAACGTTGGGTTTGCACGAGATCAGCCTTGCGCACCAGCTCGCATCCTTCAGAAAAATTTTGAAACAAAGCCGCATTCACAAAAGAGAGAAACCGGTCATTTCCGGCCAGATGGTCGCATCGCAGCGACGCGTCGTTTGCCGCCAGAGGCAAAACCCACTCTTTGATCGGTAATGAGGGTTTTTCGGGACGAAGGTAGAGGAACGGCATTAAAGAATCGGACTTTGCCGGCAACGAAAAAGCCAGGCGGGCATTTCTGGCTGATGCCGAATCAGCCAGTTCCCGGCATTGGTCAGGAAGGGAATCGGTTTCGATGACCTGCACCAGTGTGGGCTCATCAGCGCTGAGATCCAGTTGGCCGAGAAAGTGCACCACTTTATCGCAGTAATGCGAGTCGCTAAGGGCAGAGGTGAAAACCAACATGCCCTTGTCCTGATCGTTGAAAGAAAAGCCAAAAGACTCGCGCCGATCCAGGACTTGCATCAGCACCTTTTCCAAATTGTGCCGCAACAGTTGATTTTGTTGCGGCACCGGTTGTTTTTGCGGCAGGGCCATGCCGCTCTTTGCCAACGAAATGCCATGAGGAAAGCTTTTCGCTTCCAGATCCACGTGCAGCGTATCGCGCGTGAGGTTTGCCTCGTAGCACAGCACCACATCCAGATCGAGTCCTCGATTGGTTTGATGCAGCTGGACCGGCTCATAGTCCAGAAAAAAAGAGCCGTCTAGAGGAACGCCCAGAGCGCTGTTCACGGTGTCCACAGGCAACCATGTAAAGCCCTCCTGTTCGCGCAACATGGCGCGCAAACGCGGCAACAGATTGTACGGATCCTGCGGTTGCGCTGCAAAACGTATTTGCGGCGCGAGCGTTATATGTAAAACGTTTTGACTGTGCGCAGCCGGTTGCAGGAACAACAAGGCTGTCACCGAAAACAAAATTTTTTTCATAAAGAACCTGCTCATATTATTGCAAAGGCAACATAATGCTTAAACGCGTGCCGCTGGGCGCCAGGGCCGTAAACTCAATAGGCTGTTCCTTTTGATAGAGTTGCGTCAATTGACGCGACAATTGCTGCATGCGATGATCCTGAATCATCTTTTGCAGCGCATCCTCCTCTCCGTGACGGCTGGCGGTCTCGCTGATTTCGATCACCAGATGACCCAATTCTTTTCGCGCGGACAGGATCACATAACTGGCCGTGTCGGCCGATTCAATTCCGTATTGAATCGCATTTTCGATAAGCGGCAAAAGAAACAGACTGGGTACACGATGTTCAAGACAGTCGGCCGACACATCCTTGACCACCTGCAGGCGTCGGTTGAGCCGCGCTTTTTCAATATTTAAAAAAATATCCGCACATTTGACTTCTTGCGTCAGCAGGGTAAAAGGCTGCCGATACATATCCACCACGCGGCGCATGAGTTCGCCCAGTTGCTCAATGGTTTGTCGCGCCAGATCCGGATTGCTGAGAGTTAAAGCCGCAACGTTGTGCAGGGTGTGTGACACAAATATCTGTGAAAGTTGCCACGGCCAAATGTGACCGGGATCCTGCGGAGAAACGGTTGCCTCATGAACCGGCCGCATGCTGTGCCAGCGTCGCACTCCGAAAAACCACACGATCAGGCCGCTGCTCAGCGCAACCACAGCGCCGAGAAGCAACCACAGTCCGAGTTTATGCATTCCGGAAAAATACCAGAAAGCAAATGATAATAAAAGTCCGATCGACAAGCCCACCGACAGTGAACGGACACGAAATTTTTGCGTCATGGATTCCTGAATTCGATTTGCGTTATAATTTCCACAGGTAAAGGATTAAAAGTAGTGATGCATAACACAGGATTGCCTTTTTTCATGCCAAATTCAGGTGAAAACCAGCCCTGCGGAGGATCGGCTTCAGCCGTGCGAATTCGACAATGCGCCGGGACCGAAACGCGAATGCGGAAATCGATCACCAGGCCAGGCAACGTCAAACGCAAAAGGTCGGGCGCGATCATAACCGCTTCACCGGGCGCCAGACGCCACAAGGCTGTAACCTCATGCCGACCCTTGCCCTGCAGAGAATCGGTGATGATCCAACCGTCTCCTTCCTGTTTAAGTGAACGCTGATGTACCACACCCAATGATCGATAGCCATCATGAGTCGCGGTTACGGATATGGGTTGCTGATCCTGCGATACTGAGAGAAACCTGGCCTGCGCCCGTTTTCCCCACTGAAAAGGTCCGACGATTTCCGATTGACTTTTACCGTCTATCACGACGGCGTTATGGGCATGGGTGCTGCGAAAAAAATCACGCCATTCCGGTTCCCCCTGATAGGTGTAAGTGCCGCTGTCGAGGAGCACCGGTTGTCCGGCCACGCTCAGAATCAGACTCAAAGCATCTGCATGACCGTGCGAAGCCATGCGATCCAATCCCAGAGGGCCGGCATCGAATACGAGTCGATGCGCCAGGCCCCTGATCGGGCAATGGATCACGACATAGCCGCCCTCGGGAAATCGGATCAACCGGCGTTCGTCTTTTTTCGGTTCGATGGCATGCCATTCTGATAGCGTACGCAATCCCAAAAGCCACAGAGTTTCAGGATGCAAAACCTTTGATTGTGCCTTAAATACGCTCTCCTTGAACAATACGGAGGCATTGCTGAGCAGGGTAGCTGCTCCCGGACCTGAACACATACTCAGTCGCAACACCTGACCGCCGTCTTCGTCGCCAATGGCCGGCAGATCGCCGGACTCGTCCAGCAGACAGGAAACGAAATCAGCCATTTTTTCCATGCGCTGTAGAAAACCGGCCGGCAGAGATTGTCCGGATGTTTCGGCGGCAAGAAGGGCTAATAAAGCATACTGAAATACATACAACTGATAATGGGTGGTCTGCTCCGCAATCACGCCATCGCCATACACCTGACGAAAAAATTCTCGAAAAAAAATGTCAAAGCCCGTACATCGCCACTGTTCCGCCCGCTGCAAATGGGGGAAATAACAACCGGCATAAATCAAACCCACCGCCTCACCCAAGAGATGATTGTTGGCTGAAGAATAGAGCGAGAGGTGACCGGCAATATGATCGGCATGCTGTTCGATCGATTGCAGAACGTGCGTGTAAAACAACGGCGTAAGATAGCTGCTGTTCCCGGCTATTTGCACAGCCCAGGTCCAGGATATCAAACGCAAGGCCGCTTCCAATGAACTGCACCAGTTCACGCCATAGGGATAGGGGTTGGTTTGCAGCCAGTGTTGCCATTGTCTGAACAACTCTGCAGCATAGCGACGATCTTTGCTCAGGAAATAAGCTTGCGCCAGAGTGAGAAAATGCTGGTGCCGGTTCAGTTCCCAGACGTATTTTACACCGCGCACCACATCGGCATGCCAATAGGGTATATCGGTCCAGTATTGCCGGGCCACGCTTTTTTGCGTAAGCGGATCGTAATGCCAATCGATCTCGTCGGTAAAAGAAAAGGTCTGTTCAAAAAATTGAAATTGATGGCGGCAGAAGGCATCAGCCGCATCCAGAATGGATTGTTTTTCTAATGGACATTCTCGATCCAGAGCAAGAATGAATTCGTCAGAAGGATCCTTTTGCCAGGGGAAGGGCTTTTGCATTCGGAATTCTTCAAGCAAATCGCCTAATTGTTCCTTAATCGGTTTGGTTGGATGCAGCAATTTCTGTTGTTTTAAAAATTGCTCCGGCGTCATAAAGCCGGCGTCCGGGGAACTGGTCAATTTGCGCATGCGCGCACGTAGATTGTTGCGCAACCGGTAAACGATCTCTTGGAGGCTCATGGCCGCCAACCTGTGAAAAAGCATTCGATAATTTTTAGCCATGACGCCTTGATTGATAATTCCCGGTTATCCGTGATCCGACGCTCATTCGCGTATCCAATTGGAATCGTGAGGGTGATCGAGCAATGAAGCGCGGGTGATGGCCTTGGCGCCAAACCGTTCTCTCACCTTGTCCATAACCTTGTCCACACGGTCGGTTTCATAATGTTCGTCTTTAAAAAGGTGCAATTGCTCTTCTTCATCATTCAGATTCGCCATGGCCACGCCGAGCAGTCGCACCGCCCGATTGCGACGACCAAAGGCCTCATAGAGCTCTTGTATCGTCTGCCTGATCAAACTGGTTTTATCCGTCATTTCATCTAACGTGCGGGAACGAGTAAAGGTAGAAAAATCACTCAGACGGATTTTCAGGGTTATGGTCCGGCCTTTGATCTTCTTTTTACGCATTTCAAAGGTCAGATCATTGCACAGATAAAACAGCATGTGCTGCAGCGCCTGCTCATCTGTTTCGTCCCTGTCAAAAGTCGTTTCCCGACTGACAGACTTGGCCTTTACATCGTCCTGCACGTCCCGATCATCCATGCCGTTGGCCAGCCGCCAAAAGTGCAAACCGCCCTTGCCGAAACGATGGACCAGTTCCTGCTGCGAAAAGCGAGCCAGATCTCCGATGGTACGGATGCCCAGATTGAGCAGATGCGGCAAGGTTTTTTCACCAACGCCCCACAGCCGCGAAATGTCCAAAGGCTGCAAAAAAGATGCAACCTGTTCTTTGCTCACAATGACCAGACCATCCGGTTTTTTTAAATCAGAGGCGATTTTGGCCAGAAATTTATTGGGCGCAATGCCGATGGAAGAGGTCAAACCGGTTGCCACAAGGATATCCTTTTTAATCGATTGCGCCATGGCCGGGACGCTGTCAAAGAGCTTGTGCGTTGAAGTAATGTCTAAAAATGCCTCATCGACGCTGATCTGTTCCAAATCCGGTGAATAGTGATCCAGAATCTGCATGATCTGCCGCGAAACCTCGGCGTAACGGTGACCGCGAGGATACACGTAAATCGCCTGCGGGCATAGTTGCCACGCTTTAGAAATGGGCATGGCAGAATGCACGCCGAACTTGCGGGCTTCATAGCTGCACGTCGATACCACGCCGCGTCCCTTGCCGCCCTGCGGGTCAGCGCCGACAATGAGCGGCCTGCCGATCCATTCCGGATGATCCTTTTGCTCAATGGCGGCAAAAAAAGCATCCATATCGATATGTAAGATCATGCGATCAGACATCGGACCTGTGTCATTTGCCGAGAAATAGATCAAGAGTGTTTCGCCAATCCTGCATGTTTTTATAGGCAACCACCTGCATACCGGGACGAGTGTTACCGAGAATCATGCGCGATAATAACACCTCGTGATGATATAAACAGATAACCGGTTTATCCAAACCCAGGGCATAACAG
Source organism: uncultured Cytophagia bacterium (assembly GCA_964387285.1). Lineage (GTDB taxonomy): Bacteria > Zhuqueibacterota > Zhuqueibacteria > Residuimicrobiales > Residuimicrobiaceae > Anaerohabitans. Next base: position 40,458 of record CAYLWO010000035.1, on the reverse strand, counting down.
ATCTCATAGCCCACGCCCAGGGAGGGATTGGAAACTTCAGCAATCAGGCAATCCGCATGCGACAACCACTGCACATCGCGGGTGTATATTTGCCGGGCCGTTAAATCACTTTCCTGCTGCCAGACATCCGGCGCCGCAATATGTTCGGTCAAAACGGCATGGCCCAGATTTTTTAAATAAGCGACGATTTCCCGATAGGTCGACAGATATTGTCTTCCGCCGGCAATGGAAGCGGCAAAATAGATTTGCATTTTAATTCCTGAAAAATAAATAAAATTCGTCTCTTCCCAAGCCGGATAAACCGGACTCAGGTCTCAGACAGCTTGAAAGACTGTCGCAAGAGTTATCAGCGATAATTTTGTTTTATTTGTCATGCTGAGCTGCAAAACAGAAAGATCTTTACACTACTCGATCACTGAAAGCAGCGAAGCATCTGTTCGCCGTTTGTTCCCGGCGTAGCGGCCAAAACAGCGACGAGAACAGACCCTTCGGCCTGCCAAAGACACGCGCTGATGATTTCCGGCATCATTCTCCGAATTTAAAAATCAATTCGCTCATTAACCTTCACTTGCAGGAACAGTACAATGTAACAGCTTTGCACGAAAAAATCCATGTAATTTTCCAGGCAGGCGGCTAGCGCGGCTTTTCCAGTAAAACAAAGGAACGAACACCCTCTTTAACAAAATGCATAAAAAAAACATGCAAACGAGTCATTTTACAAAATTCGTAAATCCAAATAGATAGAACGTTGAAAACTTTTAAAAGCCATTGTTCCATTCTGCGGGAGTGAAAAATTCGGTTCACCAAACGGCCGGTCATTAAAATCGCTGCCGGTATCTTGGCGGCAAATTTCACCTCCTTTTCCAGAGTCCCGGATTGCACCACGTTTAATCCGACCGATTCGGCCAAAGCGCACAACTCTTGCGGATGAAACGCGCTATGAAAGTATTTACCGTCAAAATCACCCTGGACGCCATAATCGGTCAGGCTGTCCATGGGAATCCAGCCAGGCCTTTTGCCTTTGTAATTGGGCGTCGTGATCAGCCCACGTCCGCCTGGTTTCAAGACATGAGCAAAGCCGGCAAAAACCGATTGCGGATTCAGACAATGCTCGAGCACTTCACTGCACAGCACCGCATCGAAAACAGCCGGACGATAGGTTTGCAGCCGTTCGGCATCAGCCACCAGCAAGCAGGCTTTGAGGTCCTTGTCTGCACGGCGCAGAACAGAACGGCTGATATCCACGCCGAATCTTTCGCCGTTCTGATAGGCAGCAAGATAATGGCCGCTGTTGCAGCCGACGTCCAGCAGCCGTCCCTGCAGCTGCTGCAATTGGTGCAGAATAAAGGCTCGGCGCAGTCTGCCGCGCAGCGTGTGATAAACCTCTTCCTCTTCAGGATATTTGGCGCCCACCTCTTCGTAAAAAAAGGCAAACGCCTTTTTAACTGAATTCAAATTCGAACCTTTGGCAAAAATCCGCGCATTTTCTGCAATTCTTCACTATGAAAAAATCCCATAACCCGCAACAACAGAGGATACAGCATCAATAAGACCAGACCCAGCCAAATTCGTTCCTGAATCCAGGCGGTTCTACCGAAAATAAAAAGCATGGCCGTTGCCGGAATCAGCAGGATCAGACGTTGCCATTCGTAAGAAACGGGATACAATTTTTGCGAAAAATAATACAATGAAACGGCCATGGCAAAATAGGAGAGCAAACGCGCCCAGGCTGCGCCGGGATAGTCCAGCAGCGGTATCAGTTGCCAGTTTGCCGCCAAATTAACCAATAATCCGATCATGGTGGACCAAACGATGTATTTGGTGCGATCGTGTAAATAAGGGCCGACATAGAAACACAGGTAAAACGCATAGAACACATAAGCCAGCAAAATGATCGGCACAATACGGTTGGCCGGCCAGTATTCGGGTCCGATCAGATGGTAAGAGCCGAAAGACAGCTGTGAAATGGGATCGATGAAAATAGAGATGCACAGAAAAACAAAACCACAGGCGACGATCAAATAGGTCAGCACGCGACTGTAGATGAGTTTGGCATCCGCTTGTTTGGCTACGGACAGAAAAAAGGGCGGCCAGGCAAAACGGAACGCGGCAACAAAGAGCGCCATGCTCATACCCAGCTTGCAGCCCGAGTTGTACAATCCCACCGATTGCAGCGAGGTCATGCGCTCGAGGAAAATGCGATCCACCGCGTCCATCAGAGTAATGGCAATTGCTGAAGGTAGCACCGGCAGTCCGAAAAAAAACATTTTTTTTAATAGGGAATAAGAAAATAAAAAATTGCCATAGCGGAAAACCAGGGGCAGCGCGACAACAAAAGTTAAGGCGGAGGAAACCAGATTGGCCCAAAAGATGCCGGCAACGCCCTGATGCAGAATAAAAAGAAAAAAAACATTTGCAGCCACATTCACCACAACATTGCTGATTTTAAAAAGAATGAAGGCCAGTGACTTTTCTTCCGCACGCAACACCAGCAGTAAAATGAAAGAGATGGTGTCGAACAGCAAGGTGACGTCCAGAATTCTAAGCAACTGGACCAGATCCAGATCAGCGGGCATGTTGCTCTCAAACATTATGCTTGACAACTCCGGCGCCCAGATCCAGATGATCGCGGACAACATGAGGCTGGTTATGGTCAGACTGATAAGGGCGGTGGAAAAGATTCGTTTTTTTTCCCGATCATGGTCTGCTGCAATATAAAAGCGCAAAAAACCCGCATCCAACCCATAAACATACACCAGGGATAAGATCATAAACCAGGTCGTCAGCACGCCGACAACGCCAAAGGCGGCGCCATGAAAGAGATTGGTATAAATCGGCAGCAAGATGAATCCGAGTGAACGGTTGATGATATGACCGATGCCGTAAATGGCCGAATGTTTGGCCAGGCGTTTGATGGACTGAAGCAAAGACATGGAGATATTCTATTTTCCGTTACGCTTAATGGCTGTACAACTGCGGACGCCGGTCCTGCAGTAAATGGTTATGCGCATTCAGCTGTTTCTGCAGCGCTTCTTCAGGATTGATTTCCACCACATTCACCTCCTCCATCAGCTTGCCGGCCTGCGCCAGGACCTGACCGCGAACGCCGGTGATCTGGCTGTGGCCGGTGAACCGCAGGTGCCGGTCGCCGCGACGATCGCGTCCCACGCGATTGGCCGTGACGGCAAATACATTGTTTTCCAGACAGCGGGTGACCATGGCCTTTTGGCACCAGGGCAACACCAGATTGGCGCTGTGACAGACGATCTGGCTGCCCTGCAATGCCAGAGAGCGCATGGATTCCGGAAATATCCAGTCAAAGCAGATCATCAATCCCACTTGTGCCATGCCAATGTCGTGCACAGCGAAGGGTTTATCCCCGGGATCGAACCACTCTTTCTCTTCGTCGAAGAGGTGTATTTTTCGATAGGTAGCAATGTAACCTTTCGGTCCCAGCAAGACGGATGAATTGAACAATTGATCGCCGGATTTCTCCGCCAGACCAGCCACAATATAACAACTCTTTTTCTGCGCTACAGACAACAACTGCCGGCAGGTATCGCCATCAGGAATGGATTCGGCAGCCGCGCGCACGCCCTGGCGACCGGCAAAAAGATAACCACTGTTAAACAGTTCGGGCAACACAAATAAATCGGCGCGAGCGCTGTCCAACAGTTGGCACGCACGCCGGATGTTTCTGGCCGATTCATCGAGCCGGCAATTCATTTGCACGCTGGCAATGCGCATGCTGGTCTCCATTTTTTGTACAAGCTAAGCTGCAAAATACGCATCTTTTATCTGAAATTCAATGTTTGAAAAATGTTGAGCGCCATCCTCCGGATGGCGGCACAAGCCGGGAGGCTTGTGCTACGATGGCGCAGATATTGATCACATATATTATCCAGTCACTCGTTTGCCGATCCGTAGCGCAAGCCTCCTGGCTTGCGCGTCACAAGCAGGAGGCTTGTGCTACGGATTACACCACGGCCCAGCGGATCGTGAACAGATGGTTCACCTCTACCCGCCGCGCCATGCGTTTTTCCAAAACCTGGATGAGATCATCGCGCTTGATGACGATTTCATCCTCCACTTCAAATATCTTTTTGCGCAATTGTCGTCGACGCGTTTCCAACTCGGTAATGGAACGGTGCAGGCGATGCTGCTCCAACGGCGAACTGACCTGCCGCGACTGCCGCGTCAGCTGCTTGATCTGTTTTTTGACCTCCTGCAACTGGCTTTCAGCGGCAGTGACCACGTCGTCGGTCCACTTTTCCAGTTTTTCACACTCTTCCAAAAAATACACCCGGCCCCGGTCCTGGGAAGTTTGATTCAGCTCTGTAACGCTCTTTTGCGCTTCCTGCTCCAATCGCTTACTGACCGCATCGGGTATCTCGGTCAGCGGCTGCGCCGTGGCCCGGCAATAGAAGAGATGCTCGCACAGATCGTGATCCAGTATCTTGCCGCGATCGTCGAAAGCGCTGAATATCAAATGATCCTCCGGTTCAATGGATTCGATATACAGATGATAAAGCGCCAGCCATCCTTTCTTTTTTTTCAACGACTGTATCATGGAAATTTTGACCGGATGATCGCTGATATTAAAACGAACCTCTGCCGCAAGAGTCAGGCAGCGCCTTCCTGCCTCCAACACATATTCGCCCAGAGGATGAGATAAGCGATACAAATACTCGTCATCCAGACTGCGTTTTTCCTTGGAAATCAACTCGTATTGACCGGCCGGCGTGCTGGGCAACGGCGGCTGCAGTAATTTAAACTCCATGGTTTCGTCTTTGAACTCGGCTTTTTCCTGCAGAACAAAGCGGGTAAGTTCCCAGAAATACATACCCATGCGATTGAGCTGTCTGCGGGCGTCCTCCAGGCGGATATGCAGACGGGATTGCACGTCCTGGTCAAAATGCTCCAGCAGCAATCGACGCGTGGATTCCATGCGCTGCTGGATGCTCTCCTCCATCTCTTTTTGCAGGGATGCAAATGCCGCATCGATCTCTTGGCGCGTGCGGCATTCCTGATAAATGGCAAGAATGCGGCGTTCAAAATCAACACCGGATTCGATGTTGCCGAGAATTTCATCAGAGGCGCCGAACACGCCGTTGAACAGATTGAATTTGTCGTTGAGCAATTCATAGACGCGCTGGTCCGCTGCGTTGCGTTCGTTGAGGAAATTGATCACCACCACGTCGAATTTTTGTCCGTAGCGATGGCAGCGGCCGATGCGCTGCTCGATGCGTTGCGGATTCCAGGGCAGATCATAATTGACAACCAGAGAACAGAACTGCAGATTCAACCCTTCAGCGCCTGCTTCCGTGGCGATCATAATGTCGGCGGAATCGCGAAAGTGCTCCAGCAGGGCCGTGCGCATATCCACGCTGCGGCTGCCGGATGAGTGGGCCGTATGCTGATGACGCTGCAGCCAATTTTCATAGATCGCACTGGCCGCTGCATCGTTGTTGGTGCCGTTGAAAAGAACCAGGCGTCCATCATAGCCGTGCTGACTCAAATAGTCGGCGACAAATGTTTGCGTGCGCCGCGATTCGGTGAAAATCAGCGCTTTGCGTTTGGCCGACATTTTATCCAATTCGCCAAACCCCGCATCCAGCGCCTGCAGCAATTTTTCCGCTTTGGCCTCGCCGCGAATGGAAATCGCCATTTGCAGCAAACGATCGATCTGGCGAATCTCCTCCTGCAATCGAACCGGATCAATCTCTTCTGCAGTCTGATAAGCGTCGTCGTCCTCCGACTCTTCGACAAAATCCGCCTCGATCTCCTCCGCTTGCAGCAGATGATTGACAAAATCATCAGAAGTGGAAAAGCCTTTAGCCAGATTTTCCAGGCGCACCTTGATTGCCACCAGCGTACCGATGACCGCATAAATGGAGGAAGCCAGCAGTTTGTGCAGAATCAGCACCATGAGATGGCTCTGTCCTCTGGGTACGGCGTAGATCACATCCTGCTGTAGAAACTCGGACAACGCATCGTGCAATGCCTGTTCTTCATCAGTCGGATGAAACGGCAGGGTTATGGCGCGGCGTTCGGTGTACTTTACATATTCCGACACCTGATTGCGCAACGTGCGCTTGCAGAACAACAACAGACGATGCTGCAACTCGCTGTAATCATCCTGCAGCCCGGCAAACTGGGCGCGAAAAGCCTGCAGATCGCCAAAGATGTGCTCGTCGATCAAAGAAGCCAGGCCGAACAATTCGGTAAGCGAATTCTGCAGCGGCGTGGCGGTCAGCAGCACTTTGCGCCGATTCTCCAGAGCCCAGCGGATTTCCTGCGCCATTTTATTGGCGGCATGGTACACGTTGCGCAGTTTATGCGCTTCGTCGATGACCACCAGATCCCAGGGCATGGTGCGCAATTGCGTACTCTTGCGCGCCGCAAAATGGATGGACGAGATCAACACCTGCGCCTGATCGAACGGATTGCTCAGGCCGCGCATCTGCGCGTCCCGCCACGACGCAGCGTCGATGACCATGTTGGGCAGATGAAATTTTTCCTGCAGTTCCATGCTCCACTGTTTGCGCAGAGAGGCGGGACAGATCACCAGCAAACGGCGCTTACGCTCGGCCCAGAACTGGCACAACAGCAGACCTGCTTCGATGGTCTTGCCCAACCCGACTTCGTCGGCCAGCAACACGCCCTTGGAAAAAGGAGAACGCAGCGCGAACAAGGCGGCGTCGATCTGATGCGGATTCAGGTCCACGCAGGCATCGAACAAAGAGGAAGAGATTTTGTTAATGGTGTCGCCGCTGTAATGACGCGTCAGTTCATAGGAGAAAAATTTGGCATGATACGGTGTTGACATAATACCACATAAAAATGAATAGCCACCCATTTCCGAGTAAAAATTAGCCTCGAATTCCGGCGGATTTGTGTAATTTGCTAAAAACTAAAGATTGAGGTTGTCCAAAAAGTTCGCTATTTTTTATCAGAAGCAAATAAGCAGCAAGAACACTAATATGCGAACAATAAATAATCTATTATTTTTAATTAGCATGTAGTTCCGCCTTTAGACGGAGAAATTTCCGGCTAAAGCCGGGACTACTTACAAAGGTTGCTTTTTGGACAGCCTCGATGTTTGGCGCGTGAAATGTCCAAACTTCAACGCGCCGACACGTCGGCGCGAACAAAGCGGCGACGAGTCGCCGCACTCCAAAAGCTACTCCTCCACAGCCTCTTCCACCTTCCACTCATAAACGCCGGCAGACCACTCTGGTTGCATCGAAATGGTCATACGCAGTTTGGTGGTGGTGAGCGGTGGAAATAAAACCGTGCACCACTGATCGACTGCAACAGGATAGATTCCCTTAATCTCTACTGGTTTCCACTGCTCTTCCACGAAATATTCCAACTTCCAGCCTGCAGGAATGCGGCATTCACCGCTGCCGGTGTCATCGAACCAGTAGACGCTGCTCCCATTCAATCGCACCGGCTGCGGCCATGTATATTGCAGCCATTCGTCTTGACCTTTGTGCGGCCAAAAATGCAGATAGGGCGTTGCCCGATCAGCAGAGTTTTTCGGCGCCAGCGCGTCATGCACGCTTGCCGGCGTTGAACCGCTGCCGCTGAACGAGGCAGACACCTGAGCCCCGGTTTCCAGACCGCCTACCGGCGGCGCTGTTGCGGCTTCGGGCAGCCACACTTTCATGGCGCCGGCCTGGCGATTGTCCCAGGCATAGTATGGAATAGCTTGAACTGTGACAGGCTTGGATTTGCCGGCTGTTTGATACAGTTTCTGCTTCCAGTCAAGTATCTCACTCTGAAAGGCATCTGCTTTAATTACCATAACGCCGCCCAATAATCCGGCCTGCCACTCGCTGGTCAGCGATGCCGTGGCTGGCAGATAGATGGAGGACAATGGCGCAGATTGGTCGCACGCCTCCAGACAATAAACCATGGGCCCGCGCTGTAATGCGACCTGACCCGCATTAGCTTTAACATTAGGATGAGTTAGCACGCGACGCACCGGCATGTCCATGTTTAACTCTATCACATCGCCGGTCTGCCAGGTGCGCTCAACGACAAAATAGCCGCGCTCGACAACAGGTTCCTTAACCAGTTGGCCGTTGACGCGTAAATCAGCTCGCTCGCACCAGCCGGGATAACGCAGCCGCAGCGCAAAAGACCTAACTTCCGTCAGAAGGGGTTTTAATACCACCTTGCCGTCCCACGGATAATCGGTAGTCACCTGCCATTCCACTTTGGTTTTATTGATGAGGCAATTCACTTGACCCTGAATGAACAAGTTTACCCATAGAGAATGATCATCGACCGCGTAAGCATAACCGCCCAGAGACGACAGCGTGCGCGCCACGTTGGGCGGACAACAGGCGCAGCCGAACCACTCGGAGCGATGATGCTTGCCGGTGCTCTCCAATCGATTCACATAAAAGAACCGTTTGCCGTCCTGAGACACGCCGGACAATACACCGTTATACAGACAACGTTCCACCACATCGCTGAAACGGCTGTCGCCGTACAGCAAAGCCAGGCGATGATTCCATTGCGCCAAAGCGATGGTCGCGCAGGTCTCCTGATATGCGCTGAGATTGGGCAGATCATAATCCTCGGTAAATCCTTCGTTATGTGCCGACGGACCGATGCCGCCGGTGACGTACTGGTTGCGTTCGATGGTGTTGCGCCAGACACGGCGGATCATTTTCAACATTTCGGCATTTTGCGTTTCCGCTGCCACGTCCGTGGCGCCGGAAAGCAGATAGCAGGCGCGCACCGCGTGTCCTTTAATGTTGCGATGATCGCAAATAGGGATATCATCCTGCCAATAGGTGCCGTCATATTCCGATTCAGGCGTTTGGTGCTCGCGGGCAAAAAAATGGTTGCCGCGGTTTTCCACAAAAAAACGGGCCAGGTCGAAATAGCGTTGCCGGCCGGTGACGCGCCACAGTTTTATGAGCGCCAATTCAATCTCCGGATGACCGGGATAGCCCATGCGTTTGGTCAATCCGCCGCCAAACACGGCGCCGATGTGATCGGCAAATTTGACGGCCACATTAAGCAGGTTGCGTTTGCCCGTGGCCTGAAAATGCGCCACGGCCGCTTCGATTAAATGACCGGCGCAATACAGCTCGTGATTATCGCGCAGATTGGTCCAGCGCTGGCCCGGCTCTTTTACCGTGTACCAGGTGTTGAGATAGCCGTCCTTTTGCTGCGCCGCGGCGATGCGGCTGATGATGGCGTCGATCTTTTTCTGTAAGACCGGATCCGGATGCGTGGCCAGCGAATAGGCAGCCGCTTCCAGGGCTTTATATAAATCAGAGTCCATAAAAACCGGGCCCTGATAGCCTTCCGTTTTACCGGCTGCAGCCAAATCAAAATTATGCAAGTTGCCGGATTTGTCCAGCATGGCGAAATTGGTGGGAATGGAGGCGGAGCGGTTGATGTCCTGGCGCGGCAGCCAGAATTTGTCCCGTATCGTCACCTGGGTAAAAGGCACGGCTGAGAGCCGCGGCATGGGTAATTCTACAGCAAATAGACTGCCGACCATGAGCATCAGCGGCGTCAGCAGCAAGAAAAAGTCACTAGCTTTATACACGTACATAACCGGCACCTCATTGATATTTTACGTAAATTAATATGCCCCTGCTAGCCCGGCCTTTGGCAGAACATCGCGAACAAGGATTGTATTAATTTTTAAGAAGGACATTCTTATTATTCGTCATAATCACTTGAATGAACTTTTCTTTTTCTACAGGTGAAACATAACAGTAATTATCGCTATACCCTATTTCCAATCTATCAACCGCAAGGGCGTAGGAAGCCAGTATATTTTTCGTCCGTTTGATGCTGGTTATCCTGTCAAGAGGTACGATCTCTTTAAAAAGCCAGCATTTGATCCTGAGCATATTACCATCAATCACATATTCGGTGCTGTTCCAAATCCATGCAGCAAGCAACAGCAATGCCAAACTTAAAAAAATCAACACGACACTGGCTTCGAGTAGTAGCAGCAACAGCGGAAAAAAAGGCATGGACCAGATCATGTTCCCGTAGGTTATATCTTTTTGTGCCTTAAAAACCATAATGACTATAATTCTTTTTCTGTTTTTCAGCAGAGAAAAACATCAACTGTTGAACTGTACAGGCCGGCGTAAAATCCGTTCTATTGCGTTGCACTCTTGTTCCCTTTTTATGAAATTCAGTATGCTCCCAGTTCCCACGTGGTCTCCAGCATGGCTCGATAATTTTCCACATTCACATAATTGGGCACCGTATTGCCGGAACCGACGCAATAACCGCCTCCCCGACCGACGGTTTTGATCAACCGTTCCGTTTCCATGCGAACCTCTGCCGGCGTCGCGCGCGCCAGCAGGTCCACATCCACATTGCCCACCAGAGCCAGACGCGAACCGTAGCGCTTCTTGACCTCGCGAATGTCCCAGGCCTTGGGCTCAATGGGTTGCAGCGCCGTAATGCCGGTGTCCAGCAGATCGTGCATCACCTCCCACAATTTGCCGTCGCTGTGATAGATGAAAGGCATGCGCCGTTTCTTGCACAACGCGCCGATTTTTTTCATCCAGGGGAAGAGATGCCGGCGAAAAAAAGTGGGCGATGCCATGAGTCCGGATTGATAGGCGATGTCATCGCTGTAAAAAAGACCGCCGACAATATCAAACTGCGCCATGCGTTCAAACAATTCATAGATGACGGCGCCCATGCGCTGCAGTACAGCCGCTACCAGATGCGGGTTTTCAACCAACAAATATGAAAAAGTTTCAAAACCCATGAACTCCCAGCTAAAGGTAAAGATATCGCCGTACTGTCCGATCACTTTCATTTCCGGCGGCAGCTTGCGTTCCGCTTCGCTGAATGCGAGAAACATCTCATCCCGCACGTGCGGAAACTGAAATCGTTCGAACTCTTCCTGACAGGTGATGATGCCTTTGCCTTCGCTGCCCCATTTGCGCGCCTTGTCCAATCCGCTGGCTTCACTGTGTCGAAAACCGCCGGCCGGCGTCAAACCAGCCGGGTTCATATCGATCAATGGCGACAGCTTGATGTAATCATAACCGGCGCACCGGAAAAAATCGATTTTGTCTTCCAGGGTGCGAATGGGCCGGCCGAGAAACTGGCCCATCACGCCCTCGTCAATGCCCAACTCCATCAAAGGAACACGATCCGCCTGTTTGGCAAACAATGTGTTTTTGAGTCTGTTGAAATCGGGACGATAAGGGGCAAAAGCGGGCATAGCCATTCCTCATGTATTCTCTCAATACCCAAGCCGGAACCAAATGTCGGACCTTGAAGGTCCGACATTTTTTAACAACTTTACGCGAAAAACCACTCGCAATAAAATAAAAATTTTTACCGCCAGAAGCAAGTTCAATGAACAAGGCCCAGGGCGATGAGCATAAAGCCGGAGCCGTTGATAACGGTATGAATGATGATGTCGCTCCAGGTGCTGCGCGTAACTTGAACAATGAAGGAAGTGATAAAAATAATCGGCAAGAGAATGAACAAAAGATGGCCGCCAAAAGGCAGGTGAAACAGCCACCACAAGAAGCCATGCACTAACCAGGTTTTACCGCCCAGTGCTGCTTGTTGTCGCGGAAAGACATAGCCGCGCCAATACAACCCTTCGCCGGCAATATTGAAAAAGAACATCGGCAACCATGCGCACAGAATCCATCGCTCATGGGGCTGCACTGTGCGCATGGTCATGAAGGAGGGCTGGCTGGAAAAATTCGGCAGCCATTTTTCTCCCACCAGCATAAAAATAAAAGTCAGTGCCGATATCAGCACGATAGCCAGCAAAGAAAGCCCCAGCGCTTTTTTATCCGGTTTATGCAAACGAAAGCGAGATATCATATGACGCCATGAAAATGCATGACCGTCCAACCGGTACAAAATAAACGCAGCTAAAAACAGCGGCAGGAAAACCAGCAAGCCGCCGCAAATAAACCAGCAAACGACGATTGGCAAAAAAGTGAGTTTTTGTACCAGGGGTATGCACCAGTGCGTCGCCAGATACAGACCAAGCGCGGGCATGGCAAAATAAGGCAACGAATGCCAAAAGTTCAGGGGAGGAACGTCAGTCTGGTGTTCCTTGATAATCATACAATTTTTATCCTGTTACGTCTCAATCGACAAAAACATTGTTTTTCAATATGTTAAACTGACTCAGTAATATTGTTTCATCAAAAATTATAGTTTGCGGGACGTCAACGGCCCTAATTTTATCCTACTAGATAATGATTTAAACCATTCTATTCAAGTTTATTCATAGAAATTTGCTTGCTCACCCCAAAAATAAAAATTTTAATTAAAATTACCCTACAAATTATGCTTTTTGCTTGACATTTAAATTGAATTTTTGTATAATTGAACTGATTCAATTTGGTTTGAATCGTTAATATGCGATACTATTTGTTAAAACAACAAATTTCTTTTGTGCAAACACAGTCCTATCAGCATGAAGGAGCGGTTTCTTGAAAATTTCGTGCTGAAGCATTCGCTTACCCGTCGTGCATCAATTCGTCAGTGCTAGATGCAAAAGCTTTATCCTTTTACTTGAACGGAAGCAATCGAATGAGATTTTTATTTTGCAGCGCATCCTATGGCTTTTGTTCTAAAAACTTAGAACTCGGCAGAGAACCATAGGATGCGATTTTTTTGTAATGAGGACCAAATCATAAAATAAGGGCTGATTTTATGAAAAAAACTCTACTGTTGCGTGCAGTAACAGCATTGTTACGCACTCACAGCAAGCGTTCTTTCGGCAGGAAAGAGCTGCTGTGCGTGGGCATCTTCTTATCCCTTCTCCCTCACACCCTGCTTGCCACCGGCATCATCAAAGGAAAAATATTTGACAAAGAAACCAAAGATGGTTTACCGGCTGCCAACGTGATGATTAAAGGCACGACCCTCGGCACCGTGGCTGATCTGGATGGCGTTTATTCAATTGCAAATGCCCCGGTTGGTGAACAGACGCTGGTGGTTTCCTACATCGGTTACTCGCCGATGAGCGTCGCCATAACGGTTCCCGACGGCGGCGTTGTGCAACGGAACTTTGCGCTGCAGACCATTGCCATCAAGGGCAGAGACGTCACCATCACGGCTCAGGCTCAGGGTCAGATACAATCCATCAATCAGCAGCTTTCGGAAACAAGAATCTCCAGCGTGGTTTCTGAAGCCAAGATTCAAGAGTTGCCGGATTTCAACGCAGCCCAGGCCATCAGCCGTTTGCCCGGCGTTTCTACTCTGGAGAGTTCGGGCGAAGCGAATAAAATAGTCATCCGCGGATTGGCGCCGCAGTTCAATACGGTGACGGTCGAAGGCGTCAAGCTCGCCTCCACCGGCAGCACGCAGATGGGCGTATCCGCACTGGCGAATACTGCGGGAAGCATCAACAACGACCGCAGCGTCGATCTTTCCATGGTCTCGCCCTATATGATCAAATCGATCACCGTTTTCAAAGCATTGACGCCGGATCTGAATGCCAATTCCATCGGCGGCACCGTGAACATGGAGTTGCGGGAAGCTCCCTCTGAACTGCATTACGATCTGTTGTGGCAGCAAGGTTACACGGCTAAAACAGAGAACATGGGCAACTTTCGCGCAGTCGGCTCTGTCAGCAAGCGATTCTTTAATGATAAACTGGGCGTCTATGTGCTTGGCAACGCGGAAAAATATGACCGCGATGCGGACAATATGACCGCGGTCTATAACACATCCAGCAGCGTGGTGAGTACAGCCACCGGCTACCGACCGGTTACCGTGCGCAATGTACCGCTCAACCGGCATGTTGAAACGAGGCAACGCTTCGGCGCCAACCTGATTCTCGATTACCAGTTGCCGTCCGGGTCCATCAAAGCGGTCAATATGTTTACCCGCCTGAATTCTGATTATCAGGATAACAATACGGTATTAAATTATTTTGACAAGATATTAAATTTTACTTACCGGGAAGGTATCAACAAGACCGACATCACTGTAAATTCACTCGAGTTTAAATACGATCTAAAAAGGGTGCTGGTGGATTTGAAAGTGGCCAACACCTCTTCCAAAAACGATTTGCCCGAATCGCCGTTCATAGAATTGAAAACAGGACCGGCGATCACCGGTCCAGTGCCGGTGAACACGGTTCCCGAAGATCTGAAAAATTTATTCGTTTATCCGGGGGCGGAACTGGTGTATCTGGACAACATCAATCTGTTCAGTTCCCTTTATAAAGAAAATCACACATCCGTCACCCCGAGTTTAAAGATGCCGTTCAGCCTGGGCTCGTCGTTATCAGGTTTCCTGAAACTCGGCGGCGAATTCCGCCATCAGAAAAACAGCAACGATCAAAAAACCCCCTATGCCAGCATCCGGTCCAGCGGCGCGTTTCAAACCGCGATGGTCAACGACTTGTCGAATCGCTTCGGCATCATGGTCGATCCCTCGACCGCCAAATTTGCGGCAGCGAATTTCACCGGCAATCCGGACCTGACCAAATCCTTTTTGGACGACCAATACGGAAAAATTTACTGGGGATGCGATCCGACCATCCTGACCGCCATGGCCAAATATCTGGCCGCTTCTCCGCAATGGTCGGGAAAAGCCACTGGAGGAGCGGATCAAACCGGCGGATGGTACCACGGCATGTTTCAAACGCTGGCCAATTCCTACACCTATCAGGAAGACTATTATGCCGGTTATTTGATGTCGGAATTGAATTTTAAAAATTTAATGATTACCGGCGGCGCCCGTTATGAGAATGCCGAGTCCAAATACACCGCGTACAACATGTTTGACATGCGCAATCCGGATGCGCAAAACTGCGATACCGTGATTGTCAAACCGAAAAACGACTTTTTACTGCCCATGGTGCAATTAAAATACATGCCGTTCAATTGGGTTGACGTCCGCTATGCCTACACACAGACACTGGCCCGGCCGGACTATCATCAAATGTCGCCCAAAGTCACCTATGACAATCCCAGGAAAAATATCCGCGCCGGTAATCCGGATCTCAGACCGGCGCAAGCCTACAACCACGATGTAACGCTGACTTTTCACAGCAATAAATTGGGACTTTTCTCCGTGGGCGGTTTCCATAAAAGGATAAATGAATTTACCTATTACACCACCTACATACTGCATAAAACCGCTGTTTCCCCGGCAATTAAAACAATTTCCGATTTTAATATTATGGGCATTAAACCGGAAGACGGGGCTACGTTGTATACCTACATTAACAGTCCTTATGCGGCCTATGTCAAGGGATTTGAGATCGACTTTCAATCCAGACTCTGGTATCTGCCGGGATTCCTCAACGGCATCATCTTTGGCATCAACTACACGGGCATCGAGTCTGAAGCCACCTATCCCTTGCGTGACGACATAACCAATTACAAAGTCAGGCCGCCGGTAACCACGACCTACGACAGCACGCGCGCAGGTCGATTGATTTACCAACCAAACGATCTGTTGAACGCCTATATCGGTTATGAATACAAGGGATTTTCCGCGCGCCTGTCCATGTTGTTCCAGGGAAACTCGGTCAGTTATATCGGCGCCTTTCCGGAACAAGACGGTTATACAAGAGACTATTTCCGTATGGACGCTTCGGTCCGGCAAACCCTGCCCTTTAAGGGAATGGAGATTTATCTCGACGTCAACAATCTCAACAATGAAAAAAATCAAGCGGCGCAGATGTCCATCGACGGATTTACCAATGTCAAGAACTATGGCATGACCGCCAATCTCGGAATTCGACTCAGGTCATAATCCCGGGCCAGAATGAAAAAAAGTAAACTGAGAACCTGATACCCCGGAACTGCAAATTCCGGGGTCAACAACTCACAGATAATAATTCACATTGCCAAATAATTACAATACACGAGGAGGACAGAATTATGAGACGATTTGTTACTTGCCTGATATGTGCGATGCTGGTGTCGCTATCGCTGTTCGCACAACAAAAGGATACTACCTATGTCAACGGCGTGTACACCGGCGGCAGTGAAGGTTCGTTGAACACAGCCGTGCAGGCAGCCATCGATGCCGGAAAACTGTCCACGACCGTGTTCAAGCTAAACGCGAACGACGGCTACCCCCTTACCGGCACCATCCAGGTGCCGATCGGGCAAACCCTTGAACTGGTTGCCCCGCAACCTGGCGCCACTCAGGAAACGGCGCCGCCGCAGTTGCTTTGGGTGGCCAGCAGCAGCGTGACCAAAAATTTTCTGATTGCCGTATACGGCGACCTGATCATGAAAAACATCTGGGTCAGATTTGCCGACGTGGCCGGCGTTCAGACCGGTACGCCGATTGTGTTTGACGGCGACACCACCGGCGTGGCCGGCGATACAGGAGAATTCGGTTATTTCGAGGGCTGCGTCTTTGAGTACATGCCCTGCCCTGCAGTCACTGCCTCCGGATCGATCTGCGTCAGGAGCAAACATTTCAACGGTACTTTTAAAAACTGTTATTTCCGCAATTGCGTGGATCGGCATTTCATGTACTATGGCAGAGCCGTTTCTTTCCCTTACGATATCCCGGGTTACCACACGGATAACATCTCTTTCGAGAACTGTACCTTTGCCAACATGGGCTATGTGTACATGCAGGAAGGCACCAATTATGCCGACAATGTAAGCTTTAACCATTGCACTTTTTACAATGTGGTCCAATTTCCACTGGAAAACGGCTGGTGGTGGAGGTTGAACGTAAACAACTGCCTTTTTGTCAATGCCTGGATGATGGGGTATGTTCCGGTAGCCGGCGTCAGCGGCGCCACAGTTACCATCACGCAAGCTGATTCGATCGCATTCACGGTCCCCTTTACCGATCAGGATCGCCACATCCTTTTTACCAACAGCGCTTACTATCTGGATAACTGGTTGGTTGACTGGATGCGCGGCGGATGGGACAGAAATTACGGCAACACCCCCTGGCGGCCCAATCCCAAGATCACCAGTGTTGGCAATCCTTACAGCATCGGTTTGTATAAATCGCGGGCGTTTAACGAGATCCCCTATCCGCGTCCGATGTTAGACAGTCTGGCGCTGGTATATTTTGATTCGACTCTTGCCAATGGCGCCAAACTTTATCCTTATATCAATCGGGCAAACCTGTATGATGTCACCGAATTGCGGGAAAAGGCCAATCCCAGATTCGTTGAACCACCTCTCAACCGGGAGCCCCTCAAATATTTTCTCAAGGAGAAATGGAGCACCAATCTGGATTCCATGTGGGCTTATCTGCCGGAAGCAGGGTTTCTGCAACAGTGGCCGTTGCCGGAAAATCTCGCCTATGCCAATGACACACTCAAGACCGCAGGTTTGGGCGGCTTTCCGCTCGGCGATCTCTATAATTGGTGGAATCCGACTGTAAGAACAGGAGCCACAGATTATTATTCTGCCTGGAAGGCGCAATCTGAAAGTGAAAAGACGAGAATCACTACCTGGCTTGAAACCGGTGCAGATCCGGTCGTCCGTGTTGAAAGACTGCCCGGTAGCGTGGCGCCAGCCCATTACACACTCGGTCAGAATTATCCGAATCCGTTCAATCCGACTACGAAAATCAACTATTCTGTACCCGTTACCGGCCACGTCACTATCAAGATATACAACGCCATTGGCCAACAGGTAGCCACCCTGTTTGACGGCGTGCAACAAGCCGGCAATTATCTTGCCACTTTTGACGGTTCGCAACTAGCAGGCGGCGTTTATCTCTACCGTCTGCAATCGGAAAGCGCTTCGATGACGAAAAAATTTGTGCTGATGAAATAGAAGCAAGACGGCGACACACCAAGCTATACTGACAACCTTGCGAAGGTTGTGCCAGCTGTCGTTATGGCAGGTAATGCAAAATATGATAATAAAGCTTAAATAAACAGTGAAAAAAATATGTCGCATAACAGGAGGTGATTTCACAGGCAGAAATTCAGCTCGAGCTGTTTTCAGCAAATGCAGCAACAAATGTTAACCTTTCGGAAGACCCTTAAAAAAGGAGATGAAGGATCATGAAAAAGTTTAGTTACATCTTCATCGTAACCGTTTTTCTCATGTTTAGCGCAGCGGCTGTTCAGGCGCAAGACTATGTCGATCAGTGGGGCAAAACAAGCCAGGGCACAGCATGGCCGGTGCTGAACACGGCAACAACCCCCGCAGGTGACGCCGGTCTTGGCAACGGCGCTATTCCGACCGGTTGGGCCACCATTCGCGGCGGCTTTGACCAAACTTATCAGGCGACCACCGAACAAGCAGTTATCGTCACTGGACAGATGGAACTGATTGGCGGCGGCGGCGTCAGCGCTTATACCCATCTGCGCTATGCCCTGACCTATCAGGACAGTTCCACTCTGAAATCGCAGAACACCGACTCGGCCATGTGGGTCAGCACCAAAAAACATTTCGGCTACAGCTTTCAGCCCAGAACCGGCAACGGCACCATGTCCAACGGCGCCGGCGGCGCCGGCGTGGTCTGGACCGTCAAGGACGGCAGCTGGAGCAGCACCTGGAGCAACAACGGCGGGCCCATCTCGGCCGTCAAACAGGCGCCGCGCAATGCGGAAATGAAAGCAGGGCTGTACAACTTTGCCATTTCCGTGCAACCATTGGGCAACGGCAGCAATGAAATTCGCTGGTATCTGATTGAGGAAAACAACAAGTACTGGTTTGGCGGCACGGTCGTTGACACGGCTGAGGTGTCCGCTAAATTCAACGGCATCTGTTTTGGTTTTAACAAAGACACCGAAACCAAACAGGTTAATTTGTACGCAGTCCAGGTCGACATGGGCGATCCCATTGTCGTTCCGGAAGCGCCCTGGGAACCCTTCTATGTCAGTCAGTGGGGCAAGACCTCTCAAGGCACAGCCTGGCCGGTGCTGAATGATTCCACCTACCTCGATGGCGACGCCGGTCTCGGCAATGGCGCCATTCCAACAGGTTGGGCCACCATTCGCGGCGGCTTTGGCGATCCGGTCACCGCCACTACCAGCAAAGCGGTTATCGTCACTGGACAGATGGAACTGGTCGGCGGCGGCGGCGTCAGCGCTTATACCCATCTGCGCTATGCCCTGACCTATCAGG
>CAYLWO010000035.1:0-21297 GCA_964387285.1 uncultured Cytophagia bacterium | reverse complement strand
TTGGTTTTAACAAAGACACCGAAACCAAACAGGTTAATTTGTACGCAGTCCAGGTTGACATGGGCGATCCCATAACTGTTCCGGCGGCGCCCTGGGAAGCCTATTATGTAACTGACTGGGGTTTTTACGGCGGGAAAATTGGCGACTGGAAATATACAGCAGGCGAGTTCGAAGGCGATGCCACTATTTCCGGCGCGGCACCGAACACAAGCTGGTCGGCTATACGCGGTGGATTTGAACCGGTCGAACCAACTACGGAAAAAGCCCTTAGTATCACCGGCAAAGTTGAATTTGTCGACGGCGGTTTTGCAGCCATGAACAGTTTGCGTTTTGGTCTCAGCTACAGCGATAGTGCAGGCAAGGTCCTTGCAGACACGGTAGGCACTACGCAATGGTCCGGTACTGACGCACACGATTCCGGCTATCTCTTCATTCCGGTCAGTGGCAGCAATGGTCCGGCAAAATGGATTGGGATCAACGAAACCGGCACTTTTGGCGCCGTGGTTGACAATACCTGGCTTGACACAGACGGCACCAGCAATTATGTGCTCGGCAGCAATCTGCAGGTTCCTGACCTCTCCGTTGGCGGCGCCGGCATCTATGAATTCGGCATTTCCGTACAGCCTCTGGGCGACGGTTCGAGCGAAATCCGCGTCAAGTTGCTGAAATCGGACAAGAGTTACTCCTGGGCAGCGAAAACCATCGACAAGCATAGCCCGCTGGCCACTGAAAAGTTCAACAGCATCCTTTTTGCCTTGAACACCAATGCAACGACTACAGCGATGAATCTGACGGAAGTATTGGTGGACCTGGGCGCTCCTGTCGAACTGCCGGACTGGGTGGTCTCTGTTGAGGCTCCCCAGTCGAGCGGCATGCCGAACGTATATACCCTAAACCAGAACTATCCAAATCCGTTCAATCCGACGACCACGATTAATTTTGCATTGCCGCAACGCAGCGAAGTAACGCTGGCGGTCTATGATGCTCTGGGTCGCAAGGTTGCGGAATTGGCCTCAGGCACGCTCAATGCGGGTTACCACAATTTTACTTTTGATGCCGCAGGTCTGGCCAGTGGAATCTATTTTTATAAACTGACAGCCGGCGATTTCATCAGCGTTAAAAAATTAATGCTGCTAAAATAGTATCATTACAATCAGGATGTGCTCCTGATCCAACGAAACAGCCTGTCCAGTGCTTTGGGACAGGCTGTTTTTTTCAAAACGGATAGATAAAGGAAAAGTATGAATATGCCTGTTTGCCGAAATCAAGGGGTTTTGTTGTTTGTTATTGCTCACCTGTTTATTTTTTCGTTTCCGGCATTGTCGCAAACAGACGCCATCCAAACCGATGTGCCGGCGCTGAAGGATGTCTATGCACGCGACTTTTATATCGGTTGTCTCCTCTCTTATCGCAACATCGGCTTAACAAGTGATCCGGCTGTTCCCGGTCAATCGCCAGTGGCCACGCCGCAGGGCGGGTATTTGATAAAATATCACATGAACAGCATGTCTCCGGGCAACAACATGAAACCGCAATATACAGTCGATATCAACGCCAGCGCGTCAGCCTATACTGCGGCGGCTGATAAAGATTATGCGGACACGCATCCGGTAATCAAATTCAACGGCGACATAATTGCACAACTCAACTGGGCCAAGAGACAGGGATTTACTTTTCGCGGACATACCCTGGTCTGGCACAGTCAAACTCCTGCCGCTTTTTTTCGCACCGGCTTTCGTAACAACGGCAGCCGCTTGAGCAAAGAAAAAATGATCCTGCGGATGGATAATTATATAAAAGAAATCTTTAGAGTGATCCACGAAGGATGGCCGGGATTGCTCAGCGCCATGGATGTGGTCAACGAAGCGGTCAATGAAAACGGATCGGACCGAACGACAGACAGTGAATGGCATATGACCTTTGGCGATAACAGCTATCTCATGAAAGCATTCGAACTGGCGCGCAAGTACGCCATAGAATACGATGAACCGCAAATCAAACTGTACTATAACGACTACAACACTCATAATCCGGCCAAGGCCGACGGCATCGTTCGAATTTGCACGCCGATTTATCAAGCCGGTTATCTGGACGGCATCGGCATGCAGGAGCACGACGGTAATTCATCGCCCACCGCAGAACAATGGATCGCATCGTACAACAAATTTGCCCCCATCTGCAACGAAATGGCGGTCACAGAGCTGGACGTCACCACCGGCAGCGCCAATCCTTCGTCGGCTGTATTAACCACCCAGGCAAATCAGTATGGTCAGCTTTTTAAATGCTTTGTGGAAAGAAGTTACTTTTCCGGCCGCGGAAAAATCATCAGCGTCTCCAAAGACGGATTGAACGATCAATATACCTTCAAAGCCAATCAGGCCTCCTCCCTCTGGGACGCGAATAATCAATGTAAACCGGCGTTTTATGCGGTGGCCAACGTTGGCATGCACTATAACGCCCTGGACTCCCTGCTGGCTTTTACCGGCAGCCTGGCGGAGAATGCGTACAGTGTTGTATCCTGGGCGGCTCTGGCGACCGCTGTGACCAATGCGGAGAACATTATGGCGCAAAACTTTTCCAACGCGACCTCAGCGGCCGATGCATTGCAGCTGGTGCGCACCAATTTGCAGACTGCTATGGCCGGACTCGTCGTAACCCGGA
Source organism: uncultured Cytophagia bacterium (assembly GCA_964387285.1). GTDB lineage: Bacteria > Zhuqueibacterota > Zhuqueibacteria > Residuimicrobiales > Residuimicrobiaceae > Anaerohabitans. The sequence continues at coordinate 18,636 of CAYLWO010000035.1, read as the reverse complement.
TAGTTAATGCAAACAACAGCCAGGCGTCAACGTTTGCTTTACAGCAGAATTATCCTAATCCATTCAATGCAACAACGCAGATCACTTACTCGATTGCACAGAACGGTTTTGCTTCGCTAAAAGTGTACAACCTGCTTGGCGAGGAAATAGCAACTCTGGCAGAGGGCCTGCACGCCGCAGGTCATTATTCCATTGGCTTTAATGCCGATGCACTGCCGGCCGGCGTTTATCTGTATCAACTGCAGGCCGAGGGTTTTTCGGAAAGCAAAAGATTTCTGTTGTTGAAATAGCAGTTTGAAACTTTCTATAGAGTAATATGTGTTTGAAAAACAACCTTGCGAAGGTTTACAACCTTCGCAAGGTTGATGCAACCGCTCAATTGCAAGTTAGTCAAGTTGGTCAGGAACAATCATCAAATAAGCGGATTTTTCAGCAACAACGGAACCGATTGGAGCCAGGTGGGTCAGGCCATGGATATTTCACAAATCGATTCCTTTTCCGATTTTGCGACCTTTACCGGAAGCCGGCAGGGATAATACGTCAAAGGAACCAACGACGCCTGGTTCGATCTGTACATCTACCGCGACGCCTATACGCCCATATTGGCGGAATGTCCTGCCAATCAATTCGGCCTTTCCCGCACGTATAATAATCAGGGGTATGTGCTGGATAATATCCATACGAACGATTGGGCGATGTATGCCGGCGTCGAATTCGGCAACAGGGAATATGCCAGAACGCCGGATTCTCTAATAATCATGGCCTCGTGCAGCGGCGGCGTTTATTATTACCGGCTCGAAGCAAATAATTTATTTGAAAGAAAAAAATTCATTATGCTCAAATAGACTGCGGAGAAGTGTCAAACTGCGATGTCAACCAAACGTGCAACACCTGAAAAATATTTGTGGCTTTCTATCTTCTGTTTGCTGGATTTATGGGCAACGGTTTTTGCGCAGCCGTCCGGCAGACCCTATGGGCCTCTGCCCCAGAACTATGGCCGACCACACGTATCGGGCAAAATTTATTATGTCAGCGTCGACGGTCAGGCTGCGCAAAGCGGCGACACTGTTGCCAGGTCGGCTTGCAAACGTTGATCGATTTCGGCAAACTGTTTCCGGAATTCGTCGCGCACAGCCGGGTTTACCAGGATTATGACGGGCCTTTATTTACAAGTGCTGAATTGGGCCATTACCAGGTGTCGCCCGCATTTAGCGACGCGAAAACGGGTCTGCAGATTCCAGACACAATATCCAGGCGTCTCGGTGCACATAAAAAGAGCTCGGCTTATGTCGGCGCTTATCAACCGCTGCCGTAAACGATTTTTGATTACCAGTTGCTATTTCGTATATTACGTTATTATCGAAATTGAGCAATTGCATTATCCTTGCGAAGGTTGCAAACCTTCGCAAGGTTGTTTTTCGATTGCACATTTCTAGCAGGAGATGTCCGACACCTTTGGAGACTGTCGCAAAACCCCAGACCCCGGATGTGGCCGCGTTTTTTGCGGCCACTCCGGGTGTCTCTCGGCGCATCATCAATGAGTTAAGAAACACCCGGGGTCACAAAAACCGTGACCCCGGGGTTGTTCTGCCTTTTGCGACAGTCTCTTGAGGTGTCGGACATCCGGCTCCTGGTTATTCGGATTGGGTATTGAAAAAAATATGAATTCAATTTCATACTCTGACGGTCTTTTTCCTTCTATACATAAATAACCTTATCATGTAAACAGATATATATTGGATGACGCTATGAGAAGCAAAACCAATTTCAGTTTTCGCCGTATTTTGCACTTGCTGGCAGAAAAAATAAATCATCGAGCAGCGTTTTTATTGACCATCCTGCTGCCGCTCGTTGCTTATGTCCAACCCCTGGCCAAAGATCATGATAAATTCCTGGGATGCGCCACCAGCAGCGAACTGTCGAGATATCTCATAAAATACTGGAATCAGGCAACGCCCGGCAATGACGGCAAATGGGCATCGGTCGAACCTGGCCAGGGTTACTTTACCTGGTCCAATCTGGACAAGATCTATAACTATGTCATATCCAAAAATTTGCTCTACAAGCATCATACATTGATATGGGGGAATCAACAACCGGGGTGGCTAGCCTCATTGGACACAGCCGGCCAGAGAGCGGCAGTGGAAAACTGGATCAAGCTCGTTGGTGCAAGATACCCAAAAATGAATATGGTGGACGTGGTGAACGAACCCCTTCACGCCCAGCCGGTTTATAAAAATGCCCTGGGCGGCGACGGCGTCACCGGCTGGGATTGGGTCATTAAAAGTTTTCAATTGGCCCGAAAATATTGCGCCAGCGGCGTACAACTGGTATTGAACGAATACAATGTCCTGCACGACAATGCCGCGACTACCAATTACATCGATCTCATTACCTTGCTTCAAAATCGTGGTTTGATCGACGCCATCGGCATACAGGGTCACTATTTTGAATTCCGCAGTCACACAGACGCCGCCAGTAATGTCTATGTCTACAATATTAACGCCATCAGATCAAACCTGGACAGACTCGCGGCGCTCGGTTTGCCGATCTACATCACCGAGTTCGATATCGATGAAGCCAGTGACGCCAATCAACTGGCGCAGTATAAAATATATTTCCCCATCTTTTGGCATCATCGGGCGGTCAAAGGCATTACCTTTTGGGGTTATATTCAGGGCGACGTATGGTCTTCGCACCCCTACACCTACCTGTTGACAGCCATCGGCGGCGAACGACCGGCCATGCAATGGCTGCGTGAATTTATTTTACTCCCACCTGTACCCACCTTGATCTCGCCCATTGGTTCAACCGGTGGATTGCGCAATCCGGCTCTCAAGTGGCGAACGGCAGATTCCGCGATCTCGTACCATGTGCAGGTTTCAGTCACCAACAATTTTACCACCACCGAAATAGACACAACCGTCAGCGATACATTGTTGCAATTAGGAGTCTTGCAAGCGAACAAAAGATATTACTGGCGGGTCAGCGCCGGCAACGAGCACGGCACGAGTGAATATTCAGCCTTTGCAGCATTCCAGACCGGCGAAATAATTTCAGCCGTGCTTGAACGTCAATCCCTGCCCTTTATCTGCGCACTGGAGCAAAATTATCCGAATCCGTTCAATCCGACCACCGCTATCGCCTTTTCGCTGGTTGAGGACCGTGATGTATATCTGCAAATTTTTGACAGGCTTGGTAGAGAAATCAGCACACTGATCCATGAGCGCATGTCTGCGGGCAGACACGCGTTTCGGTTCGATGCCAAGGATCTACAGTCCGGAATTTATTTCTATAGGATTAAAGCAGGAGATTTTATACAGACAAAAAGGATGACCCTGTTAAAATAGGTCATTGGATGAAAAAATTAAACTCGGATGCGTACATATTGAGCGCCAAAGGCAGGTTCCTATGACATCCCGCCCTTATTCGCTTTTGTTATACTGAGTATCTTGTGACATAAATGTCATGATTACCCAAATAACACGAAAACCATGTCATTGCGAACGGAGGAACGGTTACTGACAATGGGGATGTTCTGCGCTGGAATGAAGCAGTCCCCTAGTACACATAAGTGTTATTAGAAGGCGCATAATATCATGGACTCGACACAGCTCGATGGGTACTTGCGCCGCAGCGTCTATCGACGAACAAGACTTGGCAAAAAGAGAGTACCGTTTGTCGATAGATTCAAGTTTTGATTTGCTTCGTAAAATCTGCTGTCGCATGAATGCACCAGCGCTTTAAAGCGGCGACTCGTCGCCGCACTCCAGGGTCCTAAAAATGTGAGACAATTATGAACAAAAAATTTTCACTTTTTACCATTGCATGGTTGATATTCCTTTTCAACATCAATGGTCACGCCGGCGATCTGATCATTCCACATCTGGCCAAACAAGGTACAGCCGGCCAATTGATTGTAAATAAAAAACCGTTCTTGTTATTAAGCGGCGAATTGGGCAATTCCAGCGCATCGGATTTGGCCTATCTGAGACCCATCTGGCCCCAATTGGTCAAGATGCATTTGAATTCCGTGCTGGCGCCGATTTATTGGGAATTGATCGAGCCTGAGCAAGGCCGGTTTGATTTCACACTGGTGGACAGCATCATCTATGCCGCCAGAAAATTCAACTTGAAAATTGTGCCCCTCTGGTTCGGCTCCTGGAAAAACAGCATGTCCTGCTATGCGCCGCTCTGGATCAAGTCGGACCAACAGCGCTTTCCGCGCAGCCGGACCAGAGACGGTCAGGCGCTGGAAATTCTCACGCCGTTCAGCGAGGAGAACCGCAATGCCGATGCCCGGGCCTTTGCCGCGTTGATGAAACACATTCGCCAGGTTGATGAAAAAGAACAGACCGTCATCATGGTGCAGGTGGAAAACGAAATCGGCATGATTCCGGACGCACGGGATTATTGCGATCTGGCCAATCAAGCCTTTGTCTCGCCGATTCCGCCGGAACTGATCAGCTATCTGTACAAAAACAAAAATGCCTTGCTTGCGGAATTCCTGCAAATGTGGGAAAAAACAAATTTTCAAACCTCGGGTACTTTTGAACAGGTATTCGGCAAGGGATTGCATACGGACGAACTGTTCATGGCCTGGCATTTCAGTCGCTATACGAATTTCGTGGCTCAAGCCGGCAAAAAAGAGTATCCTTTGCCCATGTATGTCAATGCTGCCCTTATCCGTCCAGGCTATCAACCCGGCCAGTATCCCAGCGCCGGACCGTTGCCGCACTTGATGGATATCTGGCGCGCCGGTGCACCGCAGATCGACTTTATCGCACCCGACATTTATTTCAAGAATTTCAGCGAGTGGTGCGCCAAATTCGATCGATCCGGTAATCCGCTTTTCATTCCGGAGGTGGACAACAAGCAGAGCGCAGCCAATGCGTTTTACGCATTCGCGCAGCACAATGCCATGGGCTACAGTCCGTTTTCCATTGAATCGCTGGAACATCCGGAGAACAATCACATCTCCCGAGCCTATGAGGTGCTGCACCAGCTTTCGCCGCTGATCCTTGCCCATCAGGGCAAGGGAACCATGGCCGCCGCTTTGCTGGACAGCAGTCATCATCAAACACAGCGCCAACTCGGCGACTTTGCATTTACTATCCGCCATGAGTACAGCTGGCCTTATGCGGAAAAAATTCCGGGCGAAATGCCGCGCTTTGGCGCCATGATTTGCAAGCTCGCTGATGACGAGTTTATTATTGCCGGCGCCGGCGTGGTCATCACTTTTGCAGCGACTGACGGCCGCCATGCGCTGGCCGGCATCGGCAGCGTGGACGAAGGAAAATTCGTTGACGGCAGATGGATGGCCGGTCGTCGCTTGAACGGCGATCAAACCCACCAGGGCCGGCATGTACATCTACCCGGCGACACGTTTCGCATTTATAATGTGAAACTCTATGCCTACAAATAATAAACCGGAGCGCCATTCGTGAAACGTCATGTCCTGAGTCTGCTTTATTGCCTGCTGTTTTTAACAACCGTGCATGCCCAGGTGCGGTTGCCGCGCTTGATCAGCGACGGCATGGTGCTGCAGCGAGAGACCAAACTGAAAATTGGGGGGTGGGCATCGGCCGGTGAAAGGGTGACTCTAAATTTTCTGGGAAAAACTTGTCAGACCACTGCAAACGAGAAGGGTCAGTGGGCGGTTCATCTTGCACCTTTAAAAGCCGGTGGACCCTTTCCCATGGAGATCACGACCACTCATAAAATTACCATAGAAAACATCATGGTCGGCGATGTCTGGATCTGCTCTGGTCAGTCCAATATGGTTCTGCCCATGGAACGCGTTAAGGAACGTTATGCGGACGAGATCAACCATGCTGATTATCCGGCCATCAGATATTTCACCGTGCCCATGAAATATGATTTTCATGCACCACAGCAGGATATGGCATCAGGTCAATGGGAAGTGACCACGCCGGAAAATGTGCTGCGTTTCTCTGCAACCGCCTATTTCTTTGCCAAAGCCATCTATGAAAAATATCATATTCCCATTGGCCTGATCAATGCCAGTGTGGGCGGCACACCCATTGAATCCTGGATGAGCGAACAGGCGCTGGCCGCATTTCCCGCAACTTTGGACACGTTGAAAAAATATCAAAACGATCAATTCATCAGGCAAATCCTGGACCAGGACAAGGCTCGGATCGACGCCTGGTACAAACTGTTGCGTCAGCGCGATAAAGGATATTCTTCTGCACGCGAATCCTGGCTGGATGCAGACTACGACGGCTCTTCTTGGCCGTCCATGCAAGTGCCGGGGTTCTGGGCAGATACGGATTTGGGCCCGGTGAACGGCGTGGTCTGGTTCAGAAAAGAACTCGACCTGCCGGCAGCAATGGCCGGCAAATCCGGACGACTGTTCATGGGCAGAATCGTGGACAGCGATTCGGTCTATATCAACGGCGTGCTGGTGGGCGCCACCGGCTATCAATATCCGCCGCGCAGATATACGGTTCCGGAAAACGTACTCAAAGGGGGCAAAAACGTCATCATGGTGCGCGTTATCAACAACAGCGGCCGGGGTGGATTCATCACGGACAAACCGTATGAAGTAATTGTTGGAGAACAGACCATTGATTTAAAAGGCGCCTGGCAATACCAACTGGGCGCGATCATGGAGCCGTTGGCGTCACAGACTTTTCTCCAATACAAACCCACAGGATTGTTTAACGCTATGATCAATCCTTTGCTCCCCTGTGCCGTCAAGGGAGTGATTTGGTACCAGGGTGAAGCGAATGCCTGGGCGCCTCATAGCTATCGTCAACTATTTGCTGCACTGATCGGTGATTGGCGGGAAAAGTGGGGCCAGGGTAATTTTCCGTTTTTGTATGTACAGCTGCCGAACTTTATGCAGGCACAACCACAACCGTCGGAAAGCAAATGGGCGGAATTGCGCGAGGCGCAATTGCAAACCCTGTCTATCAAGAACACGGCCATGACCGTAGCTATCGACATCGGCGAATGGAACGATATCCATCCGTTGAATAAAAAAGCAGTGGGCGAGCGGCTGGCGCTGGCAGCGAGAAAAATGGCCTATGGAGAAAAACATCTGGTTCATTCAGGCCCCATCTATCGCTCCATGAAAATAAAGGGAAACAGAATCGTTCTTGATTTTGCTCAAACCGGCAGCGGTCTTGTGGTAAAAGACGACAAAGAGCTGAACGGTTTTGCCATTGCCGCAGCTGATAAAAAATTCGTCTGGGCAAATGCGAAAATAGACGGCAACAAAGTGCTCGTGTGGCATGAACAGATTGCACAACCGCGGGCCGTGCGCTATGCCTGGGCCGATAATCCGCAGGATGCCAATTTATACAACAAGGAAGGATTGCCCGCGTCGCCGTTTCGTACCGATGAATAGCAATCTACCGCGTTGGCGGGCCATCTGTTACAGTATCGAGTCCTTCTTATTTGACTTGAGCGATTGCATTATCTTGCGGTTGTTTTTCGAGCACGAGTTGCTCCATCAAGCTCCTTCATATTAAAAAATACGGTCTCCTTAAAATAGCGCTTGATTATTTCTACAATCAGTTTAAATTATAGTAACAGGATACCGGTATTCTCAATGACCTGACACTCCGATGTGGCATGGCGCTTGTACAAGACTCCAGGTCTTTTACATGATGTAATCACAGTGGTGTCGTCCAACAAAAAGGAGGATGTTATGAAACGCCGTGTATCCGGACCGGTTATTCTGATCGTTATAACAACTTGTTTGACCGCTTTCGGGCAAAATTCCTGGCCTGTTCCCGGCTGCGATCCGCAGCACTCCTCCTGGGCGCAGGATGAGACCATCCTGGCCCCACCCTTTGCAAACATTGTAGACCTGAACACCGGCGCTAATTATATTTCGATTCTAGGCTCTTTTATGGCCATTAGCCGGAACGGCTCAACCGATATTCCTAACAAAGTCACAGGGATCGATTTGTCAACCCTTCAGGTGCTTTGGACCTTTGAAATACCCGGCAGCATGGCCATGGTGGGCTTTGCTCCCGCGATCTCTGATTCCCTGGTATTGTGCAGTGGACAAAAAGTTAACGCACTCTATGCCCTCGGTCGCAAGACCGGCATCGTTCGTTGGACTCGGCCTTGCAGCGGACAACTCTTCGGCAGAATGGCGACTATCGATGCAAAAAAAGTTTTTTTCCTTAGAGACAGTCTCATCTGTCTGAATCTGTTAGACGGATCTACGGTATGGCGACAAAAACTTAATGGGAGCCAAACAATACCTGCAGTGGACGATTCAAATGTCTATGTGACTTCCTATCCGGGTTTTGCCAAGAAGCTTTACGCTTTTGACAAACGAACCGGCGCACCTAAATGGCAGGTAGACAATGACGGCTACGAGTGCCTGTCTGTTGACAAAAAATATGTCTACACCCGCAACGGAGAGACGATAGTCGCTCGGAGCAAATCGACCGGCGCAATCGTGCTCACATTTGCCTTTCCAACCGGTCTTATCATGCCGTACAATTTCACCGGATCCATAGCGGTCTCGGACAGGGCCGTTTGTTTCGGTTTGCAGGATCAGGTCAACAACAAGGTTTATCTCTATTGTCTGAAAAAGATCGATTTGACAGAGGCGTGGCGCCATGAATTTGCCAGCAACTGGGTATTTCCACCCACCATTGCCAACAACATTGTCTATGTCCTGGACAACAGCAGAGAAATCTTTGGCTTTAGCCTTCCGACCGGCGAACAGATTTTTAACCACACACCGCTTTCATGCAATGAACGACTGGTGGTGGCCAATCATACTCTGTACGCGGCCAGCAACGACAAAGTCCGCATGTTTTCCAACCAAGGCAGCCTGGTTGCCGAATCGGCTGCGCAACCGCAGGATTTCGAACTGGAGCAAAACTATCCCAATCCGTTCAATGCGGCCACAACCATATCGTATCATCTGCCAAATCGTTCTCATGTCGCGATTGTCGTGTATTCGTTGTTGGGACAGCCCGTAGCCACGTTACAGGATAGCATACAGGAACCGGGGCTGCACAGCATTACCTGGAATGCCGGCGGCCTGCCCTCGGGCGTGTATTATTACCGAATAACAGCAGGCGAGTATTCCAGGGTGAAAAAAGCAGTCGTAATCAATTAAGTTTGACCAATCCCGGGATCGCATAAACCGCGACCCCGGGTTTCTTAACTCATTGATGATGCGTTGAGGGACACCCGGAGTGGCCGCAAAAAACGCGGCCACATCCGGGGTCTGTTGGTTTTCATACTGCCTGGCCAGGTCCAGGTGCCGTGCACATAGATGTCAGCGCTACCTGATAGATAATCAATTTCTGAACAGATGCCTTGCCCGCTCAACCGGGCTTCAAATAAGCATTTTGGTTGTAAAAGGGGATTGCTTCACTTCAGCGCAGATAGTCCCCTTTGTCAGCGACTGTGCCAGCGTTCGCAATGACACGATTTGCGTGTTGTTGAGGAAACCATGGCATTTAAGCCATTATAAACTCGGCATGACAAAGGGGGTTTTGTCATTCTTAGCAGCCCCGCAAAAAAAGTTTTGTCAATATGACAATTAGATATTATGGGCGGGGCGAAGAATCTGTTCGCGTCTCATTCTTAACATTCCGGTTAGAATCAAGCGGCGAACAGTTGCTTCGAAGCGGCAGATTCACCTGGATGCTTAATGCACAAAAGCCTGACGCCTTCTTGCGGAGGTTCCCAACCTTAACAAGGTTGCCGCTTGAGCACAAATCGCTCCATTTAGGATATAGGTCCTATTTTACCCGGAATAACACGGCCCGGACATTTTAAGGCGGCCTAAATCAAATTCCGGATAAATGCGAGAAACGAAAAATGCCGGCCGCTCTGACCAGCGCCCGGCATTGAGTGGAAATTCATAATCACGATTTATATAAACGCATAACTCAAACCAATGGAGAGAAACTCTTTGAGTTGCGTGCGCGGGGTGATGCGCTTTTCCTGAATGAGCTGCAAATTTAAAATCACCGTCATCAACTTGCCGGCCTTGATGGTCAGCGTGTTGTTGCTGCGCACCACCACCTCATCCATATTTTTGAACGCGTCAAACATCTCGATGGCGGAACTGAAAATCATGGTCTCGGCCAGCTTGGCGTCGATGTTGATGACCGATTCCACGCCGCCCTGGACCAATCGTTTTTCGATCTCGGCTGTTTTCGGATCATCCGTATAAACCGGATATTTGCTGCTGAACACTTCGCGCATGGCCAGACCCACGCGCACCTTGACCGGCTTGGCCGGTTGATAGCCCACGCCGACCGCCTGGGTCAAATACCCGGGATCCCAAAAATCCGATACCGCCACAGCCTTGCCGTCGCCGTCATAAACGTATCCGGCGGCAAACTGAGTTTTCAAGGTAGCAGAAATATACGGATTGACATAGATGCCCCATTTTCGGGTGTACACGCTTTCCAATTCGATGCGATCATCGGTTTTGCGCATTCCCTTATCGCCCAGCTTGGTCTTGCCGAACGCCATTTTGTAGGTATTGCTCCAGTTGCTTTTCACCGAGTCAAAAACCGATTTGCCGTCCAGCAAAGCGATCCACGCCAGCGCGTTCTCTCCACCCTGTTTCCAGTTGGAATAGGTGACCTGAGAGGCGGTCAGCGCGCCCACCAGACCATGCTTCCACGGACTCTTTGCTGAATCCACCGGTGCGGTCTGCGCGCCGGCCAGACCGATTAAAATCAACAAACCGCCTAGCATTTTTTTCATTCAGCCCACTCCCGAAAAATAAAATCCGAACACCGCTTACAAGGGAAAGAGAAATCCGGTCTTATCCCTAGGCAATTTCTCCAGATCCCTTTCACACACTGATTTATTTTATTCCGTATTTTTCCACACCCTCTTTGTAAATATTGCCGCCATGGCAATCCTGGGCCACAATCGCGGGAAAATCTTTAACCGTCAATTCGGCAATAGCCTCGGCGCCCAATTCCGGATAGGCAATAACACGATTGCCTACAATCGATTTGGCAATCAGCGCCGCAGCGCCGCCCACCGCCACCATATAGACGCCTTTGTGTTTTTGCAGAGCTTCGGAGACGCCCGCATTCATCTCGCCCTTGCCGATCATGCCTTTGGAACCGACCGCCAACAGCTTGGGCGCATAGGGATTCATACGACCCGAGGTCGTAGGGCCGGCAGAGCCGATGGGTCTGCCCGGACGCGCCGGTGAAGGTCCCACATAATAGAGCAAGTGGCCGGTTATATCAAAAGGCAAGGGCTTGCCCTCTGCCAGCAGGTCCGTCAGTTTTTTGTGCGCCGCATCGCGGGCAGAATAAATGACGCCGGTGATCAGCACGCTGTCGCCTGCATGCAGCATTTCCACCTGCCGGTCGTCTAAAGGAGTGGTGATTTTAATCGCGTCAGCCATGGATCATTCTCCTGTATTTTTTTAATATCTGCAAACCTTCTCTTAAATAACGACTTCTTTATGTCTGGCTGCATGGCACTGAATATTGACCGCTGCCGGCAACGAAGCGATGTGACAGGGGAACACCTCCACATGCACATCCAATGCCGTGATACGGCCGCCCAATCCCTGCGGGCCGATGCCGAGTTTGTTCACGCGTTCCAGCAATTCCAACTCCATGGCCGCGTAAAAGGGATCCGGGTTGCGATGACCGATGGGACGCAACAAAGATTTTTTCGCCAGCCAGGCCACTTTTTCAAACGTGCCGCCGATGCCCACGCCGACAATGATGGGCGGGCACGGGTTGCTGCCGGAGCGCCGCACTTTATCCACGACGAATTTTTTCACGCCGTCTGCGCCATCGGCCGGAGTCAGCATGGCCACTTCGCTCATATTCTCACTGCCGCCGCCTTTGGGTGCAATGGTGATTTTCAACTGGTCGCCGTCCACCACGTCGGTCCAGATGACGGGCGGCGTGTTGTTGCCGGTATTCTTGCGCGTCAACGGATCAGCAACAATGGATTTGCGCAAAAAACCGTCTCCATAGCCCTTGGCCACGCCGGCGGCAATGGCGTCGTTCAGACCGCCGTCCACCACGTGCACCTCCTGACCCAGTTCGACAAAAAACACGGAGAAACCGGTGTCCTGACAAATCGGGAACACGCCTTCTTTGGCAATTTCGATGTTTTCCAAAATCTGTCGGAAAATAGCCTGCCCAGTCGGGGACTCTTCCTGCTGCAGCCCTTTTTTGATCGCATCGACGACATCCTCGCCGAGGTAATAATTGGCGTTGATGCAGAGCTCGGCTACTTTTTCCGTGATCAACCTGGCGGATATTTCACGCATCTCGCGGCTCCTTTTTTAAGAATGAATGGATGCTATTCTTTCTTCCAGTTTTATCAGCTGTTCGGTAATCGCCGACGGCAGGCGATTGCCGAAAATTTCAAAAAACCATTTAATGTCGGCAATCTCTTTTTGCCAGGGCTCCTGTTCTACGGCTAACAAGGATCGCACGTCTTCACCGGACAGGTTCAAACCCTGCAGAGATAATTTTTCCGCATCCGGTATTAAACCGATGGCCGTGGTCTGGTAATTCGGCGCGTCATCGCAACGTTCGAAAATCCATTTCAACACCCGGCTGTTGTCGCCATAGCCCGGCCACAGCCATTTGCCTTCGTTTTGTCTAAACCAGTTCACATAAAATATTTTCGGCAGTTTTTCGGCTGAGGTCTTTTCGCCCATTTTCAGCCAGTGGCTGAAATAATCCGCCATGTGATAGCCGCAGAACGGCAACATGGCAAACGGATCGCGACGCACCACGCCGATCTTGCCGTCCGCAGCAGCCGTGCGTTCCGAAGAGATGATGGAACCGACGAACACGCCGTGTCGCCAGTCAAAGGCCTGATGCACCAATGGGATCACGGTCGGCCGGCGTCCGCCGAATAAAATAGCGGAAATGGGCACGCCCTGCGGCGAGTCCCAGGCAGAATCCAAACAGGGACATTGACGCAAGGGCGCGGTAAAGCGGCCGTTGGGATGCGCAGCCAATAAACGATCTTGCGGCGTCCAGGGGTCATTGGTCCAGGAGATCAGCTGCGGCGGTTTCTCTTCGCTCATGCCCTCCCACCAGACATCGCCGTCCGGCGTCAAACCGACGTTGGTAAAAATGGTGTTTCGTGCAATGGTGGCCATGGCGTTGGGATTGGATTTGATGGAAGTGCCGGGCGCCACGCCGAAAAATCCGTATTCCGGATTAATGGCATACAAACGACCGTCCGCGCCGAATCGCATCCAGGCAATGTCGTCGCCGATGGTTTCAATTTTCCAGCCCGGCAAGGTTGGGATCAACATGGCCAGGTTGGTTTTGCCGCAAGCGCTGGGAAAAGCGGCGGCAAAATATTTTTTTTCGCCCTGTGGATTGGTGACGCCCATGATAAGCATGTGCTCCGCCAACCATCCTTCATCGCGCGCCATGACCGAGGCGATGCGCAAGGCAAAACACTTTTTGCCCAACAGGGCGTTGCCGCCGTAACCGCTGCCGTAGGACCAGATGGCGCGATCTTCGGGAAAATGTACGATGTATTTTTCTTCCGGGTTGCAGGGCCAGGGTACGTCGTTTTTCGATCCGGCCAGGGGTTTGCCGACAGAATGAACACAAGGAATGAAAGGACCGTCGCCTAAAGCTTGCAGCGCCGCAGCGCCCATGCGCGTCATGATGTGCATGTTGGCGGCGACATAGGCCGAGTCGGTTATTTCTACGCCGATGTGCGCCAACGGCGAACCAATGGGGCCCATGCTGAAGGGGATCACGTACATGGTGCGGCCCTTCATGCAATCGCGATACAGAGCGCGTAAACGTTGCTTTAATTCATCAGGGGATTGCCAATTATTGGTGGGACCGGCCTGCTCTTTGGAGGCAGAGCCAATAAACGTACGGCTTTCGACCCGGGCGACATCGCCCTGATCGGAGCGCGCTAAAAAAGAATTTGGCCGCTTGTTTTCATTCAGCCTGGTAAAGGTTCCCAGTCTCACCAGGTGTTCGCACAGGCCTGATTGTTCCGCTTCCGAACCGTCGCACCAATGAACGTGATCAGGCCGGCACCATTGCGCCCACTCATCCACCCACCGGACCAGTCTGCTGTTGTTAGTCATGCCAGATTCTCCATTCTAACCCTACAACTTACGCAAGTTTTTGCTGATTGTCAAGCAATCATATAACCGGCCCAACCCTGTTTTTGTGACCAAAATAAAAAAATTTACAAAATACTACATTTAGTACTTGAAAAAGTATTTTAATCTATATATATTAATTTTGTCAAATCGTTGTGATGTGTGGGGAGGCGAAAAATCCATTAATACCCGCCAGGTAACCAAGGGAACAAACTTCTAATTAGGCAAAAACGAGGAAGTAGCGTATGGCAGATGTGGGGATCGGGACGTTCCATGGTTTTTTAAAACGAAACGGGACGATCACGCCGTTTCGGATTGAAAAAATAGAGTCCGCAATTGATAAAGCTTTCAGCGCAGTGTGCCGCGAGACCGGTGAAACGCATCCTGACGGCGTCGCACACCAACTGGCGCTGCAGGTCGTCGAACAACTGAACAATCCCCTGAGTGAATACTTTATCCGGCCGGATGAGAAAAACCAACGCATCCCGCACATAGAGGATATTCAGGATTTGGTGGAAATCATTCTGGCCGATAACAAGTATCCGCTGGTGGTATCCGCTTACATGCGTTATCGCAAGCATCGTGAGTTAGCCCGGCGTCAGATCCGGGTGCGCACCGGACAACAACATGCGTCGAAAGACGTCACCGACGCCAGTTTACTGCTGGTCGAATCGGTCACTTCGGATCTCACCAGCGTGTGGGACCGCAGTCGCATCGTGCGGCAGTTGATTGATAAAATGCACGTTCCCCTGGAAACCGCTAACGCCATTGCCAAGGTGGTGGAAAACCAGGTCATTGCCAGCAATGTGCACACGGTCAATACCGCCCTGATTCGCGAATTAGTAAACAATGAACTGGCCTCCCGCGGTTTTCATCAACAGCTGCGCGACCTGAGCCTCTATGGCATTCCCAAATCTTATATTGAAGCGTTGATGTTCACCAAGTCCACCGAGAACAGCAACATCGTCAACAATAATCCGGAAGCGGTCAATCTCGGCATCGCCGAACTGGTGTTGAAGCAGTGGGCTCTGGATTCGATTTTTTCTGCGGAAATCAAACGCGCGCACGATACGGGCATGATTCATCTGCACGACCTGGGCTATCCGCACCGCGTGTATTGCAGCTCTCATTCCGTCGAATATGTGAAAAAATACGGCTTGCAAAGACTGTTGAATCTGAACACCGAATCCGGTCCAGCGCGCAGCGCCTCGGTGTTGACCGGACACATCAACACCTTTCTCGCCACCATGCAGGCCAATTACGCCGGCGCTTTGGGCATTGCTTACATCAATGTTTTTTACGCACCGCTGCTCAAAGGCAAAAACGATCGCGAGATGAAACAGATCGCTCAGGAACTGATCTTTAACGGTTCGCAAAATGCCTTCTCGCGCGGCGGCCAAACCCTGTTTCTGGATTTCAATATTCACACCGGCGTGCCCGGGTATCTGAAAAACGTGCCGGCCATCGGTCCGGGCGGCAAATATATGCTGCGCAAAGCCAACGGTGAAATCGTAACGCTGGAAGAGACACTGCGCGAAGAGACCGACAGCGAAGGCTATCCGCTCATGAACCTGTATGTGGTGGAAGCGAATGGCAAGCGCCGGCTGGTGTTGCGCGAACTGCGCGACGAAGCGCGCGGCGCCGTCTACGACGAAGCCGTGCAGCTGGAACTGGCCGGCCGGCTGGAAAAAATCGTCACCTATGGAGATTATCAAAAAGAGGCGCAGGCTTTTGCCCTGGCTCTGCTTACGGTCTGGGAAGAAGGCGACCGACACGGCCGGGTGTTCGAATTTCCCAAATGCGACTTTCATATAAACGAAGAGTCGTTGACCGATCCGGATCAGTTCCGTATCGTGCAACGCGCGTGCAAACTGGCCAGCCATAACGGCTCCACCTATTTTATCTATGATCGCGACGAGGTGACGCTGTCCGCATGCTGCCGCCTGCGCACCACCATTACGGATAATCGCATGTTGCGGCATCCGGAGTCCATGCGCTTTTGCGGATTCCAAAACGTCACTATCAACATCCCCCAGGCTGCCTATCGCGCCGCTCGCCAGGGTCAGCGCGATTTGGAGGGATTGCTGAAAGAGATTGACAGCGTCATGGAGCTGTGCGCTCAGGCGCATGTGGAAAAACGGGCCAAGATCGAAGAGATGATGTCCGAGTTGGGCCGGCCCTTATATCAGATCGGTCGTCCGGCCTGCGACGGCAAGCCCTATGTGGATCCGGAAAAGAGCACCTATATTCTCGGCCTGATCGGCATCAACGAAGCGGTGCAATTCCTTACCGGCAGCGAACTGCACGAAAGCGAAGCGGCAAAGGAGATGGGCCTGGCCATTGTCGCACACATGTTTTTAAAAGCCAAAAAATTGACGCGTAAATACAAGATGAAATTCAGCCTGGAAGAATCGCCGGCCGAGAGCGCAGCCCGTCGCCTGGCCAAGACCGACCTCATGCACTATCGCAAAGAGGCCGCCGGCGTGATCAAGGGCAACATTGAAAACGATTCCATCTATTACACCAATTCCATTCATCTGGCCGCTGATGCGCCGTCGACGCTGGTGGAACGAATTCGTGAGCAGTCCAAATATCATTGCATGATCGAGTCCGGCGCCATTGTGCACGCCTTTGTCGGCGAAGAAAAACCATCAGCCGATTCGATCATGCGCCTGGTGCTGGAGACGTTCAAAGCCACCCAGTGCGCACAGCTGACCATCTCGCCGGAATTCACCTACTGCCCTGACTGCTATCACCAGGAACGGGGGCTGCAGGAGCGCTGCGTGTCCTGCGGTTCAACGCATGTCTATGGTGAGAGCCGCGTGGTGGGATATTTCAGCAAAATTGAGAACTGGAACCGTTCCAAACGCTATGGCGAGCTGCTGGCGCGCCAGGCCGGTCAATATCGCATCGAAACAGCGGACGAGCCGGAACTGGAAACAGCGGCATCTGAGGATGCGAATTATTAACCTTGCGAAGGCTATACCCATAAAACCAGCGGAGAGCAGAAAATTTCATCTCGCTTTATTAAGCAATCCTTCGCAAGATTAGTCTGTGGATACAGGAGTCATTATGGATAAAAAATTTCAGATACATGTCTTCGGCAAGGCCGGGTGCGATAAATGCGCGGTTCTGAATAAAAGACTGGATCAAATGCTGCAAGAAGAGGAATGGCAGGCGTTTGAAAAAGTATACCATGATGTGGAAACGGTGGAGGGATTGATCGCCTTTAGCCGTACGGAATGCATGAATCCCTCGAAAATTCCGGGTTTTGCGATCAGCCGCAAAGAGCTCAAAACAGAATGCTCTGGTTTTTTACCACGGCTTTTTTCAGAAGACGTCGGAGAAAAATCGCTATTATACTCGATACATGGTTTACAGACAGACTATAGTGAAACCGGCAAAGGCGTTATTCCGCCTTCGTTAATTAAAAAGGTGCTTTCGCGGGCACTGTTGACCGAGAAGGAATATTAGGTACAAAACTAAACGCCCCGGCAGAACAAAAATCCGTTACATTTCGTTTCATCCATGTTCATTTTTAGATATGTTAACCAGAGTAATTGACGGACATCCACGCGATGTCCTTTTTATTTTCCCTTGCGAAGATTGTAACCCTTCGCACATTAAAATTTTAAAAACATATGACCTCAACAACTTCCCCTGTCTATGCCTGGCAAAAGCACCCGACCCTAACAGATCATGCTGGTCATCTTTCAACCCTGTTTTTTACCTCCGGATGTAATTTCAGCTGCGGCTTTTGCCACAATGCCAGGCTCATGGGCCAGGCCAGCAACAGTCTCAGCTGGCAACGGGTGGAGGAGATACTCGATTCGCAAAAACAGCAGTGGGTCGACAGCGTCACCATCACCGGCGGTGAACCGCTGCTGCATGCGCAGCTGGGCGAACTGATTTCCCGCATAAAAACAAAAGGCCTGCTCATCAAATTGGATACCAATGGTTCCCTGCCGGACCGCCTGGCCGCGCTCCTGCCCATGCTGGATTATGTAGCGTTGGATTATAAAACCTGTCAAGCGCAATACCCCGTTTTAACCAGCTGGACCGCGCCGGAACGCGTGCTGCAGAGCGTCGCCTTGTTACGCGAATCCAATGTGCAACACGAATTGCGCACGACCGTGATCGAAGCGCACCACAGCGATGAAGTGATGAGTGCACTTTTAGAGGAAATTCGCGGCTGCAAAAAATACGTGTTACAGCCCTTCCTGCCGCGTCAAGATTTGCCTGATGAAAAATTTCGCACCTTGACGCGCACCACGCCGCAAAGGTTGCACGAGCTGGCGGTGATGGCGGAGAAATATGTGCAGCAGATACGCATCGCATAAGAAGATAATACAAAACTTAATTTTTACAAAACGCTAAAGTTGTCCAAAAATAACTTTCGTATGTAGTTCTCCGCCTAAAGTCGGAACTACATGCTAATTAAAAATATTAGGTTATTTATTGTTCGCGCATGCCTGCTCTTGCTGCTTATTTAATCCTGAGAACAAATAGCGAACTTTTTGGACAACCTCCCGGATTGTGCT
>CAYLWO010000034.1:0-57342 GCA_964387285.1 uncultured Cytophagia bacterium | reverse complement strand
GTGCGCCCACAAGGAATCGAACCTTGAACCTACTGATTAAGAGTCAGTTGCTCTGCCAGTTGAGCTATGAGCGCAAGTTATTAAAAATAAACATGCTTGTGCTTGATTAGTTTTACAATCAAGGCAATAAATATAGTATTAATAAAATAAAGATTCAAGTGAAAAAATCCTTGAAAGGGAATCATGAACTTTTTACAATTGGTGCAATCGCGGCGCAGTGTACGTCGATTTTTGGATAAAGCAGTGGATCGCAACCTGATCCTGCAGTGTGTGGAGGCGGCACGCTTCGCTCCATCTGCGGAGAACGTGCAACCCTGGCGCTTTCTGATCCTCGACGATTCAGAAATCAAACAGAAATTTTGTGAGCAAAATTTTACCGGTTTGTACCGTGTCACCAAATGGGCGGAAAAGGCGCCGGTGATCGTGGTGCTGCTGGCGCAACGGGATATTCTCGCCAATCGCATCGGCAAGCAGATCACCGGCATTCAATATTATTTAATCGATATGGGCATTGCTGGAGAACATTTTTGTCTTCAGGCCGCGGAGTTGGGATTGGGAACCTGCTGGATCGGCTGGTTCAGTCCGGCTAAGGCGTGCAAGTCGTTGCAAATACCGCGCAAATATAAAGCTGTAGCGTTGCTGGCTTTGGGCTATCCGGCTGATAATGCTAATAGACCTCTCAAGCGTCATGGACAGGACGAGATATACTGGTTTAATAAATTATGAACATGCCGCCGCTGATTCCCGGTACTTTGATCAGACGGATTAAACGTTTTTTAGCGGACATCCAGTTAGCAGACGGACAGAAAATTACTGCGCATTGCCCCAATTCTGGCAGCATGCTCAGTTGCGATGATCCTGGCAGTGCGGTGCTGGTCTCCTGCAGCGATCGGCCGGGGCGGCGCTATCAACACACCTGGGAAATGGTGCGTGTTAACGGCGTATGGGTGGGCATCAACACCATGGTTCCCAATCGACTGATCTATGAAACGCTGGTGGAACGTCGATTGGATTTTTTTTCTGACTATAACTCGGTGCGACGCGAAATAAAATGGGGCGAACACAGTCGCATCGATCTGTTGCTCAGCGGCGGTAAGCAACCGTGTTACATTGAAGTGAAGAACGTAACCCTGGCGCAGGCCGGCATTGCCTATTTCCCGGATGCCGTGACCGAGCGCGGGCAAAAGCATCTGCGCGATCTGCAAGAGATCGTGCAACAGGGTCATCGCGCGGTGATTCTGTTTCTGGTACAGCGTGAGGATGTTGAGCTGTTCAAACCGGCGTCCTTTATTGATAAAGAGTATTCTCGGCTTTTGTCACAGGCGCTGAACAACAGTGTAGAAATACTCGTGTGCCAGGCCAAAGTCACGCCGGAGGAGATCAGCGTGATGCGAACGTTGCCTTTTGAATTAAAAGAATTATCTTTTTCATGAACATACTCGGACTTTCCGACGTCACCGGCAATCACAGCCACAGCTGCATTGCCTTGCTGCAAAACGGCAAACTCTCCATGGCTTTGTCGCAGGAGCGCCTGTCGCGAATCAAGAACGATTGTGCATTTCCTCATAAAGCCATAGACGCGATCTTGCAGGCGAAGGGATTGACGCTCGCCGACATTGATCTCTTTGCCTGCGCTTATCCGCCGCCGCGCTATTACGCCAGCCTGTTAGAGCACAGTCTGACGGATTTACCGCGTTCTCTTTTAGGTGTCGCTTTACGTCGGCCTGATCGCATGCTGAAATATGTATGGCCTAATTTGAAAAAGGCGATCTATGATCCCGCTCATGCTGTTGACCATCAGGCGCTGCCGACAAAAAAATTAATTTTCATTGATCATCATCTCGCTCATGTGACCGCAGCCTATGCGGCCAGCTGCCTGGACGATTGTTTGGCCATAAGCTATGGCGGATTTGCGCCGCATGCGGACGGCCGCAATGTGGCTGGTGCGGTTTATCACTGCCAGGGTGAGCGTATACATTTTTTAGAAGACATTCCTTTTTATGCAACCGGTTGCTGGTACTCTGGACTCTCTTTGGCATTGGCATTTCGTTATATGCAACAAGAGGGCAAAACCATGGGGCTGGCCGGCCTCGGCGATCCGCGTGTCTGTTATGATGAAATGAGATCTTTAGCGGTTAGCTTTAGTGAGGGTCAATGGCTGCCATATAAATACTGGATTGATTATATTTTTACTCCTCGAGCTGAGGTGTTCTTATCCAGTCATAGCGGTCGTCGTTTGCTCGCGATGAAACAACGTTACGGTGCGGAGAACCTGGCGGCGGCAGGTCAACAAGTGTGGTCGGACAATATAAAAAATTTCATCCGGCATCTCATAACAAAATATCACTGCAAAAAATTTTCTCTGGCCGGTGGATTGTTTTTAAATGCCCGCATTAATCAAATAATTCTCGAACAAACCGATGCGGAGCACACCTTTGTTTTTCCACACACCGGCGATGGTTCCACGCCCATCGGCGCTGCCCTGCAGGCCTATCAGACCAGTACAGGACAGTTGCCGCGCTTTGCCATTACGGATACAGCGTGGGGATGCCGTTTCGATCGGTCTAAGGTGCTGCAAAGCATTAATGAGCACAATAACCAGGTGCTTTATAATGAAATCGTCGCTATCGCTGATTATGCGGCACAGCAAATTCTATCGGGTAAAATAATCGGCTGGTTTCAGGGCGCAGAAGAGTATGGTCCGCGCAGTCTGGGACAACGTTGCATTTTGGCAGATGCCCGTTTGATCAGTAACAAGTCGGAAATTAATCGTCGCAAAGGACGTGAAGCGTGGATTCCCATCGGCGTCAGCTGTTTGGCAGAACGGGGAGAGGTCTATTTCCAGAATTGGCAATCCTGCGCCTTTGCCACACGAACCTTTACTGTTTTTCCTGTGCAAAGAACCATCATACCAGCCGCAGTGCATGCTGACGGCACGGTTCGGGTGCAATCGGTGAGCAAGGGGCAAAATCCCCTTTTCCGCAAATTGCTGGAATGCTGCTATAAATTAGGCGGTCTGGGGCTGGTGTTGAATTCGAGTTTGAACCGTCATGGCGAACCAATCGTGCATCAACCGGCAGAGGCGTTGTCGTTGGTCGTAAGCGGTGTATTAGACGAATTGATTATCGGTAATTTTACTATAACAAAAAGGAATTTCTATGATCGTTAGAACCCGAGTGTTTTCCCGCGCCGGCCTGGCCGGCAATCCATCCGACGGCTACCATGGCAAAACCCTTTCCGTCACCATCAAGAATTTTTCCGCAGAGGTCACCTTGTACGAAACGCCGGATCTGGAGATTTTGCCCAATGAAAGGGATCACTCTTATTTTGAAAATCTGGAGCATTTGGTCAAGGACGTGCGCCGGCACGGTTATTACGGCGGCATTCGTCTGATCAAGGCGGCAGCAAAGAAATTTTTCGAATATTGTGAACATAAAGGCATTCAGCTCTCTGACAAAAATTTTACTGTGCGTTATCGCTCCAACATTCCGGTGCAGGTGGGTTTGGGCGGTTCCAGCGCCATTGTGACGGCCACCATCCGCGCGTTGATGACCTTTTATGGCGTCGAGATTCCCCGGCCCACGCTGCCCAATCTCATTCTCAGTGTCGAAACGGAAGAGTTGGGCATTGCCGCGGGTTTGCAGGATCGCGTGATTCAGGTTTATGAAGGTCTGGTGTTCATGGACTTTGATAAAAAGTTGATGGAAACCCAGGGCTATGGCAATTATGAACCATTGGATCCCAATTTGTTGCCCAATTTATATCTGGCTTATATGGCTGATCTGAGTGAGATTTCGGGCATTTCCCACGGCAATTTGCGGGGACGATTCATGGCCGGCGACCCGCAGGTGGTGGATGCGATGAAATATTTTGCTGAACGCGCTGAACAAGCCAAAGAATGCCTCAAGGCGCGGCAACCGGAAAAATTGGGACAACTGATCAATGAGAATTTCGATAAACGTAAAGAGATCATGCCGCTCAACCGGCGCAATCTGGAGATGGTGAGTGTAGCCCGATCTACCGGCGCCAGCGCCGGATTCACCGGCAGCGGCGGCGCCATTGTCGGCTGTTATGAGAATGAGGCCATGTTCAAAAAACTCAAAGCCGACCTCGCCGAGATCGGCGCGGTGGTGGTCAAGCCGGAGATTGTATAACGTATGGCAGAAAATGATCGTGATTCCTACCTAGAGTCTGATTGGAAGAAGTTGCGTCGCGAAGAATTCGAATCGCTTTCGGAAGATACCAAAGCCAGAGTCCGGGTGAATACAAAAGTTAAGTTTTACACCTCCTGATCATGGCCATTATTGCACCGATCACCGTACATCATCGATTGTTATCCTGGTTTGCAAAGAACAACCGTGATTTGCCGTGGCGTCGCAACCGCACACCCTATCGCGTGTGGATTTCGGAGATCATGTTGCAGCAGACGCAAGTGCAACAGGTTCTTCCCTACTACCGGCGCTTTCTAAAAGAATTTCCCACTATAAAAAAATTAGCAACCGCGCCTTTGGATCAGGTGCTTAAGGTATGGGAGGGTATGGGTTACTATGCCCGTGCCCGCAATCTGCACAAAGCGGCCAAAATAATCGTACAGCAACATCGCGGCAGATTTCCCCAAGAGTATGAGTCGATACGACGCTTACCGGGTTTCGGTCCTTACACCACAGCAGCTGTTTTAAGCATTGCGTTCAATCAACCCTATGCGGTGGTGGACGGCAATGTGCTGCGCGTATTGTCGCGGCTGTATGCCTATGATAAAGATATCCGGTCTGCGACCGGCAAAAAAGAGTTGCAGGTAAAGGCTGATCTATTGTTGTCGAAAAGGTATCCGGGATTGTTTAACGAAGCCATGATGGAACTGGGCGCCTTGATCTGCACGCCTGCTGCGCCGCTTTGTGATCGATGCCCGTTGTTTTGCTTTTGTCTGGCGTGTAAGCAAGGCAAACAACACCTGTATCCGGTGCGAATTTCGAAAAAGAAGCGACCCCATTATCAAATAGCCGCGGCCATTATCTGGCATGAAGGGAAAATTTTAATTGCGCGCAGACCGGAGCAGGGACTGTTGGGCGGATTATGGGAATTCCCGGGTGGAAAAGTAGAACCGGGTGAAACACTCGAACAGGCAGTGGTACGCGAAGTGGTGGAAGAGTTGGGAGTGGCTATTAGGGTTCGCGAGCTGTTCATGCGCGTCAATCACGCCTATACTCACTTTACCATTACGCTGCATGCATTTCATTGCGACTGGCTGAGCGGGACGCCTCAGACTCTGGGCTGTACCGATTGGCAATGGATAAAACCGGCCCAGTTGCAGAATTTCGCATTTCCACGAGCAAATGCAAAGATTATCGAAAAGCTTTTAGCCTGACCGATGTTGATTTTGTCCCTTGTAGGTTACCGCAAAACAGATTAGCTTGCATTGTTATAATCAATGAAACACGTTGGCATATTTAATTTCACTATCATGAGAAAAGAAGCGATATGGCAACTGAAAAAATATGGCTTGAAGCTGTGCAGGAGCGATCAGGCGGGAAACGGCAGGTGATTCCCATGTTGGTTCTCAGTGTATTTTTCATCAGCAGCGGGGCCTATCGGCTTTTTAACGGCAGTCACGATTTTTTGCCTCTTTTTTATTTGGTTATCGGTGTTCTTTCTATACCTGCATGTGTTATTTTACTGTATCGACCCCACTGGATGTTTTTTAATCAACCTCCTTTTATTGAATTTCAACCGGACCAACTGACAGTAAAAACCCGATTTCTTACTCGAGCCAGAGTCATTCCATGGGATCAGGTCGGCAAAATCGATTTTAAACCTGGACATGTGATCATGACGCTTCGAGAAGAGTCATCGCCGATCTTTATTCGCCCTTACTCTTACAGTGCGTATCAAGAGATACACCATGCGTTGGAAAGATACGCCTCCGAAAATGGAATACAAATACGCCATTGGGATAAAAAATCCTGAATGGTTTATGCAACCGCGGGGTCCTACAGATATAAGATAAAAACCGTGTAACAAAATGTAATTTTTTTCGTATAATAAAAATTGTAAAATCATCATTGTTCTCACTATTAACCACGGAGGCAGAATTGCGCAAATCGATTCTATTCCTGCTGGCGCTTTTGGCGTTTTCCACCCTGGTCCTGGCTGATGACGGCATGTGGACTTTTGACAATCCACCCCTCAAACAACTCAAAGAAAAGTACAATTTCACTCCCACAAAAGAATGGCTCGATCATGTTCGCCTTTCCTCGGTGCGTTTTAACGACGGCGGTTCCGGTTCTTTTGTCAGTCCTAATGGTCTGACTATGACCAATCATCATGTAGCCATGGGACAACTGCAAAAAATGTCGACCGCTGAAAAAGATTATGTGGCTACCGGTTTTTATGCTGCGACGCCGGCCGAGGAGGTTAAATGCCCGGATTTGGAATTGTATGTTCTGCAAGACATGGCCAACGTGACCAGTCGCATCACAGCTGTGGCCAAATCCGGACTGAAACCGGAAGAGGCCTTGAAGGCTCGTGAAAAGGAGATTACTGCTATTGAACAAGAGTACAAGGACAAGACCGGCTTAAAATGCGAGGTCGTCAACCTGTATCGCGGCGGCGAATACTGGGCTTATCAATACAAGCGTTACACCGACGTGCGTCTGGTTATGGCGCCGGAACGACAAATTGCTTTCTGGGGCGGAGACGATGATAATTTCACCTTCCCCCGTTATGATCTGGACATGGCGTTTTTCCGTGTTTATGAAAACGACAAACCCATCAATACGCCCCATTATCTGAAATGGAATGCCAAGGGCGCTGAAGATGGCGAACTGGTTTTCGTTTCCGGGCATCCAGGGGCCACTAACCGTCTGAATACCTACAGTCAAATGGTTTTGCAACGGGATTATCAATACCCCTACATTCTTTCCATGATCAACAAACGATTGGAAATTCTCAATAATTATTCCAAACGCGGTCCGGAGCAAGCGCGTCGCGCTCTGGGGCAGATTTTCGGTTTGGAAAACGGCAAGAAGGCGTTGTCCGGCGAATATCAGGGTTTGCTGGATCCGAAACTCATGACCAAAGCCAAAACAGAGGAAGAGCAGTTCCGTAAAAAGGTCAATGATAATCCGCAGTGGAAAAAAGAGTACGCCGGCGCCTGGGATGTCATTGCCAAGGTTTTGAACAAACAAACCAAGAATTTCGAAAGAGACAATTACCGTGGTCTGGCGCTCAATTCCCGCTTTGCCGGCATGGCCAATAACATTGTGTTCTATGTCGCAGAAGTGAAAAAGCCGGATGCCGAACGTTTGGACGGTTATCATGATTCACAGCTGGAACAGGTGAAATTCCGCCTGTTCTCGCCGGCGCCGATTTACAAAGATTTGGATGAAGCGACTTTTGCCGGCATGCTGCAACTGGCTGTGGACAAATTGGGCAGCAGCGACGAAAGGCTGCAAAAAATATTAAAAGGCCGTACAGCGGCTCAAACTGCTAAAGAAATGGTTGAGGCCACAACCCTGGATAAGGTGGAGGTACGCAAGGCGCTCATAGAGGGTGGCGTAGAAGCTGTGGCCAAATCAACGGATCCCTTTATCGTCCTGGCCCGTGAACTGGAACCGGAACGACGCAAGAAAATCGAGACCGATAAAAAAGAAACCGAGAGTATTTTAACACCTGCTGGCGAAAAAATTGCGCAGGCATATTTTGCCGTGCATGGCAAGAACCATTATCCCGATGCCACCTTTACTTTGCGGTTGTCCTACGGCACCGTCAAGGGTTATCCCATGAACGGCACCAAAGCGCCGTACAAGACCACCCTTTATGGTTTGTATGACCGCAGTCTGAGCTTTGACCAGAAAGATGCTTTTGCCCTGCCGCAAAGATTCTGGGATCGCAAAGACAAGCTGGATTTATCCACGCCGGTCAACTTTGTCAGCACCTGCGACATTATTGGCGGCAATTCCGGTTCGCCGGTTGTCAATAAAAACGGCGAAGTGGTGGGATTGATTTTCGACGGCAACATTGAAAGTCTGGTGGGCCGTTTTGTCTACGACGACACCGCCAATCGCGCCGTGTCTGTGCACACCGCGTTTATGATTGAAGCGATGCGTAAACTCTACGATGCCGAGAAACTGGCGAACGAGATAGAGGGCAAATAAAACGGGTTTTTAGCAACCTAGGTATAATCAAGGCCGCTTCTGGGAGCGGCCTTTTTTATTAAAACAGTCACAGAAGCACGAACCAAATGGTCTCTTGTTGACGGTGTGAATTTCACAGGCCTAACGTTTAATGTCTTTATACCCTTGCATTTCAAATATTGAATTTTTCTTTCCGCATCGTTGCTCCCAACTGGACTGAATTAAATACTTGTCGTTTTTTCCGGTAAGATTTGCTAAATTTATGAAAATCATTTTTAGGCGTGCAGCGAATGGCGGAAAAACATTATTACGAACAGATAGAATTTACCCGATCTTATCTGTTACCCTTTTTGCAAAAGCATGTGGCGGATTTGGCTCAGCGGCGGGTACTGGAAATTGGTTGCGCGGAAGCCGGCTTTTTGGCCGTATTGCACCAACTCGGAATCAACGTCAGCGGCGTGGAACTGTCTGCTGACCGTGTGGCTATAGCTCGTGAAAAGATGCCGCAGTTGGACGTGCGGATAGGCGATGTGACGGACAGACAACTGCCCGAAAAACTCGGCAAAAAATTTGATCTGATTGTCATGCGCGAGGTGATCGAACATGTGCCGGATCGGAATGCCGTTTTCGCTAATTTGCGCGACTTGCTCTCCGACCACGGTCTGGTCTATATCACGTTTCCGCCCCGTTTTTCTCCTTTTGCCGGCCACCAACAGGTAGGTCGTTCCCTGTTGCGGAAAATCCCCTATCTGCATTACTGGCCCGCTTTTTTATTACGACCCGTGGGCCGGTGGTGCGGCGAATACGATTATTTGATTAAAGAGGTGTTGCACAATTTTCGCATCGGTCTAAGTGTGCGTCGTTTTGAAAAATATTGCAGCAAGTATGGTTTTGATTGTTTGTTGCGGGAATTGTTTATCGTGCGGCCGATTTTTCAGCAGCGGTTCGGTTGGAAGCCCGTGCACCTGGCCAACCTGGCAGGCGTGCGCGAGGTTTTAACGACCGGATGCGAGTGTCTGTTAATCAAAAAGTGAAAAATAAAAACCCCGTCCGGGAAATCCAAACGGGGTTGGCAAATCGGTTTCAGCGACTAGTAGGTGACCATAGGCGGCATTTTTTGCGCCTGATTGATCCATGATTTGATGCGTTTAACTCCCGGTAAGGCGCGCACCAATCGCTTCTTTCCGGCGTTGTTGATTTTTTCCATTTGCGCGAGCAAATGATCCGGTTTGCGCATTTTCAGCTCTTTGACCGTATCCACGCCCGCTCTTTCCAAAAGTTCCGCATATTGCTTGCCGATGCCTCTGATACGAAACAAATCGGACATGTTGACCCATCTTAAAATGACCGAACCTTTGATGCCGGTGGTTTTCGCCAGCTCTTTACGCGCTTTGCGGGTGGCGCCTCTTTTTAACAAACCACGCACGGTTCTGATATTGACCTTTTCCATTTTTTTTGCCATGGCAGGACCAATACCTTCAACTTCGATCAGTTTATAGTTCGGCATAATAATTCCTCCTATTGTGTGTCTGATAACAAGATATAAATGTATTGTAAAAAATGCAAGAATAAATTGCCTTGTTTCTGTCTGTTGCCTTATTGTGTGATGGATATCACGGAATGTTTAGAGACAGAATTTACTTTTCAAACTCGTGAGAGTTTAGTATATTTTTGTTGGAAAAATGTTTGAAACATTCATATGGCGGAATATCAGAACCAGATGATTATCGTTAATGAGCAATTGGTCATTCCTGATGAAGAAATGACTTTTACCACATCGCGCAGCGGCGGCCCCGGCGGGCAAAACGTCAACAAAGTCGAGACCTGCGTCACCTTGTGGTTTGATGTGCTGCAATCCCGCGCGTTGTCCGGCGAACAAAAGCAGCTTATTCTGAAACGATTGAGCTCGCGCATCAATCGACAGGGGTGTTTGCAGATTATTGCACGGGAACATCGCACCCAGTTGGCAAACAGGCAAACCGCTGTCGAGCGGTTTATTCTTTTATTGACGGAAGCGCTCAAGCCGCAAAAAATCCGGCATAAGCATCGTGTACCGGCCCAAACCAAAGAAGCCAGACGACAGGCAAAAAGACGACGCAGCGAGGTAAAGCAAATGCGGCAAAAACCAGGGGAGGAATAATCTGCATGCACTGGAAGCAGATTAGGGAAAGAGTTAATAAGGCCGATGAAAAAAAATGGCTGCGTCGCATGGTCGGCCTTGTCGGGTTTTGTTTTCTCGGGATGTTTTTGCTCATCGCTGTTTTTCGCTATCGCTATCCCTTCGAGATAGAGTGGATGGAAGGCGCGATGTTGGACGGCGTGTTGCGCATTACCCGGGGATGGCCGCTCTATGTACAACCGGGCGTCGATTATATTCCGTATATCTATGCGCCTCTCTATTTTTATCTCTCTGCACTTGTTTTTCAATTCGCTGACGCCTCGCTGGCAACCATGCGTCTGATTTCACTGGCGTGCACAGTGATCTGTTTTGCATTTATCTACGCGTTCGTGCGCCGCGTGACGCAGGATCGTTTGTCCGCATGGCTCAGCGTCTGCCTGTTCAGCGCCACGTTCGCAGCTTCAGGCGCGTGGTTCGACCTGGCGCGTGTGGATATGCCGGCTTTGGCGTTCTTTTTCGCTGCAATATGGCTTTTACAAAATAGAAATGGTTTTTTACCGGGTCTCACGGCAGGCGTTTTTTTTGCTTTGGCGTTTGCCGCCAAGCAGAGCAGTTTGATGATGTCGGTTCCGATCCTGGTCTATATGCTGTGGAAAGACAGAAAAACCGGAGTTGGTTCCACATTTGGTCTTGTTGTTGTAATGGCTTGTTTTTTATACATATGTAATGCCACGTTTGGCCGGTGGTTCAGCTATTACGTTTTCCAGTTGCCGTCAAGTCATGCCTGGGTTTGGCGAAATGTGGTTTCCTTTTGGATTAAGGACACCTTGCGCATCCTGCCTTTGACATCGCTGTTGATCGTATTTTATTTTATGCGTCGCCGGGCAAGTCGATCGGTGGATGGATTTTGGCTTGCAGTGGTTTCCGGCATGATGGCAGCTGCTTTTTTTTCACGTCTGCATCGAGGTGGTTTTGAAAATGTGCTCATTCCGGCTCATGCCGCTCTGGCGATTTTATTCGGCATGGCTGTCCATTATTTTCAGACGCACCCCTTGGCCGTCAAGGAGGAAAACAGCAGGCTTCTTTATCTGTTATGCATTTTCCAGTTTCTATTATTGCTCTACGATCCGGTGGAAATGATTCCCTCTGCCAGGGATCGCCAGGCCGGGGAAAGATACCTGCAGACCGTGCAGCGTTTTCCCGGCGAGGTGTATTTGCCGCTGCACGGCTATGTTGCGCAAATGGTTGGGAAACAGAGTCACTCTCATGACATGGCTATTGCAGATGTTTTTCGCGGCGATCGCTCCGGTGTGGCTGACAGTCTGCGCCGGGAATTTTTGCATGCTTTTGCAAACAAACGTTTTAGCGCCGTCATACTCGATGATAATTTGTATCATTTGCATGATGAATTGAAATCCGGTTATGTCCCAACCGACGAGACTTTATTTTATCCCTATGTCTCCACGCGCGACAAGGGCGGATTGCCGAGGATGGAACGCATTTATGTGCCGCGCCCGGAGCAATCCCTAACCATCAACTAGTCATTAAGGAAAAACATGCTGAATAAATTGTTATTCTTTTTTTCCGTCATTGCTTGCGCACTGATTTCCTCCCTGATTGCGGAAACGACGATCAAAGAGACTTTTATGATTCCCATGCGCGACGGCATTCAATTAGCTACCGATGTGATTAGGCCGCTGGATGCCAATACGCACAGCGTGCTGTTGCATCGAACGCCGTACGGCAAATCCGATCTGCCGGTGCCGGAATTGGCGGTCATGCTGTTGAACTTGAAGGGATATGCGCTGGTGATTCAGGACACGCGTGGCCGCTATGCGTCGCAAGGTGCGGATTCGGTTTTTTTTACCGACGGCTGGGGCGCGCAACAGGATGGTTTTGACACCATCGAATGGTTGGTCAAACAGTCCTGGTGCAACGGCAAGGTGGCGTTGTTCGGCGCGTCAGCCAGCGGCATCACTACTTATCGCGCCGTCGGCAGTCTGCATCCGGCCATCAAGTGCGCGGTCGCCATTGTGGCAGCCACCGATTTTTATCATCAGTTTGTATTTCCCGGCGGCGAATACGGCAGGGCGTTGTGCAACGGCTGGATTGACGGGCAGGGCAGTCTTTACATGATAGAGTATTTGTTACAGCGTCCCTATTATAGCGCTGAATGGGAATATATGAATCTGCATTCGCGCACGGACTCGATCCGTGTGCCCATGATACACATCGGCGGCTGGTACGATTGTTTTTCCAGCGGCCCTGTTGCCGCATTCACGGATCTGCAACGACACGCAGCGATTCCGCAAAAACTGATCATGGGCCCGTGGACGCACCATTCCACCGGCAGTAGCGCCGCAGTGGGACAACTCACCTATTCGGATGCAGCTGTTGACATTCTCTCTATCGCTGTGAACTGGTTCGATCACTGGCTGCTTGATATCGCTAACGATGCGGAAAAGATGCCTGCCGTGCACTATTATCTCATGGGCGATCCCAATCAACCGGAGGACGGCGGCGGCGTTTGGCTGGATGCCGAAACCTGGCCGCCGCCGGAAGCGCAACCGGTAAAATATTATTTGGCTGCTGCCAACAGCCTGGCGCTGCAAAAACCATCCGTAGAAAATTCGATTTCTTACACCTATGATCCGGCGAATCCGGTGCCGACCATAGGCGGCAACAATCTGAACATTGCCAACGGGCCGCGAGATCAGCGAACCGTGACCAGTCGTGCGGATGTGCTCTGTTACAGCACGGATGTGTTGGCCGAACCGTTGCGTGTGGAGGGCTATGTCACAGCCACGATCTTTGTCGCCGGCAACCAACCGGATACTGATTTTACCTTAAAACTTATGGATGTGTATCCGGACGGTCGTGAAATGCTGGTCGTGGACGGCATTCAACGCGCCCGCTTCCGCCATGGTTATTTTGCCTCTCTCCTGGCCTGGCTGTTGCCGGATCAGGTGGAGCCGATTACCGTCTCTTTGCCGCCCACGGCATTGGTGTTCGGCAAGAATCATCGTATCAAGATTGCCGTGTCTTCGAGCAATTACCCGCGTTTTGAAACAAACCTCAACACAGCTGCGGAACCTTACGTCCGCACCGAGACGCGCGTCGCCGTGAATACCGTGTTTACCGGCGGCGATCATGCATCCTATGTTGTATTGCCGGTGATGAGACCAGCCTCTCTGGTGCAGCAAAGCATGGTGCAACCGCAACAGTTCCGGTTACTCCCGGCCTTTCCCAATCCTTTTAACAGCGCAACGCGCTTGCGTTATCATTTGCAGGCGCCGGCTGAGGTACAGCTCGATGTCTATTCGGTTACCGGCGCCCTGGTGCAGCGGTTGCAGCGAGGCCGGCAGAACAGCGGTGAGCATACGCTCACCTGGTCCGGTTGCGACCACAATGGCATACCCATGCCCAGCGGCATGTATCTGATCGCTTTGACGATCAATCAGCATCGACAAACGCAAAAACTCTTGCTTGTGCGCTAACCGGGAGAATGTTTCTTGTTACAGATCAGTAATTTGTCCTATAATATCGGTGAACGCGATCTGCTCAAAGAGGTCAATTGGATCATCAATCCCGGGCGACGGGTGGCGCTTATCGGCCCCAACGGCGCGGGCAAGACCACCTTGCTGCGCATTTTAAACGGTGAACTGGCACAGGTCAGTGGAACCATTATTAAGCCCAAAACCTATCGTATCGGCTATCTGCCCCAGGAAGAGTTATCGGGCGATCTCGGACCGATCCTGGAGATGGTCCTGCAAGGTCATCCGGAAGTAATGCATCTGGAAGAACAGATTTTCGACATCCATGAACAGCTTGACCGGCAAAGGGGCCATCACGATGAATTGTTGGAACGGCTGGGTGTTTTGGAATTTCGCTATGATGCGCTGGGCGGCTATAAATTGGAAGCTCAGGCCAAAGCGATTCTAACCGGTCTCGGTTTTTTAGCTAAAGATTTTCATCGACCGTTATCAGAATTCAGCGGCGGTTGGCGCATGCGCGCGTATCTGGCGCGTCTGTTGTTGGTGGCCCCCGATCTGCTGCTGCTGGATGAGCCGACCAACCATCTGGATCTGCCGGCTCTGGAATGGCTGGAGCAGTATCTGCTCTCTTTTGAAGGCAGCATGGTGCTGGTTTCCCATGATCGTTTTTTTGTCGATCGTCTGGCGGAAGAAATCTGTGAATTGGAACGCGGTCAACTGACTCATTATGCCGGCAACTATCATTTTTATGAGAAGCAAAAAGCGCTGATCCAGGAGCAGTTGGAGAAAAAACAGCAGGCGTTGGCTGAAGAACGGGAGCGGCAGCAAAAGTTCATCGACCGTTTTCGCTACAAAGCCACCAAAGCGGCACAGGTGCAGAGTCGCATCAAGCAACTGGAAAAAATGGAAGAGGTGGAAGTGGCGCCGCCTCCGGCGCGCCTGAATTTCAAGATTCGCGTGGAAACGCCCAGCTTTAAAGAGGTGATCAGGATAACAGATCTCGCCTTTCGTTACGATGCAGCCTGGGTGCTGGAGGACATGAATCTGTCGATCTATCGCGGTGATCGCATTGCCCTGGTCGGCGTGAACGGCGCCGGCAAGACCACCTTGACGCGTTTGATGTACGCACAATTGACGCCGCAACGAGGAAGTGTGACCGTGGGCGAGCGTGTGCAAATCGGCTACTATGCCCAACATCAGATTGAAGC
Source organism: uncultured Cytophagia bacterium (assembly GCA_964387285.1). Classification (GTDB taxonomy): domain Bacteria; phylum Zhuqueibacterota; class Zhuqueibacteria; order Residuimicrobiales; family Residuimicrobiaceae; genus Anaerohabitans. Next base: position 42,389 of record CAYLWO010000034.1, on the reverse strand, counting down.
GTTGACCGCCACAAATACGGTATATGATGAAGTAGCCTCCACGACAGGGCGTTCCCTGTTGCCGCGAGTGCGCGATGTGCTGGGCATGTTTCGTTTTCACGGCAGCGATGTATTCAAAACGATTCAGGTGTTGTCCGGCGGAGAAAAAGCACGCGTTTCGCTGGCGAAAATTTTATTGTCTCCGGTAAATTTTCTTATTATGGACGAGCCTACCAACCATCTCGATTTGGCTTCCAAGGAGGCATTGGAGCAGGCTTTAGCCGATTACGACGGCACGCTGTTGCTGATTTCGCACGATCGTTATTTCCTTGATAAATTGGTGCAGCGCGTGATCGAACTCAAAGACGGTCAGCTGCGGGAATTTGAAGGCAACTATTCCGAATATCTGGCCAAACGCTCTGCTGAGTTTATCGAGGAAGAGAGCATTCCCGAACCGGAAACAATTAGGACGGCAGCCAAAAAGAGCAAGGAGCAAAAGCGGCTGGAAGCAGAGGCGCGTCAATCCGTGAGCAAGCAGCGCAATTTTCTCAAATCCGAAATAGAAAAAACCGAAAAACGCATTGCCGAACTGGAACAGGCCAAGATCGAAACGGAAACCCTGTTAGGGCAACCGGACAGTTATAAGGACGGTGAACATGCAGCTCAGTTGAGCAAAAATTATGTTTCCATTAAAGCAGAGCTGGAGACCTGCATGGATAGATGGGGAATCCTGCAGGCGCAATACGAAGAGTTGATGGCGCAGTTGGGATAACAATAACCTTGCGAAAGTTTAGAAATAACCAGGAGAATTGAAATGAAAATTGCATGGAGCCAAACCGTAATAGTGGCATTGTTGCTGAGAGCCGTGATATGCCCGGCTTGGTCGAAAAACGAAAACAATCAACAGAAGGAACGTAAAACCATGATCACCGATAAACTGGAAAATGCCGCCAAGTATTATCATCTGCATCCGGCCTTTGCCAAAGCGTTCGCATTTCTGCAGCAGCCGAATCTGGCTAAACTGGAGGCGGGCAAGCATGTGCTGGATGGCGATAAACTGTACGCCTCCATCAGCTGGAACAAGGGCAGGAAAAAATCCGCTGCCAAGCTGGAAGCGCATCGCAAATACATCGACATACAGTATGTGATTGAAGGGTATGATGAGATGGGTTGGCGGTTGACAAAAGAATGCAAGGCCATCGATGCCGCTTATAAAGCGGACGGCGATATCGAATTTTTTAACGACACGCCCAAAGTGTGGAAAAAAGTCAAGGCCGGACACTTTGCGATATTCTTCCCCGAAGACGCGCATGCGCCGGTGGTGAGCGACCAGGATATTTACAAGGTGGTGATCAAGGTGGCGGTGGAATAGGACACTTTTCTTTTGTCATGATGAGTAGTGGTATGACCCCAGTGCCGTAATTTCTCATATAGCACTAAAACAAAGTCATTGCGAACGAAGGCGCTGTCACTGAAAAAGAACGATCTCTGGGCTGGAGTGAAGCAATCCCCTTGTACGGCAAGAGCCGTCTCACAGCCCCTTTTTCGGTATGGGGGGATTGCTTCACTCCAGCCCAGATCCTGCCCTTTTACAGCATCTGCGCCTACGTTCGCAATGACACGGTTGTCAATTAATTCACAAACTGCAAGGCGAACAAATCCGCATCCCGCAATTCAAAACGCAAGCGAATGACCTGACCAGCTAGGTTTTTTACCATAGACGAGCCATTCCACTGTACGATCCGGTTGATCTCATTGCCGACCATTACTTGACTTTCCTGTAAAGTAAAACCTTTAATCGGCTCGTTAGTCTGGTTGCGAATCTCAACACGCATATGGCCGGCTGCTGAGGTGCGAAAATTTACAGCCAATCGATTGCCGCTAAAGGTAAAAGGTTTGGTGATCATTTCTCCGCCGTGATACCCTGCAGAAAGCGCAGCCAAGCCGTCCAGGCGCATACTATAGCGATGAATACAGGCTGTCGGTTGAGCATAATTCTGATTGACATAGACTGACATTTCATTATCGCCGGTTGGAACAATATTCAACGCCGGATAGTTACTGCGCGACACCCAGTTGGACCAACCTATTCCCGGTACGATGAACGCCTCCATAAAGGTACGACCGTACACATTCCCGCCCCTTGAACTCATCAGCACCACGTCGGAACAATCCTTAAAATATTTGGGATCCACCTGAATCTGACGCGCTTGCTCGTCCGTTAACACCTGTTTGTTCGGCATGAAACGGGCAGCCACGGCCAGATAGATGTGCGGCGCGTTGAAATAAGGATGAGTTTGGTTAATATAAATATGTTCCTGCGGCGTGTCGCCATAGCTCATGGGTTGCGCCGCGCTCCAGTGCAGAAAATCCGGCGAGGTGCTGCGACTGACGCTGCGAAATCCCGAATAACCGGTCCTGGTCCAGGTGCGAAAATAACAGACATAGCAACCTTCGCTTTTCGACCAGAAGGAAACGTTTTGCGAATCGAACATGCCGTCTTGTATAACCGGTTCTTCGCCCTGGCGCTGCCAGTGAATGCCGTCTGCAGAAACAAACGCCAGCAGACCGCTTTTTTCGCTGCCGGCCAACGCTTTAAATCGTTCTGTTCTCGGCGTCCCGGGCTTGCTGTCCAGGAAAGGACTAAAGTTGTGCGTTGCCGGCGTTGACTCGGCAAGGATTACATTGTTTTCCAACGAGCCGTTGATGTGGTACAGTCCAAGATGTGGTTTGGTCCAATGAACGCCATCTCCGGATTCTGCGTAACAGGTAACGGCTCTGTGGTCATCCTCGCGTTTGGCGCTGGGCAGGCCGCGATAATAGAGCCGATACACGGCGGTGTCTTTTATAACCGTGCAATAGCCGCAAAAGGATCCTTCCCAAGGATTGTCAAAAGCCAGGACCATCCCCTCATCATGGGGTTCTTGCAAAGTCAGCTCGCAGTTGTTCATTTGCGCGATCAAATAGCGATCCAGCATCAGTTCTCGGCGATCAGCCAATGAAATGGTTTCCTGACTGTACACGAGGGCCGCTCCACACAGGAACAGTCCTGGAATATTTTTTGTTCTCATGTTCAAATCCTTACCCAGATAAACTGGAATTAGATGCAGGATACCGAGTTGCTGCAAAAGACAAAGATATATAAATGTGCCCGAATTGATAGCCTCGAATAAAAATTCGTATTTGTCCTGAAAACAGCACGTTGATAGATACTTCGCCCGTCGAGGCGGGCTTTTAATAAAAACTTTTGTGTACTGGGGGGTGCTTCACTCCAACGCAGATCATCCCCTTTGTCAACAACCATGTCTCCGTTCGCAATGACACGGTCTTTGTGTGATTGGGGTAATCATGGCATTAACGCCCCAACCCAGATAAACTGAAATTAATAGTATAATAATCCGCAGATTGCGCAGATAGACGCAGAAAAATCGCCATCCGAAAGTTATCTGCGAGCATCTGCGTCATCTGCGGATGAGCAGGAGATTGGCTGAAAATGCCTGGCGCAGCAGAACTGCAAACAAACGAAAAAAACAGCAGCGAAAAAAGGTGGTTATTTTTTCCATTGCAAGAAGGTATGCTGCTCAAAGATTTTGTTGCCGTGTTGCGCGAAAAACAACTCGTAATACAATAATATACACAGAATAACACGATAGAGGCCCTTTTGCAACAGTCTTTAATGGTGTTCGATATTTTTTGAGTGCTTTAAAAGGTCAGTAGATGCCTGGCCGCCGCCTCGGCGCCGTTTACTGCAATTTCCGGCCATTGCTGCGCCAGCGTGAACATTTCATCCACATAGTGTTGCCAGCGGCCGTCGCGAAAATCCTGCATGGCTATTTCGCGACAGACCGCGTAACGATGCAGAGCCTGTCGCAAAATCGGATCTTCACAAAAATCATTGCGACTGACATAGAGCAGCGGCGTCTGATTCGCTATGATTTCCGACACCATGCTGTAGCCGGGTTTGGAAATGACCAGATCGCACGCATTCAGCAGGTCCTGAAACGGCAAACGTCCTTCCGGAATATAAACGATATTGGGCGCCCGCAAGGTTGGCGAAGTGGTAATGAAGCGGCATCCGCGCACCTGCGCAATTGCGTCCAGGGGAACCTGTTCAATATCAGCCGGTCGCAATCCGAGCAATACAATTTTTTGCTCCAATGTGGTAAAATCCGCCAGCTGACGTCTGGCCTGGTCTTTGCTCAACAAAGACCGGCGCGCCACCAAAGGCACATCGACGATATTGTGAAACGCGGACATGTCGCCATAAAAAGGCAAACGCAACAGCAGATTCGCGCAACCATATGAGGAACGAATATCGTCGATGACGAACTGATACTGTGGAAAGCCTGGCAGCCAATCCTGGTATATCCAATCCCAGCTGAAATTGCCCTCGCCGATGCCGGGTACATTTACAGCTGCAGCCGCCTCAAAGGCCAGAGGGGTGATGTCGCTGACCACGAGATCGATTTTTTCCTGCGTTAAAAAATCCATTTCCTGCTGCAACAGATTTTTTTTCCGTTTGATCAAATCCGCATAGGCTGCCAGAGTTTCTACTTGTTTGACATGGTAGCTGTTGGCTTGCAGAGCGCCGACATCCAGGGTGACATTGTGATAGGAAAAGCGGCGGGAAACCAATTCGGCAAATAACCAGGCGGCGGCAGAGGTGCGCACCTCCACCGCCACATCGGGTTGTTGCTGAAACAGTTCTTTGATGATCTCTATGGAGCGAACCGTGTGGCCGTAACCGTGGCCGGTGATGTACCAGGCTATGCGTCGTGTCACGATTATTTCTTGACCTTTCGGCTGTCTATAATAAAAAAGCAGCATAAACAGACAAAGACCGCCAGGGCCAACAGCTCGCCGCCGTGGCTGGCAGCCCAATTCACAGCCAGCACCGGTTGTACGATGTCGATTTTATCAAAACCGATATAGCGTAAAAAGGCCGAGACCACGCCCATGATGGCGCCGCCGGCGATAAAACCGGAAGCGATCAGCGTGCCTTTTTCGCGGCGTAGCGTGTTGATGGTTTCGTCTTTGGAAGAAGTGGAGGCGATGTGGGCAATGATGCCGCCCACCAGCAACGGCGTGTTCAATTCCAGCGGAATATACATGCCCAAGGCAAACGCCAACGGTGGAATGCCGATCATCTGCAACACAAGAGCGAATATAGCGCCCACGGCATACAGCATCCACGGCGCCGGTTGATTGGACATAAGCGGTTTGATGACCGCAGCCATGGCATTGGCCTGGGGCGCCACCAGAGCATTGGGTCCTTCAAAGCCATAGGTTTCATTCAGCATCATAATGACGAATCCGACCGCAGCAGCAGCCACCAGGGTGCCGAGGAGTTTGGATTTTTGTTGATTGATCGGCGTGCTGCCCAACCAATAACCGACTTTTAAATCTGTGATGAATCCACCGGCCATGGAGAGTGCGGTGCACACCACGCCGCCGATGATCAAGGCCGAGGCCATGCCCGAGGTCCCGGAAAGCCCGATGCGCACCAGGATCAGGGAGGAGAGAATCAGGGTCATTAGCGTCATGCCGGAGACCGGGTTTGTGCCGACAATGGCGATGGCGCGTGCTGCTACCGTGGTGAACAGAAAAGAGATCACCAACACGATGAGTGCCCCAACAATGGCTTGCTGCCAGTTATGCAGCACTCCAAACTGGAAGAACAACAATACGAGAAGGGCAGTGGCTGCCAAACCCAGGGCGATGACACCCATGGGCAGATCACGACTGGTGCGGCCGCTGGCATTCCCTGTTTTTTCACCACGACCGGTAATCTCGTTCCACGCCAGCTTGATGGCGCCGCCGATAATTTTCGATGAGCGCAGGATACCGATGATGCCGGCGCAGGCTATGCCGCCGATACCGATATGACGCACGTAATTGAAAAATATCTGCTCCGCGCTCATATTGCTGATCAGCAGAGTGGCATTGCCCAGCGGCGCCGCCAGATTCTGTCCAAAATAGTGCACCAAAGGCACCAGTAAAAACCAGGAGACGAAAGAACCGGCAGCGATGATGGCCGAGTATTTGAGTCCGACGATATAGCCCAGGCCCAACACCGCAGCGCCGACATTGAGGCGAAATACCATTTTCCACTTTTCCGCCAACGCAGTCATGAACGGCACCGCGCGGGTGGTGAAAACCTCGCTCCACCAATAAAAAGTACCGATAACGAAATCATAAATGCCGCCGATCAACATGGCTTTGATCAGCACGCGGGCCTGATTGCCGCCCGATTCTCCGGCCACCAGCACCTCGGTCGTGGCCGTGGCTTCCGGGAACGGGAATTGACCGTGCATCTCTTGCACAAAGTATTTGCGAAAAGGAATCAAAAACAGAATGCCGAGGCATCCGCCGAACAAGGAGGCGAGAAAAATTTGATAAAAATGCACATCCAGTTTCAGGATATAGAGCGCCGGGATGGTAAAGATGGCGCCGGCCACCACCAAACCCGAGGCAGCGCCGATGGATTGGATGATGACATTTTCCAGCAAGGCGTCTTTGCGTCCCATAAAAGCCGAAGCACCCACAGCCAGAATAGCAATCGGAATAGCCGCTTCGAACACCTGGCCGATTTTAAGACCCAGGTAAGCGGCAGCCATGGAAAAAACAGCAGAGTAGAACAATCCCCACAGGACGGAATAACGACTCATTTCCCGCAGTTTGGCGTTTTCCGGGACAATGGGAAAATAGTGTTCATTTTCTTTTAAAGGCCGATAAGCATTTTCCGGCAATGTACGTTTTTCAGAGTCCATACCTTCTCCTTTTACTCAAGAGATTTTTAAAAATATAGACAATACCGCCCCATTTTGCAAGGAGAAAGTGGCATCAACCTTGCGAAGGTTTTAAACCTTCGCAAGGTTGGATTTAAGCAAAAGTTATTTTTTTAAAGCAAGAAAAAGATTATATTACCATGCAGAAATTGAACAGCATGGTGGACGTCATGAAAAATTATATCCTGTGCTTTGGTATTGCGGTCTTTTTAGGTTGCCGTCCTTCTTTCACGGACAAGGTTGTTCGGGACACTGTATCCTTGGGTGATGATCAGGCCAGGCCGTATACGGCCGAACTGTTCACAGCGAAACTGAAAAAGCCCGAGGCGGCGATCATTCTGTTGTATCAATCGGAAATGGAAAGACAGGTATGGCGGGAAACCGCGACCGCCCTGGCCATGCAAAATTATCTGGTTTTGTCCGGTCCTCTGCCGTCAGAAAATACAAAAGCTGAGGAACTCTCCCAACTCAAGGCGGCTTGGACCTGGATCAAAACAAATCACCCTCAGTTCAAGGTGGGAATAGTAGGCTGGGAGCGAACCGCTTTGACCTGTTTCAAGGCCGGTTGTGTTGATTCGAGCCTTGCAGCGGCCGTGTTCATCACGCCGACGCCGGAAATGGGACGTTTGGACAGTCTGCAATCGATGTGTTGGGCCGGTAGAGCTTTGCTCATGATTGTTGCGGAACAAGATACGGTGTGGCCTATGGCTGAAGCGCAACGATTTTATAATGCTTTGCCGGATCATAAAAAACTTGTACAACTCGTTACCGATAAAAGAGGCGGCGCTCTGCTGCAATCGGATATGGAGCCGATTGTGCGCAGAACTATGGTGTTGTTGTTCGACCGATATTTAAGAGGGAAAAATTAGAGCCGCATCAAAAGCGAATGTGAGCGGATCGTCACGCCCGAGACCGAAAAAGTTCGGCAACTGTGCTTTTGATGCGGCTCTGCAACTTGGCTAATGGGTTGATACCGGGGTTTCCTGGGTCTGCGCGCGTGCGCCGCGCAGCGTGTCGGATTTGATCTTATGTTTTTTAATTTTTAAATGTAAATTTTGTCTGGGCATGCCGGCCATGCGCGCGGCTTTGGAGATGTTGCCGCTGGTTTGAATCAGCAATTTGGTGATATATTCTTTTTCAAACATCTCTTTCGCTTCTGCATACGGAAATAACGGCAGGTTTTCCAAAAAGCTGGAATCTGCAGCGTTGGTATAGTCGGCCGGCAATTCTTCAGGCCCGATCCAGTCTGAATCAGACAGAGCCACGACGCGTTCAATGACGTTTTCCAGTTCGCGCACGTTGCCGCGCCAGGGTTGTCGTTTGAGCAATTCGATGGTCTCGGGTTTGAGGTAGACGCCGAGATGATTGTGCTTTTTGGAAAAGAGATGGACAAAATGGCGAATGAGGACAGGAATGTCTTCGATGCGTTCGCGCAACGGTGAGACGCGAATGGTAATGACGTTCAGGCGAAAATACAGGTCCTCGCGGAAAGAACCGTCCTTGATCATTTGCGTCAGATCGCGGTTGGTGGCGGCGATGATGCGCGCGCCGGTGGTCAGCACTTCGGTGCCGCCGATGCGGCGGAATTGCTTGTCCTGCAACACACGTAAGAGTTTGACTTGAAAAGACGGCGTAGTGTCGCCGATCTCATCCAAAAAAATGGTGCCTTTGTCCGCGATTTCAAAATAACCTTTGTGCGTACGAAAAGCACCGGTGAAAGAACCCTTTTCATGACCGAAAAGAGTGCTTTCCAAAAGCGTGTCGGGAATGCCGCCGCAATGTACTGCTAAAAAGTTGTTATGGCGATGAGGGCTGAGTGCGTGAATCATGCGGGCAACAACCTCTTTTCCGGTTCCGGTTTCTCCCATGATCAGGATGGTGGAATCAAGCGGCGCTATTTTTTGCACGAGTTTTTTTAAATCCGTAATCACGCGCCCCTGTCCGACCAGGGGATAGTTGTCGGAGATCATCTGATCCAGGTCGCGGTTCATTTGGATCGTGCGCTGATCCTCTTGCGGTTTGGCAAACTGTTTTTCCATATATTGTACGACATCAGCGGCATCCAAAAATGGTTTTTCCAAAAAACCGTTCACTCCGTTTTTGATGCAATCGACCAGAACCGGAGTAGCAAGTCGGCCGGTAAAAACCAGGATAAAATCCTCGCGACCCATTTTGATTTCAGAAATGAGGGTAGGCAGACTGTCTTGCACAACGCCGGCGTCAAGCATGGCGCCGTCAAAGGAGTTGACTTCTTTGAGAAGTTTTAGGCCTTGTTCCAGGCTTTCGGTGGTAAATATTTCATGGCCAACGGCGCTGAAAGCCTTGTCCAAACTTTTCCGAACTGATTCGTCAGGGTCGATGACCAATAATGATTTTTTCATATAAAGGATTTCCTCTGCTTAGCTAGCCGCGGTTAGGAATTGACATAATATGTTACTTCAATGGCGGCTTATGCAAAAGGTGTGCCTATTTTGAAAAAAATCTTTGGAATTGTTCTGATATTGTACACCTCAAATTAAATAAAAACAATGCACATATCCTAACGTTTTTTTTAAAAAATGGAATAAATGTGACGTTTTGCATATCAACGGCTTTTATGTTGAATTAGCGCCACACTTTTGGTTTTATAGGCAATTACATGCCTCATTTGGAGAAATATGCGTTTTATTCACCTTTCTGACACTCATTTGGGCTTTTCCGAGTACTTTCGCATTGATTCGGCAACCGGTTTAAACCAACGGGAGCTGGACGTGTACCGCGCCTGGGACCAGGCGGTACAGGCCATTCTCTCCATGCGTCCGGATGCGGTGCTGCACAGCGGCGATCTCTTTCACACCACGCGACCCAATAACCGTGCCATTCGCATCGCTCTGGAAGGCGTTCAGAAAATCAGCGCAGCCGGGATCCCCTTGCTCATCATATCCGGGAATCATGAGACGCCGCGCATACGCGCCACCGGGTCCATTTTTGAGTCTATTGCGCTGTTTCAGGGTGTGCATAGCGTGTATGAGAGTCGTTATGAATGCCATGTCATCGGCGATATGGCGGTTCATTGTCTGCCGCACTGTTCCCTTACTGAAGAAATGGACGCAGCGTTGGCTGCCGTTCAACGCCGGCCGGGCGTGAAATATCAGGTATTGATTGCTCACGGCGCCTGGAGCAGCGGCCATTACGGCATGGGTGAGTTTAACGAAGTACGCCTGCCGGATTTGGACAAACTGTCGGCCGCTCCTTTTGATTACATTGCATTAGGGCATTATCATAAACAACTCAATATCCGCGATCATATCCGCTACAGCGGTTCGACGGAGCGCACCAGTCTATCCCAGTGCGGCAACGATTGCGGTTTTTTAGAAGTGGATCTATCCTCAGGGCAGATTGTCTTTCATCCTCTGCAAATTCGTTCCATGCTGCGTTTGCCGGATCTGGATTGCCAGGAATGCACGGTGCAGGATATATTGGCCAGGACCGAGATTTTGAGCCGCACCTGTCCGGAAGGCAGTATCGTCCAACTTTTATTGCATAACGTCAGTGAATCGGCCTTTATGCAGATGGATATGCGTATTCTGGATGCGCAGTTCAGTCATGTTCTGCATTTAGAAAAAAGTATTCGCCTCGAGTCCGTCACGCAGGCAGAAGCCAATATGGATGTAAACCTGGAATCGTTATACGTTGAATTCTGTCGTTATCTGGAGACCGTTGAAGAGAATTATCCGGATAAAAAACGTCTGCTGCGATTGAGTCAAAATTATTTAAATTCATGATCCTGAAACGAATCAAACTGGAAAATTATCGGCGTTTTTCTTCTCTGGAATTGGAATTCCCTGAGAATGTCATCGGCATGATCGGCCGCAACGGCAGCGGCAAGTCATCGTTAATCGAGGCGGTTGGTTGGGCTTTATACGGCACCACGGTTTCGCGTACGAGCAAGCAAGAGATGCGTTCCCAATTCTCCGCAGCGTCCGAGGTTTGCAGTGTTGAACTCGAATTTGCCTATGGCGGCTACGAGTATCGCATTGAGCGGAAAATCAGAGGCAAAAACGCCATTGCCGAGGCGGCCTTGTATCGTTCCGGCTCCAGCTTGCCGGAAGCGGTGCAAGAGCGGGGCGTAAACGAGTATCTGGAAAATCTGCTCAAACTGGATTTCCGTTCCTTTCTGGTCTCCGTGTTTGCCAGACAAAAAGAACTGGCTGCCTGGTCCAATATGCAACCGGAAGAGCGTCGGCGCAGCATTAATCGCTTGATCGGCATTGACGAGATCGATAGCGGCCGCGAGCGGGTGCGCAAAGATCGCAATGATCAGGCCAATTATCTGAAGGGCGTGCAAAACAGCCTGGCTGATATGACCTCGTTGCAAACGCGCCAACAAAACCTGGCTGCTGCGCTGGCCGGTAAAGAGAAGGAACTGGCGCGCTTGACCAAAGAGGTGCAGCAACAACAGGTAGCGCTGACTGCCCTTAAAACCGAGTTTGAGTCTTTATCGCAACTCCGTGATCAATTCTATCTTTATACCAATAGCGTTATTAAACTCAAGACGCGGTTGCAGGAAAGTGAAAACAATGCGGAGCGGCAGCGCAACGAATTGACGGCAGTGACGAATGCAGAACTAGAGTTGGCGGAATTAGCGCCTCAACTGGCCGACGTGGCGCGCATCAAAGCCAACAAGGAGAATTTGGATAGCCAGGCCCTGGCGCATGCTCGACATGAGCTCTTGATTAAAACACGGCAAAGCCTGGCCGGACAATGGCAAAATATTATAGATCGGGAAAAGAGTTTGCGCGCGGCGCTGCAGGATTTTGATGAGCTGGAAATCAAAGTGCGGGAAAGCGGCGAACGAATTGCTGTTTTGGAAAAAACAGTGCAGCAAGCGCGCGAGCAACAGGTGCAATGGACCAGCCGGCGCAATACGGCCGAGCACAATGGACGGGAATGGTCGGCAAAACTGAAAACCCTGCAACAGCTGGGTCCGGACGGCGTCTGTCCCACCTGTACGCAACCTTTGCATGACCATTATCAACAAGCCATTGCTGAAATCGAAGAAAAGGTGACCGGTCTGCGCCAGGAGTATAAGAGCAGTCTGCAACGGGAAAAGGAACTGGCTAAAGCCATTGAAAAACAAGAGCAGGAATTGGTCGATTTGCGCAAACATAAAGAGCGTCTGCTGCAAAAACAAGCTGGAATGGCCGAAAATCGCAAGCATCTGACGCAGCTTTTATCAGAAAAAGAGAGCGTGCAGCAACAGGTCAGCCAGAATGAAAAGGACCTGGCCGAATTGGGCAGGGTTTCCTACAATCGTCAGGAACACGCACATTGGCAACAGCAATATGAACAGGCGCAGAAATGGCTGCTCAAAGCCGCACAACTGCAGGAGCGGGCCGGTCGGCGTGCGTCCCTGGAAGAGGGATTGGCTTCCAGTCTGAAAACCATAAACGAAATGAAAAGTGATCTGGACGAAACGCAAAAGGCGCAGAACGCGCTTAATTTTAATGAAGAAGCCTATCAACAGGCCAAGATGGAAATTGATGAGGCGAGCCGGATCATGGAGCAGCGGCGCGATAACCTGAGCGATTGTCGCGAAGCCCTGGCCGGGATCAAGCAGGAGCTGGCTGCGGTTGCGGAAACCATTGCAGAGCAGTTGACCAAGATGGAGCAGATTAAAAAACTGGAAGAGGAACTGGTCTATCTGGATAGCCTGGACACGCATCTGGGCCGGTTTCGTCTGGCATTAGCCGGCCGCATTCGGCCGTTGCTGGCGCATCGCGCTTCCGAGCTGTTGAGTCTAACCACCAATCACCGCTATCAGAAACTCGTGTTGGACGAAGATTATAATATTAGTGTGTATGACAACAATCTCGCTTTTGCTGTGAATCGCTTTTCCGGTGGCGAACAGGATTTGATCAATCTCTGTCTGCGCATTGCCATAAGCCGCGTGGTGGCGGAACGGTGCGGCGGCCGGCCCATCAATTTCATCGTTCTGGACGAGGTGTTTGGGTCCCAGGATGAGGAACGCAAGCAAACGCTGTTGGAGGCGTTGGCGCAGCTCTCCTCCCAGTTCCGGCAGATTTTTATCATCACGCATGTCGAGTCGATCAAGGAGACGCTGCCGGTTATCCTGCACGTGCGGCAACAGGATGACGAAAAGAGTGAGGCGGTGTGGGAATAAACTGTAAAAAGCATACACAGATGAAAAAGAGTTTTTTCTCAGTTTGGATTGCTTGATGAAAACCGACACTCCGGAGAGGGGGTAGCGGAGGACCCCGCAGGACCGGCGCAAAAAAAGAAAAAACTCGCAGGAATGATCTATAAAAATATTATATTTTTGTGAGCGCTCGGCGCCGGGCCGAGGAGGCCGGAGCGAGGGGGAGACTTCCCCCTCCTGAATCTTTTTACCTAGGTCGCCGCTCCTGCGCTCTTTTGTAATCCGGAAATGCTCAGTCCTTCTTTCCAGAGTATGATGAATCCCAGGATCAATACGGGCAGGAACGAGATGCCGTGCGCGACAAAAGCAAGGGTCAGCGCCGGGCTGGCCGGCACGTTAAAGAGTCCCAGGGAAATCTGGCACAGGTAATGATACGTGCCGACATATCCGGGCGAAGACGGAACGAGAATGCTGAACGTGGTAATGACCAGCAGCACCAGCGCCGCGCTCCAGGGCAGAGCGTAAGCGGCGATGAAATCAAAAGCGTGCAATATCAGTTGAAAGGTGTAAGCGTAACATACCCATACCAGAATCGACAAGAATGCGACCATGACATAATGGCTTGATTTGGCCAACGGCACAATGCCCTGTAAAAAGGAACGGGCGAGATGGTCGACTTGGTCTGATAAAGAAGCTGGCATAAATCCGGTGGCGCGCCGCAACAGACGCAAAGAGGTTTCGCTGTTTTTTTTCATGACCACCAGCAGGATGAAAAACGTAATGACAAAACCGCAGGTGAGATAACCGCCCTTTTTCACCCAGGCTGGAAACGGATAGACAATCATCGCCAGAGCCAATAACAGCAGCATGGTCAACACATCAATGATGCGTTCGATGACAATGGTGCCAAAAGCTGCGCTGGCAGAGACCGGTTCTTTGCGCGCCAATACATAGGCGCGGACGATCTCGCCCAGATGGGCGGGCAGAAAGTTGTTGAACATATAACCGATCATCAATGAATTGAACAGCGGCAGGGTTTTAATGGTGCGGATCGGCATCATGAGATAGCGCCAGCGCACGGCGCGCAGCCAATGACTGAAAAAAATAACCGCTACGGTCGGTATCAGATACCAATAGTTGGCGGCAGCAAAAGCGGAAGCCATGAGTTTGAAATCGACCTTGCGAAACGCCAGATAGAGAAACAGCATGCTCAGCAGCAGACCAAGAAGCAGTTTCCAGTTTTTTTTCAATTTTTTCATGCAGGGGCTTTCAATAATATGATTCTTTAAATTTAATAATTTTTGTAAATTATCTCAAGTGAATTGTTAGAGGAAAGGCTTAATTATGTCGATGTCCCATGCTTTAGGTATTTTCATTGTTTGCGATCATGCTCTGCCGGATCGGTTGCAGGCAGCACAGCGGTTGGCCATTCCCACAGCTCAGATACTGGCGCCTGATCAGCGGGATAAAAATACGGCCGTTATGTTGGCCGGGCAATTTCGTCAGGCCGGTCTGCAGATTACCGTGGTTTTTTGTGGATTCCCCGGTGAAAGCTATAGCGACATACCCACTGTACAAAAAACCGTGGGTCTGGTTCCTCCGGCCACGCGGCCGGCCAGATTGCAGCAAGCCAAAGAGATATCCGATTTTGCCGCTTTTCTCAACGTTCCGGTCACGGCTCTGCATGTCGGTTTTGTGCCGGATGATCCGGATTCAGCCGATTATCAGAATTTGCTGCAGGCCACGCGTGCGTTGTGCGATCATTGCCGTTCCCACAACCAACGACTACATCTGGAAACCGGTCAGGAAAGCGCGGCTTCCCTGATCCAGTTTATCAGTCGCGTTGATCGTGACAACCTGGCGGTGAATTTTGATCCGGCCAATATGATTCTGTATGGTTGCGGCGAGCCGTTGCCGGCTTTACGACAGCTGGGCTCTTTGGTAAAAAGCGTGCATTGCAAAGACGCTAAATGGGCTTTGCGCCCCGGTGTTGAATGGGGACAGGAAACAGCGCTGGGTCAGGGTGATGTTGATATGCGCATGTTTCTGCAAACGTTAAAGGAAATCGGCTACCAGGGTCCTCTGACCATTGAACGGGAAATAAGCGGGGAACAGCAGTTGCTGGATATTCAGCAGGCGGTGGCCCTGCTGACGGAATTGCGGCGGGAAATGTGGGGATGATTGTCTGAGAAGAATGGAGCGCATGCATTTTTTAATTAATCGAGTTCGGTTTTATCGATCCGGTATAATCGGGAATACCTGCGTCTAAATGCCCGAAATCGCTTGCTTTGTTGACATAAATATAATATCTTTTAAAAAAGAGCCATTATAAGGGCTTGCTATGAATTCTATGGCTAAACATTCGCAAAAGGGCCGGCTGATCGCTGTTGAGGGGTTGGACGGTTCGGGTAAATCCACGCAGGTCTATTTGCTCAAACGCTGGTTGGAACTGGAAGGCTTTAAAGTGTTTTTTACCGAATGGAATTCATCCGTGCTGGTAAAAAACGCCACTAAAAAAGGCAAGAAACTTAACCTGCTCACCCCCACCACTTTTTCTCTCATCCATTGCACCGATTTCGCGGACCGGTACGAACGACAGATATGGCCGTTGTTGTGCGCCGGTTATATCGTTCTGGCTGACCGTTACATGTTTACCGCTTTTGCCCGCGACGCGGCGCGCGGTTGCGATCCGGATTGGGTGCGCAATCTGTACAGCTTTGCCTCTGTTCCGGACATTACCTTTTATTTTAACGTACCGCCCACCGTTGCCATTAACCGCATCCTGGACGGCCGGCCGTCGTTGAAATATCATGAAGCCGGCATGGATTTGAATCTGTCGCCGGATCCCTACGAAAGTTTTCGTATTTTTCAGGGCATGATTCATGAGAAATACAGTCAAATGATCGACGAGTTTGGTTTTACGGTCATCGATGCGTCGCAACCGGTGGATGTGCAACAACACCTGGTGCGCGATATTGTCAAAGAAAAGCTGGATCTGCCGGCGTTTAAGCATAGAACCAGGAGCGGCATATGAAATTTTACGGTAAAGGTCTTCCCAATGTGAACGCCGCTGATCTGACCGGCAAGCTGATAGTCATTGAAGGCGCGGACGGCAGCGGCCGATCCACGCAAATAAAACTGTTGACTGAGTATCTGGAAGGGTGTGGATATGCTACGGTCAATGTCGGGCTCAAGCGCTCCAATCTGGTCAGCGCCGAACTGGAACAGGCCATGCAGGGCAACGTGCTCAGTCCGACCACGTTGTCGCTGTTTTATGCAACGGATTTCGCCGATCAACTGGAGAACAACATCGTCCCGGCATTGAAAGCGGGATTCATCGTGTTGGCTGATCGCTATATCTATACGCTCATGGCGCGGGATATTCTGCGCGGTGGTGATCCTGAATGGTTGCGCATACTCTATTCGGTTGCTCTGGTTCCGGATGCGGTTTTTTATCTGGATGTTTCGGCCGGGTTTTTAATTGAGCGTACTTTTCAAAAGAAGAATTCGCTGGATTACTGGGAATCCGGCATGGATATCCGGCAATCGCGCGACATTTTTCAGAACTTTATCAAATACCAGCGGAAAATTAAAATCGAATTTCAGCGCATGAAAGACACTTACCATTTTGAGGTGATCAACGGCAATCGTTCTCCCAAAGCCATGGCCGTTGATTTGCGTAAAAAGGTGGAATTGATTTTGAACGTTTGAGGATTTTATTATGGCAACGAAAAAAACGAACCAAACGAAAAAAAAGACCGCAAATCCGGCTGCAGCCCGGAAACAGCTGGTCAATGAGTTGAGTTCTTTGCGCGGCCAATTTCATGACATCACCACCCGCTTTCAGGCTAATGTGGAAGCCAGACTGGTGGCGTGCATTAACTGTCTGTCTGCCGAGGCCGGCGAGGAAATGCCCTGTGCGGCTAAAAAACAGAACGAGCTGGCCGCTCTGGTCAAGTCGGTTCAGGAATTGAAACTCAAACCGCAAAAAGGACGCCTCAAAGATATTCGCGCCATCAATGATTTGAGCAAGATGGTGGCGGAAGAACTGGAATTGGAATAGATTTTGTTGAATCAAGTTCTGCCTTAAAGATTAAATAACGAACGAAACGAATTCACGTTTTTTTCGATCCCGGGTGTTCTGCAATAGATTGATCCTATGATAAGTGACACTCGGAGATGCCGCAAAACAGAAAGATTATTACACTTCGCGATTACTCATAGCGGCGAAGCATCTGTTCGCCGCTTGTTCCCGGCATGGCGGCCAAAATAGCGACGCGAACAGATCCTTTGGCCTGCTAAAGAGACGCGTTGGTGATTCCTGAAATCGATTACAGCAGGACATGGGATGACACCCCCGAGATTATCGCGTGACTCTAAAAATCCCGGGGTCATGGTTCATGCAATCCCGAGTATTTCCCAACCCAGATAAACTGGAATGAATAGTATAATAATCCGCAGATGACGCAGATAGACGCAGAAAAAGTCGCCATCCGAATGTTATCTGCGAACATCTGCGTCATCTGCGGATGAGCAGGAGATTGGCTGAAAATGCCTAGCGCAGCAGAACTGCAAACAAACGAAAAAAACAGCAGCGAAAAAAGGTGGTTATTTTTTCCATTGCAAGAAGGAGTGCTGCTCAAAGATTTTGTTGCCATTTTGCGCGAAAAACAACGCGCAATACAATAACGTACTAAAATAGCCAACTATTTTAAACACATGTCGCAACTCAAAGCCTCCATGGACATCGGCACCAATTGCACGCGTTTGCTGATCGCTGATGTTGCCACCGCGCAAGTTATACTTCCCATTTTTCAGGCGGAACGCATTACCCGATTGGGCGAAGGACTGGGTGACAGCGGACTGCTCAATGATGCAGCCATGACGCGGGTGATTGCCGCCTTAATGGAATATCGCTCAATTTGTGATGGTTATCGCGTACAGGAGCATCAGGTAATGGCCACGAGCGCCACGCGCGATGCCCGCAATCGCGAGCTGTTTTTGCAGCGTGTTCTTCAGGAAACCGGATTTCAGATACGGTTGTTGAGCGGAGAACAGGAGGCGCGCCTCTCTTTTATCGGCGCCTTGTCGGATCAACCGGATCTGGAGAACGTGTTGGTGTGCGATATCGGCGGCGGCAGCACCGAGTTCGTATTTGGTGGTCGTCGCGCCATTCAGCAGGCTCTCAGCATCGATATTGGCAGCCGGAGATTGACGGAGCAATTTTTTTCTGAGACATCTACAGTGCAACAAGCGATGGCACAGTGTCGCGAGTTTTGCCGGCAAGAGTTGTGGCACTTTTTTCCGACCGTGTCAAGACCTGGTTGTTGCCTGGCTGTCGGCGGCACCGCCTCTACTCTGGCCATGATGACGGCCTCGGTTCCTATAGAGCAACCCGAAAAAATTCATGGCTATCGATTGTCTTTGCGGCCATTGTCCGCGCTGGTGGAACATCTGGCCGTGTTGACCATTCCGCAGCGGCAACTCCTGGTCGGTTTGCATCCGGATCGTGCTGACGTGATTCTGACCGGCGCCATTATCGTCGAAACCATCATGTCCTTCTTCAATCTGGATTTTGTGGACGTCAGTCTGCGTGATTTGCTTTATGGGATTTTTCTGGAGGAGGGGTTGTGAAAGAAAACCGCCGTCTTGACGCTGTGCTCGCTGTGTTGCGCTGTTACGACCCCGAAGAGCAACACAGTCGTCAGGTATGCAAATTGGCGCTGGACCTGTTCGATCAATTGCAGCCGCTCCACCAAATGACGGCCCGGGAACGAGGCTGGTTGCAGGCTGCTGCGTTATTGCACGACATCGGCTGGTCACAGGCCGGACAGGCGCATCACAAAGCCAGTCTCAAGCTCATTCTGCAGGAACCCATGCCGGGATGGAGCGATGAGGAATTGTTGGTCATCGCCAATGTGGCCCGGTACCATCGCAAATCGCCGCCCAAAGCCAAGCATCGCTATTTTGCCGAGTTGTCTGCTCCCCATCAGGAAACAGTGGTGCGGCTGGCCGCTCTGCTGCGTCTGGCTGACGGTTTGGACAGATTACACGACAATTGTGTGCAAAAAATCGCCTGTATGGTCGCTGAGCAAAAAGTGAGAGTGGCGTTGTCCGTCACCGGCGATGCGGCTATGGCGGTGATGGGATTGGAGAGAAAAAAAGAGTTGTTTGAGGAGTGTTTTGGGAAAAAGGTGGAGGTGGAGATTCAATGATGCTAATGTGGTTTTGGATCGAGATTGTCTATTCTGGTTTATTCATAATATTGTTGATGAGTATTTACTCAGTGAGTGATATCCATCGCAACAGCTACAATGGTAGATCGGTTTTTGTCACAAAACAAAATTCCCTTGAGAGTCAAGTTTATCTTTTGTACTTTGCGTTGAACAAATATAGGGACCGCTCATGATTGAAAACAGGTGCTTGAAAACCTTATCGACGAAACCGGATTTTGCACAAGCCATGCAACGCATTGATGCCTGGTTTTCCCAGGCGGTCATAGACCGTCCGCCTATTCGATTTGCAGCACACAATGCCGAGTACCATGCTGCCCGCGTGCTCCAGGGCCGCCGTTGGCCTGATTTGAAATCCCGATGGTTCGATGCCGAGTTTCAAGTCGAATTCTTTATTGAATCTATAAAAGGAGAAACCTTTCTGGCAGAGACCTTTCCGGTATTCTGGCCGAACCTGGGACCGGAAGTCTATTCAGCGTTTTATGGCGGAGATTTGATTTTTGAAGAAACGACCTCCTACTATGTTGCCAATCTCAAAAATTGGCACGATGTGGACCGTCTGCAATTCGATATGCAAAATCCCTATTTTAAAAAATTGGAGGAAATGACCTATTTGGCGTTGCAAGCCTGTGAAGATAAATTCCTGGTTGGGTATTCCGATCTTCATCCGGGCGTTGATTGCGCTGCTGCCTGGCGCGATCCGCAGCAATTCTGCATGGACCTTCTGCTCCATCCGAAGGAAGCGAAGGCTCTCATCGAAAAAGCGAGCGCTGATTTTATAAAGATTTTCGATCATTTTGACAAGATACTAAAGGATCACGGCCAATTGAGCGTCACCTGGATGGGAATTCCTTCTTTTGGCAAATTGCATATTCCCAGTTGTGATTTTTCTTCTCTTCTCTCCACGCAACTTTATGTTGAATTCTGTCTCCCCGTGACCCTGGCAGAAATCACGCATATGACACACAATATTTTTCATATCGACGGCAAACAGGTAGCCAAAAATCTCGATTATTGGCTCGAGTTGCCCGAAATACAAGCTTTCCAATATGTACAAGGCGTCGGCGACGATCAACCGATCATGCAATGGCTGCCGCAGTTAAAGAAAATTCAGAATGCCGGCAAATCCCTGGTCATTGACCTGCAGTTGCATGAGCTGGAACCGTTTATGCAAGAGATGAAGCGGGAAGGCATTCTGTTGTGTCTGGCGGCGGCGCCCGAGTTGCAGCCGGAAATTATCAAGAGAGTGGAAAAGTGGTAACAGAGACAGGTTTTGAATGATGATTTTGTTTTGGGAATTCAAGATCGCACCGGAGATGTCTCCGGTGCACATAGCCACCGAACTGTGTCGAGTCCATGATGTAATGTGCTTCAGCATAACAACCTTTTGTCATTCTTAGAAGGCCGCTGCTCTTTAGCGGCAGATGAATCTATCGGCGCACGGATTGGATACTTTCCCAAGTCTTGTTCGCCGATAGATGCTTCGGTGCCTATCCCTCCACCAACAGAACCAATGCCCTGTGCTTCATGCGCCTTCTAATAACATTTTGGCTGTAAAGGGGGATTGCTTCACTCCAACGCAGATAATCTCCTTTGTCAACTACTGTGGCTACGTTCGCAATGACACGGGTTTTGTGTTCTCAGAATTGAAATGGTAATGATGATCATTTGCTCGAACTTGGCAAATTTTCAACGTATACTCAAACGGCGTATAGCCGGTTATATAAACACTCAAACTGTTCATCTTGGGCAAGCTGCCGCGCAACTGCGTCCAGCGGTGTTCTGCCTGTCCTGGTCCAAATGAAATTTCATTTTCTTCGAACTGATAGCTTCCCATCCCGTCTGTCAATAAAAAAGCATCGGCTATGTTGTTTACTGGCTCTACGCCGGACAATTTTCCGCCTTTGCGAAAAGCCAACTCGATAGCCACAGGCACATCATCGGTTCCCTTGATGGTAAACGACAATTCGAATCGGCCGTTCTTTTCCACTATGCGCACCTGTGATTGCAGATGCTGAATTTCACTTTTTTTACGCAACTCGCGGCTGGTTTTATTCCAATCGATGGGCAGAGCGACCTGATCCGGTGAAAAAGGTTGAAAGTAAGGGCCCTCTGCTTCATGCGTCATGATAAAAGCATCACCCTCTTTTACCAACGTCTGGCCTGAGAATTGTCCCTTGCCGAAAAACGCACTGGCCAGGCGCACCGCTTCCAACGCGGCGTTGTTTTTATGAAAAGCGAACAGAGTGGGATTCTGCGCCAGGATGGTTGCGCTGACGTCGCCGCGACGAATGCGCGCCAGTTGCGAATGGCTGAATACCCGGCTGTAGGAATCGGGCAAGGGTTGTTCTTTTGGCAGCTCTTTTTTGAGCGCGGCGTCTTCCTGAAAAAATATCCAATCATCAGCCAGCTTTTCTTCCCCGGTTTTTTCGATCAATTTTGTCATCGCAGCGTATTGGCCGTTTTGATCCAGCAAAGCCATGTAACGATAGGGATAATAATACGGCGCCAGAGAACCGCGTTGATATTGATCCTGGCGACGGGAAGCTTCTGTGACAATCTCCCCATCGGGATGAATATAAAACAAGGTCATATCCAGGTTGCGGCGCACCGGTTCAAATAATTCCGGACGATGCAAGAGTCGCGCCATGGTAATGAGACAACGATCGGTTAATGGACTGTAAATGGCCGAACTTTTTTCATTGAACTGGCCGTCTGCATCGATGTCAATGCCTTCCTGCAGCCACTGATCGATTCTTTGGAGATAGGCGTTATCAGGGAACAACGCATACAAACGCGACAAGGCCATGGAGATGACCCAGCGATGGTTGGGCGTGTGCACACCGCCCTGACATAAGCAATTTGCAGCGTGCAGCATAAAATTCTGCAATCCGGTGCGGACTTGGCCGGTCTGCGCAACCGGTTCGCGCTGTAACAAGGTGTACGCCAGGCACAGGTTTTCGATGACAAAGCCGGTGTCTGGCGGAGAATTGAAATTGGTGGTGTGCAAATCGATCGAACCGTCACGGTGCTGTGTCTTGAGAAAATAGTTGATCGCAGCCTGCAAAGGCGCCAGCAACGCCGGGTCGTGAAAATAGCGGGATTGGGATTCACAATACACACCGGCCAAATGGCGGATGAATTTTCCGGTTTCCGGAGCGTTGTGTATGCCATAGGCATCCCTGACGCCGCCAACCCAGCGATGCGCGGGATTTTTTTCCTGCTGTTCGAGCAGAGCCGGAACTTTAGCGTCAAGGATTTGCAGCCAGGAATTAGCTTTAAGAGATTTGGTCGTTTCCAGGCGCACGAAAGGAGCCACAACGCCGAGGCTGCCGGCCAATTTGATAAAAGAACGACGATGCATAACTTTTCCTTTATTGTTATATGCAAGAACAAATAACCACAGAGATTGCAGAGAAAGCAATAAATCGGCAATGAATCCTCTGTGTTCTCGGCTCACTCTATGGTTTAAACTTTAGTTAACCGGTCTATAATCTGCTGATGTTGCGGATAACCTTGGAGCAGCTCTTCCCGTTTGCCCAATTCAAAATCCTGAAAATCAAATCCCGGCGCCACGGTGCAGCCCACCAACGCATAGGAATCCTCTGCAGCAACACAGGCGCCGAACCAACAGCCGGCTGGAATGACAATCTGCAGGCTTTGGCCTTCATCCGGATCAGCACCAAGGTGCAGGATTTGTAAATCGCCGGTCGGATGTATTAAATGCAGGGTCACAAAGCTTCCCTGATAAAAATGCCACAGTTCGTCGGCTTTTATGCGATGCAAGGCGGAAATCGAGCCCGATTTTAACAGGAAATAAATAGAGGTGCTCATGGCTCGTGGTCCGTTGAATCGTTGCGGTAAGGCCTGGCCGGGAATGGTTTCGCTACAGCGATAGATCTCGCGAAAATATCCGCCCTCCGGATGGGGCAGGAGCTGTAATTTTTCAATCCAATATTCAGCTGATTTCATAATTTCCTCGTGGCTAAGAACGGTGCATGGTTTGATGTGAAAAACGGCGGCGTGCGTCGTAAAATTTGTGCGATGACCGGGTTTCGTTTAAATTCCCGATCCAAAAATCGCCGCACAGCCAAACGCGACCATCCTTGCGGATGCCGATAATCGGTGTACAGCGACAAATCGCCATGGTAAAACGGCTGCAGCGTCGTTCCCGGTTCTATGGGCATATTGAAAATAGCCGGATTGATAAACGATATGGCCTGGTGATGCTGCAGAACAAAATCCATGGTCCTGCAGGCGGAAATTTCATTTTCCCATGGCGTGCCGAAAAGCAAATAGATATAGGTCGCAATCCCTGCCTGTGCCAGTTGCTCCAGCACACGTCCGGCTAATTCGCTGGAATGTCCCTTGTGCATTGCGGATAATACCTCGTCGTCGCCGGATTCCACACCCAGTTTCAGCATCACGCAATTCGCCTTTTTCAGCATACGACAGAATTCCTCGTCTGCCAAAAGAGGCGTGATGCGAGTAAAACCGTACCAGGGTTTTTGCGGTGGATGTTGCACCAGCTGATGCAGCAATCCGGGCGACAGAGCGTTGTCGGTGAAATGAATCAAGCGCGGTTGATGCTTGGATGCCAGGCGATCGACATCCTGTTGCACCTGTTCGAACGACAATGGCTGGAATTTTTGTCCTTCTGCTTTTTCCGGACAAAACGCACAACGATTCCAAAAACAGCCCAAAGATGTGCTGTAGGGCAAGGTGAGACCAGGTGAGAAATAATGCGCTAACGGCAAATCGGTAAAATCCGGACATAAAAAATTAATGGACGAATTCTGAATCTGCATCCATCTGAGCAATGGTTCTTCACCAGGGCCGGCGATCAGCTCATCCACCAGACCGGCAAAGGGATTTCGCCAATCCGGACGCCGCATCCACGAAGTGATCAATCCACCGCCCATAATGATGCGCATAGCCGGCGCCAGCTTGCGCAACAGGCCGGCCAAAGCGAATCCGCACAAGGCCTGACTGAGATAATTAATGGACAAGCCTATGTACTCCGGCATTGCAGCGGAAAATTTTTTCTGTAGCTGTTCCAGGAAAAAATCATAAAATGGATTCTGCTGCGGATGCTCTGCCATATGCAACAGATCTTGCGCGACCACCGGCTGCAAATGATGATGGCTGAAATCGGACAAACCGACCCTGCAATGCAACGACTTGCCGCATTCGCATAAAATATGATCCATTCTGTGCACCGCTAAACAGTAGCGATCAAAATTTTTGTAGCCAAGCGGATCACGAACATATTCGAGATCATCTGTCATGCGGCTGACAGCTTGTCTGGTGCGCGGCAAAGCTTCTTGCAGAAGATGAAAATGACGCAGTAACGCCAACTGGCCTTCCATATTGGCATCCCAGGTCTCACAAACGATGCTGTGCGACCGCAGAGCGGCTGCCAGCCTGGCGATGCCGAGGGGCGGTTCACTGGCTTTAACCAGAGGGGGAAATATGAGTAGAATTTTTTTCATGCATTAGTGAATTTGAAAAAAAGGCCGCACAGGTTTTAGTTGCATGCGCGGCCAGGGCTGGTACTTTTATGAACGATTGCATTATCCTTGCCAAGGTTGCACACCTTCGCAAGGTTGTCTTTCGAGCACACATCGTTCAATTTAGGATAATATTATCAACAAATCAACAGATAAGCAAGCGGCTTTTTACCGGTCATTTCTTTTTTACCTGCATTTCCAAAGCTTTGATCAACTGATCTTTAACGGCGATTTCACTGCGCAATTGCGAAATTTCAATGTTGGTCATTTGAATCTGCATTTGCAAATCACGGACCCGTTGTTGCTGATTGCGGATTTTTTCTGCCTGCAACAACAGCGCTGTTGCTTCCGGTTTGGCTGTGATCGTGACATTATCGCCGGCAGCTGCCGCCTCTGCCCGCGCCGGCAGCGTAGCGGTAATCAATGGTGCAGATGATTTATGCGAACGACCGAGCAGTTCAAAAGTAAGGCCGGCTTTTACGGTGACATAGCGGTCGTTCCTGCCGTTCAAAACATCGTCGAATTCATCGCCGCTGGTCCAGTGATAACAGCTGTTGAGGATGAAGCGGCTATTGGCGCCGGTGCGAAAGGCAAAACCACCGCCGGCAAAGAGCTGACCATCGCCAAACCGATTGCGATGATTCACCTGAAAAGCAATAGCGCCGATGCCCATCAAAAAGTAGGGCGACACGGTTTTCTGATGAGCGAATTCCAGCATGACGGAGAGATCGTTGGTGAAAAAATCGGTTGCGAAAGTGGACTTTTTATCAACTCCGGCAGCTTCAAAGGTTTGGCTGGCATAGCCCAAACCATAAGCCACACTGATGCGCGCTGACAGTTGTTTTTGTAAAAATAAATACAATCCCATACCTTCTTTGGGCTTGTTCTGTTCTTTAAGAAAACGTACCCAACCACCGGTGATCCCCATTTCCAGTGAGCGCAATTCCTGTCCTAACAAAGTAGCCTGGACAAGCAGCATAAGGACGATTGCTTTTTTGCCAATGTCATAGATACGGACCATAGCGCCATCCTTTACTTTTTACAAGGGCATTAAAAGCGAATGTGAAAAAAGTACTCAGCAGAATCGTAATTGCAAATGGAATGCCAAAAATACAAAAATGTAATTGATTGAATTAAATGTCTATCTTGTTAAAAAACAAGGGATGGTTTGGGCGGAAAAACAGGCATGACGAAACGAGGTTTGTTTTTCGTTTTAATTTGAAACGATTCGTGTATCGCCTCAATTCACGGCGCGGTCTTTGAAAAATCGGCTCAATTCCTTAAAGACCAAATCACGATTGCCGATCACGGTTTTACACGTGGGCAAGGAACGCATGAATCGCTTGCCGTAATTTTTATTAACCACGCGGTTGTCCAGAATGATTACAGAGCCGCGATCCGTGCGATGGCGAATGAGACGGCCGAATCCCTGTTTGAATTTCAGCACAGCCAGAGGCACAGCATAATCCATAAATGCGTTGCCGCCTCTTTTTTCAATGGCTTCATAGCGCGCTTCGATGATGGGCTCGTTGGGCACCTTGAAAGGCAGGCGGCTGATAATAACCGATTCCAGGGCATCGCCGATCACATCCACGCCTTCCCAAAAACTGTCGGTGCCGAACAGCACCGAGGTTTTGTCCTGTCGAAAACGGCTGAGCAGATCGTGCCGATTCATTTGTCCCTGTTTAAGAGTGTTAATGCCCAGCAGGCGCAACGAGTCTTCTAATTGCCGGTAAACGGTGTTCATGAGGCCGTAGGAGGTGAACAACACAAAGGCGCGGCCCTGGGATATGGCTAAACTTTGATAGATCAATTTGACCAGTTCTTTATTGTAAGCCGGATTGCCCGGTTCGGGAATGTCCATGGGAATGCACAACAACGCCTGTTTCTGATAATCGAACGGCGCCGGCAGAACCAGGGGGGTGAACCGGTTTTCATTGACATTCTCCAGGCCGATGCGCTGCGCGAGAAAATCGAATTTTCCGTCCACGGTCAGGGTCGCAGAGGTCATGATCACGGTGCCGAACGATTCATACACCGCTTTTTGCATCATGGTTCCGATTTCCAGCGGCGACCTGACAAAACGAACGATGTTGCGTGAACGATAGCCGGGTTTGATTTCGATCCAGCGAATGTTGTCGTCGTCGTATTGGAAAATGACGTCTTCGATCGTCTGACCGGCTGCGGCCAAACGCTGGGCCTGCGCGCGGATCTCGATGATCAGAGAACTCCAATCTTCATCCGCATGTTTTGACGCTTTGTCCAGTTCTTTGACCAAAACCAGTAGAGAGTCGCTGAATGCATAGAGCGATTGGATATAATCGCGGATGAGCGGTCCAAGGCCCTTGTCGCGCACCTGTTCCGCCACATCCGGAATCAAGCGGATTTTGATCTCTTCGCTCTGGCTGTCCACAGCCAATGATTTGACCTGCTCATAGACATGGTCCATGAGTTCCTGTGTTGCATCCGCGAGCGAAGCGACCTCGCTGACCAGACGACCGGTGATGAGTTGATCGATTTTCTGCGCCAATTCCATGGGAATGGCCCCGTGTTTGCGGTTCAAGCGATGGAGCGCGGAATGCAGATGACCTTTGAGCACCGCTTTCTGTTGGCGATGCAGACGGCTGAGCATGCGTTGCACGCCGGCGCGCGTGATCCGCTCGCCGAAATAGCTGGTGGCCACGTCTTCGACATGATGCGCTTCATCGAGAATGATGCGCTCATAGGGCGGCAGCACGGCGGCGTCGCCGGTTGAGCCCATTTCATGACGAATGGCCAGGTCGGCAAAAAGCAGATGATGGTTGACCACCAACAGGTTGGCGCGCGCAGCCTTGCGGCGCGCCTTGTTGACAAAACATTCGCGGAAAAAAGCACAGCGGCTGCGCGTGCACGTGTCGCTCTCTGCGCCGATTTTTTCCCACACCATTTCCGCGGGAATATACGCCATATCCGCCTTGCTGCCGTCCTGCGTCGTTTTCGCCCAGTCCAGCAGGGCATGCAGTTCCTCGCGCTCTTCCTCGTCGGTCAGATCCAGTTCCGATTCCACTTCACGCACTTTGCGCAGACAGAGATAGTTGCCGCGGCCCTTGACCAATTCGGCGGTAAATTTTTCCGCCAAAGTCTTTTGCAGAAAAGGGATGTCTTTTTTAACAAGTTGTTCCTGAAGGTTGATGGTGTTGGTGGAAATTACCACCCGTTCCTTGTTCTGCAAAGCCCAATGAATGGCCGGTATCAGATACGCCAGCGTTTTGCCGGTGCCGGTGCCGGCTTCCACAGCGGCGATTTTATCCAGATTAAAAGCCTGGGCCACGGTGTGCACCATTTCAGCCTGTTGTGGCCGATCTTCATATCCGCCCAGTTGTTTGGCGATCACGCCTTTCGCGCTAAAGAGATCCGTCAGCGTCCTGATATCGAGCGGTATAACCTCTTTTTTGCGGAACGGCTCCACCACCACATAAATATCATCCACCGGATTGTTGACAATGTAGAAAGAGACGCGAAACGCGTCAAGATGGCTGGCAATAGACAGATCCGCTTCTGACGGGGTGAGCGCGCCGGAAGGATGGTTATGGATGACCACATCGGCGTCGCGTGCTTTTTCCATGATGGCGGGCACCGCGGTTTTGTGACCGCGGGCAACTACCTCGACATCATGGACAACCAGGTCCTCTTCCGTATAGCCGACAAAAAAAACTTCGTTGCCGTGGCTGGCTTTGATCTCGGCGCGAATTTTTTCTGCTGCCTCGGGTGAGAGATATTTTTCGAGTTTATCGTTCATAATGAGCCAAGTTACGTGATTATATGAAGCATAAAATACAAAGAAATTGGCATATATGCAAAAGAGCAAATTTCTTTATAAGGTGGTTTTTTTTCCGAGATGATTGCTCTGCTTGATGCGACAGAACCATTACCATGTCTTTAATCCGGTAACTGCAAGTTCAGCCGATTTTTACGGACTAGAATCTTCCCGCTTCTAAAAAGCTGTAACACCCGCTGCGATTAAGCACCCTTGCGAAGGTTGTCTCCACAAGGCCGGAAAAAAGAGGAATTCCCGTTTCGCTCTATAAAATAAACCTTCGCAAGTGTGCTGATACGGCTGATCACTCTCCTGCATAAAACCCGCTTCTGAGGAGACATTTGGATTAAAAGCTATACCGTATTTGTCATTAGTCTTTAAATAAACTCTATTATTTATGCATACAATAAAGATGTATAAATCGGCATCCGCAGGAATTCCGACTTTTTGTCTTGACATTGGTTACCTGAATAATTAAGTTTTAAGGCGGCAATTGGAGAATGAACGAACTTTCATCGCAATACGTGCTAATTTCGATGTCTGTTACTGTCTACTTCTTGCGAACTTGCTGTTGTTAATCCCCCACAGGTATCCTTTTTACCGAAACATCTCATAGGGTGATGTTTATTTTGTTGTAAAGGAGTTGTCATGCATAAAATCTTTTTCATTTTTGTGGTTTTAATGATCGCCACTGTCGCATTCGCGCAAATGAATGAAACCGAACCCAATGATACACGCAGCCAGGCCAATCCGGTGATACTGGTCAATCCTACGATTGTCAGCGCAACGTTTAAATCATCGGCTGACGTTGATTTTTTCAGCGTGTACTGGCAAAAGGATTGCATGTATTATGTGACCAGCGTGGAAAATAGCAGCGGCGTAGCGCCGAACGTACAGCTATTTGCCGAGGGCTCCTCCACCAACCTGCTCACGGTCAGTGTGGCAGGCCGTAACGGCAATAACAACTTTAGACTGTCGGGCTATATGCCCAAGGTCTCCGGCCGTTATGACATACGCATCAACAACGCCGGTTCTGTGAGCGGCGCTTATAAGCTGCGTTTTGCCGGAGGACGCGGTTTACCCAAATTGGTCACACATGAACCGGATAACTCGATCGCTGCGGCCGGCAGCGTCAGCATGCTTGCCCAGGCTGATACGGTGTACGGCGCGGTGTATCCGTCCAATGACATCGATTATTACAAGCTGTCCGGCACCAAGGGCCAGCAATATATCATCGGCACCACGCCGGTTCTCGATCTGGACATCCGTGATCTGGATTCCTACATTACTCTGTATGACGCCACCGGCGCCGAGGTTGCGAAAAACGACGACGTGGGTAATATGACGACCCCGTCTGGGACCACCAACTGCACCTTTTCCCGAATAAAAGGCATTTTTAACAAAACCGGCGACTATTATCTGGCAGTGCGCAGTTTTTACAACAGCAATCTCGGCGAAACCATCAACGAGTCCAATCCACCCATGGGAGAATACGGGGTTTATTACCTGGCCGGCGAACCGGAGCCGGTGGCTGTGGTGGCGCGTTATCCGCATCTGGAAATGCCGACTACCTCGTCGGTTCTCCTGCAATGGAATACGGCAAACAAGATTCCAACCACTCTGTTCTGGGGAGGCACGCCGGCTTGCGAACAGATATTTTATCATGCCGATGCGGTCCATGATCATCGGACGGCCTTGTCCGGACTGACGCCGGCCACCAAATATTATTACCGCGCAGTTCTTGACTCTGACACTACGGTCACAGAGTATTTCTATACCGCCAAGCCGGCCTCTACTAAAGAGGTCAAGTTTTTCGTCATCGGCGACAGCAGTCCCTATTCAGGATTCGGATCGACTCCGGAACAGCTCAAGGTGGCCGAGCAAATTCAAAAGAAAGAATTCGATTTTGGGCTGCATTGCGGCGACATCAACCAGCATATCGGTGAAGAGTATGATCTGGTCTATTACCAGCCCTATAAGGATATACTTAAACACGCAACTTTGTTTACCTGCATTGGCAACCATGACACCGCTTACGACGGCACTTTTACCTATCAGAATTCGTTCAATCTTTTTCATAACAACCCGGACAGCACGGAACGGTATTATTCGTTCAATTACGGCAACGTGCATGTCATTTCGCTGGACACCAATCTGCCTTACGACCCATCCAGCGCCCAGTATAAATGGCTGGAAGCGGATTTGCAATCGGCCATGCGTAAACAGACTTTGTGGACTTTTGTCATCAATCATCAACCGCCCTACAGCGAGGGCTGGCCCGGCTATCCCGGTGAAATGAATGTGCGCACCTATTTAATGCCGCTTTATGAAAAATACGGCGTGAATATGAGTTTCAGCGGACATACGCACAATTATGAACGCGGCTGTCTGAACGGCGTGTATTACATCATCACCGGCGGCGGCGGCGCTCCGCTGGAAGACGGTTCACAACCCTATACCTATGATCACGTAGCCAAACGCATCAACGAACACCATTTCACCTATATTCAAATTGACGGCAATCTTTGCATCCTGCAGGCTATCAATCTCAACGGTCAGTTGATCGATGAGGTGTTTATTTCCATGAAAGCAGAAGTGGGGAAAGAACAGACAAGCAGCCGGCCGCTTGAATTTCAGCTGCATCCCAATTATCCCAATCCGTTCAACAGCAGCACCCATATTTCTTTTGATATAAAGACAGGAACAAATGTACAATTGACTGTTCATGATCTGACCGGTCGATTGGTGCGGACTCTGGTGAGCGGCGAGGTAAACGCAGGAGCGCATCGGGTCAGCTGGGACGGTATGGACGAGTCCGGTTATGCGGCCGCGAGCGGCATGTATTTCATCAAATTTGTTGCGCCGGAACACACACAGGTACAGCGGGCGGTGTTGTTGAAATAGGCACGAGCCGGAGGCTGGTGCTTCGAGATGCAGCCAAATAAATTTTCCGTTTAATGGGATGGAAGATTCATTATTGATAAATAATTCAAGATAGACCCTTGCGAAGGTTTCAAACCTTCGCAAGGATATTTTCGAGCCAGGTGTAATTAAAGAGATGTGGTCTGGGTCGCCGCGTTACCGTGTCTGTCCGGTTAGTCGTTTGCCGATTTGCAGTATCTTTAAGGTCATCCACTCTGACGCGACTTTTTTCTGTCCGAAATCCCAATCTTTAAACGGCAAGTAGACAGACTCCGGCATATAGCCGTTTTCTGTCTCTTTTGATCTAATGATTTGGTACATCTCCTGCAATCTGGGATCCTTGCGCAGGCTTTTGCTCCGGCTCAGAACCTCGACCACATGCAATATATCATACCAAATAAACGGCAATTTCAATTTGCGGAAATCATTGCCCATGTAAAAGATATACGGATGCTTTTCCTCGCTGTGTTCCCATAAATCTAATAAACAGTCTGCACAGATTTTTATTTCTTTCTCATATTGCCTGCCGAACAATATCAGCAGCCTTAACATAATCAGCGTTGCATAGGGACAGGGATCCTCTC
This sequence comes from uncultured Cytophagia bacterium, assembly GCA_964387285.1. Classification (GTDB taxonomy): domain Bacteria; phylum Zhuqueibacterota; class Zhuqueibacteria; order Residuimicrobiales; family Residuimicrobiaceae; genus Anaerohabitans. The sequence continues at coordinate 10,438 of CAYLWO010000034.1, read as the reverse complement.
TTTTGCCCGGTCCGCGCCAATGGCCAAGTGTCTTTGAGACGATGCAGCCAAAACCATTGGCGCTGATTTTGCCGGCTAAAGCCTCAACAGCCCCATCGAGCTGATTGTTCTTTACGCCCATCCTGACCAGAGCGTACAGAGTATTGGGCGCGTCACATAACGCCCAGGCGTGAATGTCTTTTCCGGTTCCGCCAAAAGCTTTAGCGATATTCATGGTCAAACAAGGGATGCCGTTTTCATCCAAACTGCCGAGTATTTTTTTGATGATAGCCGGCATGCCCGGATCATTATGCATAATGCCAATTTCAGATAGAAATGCCAATTTGTGAAAAAATTGCTTGGCGCTTTTATGACTGCTCAGTTGTGGACCAGGCCACCCTTTCAGCTCCTTGATTAAAGCCAAGATTCTACTTTCGATTACCATTTTTTTTCTTAAATCAAGGCTGTTTGTCGAACCGAGTTCAATCGTTGCGTTATACGCGACGTAAGGTATTGTAGATTTGCTTAACTGTTCCAGAGTCATTATTTTCTCCGTTATAGATACATGATTATGGAAAACGATTTGCGATCAACTCTGACCTTTAAATTTAGGCATTCTCCTTTCGACAAACAATATTTTTTAACTCGAATGTTAAAGGAAATTGAACTGCTTTGACCAATACTTTTTACTTGTATTTCGTGTTGCGAAAAGATATTTTATAACGAGGATACATTTGCGCCCTCAACCCCGGTCCTGCAAACGCGGAATTACGCCATCAATTTAGCCTCTATCCAGTGCAGGATTTTTTAACCATCATGTAAGCCTTGTCCTACGGAGTAAATTATGATAAAGAAAAAAAAGCCCATGCCCCCAAAAACCAAACCAGCGGTGAAGAAAACCCGGCTCTCGAAAAAGATGACGCTGAAACTGGTCAAATCCATAAAAATCAGCCATGGTTACATTTTGAGCAGCTGTTTAAATGAAAAAATATGGCTTTTTCTTTCCCGCGACGGCTCGCTGATTGCCATCGATCCGGAGGCATATACGCTCCGGTACACAAACAAACTGCCTGGTGATGGTACGTACAGCATGGTGACGATGTCTGGGGAACTGTGTTTTGTCAATCGTTATATCGACAAGGTTTTTACCATCCTGGCTTTTGAGCTGCAGACCGGGCGCGAGGTCTGGAGGACAGCGCTTCCCATCAGCCTGGGTTTTATCACGCAAGTTTTCATCACCACCCGCCTGGCCGGATTGTATGTATTTATCAAAAACCAGTTGTTTCATCTACAACAAACAAATGGAGAACTGCTGCAACACAAGCAATTAGTGAGTGAAGTGAAAGGCGTCCACCGATCAGCGCATCGCATGTATCTGCGATTGAATGAAGAATTCGGTTATTTACAAAACAATCTGGACTTTGTTCGTTTGCTCGACAGTTATGTTTTTAAGGTTGCCATGGCCCATGGCCGGGTATATTGTTTGTTGAGAAAGGAAAGGAAAATCGTCGTATTGGCTGACGAATCGGCAACGGTATCGGCCAGTTTTTCCACTGTGGAAAACACCGGCATCCCTATCGACCTCATCACCGACATTGCGCCGCTTTCTATGGATAACAACCGAATTGCCGTTTTGCTCAAGGACAGCGATATTGCTGCGGTCGTCAATTTGACTGCAAAAGCGGTAGAATGGAAAAGCCGGTTAAAGAAAAAATTTCTCCGTCCCGACGGCTTTGGTCCCAGTCAAATACTCAATGCAGCGAACGGATTGGTGATCGTACTCTATTCCATCGGCAGCGATGAACAGGCAGCCATTTTCTGTAACGCTGTAACCGGGGCGGAAGAGTTCTTTTTCGGCAAATCAAAAGGGCATTTTTTCAGCACTGATGATAGAATCGTAATGTGTGCGGATAAAATTCGAGTTTATCAAAGAGGAGAGGGAGTGCCAAAATTAAGTGGCTTCTTGACGATAGAGAGGAAAAAGGACTGATATGGAGTCAATTCATGATTGCATTTTTAACAAGAACAATGACGCGATCAGGCGGCTGATTGCCGAAGGAACATCGCCGAATCAAACAGATGACCGCGGCCGTACTGTACTGGCCCTGGCTGCCGCATGTGGATATCTGCAGCAAATCGAGATGCTGTTGTCTTTAGGCGCAGATATCAATTTGGCAAATGCCAATGATCTGGGCTATACGCCGCTTATCGAGGCAGTGCAGGAGGGCCAGGACGAAGCTGTCCGCTGTTTGATCGAAAAAGGCGCAGAGCTTGAAAAGGGCGACAGTCGTAACGGCACGCCGCTTTTGCACGCCTGCATCTCTGCCCGGCATGAAATCCTGCGCTATTTGATATCACTATGCGCTAATGTTAACTGTCTAGATGTAGATAAGCAAAATCCGGTCCATTATCTGTGTCGTTGGGCAAAAGATTGGGGTAGCATGACCATTACCGAAACCGTCAACGGCGTTGCCCGACAGGTCGAAAATCCGCGCTTTAAACAGCATACTGCAATCCTGGAGATCCTGTTGGAGCATGGTGCAGACGTGAATGCATTGACCGGTTACGGCTTTTCTCCCCTGCATCTTGCTGCCTCATCCAATACGGATTCTTTTATTCCACTCCTGACAAGTAAGGGCGCTGATGTCAATCAGGCCAACAGCATCGGCTTTACACCGCTGCATGCTGCCTGTGATAGAGGCTATTTCGCTGCTGCCAGCACCTTGCTGCAAGCCGGCGCTAACGTCAACAGCGTTGATCAGGATGGATTCAGCCCTCTGTTGAGCGCGACCATGTCCGGCAATGTCGAGTTGGTGAAGTTACTGGTGCATTCCGGCGCTGAGAAAAATGTTCAGGCCAAAATCGATTATCAGAATGTTGCGCCAGGCGACACCCCATTGGCTGTGGCAAAAAAAATGAACAATGAAGAGATGATAAAAATTCTAGTATAAATTTTTCCGACTTGACCGATTTGCATCCCGCGGGAGGCCAGTATGAAAATTGCTAAACGACTTTGCCAAAGTGGTCTGTTGTTGTTGACTGTATTTACCTCTTCCGTTTTTTCGCAAACCATTACCTTGGTCGATTTCGGCGCAGCGAGCAGCGCCAATTCCTTCGGTCTGGCCGGTTGGAACACTCTGCTGCTCAGCTCTGGCATGGCTTATTCTTCAGCCGGTCCGGACGGCGTTGTGCCATACTCCAATGTGGAGGAATTCACGGACAATATGGGCGTCAGCGGCGCCGGCCGCACGTTTAGTCCGGGCGAGCGCATTGTCGTTACCTGGTACAACAATGCGGATGAATCATTTGTATTCTCGGCACGCATCAGTTTTGATGATCCGGATGTGCCCCTGGGAGGCGCGGTCTCGGGCCATTGGTTCACCATGCGCAGTTTTACGGATTACCGTTACACCTATCAAACCATCGCGCCCCATTCGACTGCCAGGACTGTTTTTAACATCGTCGACTCGGGCGTGCATAAATCAGACGGCGTGCATAATCTTGTCAACACCAACCTGCATATCGAATGGTTCGAATTGTGGCCCAAGCAGTATATTATCTGCGACAAAATAGAATTGTTGTCTGATGCCGATATTCTCGCACCTGCTGCACCGACCGGTCTGAATGCGCAAACGCTGTCGGATTCCAAGATTCAATTGCAATGGCAGGCGCCGGTCGACAATGTGGCTGTGACCGAGTATCTCATCTATCTGAACGGTGAGGTGGAGGGTTATAGCCGCGAAACCAGTTATACGGCGGTTTTTCTCAAGCCCAGTACCAGTTACACTTTTACCGTTACCGCGTTGGATCAAAATAAAAATGAGAGCGCGCCATCTGCACCTGTGGCCTGCGCCACCGCTCCCTATAGTCAGGCGGGTGATCTGGTGCATCCCAATGGTCTGATTTATCGCGGCGCTTTCCGCGTGCCTGATGCCTTTTACTGGGGCGGTGAAGCCATGGCTTATTATCCTCATGGCGATAATGCCAACGATGGTTACCCGGGCTCGCTTTTTATCACGGACGTCAATCAACGCGAGTACGGTTTTGTCGGACAAATTTCCATTCCGGCGCCGCTGATTTCAGCGACAAAAAATTGGGATGATTTACCTGTCGCACAGGTTTTGCACGATCCTGTTGATATTCGTCCGGACAATATCAACGGCTGGGGTGATTATATCGATATCTGGCGCACCGGATTGACCTATCAAACAGAGGAAGCCCGGCTGTACAGCGTGTGGAGCGTGCATTATACGGTAACCGGAGAAAAACACGCCTGCCTGAGTTGTTGTAATGCCGCCAATTTGAACACCAAAGCAGGCGCGTGGTACGTCGGCGACCCTGCGACAACGCCCAACGATGCCATGCTGGGCGATTATCTCTTTACTGCGCCGACCGCGTGGTCTGCAAGCAACACATCAGGCCGTAGCTTGATCACCGGGCGATGTCGTGACGGCGGTCTCTCCGGGCTGGGACCGACTCTGTATGCTGTGGCGCCGGTGGGTTCTTCTGTTCCGGCTGCCAATTCGGTGCGGCCGGTCACGACCTTGTTAGAGTATGGAACCGTTGCCGGCTCTGATTACTATCATTTTCCCAATTCCATCGACGGTTATCTGCTCAGCGATGCGTGGAAAGATGCAGCCTGGATTTCTGTCGGCAGCCGGAACAGTGTAATCATTATGGGCAGCAAAGCGCGCGGCGAAAACTGGTACGGCTATGTGGGCGAACGCATGGCCCACGACTGGGTCATTGCCGATATGCCCTATCCGGAATTTTATGAAACCGATCCGGACGGCAAGGGCTGGAAGGCGCATAATTTCATACCCATGGCAATATTTTATAATCCAGATGATCTGGCGCAGGTTGCCAGGGGGACCTTGCCCGGCTATCAACCGCAGCCCTATGCAGCCGTTCGTTTCGATCCGGATCTGTTTTACTCTGCAGCTCGAGAGATTCGCACCATCAGCTATGACAGCCAGAATCATCTGCTCTATGCGCTGGAATTCGATTATGGCCGCGACGGAGCCTTGGTTGTGCATGTCTGGCATGTACAGGAAACGGCCACCCAGGTTGTCGATAATGCTGTATCCGCTCCTGCTTGTTTTCAGGTGCTGCAAAATTATCCCAATCCCTGCAATGCCGGCACGCGCATTGTTTACACTTTGCCTGCAGAAGAACAGGTAATCGTCGATCTCTATGATATTACGGGCAAAAGAATCGATCGCTTGTTGCAGGTACGCAGAAGTGACGGACGGCATGAAGAGAGTCTGGATTTGTCTTCATGCAGCAGCGGCGTGTTTATTTTGCGGCTGAGTGCGGGCCGGTTTTCGGATGCGAAAAAGATGGTCATACTGAAATGAGAATTGGACGCTTGTGTTGCTCCTTTGATTATATGATTGTGGGTTATTTTTAAAACAGTTATTGGTTTTGCGACAAGGCGCCCCGAAATGCAGAATTGGATTAAAGACCTTTTTACACGGCGTCTGCTGATAACACTTTTTCGTGCAAGGGGATTGCTTCACTCCAGCGCAGATATTTCCCTTTGGCGGTTACAGGGTCTACGTTCGCAATGACATGGTCTTTGGGTAGCATATAAGAAAGGTTGTGTGCCATGTTCAAATTCATTTTAAATCTGTTTTTGTTTTTATGTATATCGCTGTTCTGGTCCTGTAATAAATCGCTGTTTGCGATTCTATTTCCGGAAAAGGAAAAACCAGCTGTGGTATACGACACCCAAGCTATACATAAAAAAGTGGCGGTGATCATTTACAATCCAATCATCCAAAGTCGCGATAGTAGACACTTGACAGAGGTGTTCAACTGGAATAATCCGGAGGATTTGATACAGCAGTACATAGACGACGTCACGTCGAGCAGTTGGGGATTGGTGCAGTACGAGGTGGTGGAAAAAACCGAGGTAGATGAATTTCCGCAGCATCTGGATGGTTTTCGCTATACCGATTCTACTTTCATTGAAACCTGGACGCATCGCACCTTTTATTCGGTTGGCGGTGATTATAAAAAGATCATTGACGATTTCAATCTGGTGCAAAAAGTAGAAAGCCGCAAAATCGATGAGGTCTGGCTGTTCGGCGCGCCCGGATTTTCCTGGTGGGAATCCACCATGGCCGGCCAGGAAGCCTATTGGTGCAATTCCGATCCGGTTCCCGGCGTGGTCTGTAATAGACGGTTTATCATCATGGGCTTTAATTATGAACGGGGCGTGGATTGCATGCTGGAGGATCTGGGTCATCGTGCGGAATCCATCATGACGCACATCTATGGCAGCTGGGATGTGCAGCATATGCATAACTGGAGCAAATTTACTCTGTATGATAAAATCGCGCCAGGACAATCACAATGCGGCAATGTTCATTTTGTGCCCAACAGCGAGCGCGATTACGACTGGGGAAATACGCGTTCGGTGGAAAGCTATTGCGATGATTGGTACACCTTTCCGGCGTTAGCCGGCAAGAAAAAAATCGTGACTGCCGGCGAATGGGGCAACGGCGATATGCGGCTGCATCACATCTGGTGGTTCCGGCATCTGCCGCGCGCTGTCGGCAGCACCGATGGCGTGTTGAACAACTGGTGGAAGTATGTAATGAATTACGATGAATACCGTTGAGGTTCCTCAAGCAACGTTCCACCATTCAGTACAACTCCGATTCCTGATGATACGGGCCGATGCTGATCAGAGCTCGACCGAGACCGGAACGCGACCGTCCCGGTCGCCTCTGCGGGCGGGACGCCCGCGTTCCCAACAGCAGCGGCAGATAAGATGAAGATGATGCCTTGAAATTGCCGATCATTATTTTGGTATGGAGATCTAGGATGAAAACCCGTTTTATAGTAGAGATGATTTGCGTTTTGATGCAGATTGTTTTTCTGCACGCTCATGCTCAAACTATTTTTGAGGCGGCTGAAAAGGGCAATCTCGAAACAGTCAAGGGAATGGTGCAAGCAGACCAAAAAATCATCGCTTCCAGGGACAACGAGGGTGACACGCCCTTGCACGCGGCAGCCGGCGGCCGCAGCGGTGAACAGGCTGCTTTAGCTATCGTACGTTTTATCCTTGACCAGGGAGCTGAACTGGAAGCTAAAAACTCGGTGGGACAGACTCCGCTGCTCTACGCCGCATACGCTGGATACGGTCAGGTGCTGGAACTCTTTATCTCCAAAGGGGCTGTTTTTCAATACCAGGACAGCCGGGGCCGATCGCCGCTGCATTATGCGGCACGCCAGGGATTTCCCCATATCGTCGAGATGCTGATCAAGCGAGGCGCTGACGCTTCGCTTAAAGACGGGGAGAATCGTACACCCCTGGAGTATGCGGTGCTGCGCAACAAGCCGGCGGTGGTCGAAACCTTGATGCGACTGGTTCCCATTGACGTGAAAACAGATCAAGGTTCCATGCTTCTCCATTCAGCCGCAGCGCAGGGCGGGGAGGAGCTGTTCCGCAAACTGATTGCGCAGGGAGCGGATGCGAGCCGGCCCTCGCCGACGGGCGAAACCATTTTGTTGAGCCTGCTGCGTGGCGGGCTCGCGTCCCTGGCCAGGGAATATATTTCCAAAGGGATTGACGTCAACAGCCGTGACGCCAGGGGCAGAACCGCTCTCCACCTGGCAGTCCGCAACGGCATGGATGACGTGGTTCTTCTTTTACTTGACAAGGGCGCAGATGCCTCCGCTGCTGATGCCAATGGTCGAACGGTTATGGATATAGCCAGGGATTGGCAATATGAATCCCTGGAATCTCTGCTCATCAAAAGGGGCGCCAGGGTCTCAGGTAAAAAAATTCATATTCTGCAACGAGGTTCTTATGAAATCGTGGAAAAGCCAGGTGGACCAACCCGGGATGCAGCCGAGATTCGCTACATTGCCAACGACGGATTTCTGATCAGGGCCGGCTACAACACGGTTCTGGTGGACGGTCTGGTGCAGAATCCCTGGGGATACGATAATACGCCGCGGAGAGCTTTGGAGCTTTTTCAAACCGGATGGGCCCCGTTTGCACATTTGGACCTGCTGCTCTTTTCTCACGCTCATCGCGATCACTTTGAACCTGGCATGGCGTTGCAAATGCTGGCCGCGAATCCTCAGGCCGAACTGGTCGGCGACAGCCTGGTACTGAAGGACTTGAAAGCCGAGGATCTGAATGCCTATACGCAGTACGCTTCCCGTATAAAAACCACCAGCATCGGCATCGGCGAACGCACCTATCTGACGGCCGGCGGCATCGCTATCAAGGTTCTCGGCGTTAATCACGGCGAACCGGACCGGCCGTATCTGACTCTGGGTTTTATTATGAAATTGGGAGAATATACCATCTATCATCAGGGCGACATCAATGCAGGAGTTCAATTACGTTTTCTGTCCTCTATTAGCTGGGAAGACGTGACGATCGACATTGCATTTTTCGATCCGTTTTTTCTGCTGAATAACGATGCCAGAAAAATCGTGTTGGATAGGATCCGGCCTTCAGCCGTGATCCTGATGCATATGCGGGAAGGCGAGGCAGACGGGTATCTCCGGCAGCTGCAAACGTCGGTTCCGCAGGTAATTGCCTTTCAGGAACCTATGGAGAGTAAGGTTTTTGTCAAACCGGACAAGAGATGAAAGGGAATGCACAAGAGGACATCTTGTAAACCTTGCAAAGGTTTTAACCCTTCGCAAGGTTGCTTTTAACGATATAACTGCCGATTGGAACGCGGACGTCTCGTCCGCATGGTTCTGCTATGCACCACGATTTAAAATCGTGGTTGGTTGAATGTTACATGTCCCGGGTTTTTGAGAAAAATAATTTCAATTATCATGGTCAAGTTCGGGGCACTGAAAACACAACCGCTTAATTTCCGATTTCAAAGGCACTGCCATCTTTAATTCGAAACTGTGTTGCCTCTGGCTCGCGCACCCGGAAACGCCATGTTGAGAGGCTGCTGCCGGTTATCGGTTTAATGATGGCGCCTTCAGGCAAACCCAGATAAATTGCAACGCTCGAGCCGTTCCAGTTGTGATGAGCTGGGATGGAAAAATACTCATCCAGATAAAGCGTGTCCGCCGAAAGTTTCCAGTTAAAAGTAATATTTCGTGCGTTCGCTCGCGCCACAGATTGCGAATTGCTGAAAGCTGTTTTTTCAACTGCAATCCAGCCGGAATCAGCCTCGCTGCCGTAAATGTCCATATCCGCGGTGCCAAAAAGCTGTCCGGTTAAAGAATTGCGCCAGAAACGAAAATGCTCAACACAGGCCGTTTCATCATAAACCATGTCAGACAATTTTTTTAAAGGGGCGATCCACAAGGTTTTCGGCGGCGCTTTGAGCTCTGCTCTATCTTCAACTCGTTGCTCGTTTCTGTAAATGGAAAGCCGCAAGACAAGAAGTATCGCCAATGCACAGAGAGCCGCTGCCCAGACGACAAAAAAAGCTATTCTGAAAAATTTGGGACCTGCTTTGATTTTAAAGATCAATTTGATGCCGAGATAGCTGAGCGCGGCCAATGGTATAAGCAGTACAATGGACGCAAGAATCCAGATGGTTTTTACCATATAACCATTCAGCGCCATCGAGAGCAACATGTGCGTGTTGAGCACATCCGGTTCGATGACCGAGGTCACAAATGGCGCGTCGTTGAAAAAGAGCAAAACGACAAAGGAGAACAGCAAAAAGAATCCGCAAACGGTGAACAGCGTGCCCAGGGTTATGCTCAGTATTCTCACCACAGCGGACAATAATTTACTGAGGCCGTTCCAGAACGTTGAAAACGTTTTTTCCAACTGGCTGGTGAAACCGGTCGGGTCGTACAGCGATTTCCTGGGATAGGCTTTATCCTCCGGATTCGCGGTGCGGTCGTCGTAAAAATCCTCCGGAGCGCCCATGGTGCGGATCATGTTGTCGACCATCTCCTTCGAGACCAGCGTCGGCGGTTCGCTGCCGCCGCCAAAAATTTCCGCAATGCGGCCTTCGATGTCGGCGATGGTTTCTTCGCCGCCCGGTTCTGCCCGGAATCGTTTAGCGACATGATCCAGATAGCGCGACAGAATCTGCACGGCCTCTTCATCGATGCGGAAGAGCTGCCCGGCAATATTGATGTTCAAAGTTTTTTTCATGATTGGCCTTTTATTTTTTTCTGCGGATTTGTTCGACGGATTCGACAAGTTCGTCCCAGGCCTGATCTAGGTCTGCGAGATAACTATGGCCCTGCTCGGTGAGTTCATAATATTTACGCGGCGGTCCCTGAGGCGACTCTTCCCACCGGTAACTGAGCAGGCCGGCGTTTTTATGCCGGGTGAGCAGAGGATAAAGCGTTCCTTCAACAACGATCACCTGCGCTTTGCGCAACTCGTTGATGATGTCCACTGCGTAAGCAGAACCTCTTGAGAGTATGGCCAGTATGCAATATTCAAGGATCCCTTTACGCATCTGAGCTTTGCTATTGTCTGTATTCATGGCGGCATTCTTTT
>CAYLWO010000033.1:0-57403 GCA_964387285.1 uncultured Cytophagia bacterium | reverse complement strand
CATTGAATCGGTTTCTTTTTCAGCCAAATCGGCTGGGAAGGCCATGCGGAGAATGGTGAAAATCTGTCCGGCTACATCCTTTTCCAATGCAAAGAGATCTTTCAGTCTCGCCGCGCGGTTGAATGCGCCCAGTATGGCGCCGGTCTCCACGCGAGTCACCTTGCCGTCTACACGCAGATCTTTATGTATAACGAAAGCTGCCGTAAACCAGGAGTGTTGCATGTAACAGCTTGCCGATCTGCACGGCTTGTGTTTCATCGATCACCCCGCTCTGCGCCAGAGCATGCTCCTTAAGAATGGTCTGCAAGTTTTCCCGTTCCACCATTTGCACGTCAGGGCATTTCATCAGGTCTGAGGTCAACATGACCGCAAGGCCTTTGCGCAGCCACTCATGCTCGGCTTTCTGCGCCGTGTTGTCGAAATTTAAAATGGATACGGTTTCAGCGGCCTTGAGTGAAGCAGTACCATGATAGATAAAAATGAGTGCAAGGATAATTTTGCAACGGAACATGCAGGCGTCTCCTGTTTAAACATCTGATCTGGATCGAGAGCATATATCAACGATTAAAAATAATCATGGAAAAAAACATGATAAAAAACAAGGTCACCAACGCCACGCCAATATAGCCGATGAGAATCAGCAGCCTCGTGGATAGTATTGGCAACCATCCTTTAAGAGAGTAAAAAAGTATGATGGCGCCAAACAGGAACGCCAATGCGTCAAGATTCAGCATCAGCATCATGGCTTTGCCGGTTCTGGATGCTTCCCATTTGAGCGTACTAAGTACCGTTGTGATAAGGGAAAGCAGACTCAATGCCAGAGACCCTGCATAGACCTTGATGAGCAAAGTGATGATTTTGGAGGTGTTCATAGCTGTTGTCCTCCCTCATTGTCATGCTGAGCCGCACGATCGAATGATCTTGACACTACACCATCACTACTAGCGGCGAAGCATCTGTTCGCCGCTTGTTCACAGCACGGCAACCAAAATGGCGACGCGAACAGATCCTTCAGCCTGCCAATGAGAGTCAAGAATGATTCCTGGAATTGAAGAAGGCAGGCTTCAGGATGACGCTCCCTGAGATTGTTGCGCGAGTCTTAAAATCCTGGGACCACAGCTTTTGCAGTCCCGGGTATTCTGTAATAACTTGATATTGCAATGACACGGTTATCGTATTATTTGAGAAATAACGGCATTAATGCCGTTGTACACTCAGCATAGCTACAATATACCGTTTATTTTGCTCTAATCATACTTGATTCTTGTCAAGATTTTTTGAATCATTTCTTGATTTTCGACCCATGAATGATTAAATTTTGGCATGCGGCATTCCTCAATTTTGCCGTTATCCGGGGCGATGTACGGATATAGGCTATCCTACAGGAACGCCGAGTTAGTCTAAATTTCCGTTATTTCCTCACCACGAAGAATCTCATCCAATTTTTCATGTACAGCCGGAAAGGAGCGCTATGAAATGTAAAACCGTTCGAGCCTTGTTTTCCCTGGTTGTTTTTTTTCTATCGATTCCGATTTTGATCAGCGGGACATTCGCTGGAACGTATGTTATACCCGATTTTAAGGTGAACCAGGATGGAGGAATGGGGGATAAGCAGGTGCCGGCGGTGGCTTTGGACAAAACCGGCAATGCGATGGCCGTATGGACAGATTATCGCGATGGAGATCCTACAATCTATGCACAACGCTATAACAGCAGCGGCATCGCGCAGGGCGGTAATTTCAGAGTAAGCGATAAAGTTGATGCTTACCCGCAAGGAGCACCGTCGGTCAGCGCTGATGGCTTGGGGAATTTCATTGTGGTTTGGGAGGAGGGGCCAGGGTACGGCAAATGGATTTTTGCCCAAAGATTTGATGCAGCCGGCAAAAAACTGGGCGACCAGATTCGGGTGAATACCGACGTTGGCTCTGTTTCTGTGCATGATGCAGCTGTTGCTGCGGATGGCAGCGGTGGTTTTGTCGTGGTTTGGGTCGAAGATCGGGATGCAAAAAGTACGGTTTATGGACAACGATTCAATGCCGCCGGCATGACCTTGGGTGCAAATTTCATTGTTGAAAGCTCTTTGCCAGGCAACAACCAATTTAATCCGGCCGTGGCCATGGACGGCAGCGGTAATTTTATTGCGGCCTGGCAACAGGATGTCACCATCGGCTATGACATCAGAGCGCAGTTGTTCGATAACTCGGGTACCCGGATTGGGCAGGTTGTCAGGATCAACAAAGATATCGGAATCGGTTCGCAGACATATCCGGCGGCCGCCGTCAATGTCAACGGCAAGGGTATGGTCGTCTGGTCTGACCAACGAAACGGCAATGCGGATATCTATGGTCGGTATTTTGATTTTGCCGGTTCGTTTGATCAAGCTGATTTTAAAGTCAATGATGATGCAGGTAACGCCAGCCAGCTGTATCCCTGTGTGACCGTCGATCGGACCGGTTATTTTGCCGTAGCTTGGCAGGATGATCGTAAAGGCTCCAGCGATATCTATATGCAAAGATATCGCAATCCGTGGCTGCTTCCTCTGGCAAATATAAAGGTCAATGATAATCCAACAAGCGCTTATCAGAGCCATCCGGCCATGGCTATGAACGAAAACGGAGATTTTTTTGTCGTCTGGCAGGATCGACGCAACGATTTTAATGAATTGTACGCACAGCGATTTACCACTTCGGCAGCACTGGTAAAAAGCAATTTTAAATTGGCAGATGATCAAGGCAGTGCTGAACAGATTCACTCGGACATTGCTGTATCGCCGGCGGGTGATTTTATGATTGTTTGGCAGGATCGGCGCAACGGCTATAGCGATATCTATGCCCAATTTTACAATGCCGCCGGTGTCGCCCAGGGTAATAACATCAAGGTGAACAATAACACGGCGCCGGTGCATAATAATCCGGTCATTGCCTGCTATGCCGACGGATATTTTATCATTGCCTGGGAGGCAGTCTCGTATGGGATTCCGGATATTTACGCTCAGGATTTCAGCCAGACCGGTACTCCGCGTGGCGCCAATTTCAAAGTTAATGATGACGCATGGGGCAGCAGGCATGCGCATCCGGTTGTCTGTGCTAATGGCCAGGCCTATATCTTGATCGCCTGGGAAGACGAGCGGAATGGCAATGTGGACATCTATGCGCAACGTTATGACAGCGCGCTTAATCAGGAGGGAGGCAATTTTAAAGTAAACGATAACAGTAATCCCTCGAGCCAATCCATGCCATCTGTGGCAATGGACCAGTCCAGTACTTTCGTTGTCGTCTGGCAAGATGACCGCGCTAACGACATGGACATTTATGGGCAACGGTACAACAGTTCCGGTGTACCCATTAAATCCAATTTTTGGATCAACGACGACGCTGGCCAGGCCGGACAATTTACCCCAACCGTGGCCATGGATCCAGCTGGCAATTTTGCAGTTGTCTGGGCTGATGCACGGAATGACACTTGGCGGCTTTATGGCCAGCGCTATGATGCAGCGGGTACGAAAAAGGGCGGTAATTTTATGATTCAGGACCAGTATGGCGGAATCGATCCTGTGATCGCCATGAATAACACCGGTGAATTTCTGGTTGCCTGGTGTTCATGGAACTGGCTTGATAGCGATGTATATGCGAGGCGGTTTAATAACCACGGCGAGCCGATTGGCGAACGTTTCCTTATACCGCAACAGGGCTTGTATCATCAGAAATATCCGCGCATTCAACTCTTCGAGCATACGATCTATACGACTTGGGAAAGCAATTATCTTAAAGGCGTGGGCTATGATATTGAAGCAAATGTGCTAGATTGGAATTCACAAAATACAGGTGTCACATTATCGGATAAAAAAGCGCGGCCAGTGGAGTGCCGGCTTGCGCAGAATTTTCCCAATCCTTTTAACAGCCATACAGTTTTTCGATATCACTTGTCTGCCTCTCATTGGATGCACCTGGAAATCGTCGACATCACCGGTAAAATCGTACGAATCCTATATGACGGAGAACAATCAACCGGTCATCATCAGTTGATATGGGATGGCTGTGATGAAAATGGAAAAATCGCCGCTTCCGGCTTTTATTTCTGTCGCCTGATAACACAAAACCGTGACAGAGTCGTCGAGCGACATACAATCAAGTTGCACTATATCAGATAAATCATCGATAATGGCGGACCTTTTAACAACACTTATATGTACCAGGGGATTGCTTCACTCCAGCGCAGATCATCCCCTGTTGCGGTTATACTGGCTACGTTCGCAATGACGCGGTCTTTGTGGTATTTGGGTCATTATGACATTTATGCCATAATATACTCAGGTGACCCCACCAGTGGTTGTCGTAAAACCCCGGCGTCACGGTTTTTGTGATCCCGGAGGTGGTATCATAGAGTGCAAATAGGCTGCCAGTCTCCGGGCGTTGCCGCAAAAACCGAGACAACATCCCAGGTATAGGCATTTGTGCCAGTCTACTGAATTGGCCGGCATTCAGTCAAAATAAAAAAGAAAGGTGTTATCGTATGGACAAAAAAATCATCATGCTCCTGGTTACACTCGTTGTTCTTTGTTGGGGGAATCTGGTGTTAGCCGGTCCGGACGACAAACCCGCCGCGAAAATGCAACCGGTGCTGTTGGTTATAGATGTGCAAAATGCCTATCTTGCTTTCATGTCGGATCAGGACAAAAAAACAGCCCTGGAATGGATCAATGCCGCTATTTACGAATTCCGTAAACGCAATCTGCCCATCATTCGTGTTTATCACCAAGATCCGAATTGGGGTCCCAAACCTGATTCGCCGGAATTTGAATTTGCCAAAGAGATTTTCATCAAACCGGAAGACGTCAAGATTGTCAAGCATTATCCCAGCGCCTTTCAAAAGACCGAGCTGGATAAAGTTTTGCGCGATAAAGGTTGTAATACGGTGTTTCTATGCGGTCTCAGTGCTACCGGGTGCGTGTTGGCCACGTATTTCGGCGCCATGGAACGGGAGTTTGATCCGTTCATGATTCAGGGCGGGCTCCTGAGCGACGACACCAACCATACCAAGGTCATCGCATCCATCTGTGATGGCGTAGGGTACAAAGCGCTGCAAAAAATGTTGGATCAACTATAAAATGGGAGGCATTCATGGACAAAAAAATTATGTTTTGTCTTTTTCTCATTTTTACGGTAATGAACGCTACATTACTGGCACAGCCGCAAAAATTGGATTCGCCTATTCCCAAACGCGACATCAAGATTGATTTTCGCGTCAAGTGGGACGGGCGCATGATTCCCGGCATCACACAGGTGAGCGGACTCCGTAGAAAAACCGAGGTTGTGGAACATCGGGCAGCCGGTGACCCGAGTCTGAAGCGTCGGTCTCCGGGCGTCAACGAGTATCAGCCGATTGTCCTCAAACGGCCGCGCAGCAAGGATAAAGAGTTCGAACGCTGGGCGGACAAGGCGTGGAATTATGGCGCTGGACTGGGCTCCGAGGTTTCCCTTCGCGACTTTCGCAAGGATATTCTCATCGAGTTGTGTGAAGGGTCCGGCCGGGTTATAATGGCCTTCAAGGTTTATCGCTGCTGGCCTTCGGATTATATCGCGCTCAGCGGCCTCGATGCGGATGAGGACACCCCGGCAATGGAAATCCTTACCCTGGAGCATGAGGGGTGGGAAAGGGATAATTCTATTCCGTAAACAGTTTCAAGAGCGAACGCGGATGAAACGGACAAGTTTTTGTCATAAATAACGAAAGATAAATTTCTGGAGGCCGTTATGTTGCGCAAATTTTTCGCAGTCCTTGTGGTCGCTGTATTCTGTTTTTCTCCTCTCCTTCAGGCTACTGATTTTTCAGTGAACACGCACCGTTTCGATCCTTACAAACAGTTCAAGTTTCGCGTCAAATGGGATGGCCGCTATATTTCAGGCGTGTGCCAGGTCAGCGGTTTGCACCGTGAAACCGAAGTCATTTCCAATCGTGAAGGTTCTGCTCCGGGCATCGTCCGCCGCTCTCCGGGACAGACCACGTATAAACCGATCTTGCTGCAACGCGGTCGGACCCATGACACCGCATTCGAAACCTGGGCCAATAAGGTGTACAATTACGGTTCCGGCATGGGCTCTGAAGTCTCGTTGAGCGATTTTCGCAAAGACATCATCATCGAATTATATAACGAAGCCGGGCAATTGGTCATGTCCTGGAAAGTGTATCGTTGCTGGCCTTCCAAATACAGCCCGTTGAATGAATTTAACGCCAACAGCACCGAAGTGGCGATAGAATCGATGCTCCTGGAACATGAGGGATGGGAACGGGATTTGGCGGTCGCGGAACCGGTCGAACCATCTTTCACAGAGCCGTAATTAAGTCGGTCTATTCAGGAGATCTCACAGGTTTGCTAAACCTGTGAGGTCTGTTCCTGGCATTCACAAAGTTGGAGGTTCTATGGATCGAAGAGATTTTATCCGCATCGTCACGTCCATCTATGCGTCCAACACGCTGCTGATGACGTTGACGACCAAAGCGCAAGCCAATCGAATTGTCATCGCGGGCGATGAAGCGACGCTGACAGCGGGTGAGAACACCGCTTTGCTGTCGTCAAGCCAAACAACTGAACCGGAGACAGTAACCATTTCCAACCAGGGTAAAAATCTGGTGGTCGATATAACCGGCAAACCGGGCAGATGGGTGCTGCTGCTCTACAAGCTCGCAGATAAAAAAGGCGTCGAGCATACATTTATCCATGCCATTGATCGCATCCGGAAAACCCGGGTGGTGAGCATGGCCGTGGACATGAGTGAGAGTTTGGACGTGGACATACCCTTCATGGTCGTCAGTTCAGGCGCCAAAAAATTCGATAAGAATAATCTCGGTACCGATTGGTTCAACGTGTGCATGAGCAGTACAGAATCGACCAGCGGAAATCTCCGGCAGAATCATCAAACGGTCGTCGATGCCGAGCATCAGAAAGTAGTGCTTTACGGCATCCGCGAGATTTACCGGCGTTCCTTCGCTCCACTAAAACGCGTTTAAAATGAGATAAGCGGTTGCAACGGACCGATTATGTACCTGAAACCTGCGTCTGGGAGTTGACGCTGCAATGCAACATGCGTTGTCTGCATTGTGGCTCCAATGCCGGTAAAAAACGTGAGCATGAACTCTCCCTGCAAGAGTGCTTGCGCCTTGCAGACGATCTGCATCGCCTGGGATGCAAACACGTTACGCTGATCGGCGGAGAGCTGTTCCTCTATCCGGGATGGGAGAAAATCGCTCGACGTCTGGATGAGCACGGCATTTTGGTGAATATCATCACCAACAGCTGGCTCATGAGCGAAACACAATTGGCGCAGATTGCCTATGCCGGACTGACCAACGTCGGCATTTCTCTGGATGGACTCGAGGCCCGTCATGATAAAATCCGCGGCCGCAGCGGATCGTTTCGCCGCATTCTGAAAGCTTTTGATCGTCTACATCAGAAGGATGTGGCTGTCGGCGTGGTAACCACGGTCATGGATTTGAATCTGAACGATCTTGCTCCCATGCACGATCTGCTCATCGAGCAGGGCGTGGCGTCCTGGCAGATTCAAACGGCGAGGGATATGGGACGGTTCAAGACGAATTCTGCTTATGCGCTTGACCAGAAAAAGATGGGCGTCATTACCGGTTTTTTCAAAGAAAAATCTTTTGACGCCCGGCTGATCATGGTGGCCGGCGACGATATCGGCTATTACGACGAAAACGAAAAACACCTGCGCCATACGCCGGGGCATTGGGGAACATGGCAGGGTTGTCAGGCCGGACTGTCTGTTATTGGCATTGACAGCATCGGCAATGTCCGTGGATGTCAATCGCTCTACGATCCATCCTTTATCGAAGGCAATGTACGCCAGACTCCCCTGGCGGAGATTTGGCAGCTAAAGAACGGATTTGCCTACAATCGTCAGTTTGATGTGAGTTTGCTGCGGGGCAAGTGCGGCGAATGTGAGATGGCAAGCAAATGCCGCGGCGGCTGCCGCGGCAGCAATTATTTTTCCACCGGATCGGCATTTCATAATGTTTACTGTTCCCGCCGCATAGATTGACACCGGTGTTGTTTTTTTCCCTTGCGAAGGTTTCCAACCTTCGCAAGGTTGTTTTTCGAGCACCTATCGCGTAATTCAGGAAATGGTCCAGGCTAAATATCGGAGCACATTTATGAAGAGATCAGTACTGTTTATTTGCATGATATCCAGCTTTTTATATGTAATCGGTTACACGCAAACCGTTTATCAATGGCGCGGCCAGGAGCGCAAGGGCGTTTATCACGGAAAGAATCTGCTCACCCAGTGGGGTGAGAACGGTCCTGCGTTGTTGTGGAGTACTGAAATGATCGGCAATGGTTACGGTTCTCCGGTCATCACATCAGACAGACTGTACATCACCGGCGAAAGAGACTCGATGGCCTGTTTGTTCGCGTTTGATCTGCAGGGAAATCTACTCTGGCAAAAAGCGTTTGGCAAAGAGTGGGCAAAAACCGGTTATGCAGGTTCCCGATCAGCGCCCACGGTGGTCGACAATCTCGTCTATGTGACCTCCGGTTATGGCAACCTGGCTTGTTTTGCTGCACAGAGCGGCGAGCAGAAATGGTTTGTCGATATGAAAAAGGACTTGCATGGTCAGTTCACTTTGCACGGGCATGCGGAAGCCCCTTTGCTAGACGGTGATAAAATTTTCCTAGTTCCCGGTGGTCGCGACACCAATGTGGTCGCGCTTGATCGTTTTACCGGAGCCATTAAATGGATTTGTAAAGGAAAGCAGGAACGTCCGGGCTATAATTCGCCCCTGCTTATTAAATTGCCGGGACGACATCTTTTGGCAACCTTTACCGCCTATTCATTATTGGGAATAGACTGCGACACGGGTCGATTGCTTTGGACACATGAACAGCTCAATATTCCGGTGGAAAAAAGAGAATTCGGCATCGGTGACACTCATGCCAACACCGCACTCTATGAAGATGGTTATATCTATTATATTGCCGGAGACAATAATTGCGCGGTCAAATTGCAATTGTCCAAAGACGGCGAACAAATAAAGCAAATCTGGCAGAACACGGCCATTGACAATTACATGGGCGGCTTTGTTAAAATAGACAACTATTTGTACAGTTGCGTCACGGAAAAAAACAGGCTGGTGAAAATGCACGCGGGAACGGGTCAAGTTTGTGATTCTCTGAAAATCGGCGCCGGCAGCCTGATCAGCGCCGATAAGATGCTCTATTATTACAATCAAAAAGGCGAAGTCTATCTGATCCGCATTGCCAATGCGACGATGGAAATCGCGGGTAGATTTAAAATCAGCAAAGGAACCCGGCAGCATTTTTCTCATCCGGTCATTGATAAAGGAGTCTTGTATATCCGCCATGGACAGGCGCTCATGGCCTATGACATCAAAAAGTAAATCGGTCATGGGTGCAACTCCATATAGGTAATGGATTTTTTCTCTTGATTTTAATAGCAGAAAACAGGTAAATTTTAGTGCTAAACTCCCTCTGTCATTTCTGCAACCAGTCCTGCTCTCATCGATAGCCACTTCAGGGATGAGGCGATGAGCGAACAATGCATTGTCGCCGGGATCACTTGCAACTCTTGGCACCCCCGCTGCCATCCTGGCGCAAATTTGATTGCTATTTTTTTTAACGCAAAGGAGGTTCATATGCGTAAATCAATAGCGATTTTTAGCCTGATTCTCCTTTCCTTGCTGCTGCCGCAGCAGGCGCAAACCCAGTTCAATTTCGGCGGCTATACTTTTCCCAATCAACAGGCTTTTGCCGATCTGGCCGCGCCGGTCGGCGACCTCAATCAATTCAGCGACCAGGTTTTCGGCAAGGACATCAACGGCGCGCTCACCGATATCAATCTGGCTACCTATATCCGTTGCAGCGTACCGCTGCTCTATGTGGAAGTTCGTTTTCTTAATAACGCAATTGTCAACGGTAATGGCGCGGATTTCGTCGTGTTTGAATGGAGCGTCGCAGAAGGCTATCAGGTCGCTGTCAGCACCGACGGCACAAGCCCCGCGCTGACTCCTTTTCGCACCTATTACGGCACCCAGGCCATCAATTTGGATGAATTCGGCATTGCCGCCAATGCACACATCACTCTGCTTGCTATAGCTCCCAACGTCCTTGGCGGCACTGAGGGCAGCGCCGAAATACAGGACATCGGCGCTCTCAATTCCTCTGCAACAACAACAGCAGGCGTCTTTGATTTTAACGATGGAACGGTGCAGGGATGGACCATGACCGGCGCTTTTGACGGCAGCGGTCATGGGCCCCTGCCTAACAGCTTTACCTCCGGCTGGAAAGACCAGGTCAATTTCCCCAGCGCTCCCGGATTGGACCCGGCAGGAGACCATAAAGGTTCCATGCACATGTCCACTCTTGGAGGTCATGGGATTTCCGCGCCTGGAGAAACCTGGTGGATCATGCAATTGCATTCACCGGACCTGACCGGAAATACCCTGTGGCAGACAGCCAGAGGGTACACCTGTGAAATCGCCGAATGTATGGCCAGCCTGCAGCCGCTGTACGCCAACCTCTTCGTCAGAGTGTATGATCAGGATCAGGCCAAAGATCGCTATTTCACCAACAACATGAGCGCTCAGGAATTGCGCCATGATATTTATGGCGATGCCGTCGCTCAGTGGAATCACCTGAGTTTCAACTGGCACGCGATGAGCAATTTCCCGACTCGGTATGTCGTGAAGGAGATATTCATCAATCTCTGGGGAAAATTGGCAGGCGGTGCGTTCGAAGGCGGTCTGTATGTTGACGATGTAATGCCGATCCCGGGCGCCATGGCCCCGGTTCCCAATCCGCCTGCCAACGTTGTGGCGCATGTCATCAATGATCAAATCCACATCCAGTGGCAGGACAACTCTGACAATGAGACTGGTTTTAATCTGGAATTCCGCGACAACGGATTTGAACATTATAATTGGGGATTGCTGGCCACGCTGCCGGCCAACACCATCAGCTATCAGATGGACAATCCGGTCATCAATCGCACCTATTATTTTCGCGCGGCTGCTGTGAACGCCAATGGAAGTTCCGATTATTCCGATGCCGACACCCTGCGCAATTTTATTAACTTACAATACATCAAAATCCTTTCTCCCAACGGCGGCGAAACTCTGGCCATAGGCAGCACCCAGACCATCACCTGGACCAATGGTACATACAGTCGGCCGAGTAAAGTGAGTCTCTTTTATTCCATTGACGGCGGCAGTAACTGGATAGCGCCGGCTATTGCCGAGAATATTAATAATTCCGGATCCTTCGCCTGGATGGTGCCGAATGCGCCGACGCAGAACTGCGTCCTCAAACTCAAGAACGCTGCGGGAGATTTCCCCTATGATCTAACCAACAAGCCTTTTAGTATCGCCCCGGCCACTGCACCGGTGTTGTCGGTAACGCCCACGCGTTTGGATTTCGGCGCAGCCGGCGACACCCTGTCGTTTTGGATCAAGAACGCCGGCGGCGGCAACCTGACCTGGGATGTGACAGAGCAACCCAACAAACCCTGGCTGATCGCCTGGGACATCCTGTACAGCACAGCTACAAACGCCAGACTGATCGTGCATGTCAATCGGTCCCCTTTAACCGCTTTGAAAGATTCGTTGGTGTTACATGTAACGTCTAATGGCGGTTCTGCAGATGTGAAAGTGCTGGTGCAAAAGACCGCTTCCGGCCTGCCGCCGAACTGGACATTCACTGCAAACACGGGCAATAATGCCGTTATCGTTCTACCGGTCGCTGCCAATCCGAACATCGATGGCGCAGCGCTTGCCAATGGAGATTATATCGGCGTGTTTTCGTCCATGGGACTTTGCTGCGGCTGGTCCATATGGAACGGACAGAATCTTTCGCTTACCGCCTGGGGAGACAACGATCAAACACCAGCCATCGACGGGCTGGGCGGCAACGAAATGATCAATTACCGCATATTCCGTCCCGGCCTGAACATAGAGTACGCCGCCATAGAAGTCGGCTATAGCGACGGCAACGGTCGATATGCAGTGAATGGATATATGGTACTGAACAAATTTACGGCGCATACAGCAAAAACAGTGACTCTTCATCTGTTGCAGGGTTGGAATATGTTTTCCGTAAATGTCCTGCCACCGGATGCAAGTATGGCCACTCTCATGCAACCTATTGCCGGCAAACTGGTGATTGTGAAAAACAACGCCGGACAAACATACATTCCGGAATATCAGATCAACAACATCGGCAACCTCAATTTCAAGGAAGGGTATCAGGCCTATCTGCGACAAGCTGCTGATCTGGACATCACCGGCACGCCGGCTGATCCACGAACACCCATCGCCTTGCCGCCGGGATGGAGCATGATCAGTTACCTGCCCGATGCGCCCATTAATGCCGGTCAGGCACTGGCCAGTATCCACGAGCAGTTGGTGATCGCCAAAAACAATGACGGGCAAAACTATATTCCGCAATTCGGCATCAACACCATCGGCGATATGAAAACCGGACAAGGTTTTCAAACGTATCTTAAATCCGCCGGAACATTGATCTATCAGGCCGGACGCAGAGCCCTGGCCAAACGCGAGGGGTCTGCTGCCGTTGCGACGGATCATTTCACCTTTGTTGAACGGACCGGCGACAACGCCACGCTGGTAATTCCAGCGGCCATTGCGCCGGGTTATTCGGACGGTCAACCGCTTGCGATCGGCGACGAGATCGGCATTTTTACTTCCACTGGATTGTGTTGCGGAGCTATTGCATGGCCGGGGGCTAATACGGCTATAACCATCTGGGGAGATGATTCGCAGACGCCTGAAATAGACGGTTTTCAACCAAATGATACCTTGCGTTTTCGCGTGTGGAAAAAGAGGTCCGGCGCCGAATACCGGGCGCAGGCGAATTTTCAAATCGGTTCACTGCCTGTCTATACAACCAATGGTTTTTATGTGCTGGCTGCCCTGGTGGGAGATATCAGTGTGAGCGTGCCTGATGTCGAGAATCCAATGCCGGAGCATTTTACATTGCAGCAGAATTTTCCCAACCCCTTTAATTCGAATACCATGATCAGCTATTCACTGGCGCGGGAAGTGCACGTGCGTCTTGCCATTTGCGATGTGAGCGGCAAGACCATAGCCGATTTGGTTGATGAACAGCAAAAAAGCGGGATTTATAAAGCGGTCTGGCAAGCTGGCATGAACAGCAGCGGCATCTATTTTATCGTGCTGCAGGCAGGACCTTATAAACGATGCGTCAAATGCTTGCTGCTGAAATGAAGCCATTGATTAAAACTTTACCGCAACGCCCATTTTGCTGATGGTATCAAGTTTCTTGGTATTATCCGGCGGCTTGCTGTCGTATCGACCGTTCATTTTAATGGTCACATCCAGCCATTTGCCGGCATCGATAATCAGGCCGTTTTCAGTGATGAATTTATAATCCTTCCAGTCGCCGATCTCCGGTTGCAGATAGCTGACCGAGATGAAACGAAACGGCGCCTTGAGATCGATTTCGATGGTGGCATAGGTGCTCAAGCGATGGGCCCGGGTCTGCCGGCCATGCTGGGATACGGCCGGCAGATCGTACTTTTCGGTCTCGTACATGTAGGCAATGCCGTGGCGATACTTGATGGGACCTTTTTTCAGCATTTTCAAACGCAAGCCCGCGCCGTATAACCAGCGCGACAACAGCTTGCGTTTTTTGTTGAAATCCTGCTGTAAAAAAAGCTCGAGTTGGATTTTATTATTCAGGGTGTGCACATGCCGCAGATGCGCAAGCGACTGTTCATACAAGCGCCTGTCTCTGTCGCGGCCAATGCCGCTGTCGAACACGCCGAATGAGTAAGCCTTGCCCCAATTATAGTTGAGTCGACCGGCCAGCGCATAGAATTGTATGCTGGCGTTGCCGGTGATGACCGTGCCTTCCATATCGATATGGCCGGATAAACCGGTCGAATCAGAGTCCTGACGAAATCGTTCGGTGTTGATCTGCGAAAATGCCGCAAACGATATCAAACATAATAAAGCAAACGCATTACCAAACCTTACTATCATTTCCAGATTTTCCTCTGCACATTTTTCAATGCCTGAATTGGCGAATGTAATATCCTTGCGAAGGTTTCAAATCTTCACAAGATTGTTTTTCGAGCACCAATCGCATGTTAGACAATAATTTAAATCGTGGTAGCGTAAATGACAAGAGAAAAAAGGGGATGTGTGGCATGGATGTCGGCATTATTTCGACGAGTAATTCACCTCTTTTTTAAATCTCATGAACAATCCGGTAATTCGCGGTACGATGCGCCAGATGGCCTCCTTTTCCAGAATTCTGAAATTCGACTCGTATTTGGGTTTACTTAATCCGGATTTCACATCCCAGGCGTTGTACCATTCCGCAAGCTTTGGGTAGGTTTCCAGTCCCAGGCCGCGCACCATGCCCTGAATATCGCAAGCCGGCATGGGGCATTTCGCCGCTGAATCCACAGTGGCCTGTAAAGTAGGCCAATCGGTTTCGCTCCAATCTTCTATGGCGCCGTGCAACTGTTTCTGAAGCTGGATATTTTTCTGATTCAGATAATCTGCTTCCTCATGAATGGGCAGACCTACATCAGCCAGGTAGTGACTGGCAAAGCCCAGGTAAGCCAAACCTTCCAATTTGCTGCCGGCCTTATAGGATGTAACCGCCTTTTTGTAAAAATAATCTGTCATGTAATCAGCAAATCCCAGGCCGTTGGGCGTGTACATGTGACCGACCATGCAATCCCCTTCGCCAAAGAGCCCCGTCCCGGCATCGAACCAGTCCGGCTCATGTCCGCATTCCGTCATGATGTCCAACTCGGTGCTGTCTTTAATGTCGACGCTGGTATCGATCTCGTATTTCGTTTCAGAAATCGCCACATCGGCAATGGCGCCGATGGCCGAGCTGATAATGCCGCCGGCGCCCATATCAATCCCTGCACAAATGGTTGTAAAAAAATCATCCAGCATGTTGTACTTGACCTTTACGGATACCGTATACAGAGTTTTATCATCCAGACGAAGTACCTGCTTGGCTGCAGCTTTGGTCATCTCCCGATGCGGGTTTCTGTTCCAGCAAAAACTGCTGCTGGGGAAATACAGGATCAATACGATGAGGTAGATAAATTTGTTCATGATATTTCCTTTTATAGAATTACGAAACATTCATCTATCTATCCTGAATTATTCGTAAAAAACACCTGTTCAGGAAGTTACTCGCGTACTTATTTTATATTGTAGGAGCCGCTTCCTAGCGGCGACCGTCGGCGGCAGGAGCCGCCTCCTACAAAAGTTATATCATTTTATGAATTAATCAGACTAATTGTTCCCAGTAGAATATAATTAGCAAAAGCACCAAAAAGCGGATCAAAAATTAAAACTATTTTTTTATGAGCATCTATTTCCGCCTTTAGGCGGAGTAGCTATTAGCGAAAGTCTTTTTTTGAAGAACCTCGGTACATTTGCTCAGAATCCACACCATTACAATCTACATTTTACTTGACGGTAATCATAACAGCTGTCGACAGCTCCGACCGATCTCCTTTCTTGTCAAACGTCTGAATCCGGTACCACAGCACCATGCCAGACGCTACGCTGCTGTCAATGAATTCCTCAACTTGCACCGGCTCGCCTAATTGTCGGTAACCCTGTTTTGCATCCGTGCTGCGAAAGATGACATAGGAAATATTTTGATTGCTTGCATTCGCAGCGCCTTGCCACTGCAAAACGATTTTGCAGCCGTCTTGCTTGATGCGAATTCTTGCCGGTTTTGTAATGGTATTGATTTCATAAGTAAAAGCACTGATCGCCGGCGAGGGCGCACTGACATTGCTGTCCAGGTCCACCGCCTTGACGCGATACCAGTATACCATTTCCGGTTCGACGTTTTTGTCCAGATATGAAAACTGATTCACTTTTTTGGCTAAAATTTCGTCGACGGACGTCGGGATATTCGCACAGCCGACCGTTCGTCTAACCGCAGGCTTGTACACCACAGTGAATTGGCTTTCGCCCTCTTTTCGTCGCTCGACTAAAAAATCTTTCATATCCTGTATGGGCGGAGCCACGCTTTCGAGTTTAATGGCGCGGTTGCGCGCCTGTAAAGAGGTGATCACCGGAGCGTCCGGAGGCGTTCGATCCCGCAAGCGGATGCATACGGAATCGGAGAACCCGCTCTGATTCTGCGGCTTGTCATAGGCTTTGATGGCATAACGGTAGCACAGCGGCGAACCCTTGGGCAAGCTGCAGTCCTTGTAAGTAAGAGTATTTTTATCCGTGATATCCACCAGTAGATCGAGTGTGTAAAAAGTGGTGGGCTTTTGGGTTCTGAGCTCAAACTCGTTTTTGCCGCAAATACCCCGATAGATCAGATAGCCGGCCAGGTCTTTGTTATTTTTATCAAGGAGGGTGTCTGGTGGCGACCAGGTCAGTTGTACGCACAGCGTATCGCTCGTTGCCGTGCCCATAATCGGCGGATCGGGCGCTACGATGTCCGGCAGCATGCCATAGATTGCGGCGCTTTTATGCCCGATATTAGCGGCAGAATCTTCACAGCAAATGCGATACCAATAAACTTTTTCCGGCTCTATATTGCTGTCCTTATAACAGGTGTCCTTCAGAGCTTGAGCCTTTCCCGGCAACATGATCTCTAATAGCGGGCGTCCGGATTTTGTTGTCTGCTTTTTGGATTGCGGGTGCGCAACATAGGCAATTTTATACTGACTGTCAGATAGGTATTTATCCATGGCGCTGCTATAATCTGTATAACGATACACATGATAGCCTTTGACTTTTTCGGTGCGGCCGGCCGTATCCTGCGTAACCAGATTCCAGGAAATCATGAGCGTGCTTTTGCCCAGAGCTGTGATGTTGATATTGGCCGGCATCTTTGGTTTCGTCTGATCCGTGGGTTTTGCTTGCGCTACGCTGCTCATGGTTCCTGTTCGCCCTAATGCGTTGCGCGGTGCGATTTTGTAATAATACACCTTGTCATTCTCGACGCTGTCGTCCAGATAACCGAAGCGGGGCGGTTTTAAACTGTCTCCGTACAAGTCCACCTGCCGGGTGGTCAGCACCGGGATGGAATCGATGCGGGCGAAGGTTCCGCCGGCAGTGGACGAGCGATACACGTGGAATCCGGCTAACGAGTCGACGGCCGGCGGATCGTTCCAGAGCAACAGTACTTGCGTATCGCCGCTATAGGCTGTCAATCCGGTCGGTTGCGACATTTTCCTGATTTGGCCGGCAACCACATGCACTTCATTGCCGAGTTTTTGCTCAACATTGTTTTCATCGAGATAGGTCACTTTGTAATAATAGCTCTGGCCGATCGCCACTGAGCTGTCTGCAAAAGACAGACCGGTCACCATGGCCAATTGAAAGTATAGGTTGCCAAGGAGTCGAAAATGGTTGATATAGTTTTCATCGTCCAAAAGGTTGCAGATGGCGAACGCCTCCTGGTTTTGCAGATCAAGCACCTTGAGGATATGGCTGATCTCCCAGGGATAGGTCTTGGTCGGCATCATTTTGCCGAACTGCGAGCACGCGGCCGTACGTTCTTGCGTCGTTTGCGGCAGTTTGATTAGTTTCTTATTTATTTTTGCATAACTGCTGTTGAGCTGTTTACGATAAACATTATAGCTCTGGGCGTTTTTCAAATAGGTCCATTTGACGAGTACGAAATGCGTGTCGACAAAAGCTATGGCCTGGACTTTTTCCAGAATCTTTATGTTTTTAATCATCGATTTTCCCAGGTCAACCGTTTTCGGTATGACTTGCGGCTTTACCTGATACGTCTTTTGCTTCAGATTGGCTGAATCCAGCGGCATCACTGACTTGACTGCCTGTGGGAAAACGGCCGGGCAAAGATTGCACAAAAAGACAAGCAGAAAGCCGTAAAGGCATACCTTTCTTTGCATGTTCATCATTCCTCCTTATTCCTCGCAACTTCCCGGCACAATGCCTTCGAGACCATCGATGTGAAAGTCCATTTCCACAGGAAAGCAAAAAACAATCGCCGCACAAACCTCAAAGCCTACGCTGGCCTGCAGGCAAAAAATGAATTTATCGGCGCCAACGGCTGTTTTGGTGAACAACTCGGCCCAGGCGCTGGCCTTGAGGAGCCCGCCGAAGAGGCTGCCGTGGACTTCTATGCCGCCATGGCCGATAAAGGTTACCATCTTGTCGCCCACGAAGAAACCCATGCCGGCCCAGAATTGAAATCCTCCGGAGGCGATGCCGATGTCGCCGGTATAACCCACCAAACCGGCAAGGTAAAATCCGCTGATCGTCGCGTTATTGAGGCTAAGCTTTTCTTTAATGCTGGGTCCTTTGGTGATGGTGTCCAGCACCCAGATTTTATCAGTCGGTGCATTGGTGCCGACAAAAAAGGCGCCCTCGCACTCCGGATTGTACGGGCCTATGACGATCGAGATATCAGCATAGCCCTGCACATAATTGGCGTTCGGGCTGGTGTAGAAATTCAGGCGACCTTTTGCTTCCATGTCAAGGTAGCTGCCGCTTTGAAAGAGCTCGATGAAATTCGTGCCGCCGCCGTAAACCCGGAATGCGCCCGAGATATCTCCTTCCAGACTGCCCGCGCTTGTATTCACGACAAATTTCGAGCTGGCCATGCCTAATAATCCGACTCCAAAAGAGTTGAAGGTGACCTGACCGCGGTGTTGAAACGTGATCGTGTTCGGGGTGATTTCCACACTGGCCAGGGAATTGGTCTCATAGCTCCAGCCTTTCACGGCCGCCTGGCCTTCAACATAAAACCGTTTTAAAGAATCTCCCTTGATTTGAATGATGCCGCCGATGTTATCGACATGATTCTCACTGTCCAGCAACTTTAATGCACCGCTTTTGCAAAAATACAAATAGCTGGTGTAGCTGTTGAGGTCGATGAGATCAGGCGTCAGTGTCTGCACACCGCTTAAAAGTTTCAATCCAAAATCCAGATCCAATTTACTGGATCTGTTTTTATCGCCCAGGTAGCCGTTCTGATCGCCGGTTTTCAGGTTGTTGTCATAGACGACGTCAAAAACCATACGACCGCGTCCGGCTCCCCATTTTTTATCGAAATGCAAATTACAGTTGGCCTGGTTAAGCGCGACAAAACGCGTATTAAAGGGCGCGACATCGTGACTGGTTGTCGAGTCCTTGTAATCATGGATGTCCATGCGCTTGGCGCCAAAGAAATCAAAATGCAAATCGCCATAGGCTCGTAAATAGCCCAGCGTGTCCAGGCTGCTGCCTTTGCTTTTCGAATGATATTTGGAAAGCGCTGCGGCGTGCAAGGTAAGCGGAAAGCCGTCGAATCGTTGACCGGACGAATTATAGTCAAACAGAAATTTGCCCATGCTGCCGTCGGCCAACATCTCGCCCCAGATGATGCGAAACGGTTTGGCAAAGTGCACGGTTTCACTTACCTTTGAATTCATAAAAACGATTTCGCCGAGATCCGCAGAAATGACGTTGCCGGTTTTTTCCGCCGTCAGTTTTACGCCCCAATACTTTAATTCTTTGGCTGTGCAGAAGACATCGCCGCCGACCAGTTCTGCGGTCGAAGTGACTTTCATTTTTTTGAAATTTGGCGTGATGCCGCATGGGTAGGGGATATCCAGGGTTCCTGCCAGGCAGGACTCGTAGACTGCATTGCGTACAAACATGAAATCCAGCCATAAGGAATCCGGCTTGTGATATAGATAGGCAGAGAACGGTTTTGTCGCTTTATAACCGGCGCTGTCCGTGACGCCAAAGCGCAGCGGCACCGGCAGTTCCATGCCGTATGATTTCAATTCGCCGGTTACGCCCCGTTCCGCTATATTCAACCAGCCTCTGATGCGGATGAATTTGGTGCCGATGGGGTGAAGAGGAAAAACGGTCGATGCCTTACAGTCCGGAGACAGGAATGAAAAAACTCGGCCGCTGTCTGCTTTTGTCAGTCCGTGCAAGCCCAGTGCAAAGGTGATGCCTGGCAGATTCCTGATATTGTCAATGGTGTCAGAGGAAGGCGGCGATTCATAACTGTCAACCGCCAGCGTGTCCAGCGGCTGCACGGAAAACGCTTCTGCCAGTCCCGGCAAATATAACTGCGCACTATCCGCTTTGAGTTGAAAACCGCCCCATTGCAACGTATCCTCATCTGCAAAAACCACCGCACCGGACATATTCAGCAGCGAGTCAACAGTCGCTTCAGAAAATGATGATTTGGCCGTTTTGGACTCGGAAGTGAGCACGATTTTGGATAAGGAAACATGGCCGGCATATTTGCCCGATTTGATCCAATTTTTCTCGATGCTCAATTCGCCTGATTGCAGAGACATGGCAAAATTCAAGGGCAGCAGGGTGTTATACTCCCATGGTCCTTTTAATTTGAGATCAGCCTTGAAACCTTCGCAACCGATAACATCAGCCGGTGAAAAAGAATATTCGCCCTGCAGATAGCCGGTGTTACTCGGTCCCTTCAGTTTGACCGCAATGGTTTCGCCGTTGTCGAATTCCACATATTTATTCGTTTTTCTGAATTCCAATGTCAAGCCGCGAACCGCGATCATGATGCCGGTGTTGCCGATGAGCAGCGAGTCAGCGGTAAAAGCAGGATTGCGATAATAAAAGGCGCCATACTTGGAAATCGCCAGTTGCGAGAGACTGAAGGTAACGGGCGAACAAGAGGAGGTGTAAAGCGCGGTGACCGGAACCTGCACCAGCAAATCAGCATACGTGGAATCGCCGGAGAGAGTCAATTTTTTTATGGATACGATAAAATCATCAAGCGTAAGTTCTAGCGGATTTCGACTAAAGGAATGCCCGACCTGACCCTGTATTACTTTTTCGGATGATTGTGGCGGCCAGTGTTCTACTTGTATATCGGAAAATTCTACCGTAAAATCGATGGCAGAATAAACGGTGAGTGGAATGGTTATTTGGCCAAAGATATTGCCGGAAGTGTCTGCCTGTTGCGATTGTGCACTGCAGGGTGGAAGTATTAAAAATTGACCTGAGGCTTTGCCTGATAATCGTTGGTTTTTAACCGATACCGAAGATTTGTCGACAGTAAGCCGAAATCCGCCCACCACCAATGTATCAGGCAGAGGAGGTAAAAGCTCGACGAAAATAGGAAGAATCTGTGCTTGATATTTGAATTGCCAAATTTCGCTTTTGCCGTCGTTTTCACCAATAGGTTTACCCTCTTCATCCAACGCCTGTACCTGCCAGACATATTCTTTATCCTGTTCAAAGCGCAACCCTTCCAGCGGATATTGCAACGTGGACATGCGCTGGCGCATGACTTCGAAATGCGCGATGTTGTCCATAGCTTCAGCCGGCGTTTGTCCTGAATAAATCTCGCTGATCTTGAAACGATAAAAAACTGCAGCATCATGTGGAAGCGGCGTCGGTTCACTCCACTGGAAAATGGGATACAATTCGGTTATTTCGCCCTCGTCCAGCGGGGCAATCAGTCTCGTTGCGCTGGGCATAGTGACCATAAAAGGAATGCAATGACGGCCGATTTCCTCTCCGCTGGTCGCCATGATCACCGTAATGCACAGAGTGTAATTACCAGCTGGGAAACGGCCGGTACGCTCTATGCCGGATTGGAATTCAGGATTGAACCATCTATCAACAATTTTGTTGACGTCCCGGGGCGTTATCGCCCTGCCCCCGGGTTGTACGGTAATCAAATTGCTGCGGCCGCGAAACATTTCCCCTTTTTGCTCCTCGAATACCTCTCCGAATAAAAAGACCGGCGTATCCTCTGCTTCGGGATTCATGATATCCACGGACCACATATCCTCGAGATACAATTCAAATCCCGAAGGCACGCGTAGGGTGATCATCCAATCGGGGCGCTGCGCGAAAGCAGCGCAACATCCAAAGAACATAAAAAGCCAAAAACATTTCTGCAACAGGCCTCGCCCGATCGCAGATCTCTTTTTTCGAGCATGAAAAAAGCCCGACCAATTCATAGTAACCTCAAAGTTGAACATTCTTGCCAAGATGACGCGTGTAGATAAAACGTACGATAAATTCGCGATAGTTGTTTTCGGGAAAAGTGCTGCAGCGATAAATGATTCTTTCGATTCTGATCGACAGGGTTTGCTTGTCTGTTTGATAATCGCTTCTGAAACTGAGGCTGGTTCGTTTGCGCACACTGAACAGCATGGTGCGAAAAGTCGTATCCTGATAGGTGGAACGATAATATTCGTTGGCCTTGCCTTCGTCATAATTCACAGCAAGATTGGAGTAAAGATGATTGTTGAGGGCGCGATAAGTCAGGCCGAGGTTGTACAGCCAACGCGTGTCTTTTTGTCCAGTCATTTTATATTTGGTTTTTAGTATGCCGATGCTGGCAAACAGGGTGAGGGGGATTTTCAACGTCGTGCTTTCAGAGATTCTAAGGCTTAAATTATCATAATTGCGCGCCGTTGATGCTATAGAGCCTCTCATGCGATACCAGCTGCTGGCGCCACTGACGCTTATCATGTGAGCAAGATTGAACACTGTCAGCCGATGGGAAAGAGTCATCTGTGAGGAGTGCAGGACGTTCGCAATGTTTAATAGGCTATGGGCATCGTTATTTTTCAGTACATAGTTGCGATAACCGGCGTTGAGGGACGGTAATGATTTAATAACCAGGGAACCGTTCACATATTTGGAAGAGGCAACGGCTGTGGAGGTTTTCATTCCGGCCAGATTGTCCCGACTACGGTCATAGCCTCCATAAAGATAAAGGCGGTTTCGCCAAAAGCGGCGCGACAGGGTCGTAGCGTATTTTCTGATATCGTTGTGCAAATAAGCGGTACCTAAAGAATAAAATCCCGGACCGATTTGCTGGAAGGAAGCGGTCAGCTTGCCTTTAAATTGGGTCGTACGCGCTTCCAAATACAGAGCATAATCATACTGACTGCTGGCACGCGGTTTGAAAATTCTGCGCGTCAATGAAGGCCAATGTTTGGGCAATTGCAGTTCTCTGCTTTGTGTGTCCCGATTGAATGCTGCGGCAGCGATCTCGCCTCCTAGAGTAGACTTGAACCGGTGGAGAGGAATATAACCATCAAGGCTGACGACCACGTTTTCTTTGGGTGTTTTATAACCTGATTGAACGATGGATGTGGAATCATCCTTTGCTTTTAAAAAATTCAGATAGATGCGTGTACTGTCTTTTTTACCCAAACCGATTTTAAACGCATAAAGATACTGTTGGAAACTTGCCTGATACCAGCTTTCGGTTGCCTCGATGCTGCGTTTGCTCTGTCCTGCTGCCGCAGCCAAACGCAACAAACCCCATTGCACATCAACGCTGACGCCGCGAATCAAGATGCCGTTCAAGGTATATTTGGACAAAACCGGATATGCATCGCCGAGATAGAGACCACCCCAGCGGGGCAACAGTTGTAGTGCAAATCGATTGAATGGTTGTCGCAGATAGCTTTCCAATGAGGAGAGTTTGAACACAAAACCGAATTTCGGCAAACCGGGAATGTTGAATTGCGGTGCAAAACTCAATGTGCGGATGTTCTTGGGTCGGTTCTGCGGCATGCCGGTGATGCGGTCGTATTGCCATTCTGCCCGGACGTCGCCGGAAACAGTTGTTTTTTTAAATCGATTAAGGATTTGCGCGTAACCGTTTGACGGGATGGCCGTAAAACCAACCGGAAGCAATGCGATATACAGCAGCAGAGAGTTGGTAAAACTTTTGTGCCACATTGCCTGAATCCCATTTAAAAATGAGACAGCCAAAGCACAATCTGCTTGCAAGCATTATGCAAAAATGGTCGGAAGAGAATTCAGGCTTTAGGAATCAAGTATGCTAGGCCCGGAGGACGGACTATTAGTGAAAAAGAGCATAATGCCAGGGTAAGAAATCTTGTATCGATATTCCTTCTTGAAAAGAGCTTAATGCCGCATGTTTGTGGGAGGCGGAAATATTTCGCCCTTATTTTTTATCTGTTGTCGGCTTTTTCAGTCTCCTTAGACTATAAATATTTTAATCAATCCAGGCGCCATATGCAAGTATTAATTATGAAAAGAATTTCATTCCAGCAACATCATCTTTCGCACTGCAGTAAAAGAATTCATCCGGATTTTATAAAAATAGAGCCCGGAGGCCAATTGACCGGCATTGAACTCAACCCGGTAAAATCCCGGCGACTGCTGCACGTCCACCAGAGTCCTCACCATGCGTCCCAGCACATCATACACAGCCAGTTCAACCCGACAGGGTTCTTTGACCGCATACGAGATGGTGGTCAAGGGATTAAAAGGATTCGGATAATTCTGTGACAGCGAAAAGGCAGCGGGTATTGCGGCCGAGTTTCGCGCCACTTGAGACGGAGAGGTTATGACGACAACGGCATGTCCCTGCAATCCGGTGATCGGATCCGTTGCTGAAACGGAAAAACACCCAACGGTTTGTCCGGCAGTAAAGTTGCCTAGTGAATCCACAATTCCGCCGCCTGCTGTCCAGGTAAATTTAACGGGGAAAATGTGATCGGTCTGGTCCAGGCCGAGAGCATGGAAACGAACGCCGTCACCCATAACCACGGATGTCGAGTCAGGCTGAATTTTTATCTTTTGCAGCGCTGGTTCATAGGCCTTGACCAGGAAAGAATCAATCGCGACCATATGGGGCGATGAATGCGATTTAGCGACCAATCTGACCATATTTATGCTGTTGATCTCTGCCGCTGCCGGCACGGAAAGCAGAGCGGACACAGCGGCGCCGACGCTGTCGTTGAGGGACAGGGTGATTGTTCCGGGGTGCTGCAACCAGCCCAGATCATCGGACAGGGTAATCTCTACAAGATCGCCCGGCGTCTGCAGATTATGCAGCCAGATCCGGTTAGAGTCGCTTTCTCCTGGCGCCAGGTGGAAAGGATCATATTGCTTGAACAGGAGCAAGCCGGGCGGTTGCGTCAACCAGGCATCGGCCTTGATGCGTCCTTCAAGTTGATTCGCAGCCGGTCCATTGGCACTGCCCCACCAGTTGTTGTCCGCTTGCACCAGCACAGTCGGATCCGTATTGCCGAGATCATGACCGATATTCTCTGAAAAGGCATTGTAATATATTAGCGGCTGTGCGCCTTTGTGACAGGCCAGGCCATAGCCGTTGTTGCGCATAATGGTGTTGCCTGCTAAAATCCCCTGGGTGCCGTTTAAAGCAAGCCCGGTGAAATAACAAAAATTATCATTAAAAACGTTGATATACAGATGGAGATTCTCGCTTTCATAATCGGTGAGGCCGCTGCAATTCTGCAATAGTTGATTGCTGCCGACATAGCAGTGATTGGTCTCATACAGGAGTATGCCGCTGGGCTGGAATCCGAGAAACTCGTCGCCCTGGTTGTGAAACGTGATGCGATTGTCCTCGATGTGAATCCGTTGACAATAAGCCACGCGGAGTCCATGACCCCAGTTGTGATGAATGTAATTGTCCTCGACGGCGATTCGATTGCTGCGGTTAATATCCACACCGCCGATAGGATGGGAGGCGGTAAGACTGTTATGGTGGATGCGATTGTTGCGGATGCTGCCGCCGGACATGTTGGTGATATAAAGGCCTGCTTGCGCATGATCGTGGATATTGTTTTCCCAGATGTGGTTGTGTTGCGGTTCGTCGAAGGTCCGTTCATAAATAGCGATGCCCCAGGACGGCCCTGCGGCAATTTCGTTGCGTTGAATCGTGTTGCGGGAAGAACCGATCAGCTGGATTTCACGGCAGGCGTTGTCAGAGAGGACGTTATCGTGCGCCAATTCAAGTCGAAAATTCAACCGGGTATTGCTCTGCAGATGATTGCGATTTGACTCTTTCAGGACAACGCGCGCTGTTGCGACATTTTCCGCGATATGGGTATTGCTGATCCGGTTGCCGTGAGAGTGATCCAATTCGATCAACAAGGGTTCCAGGCTGATGTTGGCTGAAAACGTGTTGCTGTCTGCGCGATTGAACAAAACAGTTGGTTCGTCCGGATTTACTCCGGTAAAAGAATTTTCCGCCACCGTCATATCGGCCGTTCCGTGCAGTCCCACTGATTCACCGCTGGTGTAAGGATTGGCCTTGAATTGATTGTGCATAACGGAACCGTTCCGGCAGCGGGCCAGAGAAACCGCATTAAACGTGCTGTCGAATTTATTCTCTTTGATCGAGATGTTTCGGCAGTCGCCGGCGCCGATGGCATTCACATGATGACTTTTTCCTGAAAAGGTCAATCCTTGCACCGTAACATTATTCCGGTTGGTGTGTAAGAGATCGAAATTCAAATCATGCCCGTCCGGATCTTGCAGAAAAGAAAATTCTGCGCCCCTCTCTGAGCAAAGGGTCAATTCTTTATTCACATCGACATTTTCTAAAAACAAGCCTTCGCAAACAATGCACGAGTCGCCGTTCAGGGTGGTGTTGGCAGCGATGGCCTGTTGAATGGTTTTGAATCCCCAGCCTCTCGAATTTCGTGTTCGGCCGACGTACAGGGTGTCGGAGGATGCTCTGCCGATAATGTTTCCGGTTTCAAAGCTCACCGGCACAGCCGTAACCGTTTTGGTGTGCAACAGAAAAGTGAACAGACTGTCTTTGGCAAATTCTATGAGATTGATATTGAACTGATAATTCACATCCACGGTGCGGCTGGTTCCCTTGGTGATGAACAAGGGCGGATTAAAGCTGACCTCCAATTCGCAATCATCCCCAACGAAAGGACCGTGATAAAAGGAATGTGCTGCCTCACGAACCTCCAGCCAGATGATGTCGCGACCGTCGTTGCCGCTGCCAAAAGGCTGCAAGGTTACTCTTTGTACAATCCAGTCGTCCACCGGACTGGCAGTAAACGTGATGGGCAGCATATGTTCCAATTTTTGTTCGGCCGTCTCCGGGCAGAGGCTACGGCGAGGTTTGGTTCCGGAAACGGTGAGCGACAATTCAATGAAATTGGCAATGGCAAACTTGTCGCGATCCATAATGGTCATGGTGGAAGGCGAACGACCGCCGACCATGCCGGTCCATTCGGAAAAGAACCAGCCGTCCGCCTGATTATCCGTGGCCTGCAGAAAAGCCGGCATGCCGTAAAGATAGTCGTGTTCTCCCACATCCGGGTTGACCGAACAACCGTGCGCCGCCGCCTCTGCAGGTGCGAGCAGTGTTGTCAAGGTAGCGCCCCAGCTTGGTCGATTGGGCGGTGGCGGTTGTGGTTGACCATAAATGCCTTCATAGCCTTTTCGATAATAGTCGCCGTAGGCGCTGAATCCGACCAGGGCCAAAATGGCCGGCACATCGCCCGCAAAAATATTGCCGATTAATTCTATTTCAGCCAATGGCTCGACGATCAGTGTGATGTATTGCTGGTAAAAAAACCAAAACAGGTCGGTCTGTGCGCTGTTGCTCCTGGCAGATTGGATTTTTTCTATCGGCAAATTGGGCCTGAGATGATAGGTGATCAGACCCAGTTCCGGAGAAGCGGCATAGACAACGCCTTCTATGGCTTCAACATCCACAAGCGTATTGTTGCTTTGAGATTCATCCAGGTGTGCTAATAGTTCGGGCTGCCTGAGATTGCTCAGGTTAAAGGCCTGCAAATAAAACCCCTTTTTATCCAGATCTATGCTGGAGACGATACCCACTTTTTGAACTGTGCAGATGCCGGTCGGCTTGCCTGCTGTGGCTGTGGTGTCGATGGTTTGAGGATGTGCGGCATCCGAGATATCGATGGTGACAAATCCTCTTTGGTTGTCTGTCGGATTGAAAAAAGTCACCAATAAATAAAAGGTTGAATCCCGCTTGACCAGGCAGGCGTCGATGCCGGCGCCGGGTAAAAGTACCTGAGACCGTTTTTGCGGCGTCATGGGATCGCCGACATCGATGAACTCGACGCGATGTACGCCTTGCGCAATGGTGCTGGCGACCAGGCAAAGCAGATGATCAGCGGCCGCAAGCTTTTGTACGGCATAGCCGAGCGTCAGAACACCCTGTTTCACCGGCGCGTGAATGTCAGCGACGTTATAGATTTCCAAATTACGATCGCCGGTTCCTTGCAAGGCCAGAGTGGTTATAAAAAGAGTCTGATTATGCGCCAGCATTCTATGACCCTGGGCATTGAACAGAAGAGTTTGCTTTTGATCGTTTTCAAGATCGTAATGCCATACATGCACGTTATCAGTGGCATACAGATTCGCTCCTTCTGTCGTCAGCGCCGTGGCCGTGCCGAAATAGTCAATAGCCGGCAGCAGTGTCGGAGCATTCGGCATGGATAGATCCACCATAGCCATATGCGGCAGACAGAGGCCCAGCAATTTATGGCCATCCGGATTCCATAAATCAAGTTCGTTTATAGTCAGGTTGCCGGTCTTGACAACGCCGGTCAATGCAGGCGATGCGGGATTGCCGACATCAAATACACAGACATCCGTCCAACTCGCCGCATAGACATAATGGCCAAGTGGTTTGATGATGCGAATGGGACTGATCGTGCCAATGCGATCCTTGATCAGTTGAAGATTATCCGGATTGGCGATATTGATGATGCGCAATCCGGATTGGCCGCTGCCGCCGGTATAAGCATAATTGCCCTGAATGGCTACCCGCTCGGCTCCGGACGTTTGAATTTTATGTCGCAAGGTGATATGGGCCGGATCGGCTACATTGTAACTGGCGAGTTCTTGCGTACCTGTTGAGGCATGACCGGTGATAACAAAGGCCGTGGCGCCGCCAACTGCCACACTCTGGCAAACCATTGCCAGGTTGCCCAAAAAGACGGGATTGCCGGCATTAGCGATGTCATAGATGGAGAAGGTTCCTGTTTTAGCGCTGCTGTTGAATTGGCAGACGTACAGGCGGTTGTTATGCACATCATAGTCCAGTATTTTATCACCGGGTTGACCGAGTGTGATCGCAGCCAACGCCTTTGGCTGAACCGGATCGGTAATATCCCCGATAACCAGGGTATTGTCGCCGGAGACCAGAACAAGCGTGCCATATACCTTTACTATGGCCGGCGACATGGGCAAAAACATGCTTCCCTGTGGCTGGAGAATATTGTTCTCGATTTTTGCCGATGACAGCGCCTTGCCCTGTCCGATATAAAGAGTTGTTCCGTTGACGGCCGCTGTTTTGGCATTGCCGCCCAGGTGCCAATCCGGAGCAGATTGTGAGAACGTCCAGGTGGCGGCCAAGGTCGTTGCCAGCATGACCAGCGATTGCAGGAAATACCTTCTTACATACATGTTGACCTCCTTGCTGGGGAACATGGTTGATTCATGACCTTAAAACTTTTTGAAAGAGGATCATTCTGTTATCATTTTAGTAATTCGCTGGTTTTGCGGGCCCTCTATTGCATGCAAAGATATTCCCCGCTTTATTTCAGCAGCAACATTTTTCCGGTGCGGGTAAACGTCCCGGCCTGGAACCGGTAGAAATAAATTCCGGAAGCCCGTTGGTTGCTGCTGAAGGGCACTCGGTATAGTCCCGGCATTTGTGGTTCGTTTACCAGAATCGCCACTTCGCGGCCACGGATATCATAGACCGTTACCTGCACATGGCAAGCTTCTTTAATCGAGTATTCAATCATAGTAACCGGATTAAAGGGATTGGGATAATTTTGAAAAACATAGTAATCTTCCATCGAGCGACTTTTAGGATCCTTGTCTACATGAACCATGCCGGCGATGGTGATCCTGGTGAAAGTCGCCGCGTCACTCAGGGAATCTGTAACGCTCACGGTAAATCGTCCGGTGTCCGCGCCGGCGATATAGAGACCGCTGTTGGATATGGAACCACCTTCAGCATACCATTGGGGGAACACGGGACAGGATGCCCCGCTGGAATCATACCCTTGCACCTGGAATTGCTGGGTTTCACCTGGTTTCAACATCGGTTGCTCCGGCAGCAAAGTCAGACCGGCCAGCAGCGGATAGATATGGAGGGGCGCTTCAACCTGAAGATGAGTGTTCGGATCTTTTGCCTGTACGCTAAATAGACCTGTTTGGTCACCTGTCGCATATTGCCCACTGCTGTCAATGGCGCCGCCGGTGGCGGTCCAGAGCGCTGCAACGTCGACTGAACGGCCAATGGAATCTATTCCGATGGCAGTAAAGTGAATGGTCCCACCTAATCTGACGTGCGCAGGCGAAGGATTGATGGCGATTCTGGCCAAACCACCACTATAGACCCTGACAAAGAACGAATCGGATGCGCTGGCTGAAGAAACTTGCGAGATGGCAGTCAAGCGGAATTTTTTTATCACGCCTTTGGCAACGTTCGCGGGCACAGTCAGTTTTATTGGTAAAACAGCTCCGCCGCTGTCCTGCCAGGAAACAGTATTGGGCACGGGAGCAGCAAGCCAATCTGCTGCATCTGTTACGATCGACAATTGAATATTTTCTGCAAAGCTGGTCCAATTTTGCAGCACACATAATAGTGAATCGGATTGCGAGGACGAAATCAAAAGCGTGTCTGCAGTTGCAGAAAGTATTAACGAAGGCGGTGCAATCAGCCA
This sequence comes from uncultured Cytophagia bacterium, assembly GCA_964387285.1. Lineage (GTDB taxonomy): Bacteria > Zhuqueibacterota > Zhuqueibacteria > Residuimicrobiales > Residuimicrobiaceae > Anaerohabitans. Next base: position 26,903 of record CAYLWO010000033.1, on the reverse strand, counting down.
GTTGGTAAAATTAACCGCACCGTTCACTTTTCTTCCTGGCCCTGACGGTGAGCCCCACCAATTGCTTTGTGCTTCGATGGTAACCGAGGGATCCGTGTTGACCAGATCATAGCTGTTGTTATTCTCGAGCCAATTTTGCTGAATGGTCGGCCGACTGCCCTGTTCGCAGAAAATGCCGTCACTCTGGTCCCGGGTAATGCGGTTGCCGATGATTTCCGGACTGGCGTTGACGAGATGGATGGCGGTGGAACATTTGTTATAGTCGATGGTATTCTGATAAATTTCGGTTTCCTCGCCCTTATCCATAATACCGCCGCAATTACCGGAGATATAATTCAACGTGATGATGGTGTGGTGACCGGCGTCATTCATGACACCGTATCGGCCATTTCCCATATAGAGATTTTGCTTCTTATTCATACCGATAACGTTGCCACCGATGCACACATTCCACGAGTTTTCCACATGCACGCCATCCAGGGCATTGCCGGAGATCACATTGCAATGGTGCTTTTCGATGCCGATCCATGTCGCATGAGCATTAATAACCTCAATGCCATGACGTTTATTAGGTAGTTTGCCGTTCTGCTGAGCGGTCGAACCGATTATATTATGCACGATATCTGTATTCCAGACATTGTTGCCTATCATGATGCCATTTAGCTCGTTTCCGGAAATGACATTGCCATTATCAAATCCATCTCCCCTAAAGTCAAATACTTCACCTCCAATACAGTTATTCCAGGCTCGATCCAGAATACAAATGCCGTTGCCTTTATTACCGACGGCATATTGTCCAGTTTTATCCGTGCCAATGTAGTTCGAGGCCATATCTGTGATAAAACAATAGGGGCCATGAATATAAATACCATGTTTCATGTTGCCGGAGATGACATTACCCGCATTGGGTTCACCACCGATAAAAAATCCTTGAGCGCCTTTGGCAATTTCTATTCCATTCTCTCCATTGGGCAGTGCTTTGGTTCCTGAGCCGTCCAAGCCGATCCAGTTCGCAGCAATATAAATTTCCATGGTCCATTGACCATGAATGTAGATACCATTTTTTCTATTGCCGGAGATGAGATTGCCTTTATATTGTTTTTTATCATAAGGGACAATTCCAATTTGGACATCTTGTGCTTCTTGGGTAATTTCAATGCCATGTTCATGGTTGGCAATGGCAACGGTTCCGTTCCAATTGGTGCCGATGCAGTTGCTCAGGATAAAGTTATGGTATGCCAACCTGTCTTTGCAGAGAATGCCGCTTTTTTTATTGCCGGAGATCACGTTGCCGCCGCCGTACAAGCTGCCAATCCAATTCTCATTCGCTTGGCTGGCCAAAACCAAGCCATATTCCTCGTTGGGCAGCGGCTTTGTGCAGAATTGATCGGTACCGATATAGTTGCCCAGAATTTGATTCTCTATGCTTCGGCTGGCGAGACCGATGCCGTGTATAAGCATACCACTCTTTTTATTGCCGGAAATCAGATTGCCCTTGAGGGTCAGTTGTTTTCCCTCCAATTTTCCACCGATGTGATTTTCACTCGAGGCTGATTCGACGATGATGCCATATCCCAAATTGGGTATGGCGCTTGTTCCATCACGATCCGTGCCGACTTTATTCCCCAGAACCTCGTTGTTACTGCTGCCCTCCGTGATATAAATGCCATGACCATTGTTGCCTGATATCAAGTTGCCGCCGCCCTGATAGGTGCCAATCCAGTTTTCAGAAGGCAGCCAATAGAATTGAATGCCATTCTTCAAATTGGGAACCGCTGCAGTGCCGGTTTTATTGGTGCCGATAAAATTGTTCAAGATCATATGATGCTTGGTTTCTTTGAAGGAGAGCAAGATGCCGTCTTCTGTATTACCGGAAATGATGTTGCGTTCGGAATCGCTGAATCCGCCGATGGTATCGTTTTTTGCTTTCCCCAGGATAAAAACGCCAATTCCGTTGCCCAGTGCCTTTTCCCCAGTCCCATCCGTGCCGATATAATTTCCGGCTATTTTGTTATAGTCCGTTCCTGCATTCTCCAGCTCAATGCCGCTAAATTTATTTCCGGAAACGATATTTCTTTCCTCGCTTCCAGTTCCGCCGATAAGGTTATGATGAGCACCGTCACGCAATCCAATGCCAATGTTGTTCGGTTGTTTTTGCGTGCTTGTCGAATCCAGTCCGATTATATTCCCCCTGATTTTTATATTCGTTGTTGTTGATCCCTGCAAGGCGACGCCTGCGTCCTTATTATCGGATATAAGGTTTTTTTCAATGATCTGCGAGTTCACGTTGACAAAAGAAACACCGCGATCATTGGCGGTCAGATAGTTTTTGCTGAAATAGCCGTTGATGGCAGTCGGCGTAGTACAAAAAATGCCTGCTTTAAGATTGGCTTTTGCCCCCTTGACAGTGAATCCGATAATGCGGACATTCGGCTTGGTGACGGTAAAAACATGATCGCTTTCATTCTTGGCCTGAACAATGGTCTTTGGCCATCCGCATGTGGATTGGATGATCACGCTTTTATCCACGACCACATTTTCCGTATACACGCCGGGACACACTTCAATTACATGACCATCGAGGGTTATCGGATCTTTGAGAGCCTGATGAATTAAGGCGTACTTTTTTTGCGTGTTCACATTGGTCACTCCGGCGATGTACGTAGGGCCGCCTTTGATCGCTTCAGGCGGCGGCGGCAATTTGAGATAATTGGCAAACGCCGGCGCCACGGGCTTGGCATTGACAAAGAGTACGTTGGTCTCGACGTTATAGCCTTTTAGAGTATCGAACACGGTCTCTTTTTTGAATACATATTCAAGGTTAAAGCTGACAGACTCTCCTTTGGGAATCTGCGTGGTTTTGGTGATATTTATTTTAATTGTGCCATTATCTTCCGTGTACAATCCCTCGCCAATCAGTACATCCTTATTTTTATACAATTTGACCTTGGCCAGATCCTTCAGTTCGTTCCCGTCTCCCCAACTTTTAAACGAGATATCGTAAAGCTGCCAGGTGGCCACTTCATTAGCGGCAAGTTGGAAAGGCAGGATGACGACGCCTTTGTACAATACAGAGGTGTCCGGACAGACCCAATTCAGGCCAAGGCCCCCGGAAAGCGTTAAAATCGGTTTGACAAACACCGCCCAGGCTTCAGAACATTTATTATCCCGCCAGCCTAGCGTGTCCGGATTGCGACCCGTTGCCGCGCCTTCCCAATGATCGAAATTCCAGGGTGCGACTGTGATGGCTTTAACGCCTACCCAGGTTTGGCACGGCCCGTATTCCGGTTGTGACGGCAATGCCTGACAACCCACATCTTTCGCCTCTCCAGGTTTGACTCTGCTGACGAGACAGCAGTCATCACTCTTGGTTTCGTACGTTTGCATATAAACGCCCAAAGTGCCCTGCACTTTTTTCTCATCTGTGCACCAATACCCTTCTGCCGTATAAATATAGCCGGTGCCGTTGGCATCCGGTTCGGTGACGGCCACACTCACAGAGCCGGGAGAGGGGCACTTGTCCAGGATTTTCAACATGCCCTTTAAACATTCAATGACATAAACCGAGCCGCCTTCAATAGCAATAAAAGTTTTTTGCAGCATGCGCTGCATGCCCCAGACGGCGCCTTTGCCGCTGATCTGCGCAATCAACGCGGCTTTGTTGGGTGTTTTGATGTTAAAGACTTGAAAGTACCAGGTGCTGTCCTTGTTGCTGCCGACAAAGAGCGTATCCTTGGACACAGCCACGCATTGCGGCGTGGCCGCAGTTTTGACCAGACCTTTGACTTGTGAAGAGGAGGCTGCCAAGTCGCAAACGATAATGCCGCGATCCGTTGCGGATTGCTCGTAACCGATATAGCCCCAATTGTCCTGTACATGGATAAAGCGCTGCTTTTTGCCGGTAAGGAAAAACGACTTTGATGTGGCTGCAGCCGGATTACTGATATCGATCGTTTCGACCACACCGGCATCGTTGATCAGATACATTTTTTTATTCAGCGCCTGCATGCCGGAACAATAGCCGGCGGCATTATAGGCGCCGACCTCGGTGATGGCCGAGGGTTGCGTAACATCATAAAATTTTATATACTGCTGGCCGCTGTTCATAAACGGCATCATGCATAAAATATTGTTGTCCAGGGCGATGAGTCGTTCTTGAAAGGTGGTGAAATGCAAATCGTTCAACAGACCGGGCGCCTCCGGATTGGCGAGATCGTACTTCCAGACCGAGCCGGGTCCGGTGAGATAAAGACGGTTGTCTTTGACCAGCGTTTGCGTGATGAGGTCCGGTTCTTTAAAGTTTCCGGTCGCTTGCGGATTGGCGGGATTCGCTATGTTAAAAATCTGCAGGCCCTGATAGCTGCCGGAGACGCTGACATAGGCATAGGGCGGCACAACCTTGATGTGGCGTGCAGCCCAGGATTCGCCGACAAGATTGACCGTTTTCAAAAAAGCCGGAGCCTGCGGATTACTGACATTGAACACTCTGAAACTGGAACCGCCTATATACGCATAGCCTGCAGCGACATCGATGCTGTAACCCCAACTCCCGGTCTGCACATTGGCCAGGCTCCTGATATTCCTTGGATCAGAAATATCGAGTATCAGCATATAATAGGGATACATCGCGATGGTGATATAGGCATAGGGATCCTTAATGCAGATTCTTCTCGTTTCATTGGTGGCGAAAAAGCTTACTTCTGTTGGCGCTGCCGGATTGGCGAGATCAAATACTTTAACGCCAAAGGGCGTGGTCTGGCTCGAGTCGCCGCCGGCAATATAGAGATAATTCCCGTTGGTTTTAACGTCTCTGGCCGGCCAGTTGATCACATGCTCGACAGCCGGATTAGTGGGATTGCTGACGTCGATGATAGAAACGCCGTTTCGCCAGTCGGTTGCATAAGCATATGGACCGTTGACGCACACGTTGCCGCCGTATTGCGAGTTGGCGTTGCAAGAACCTAGCAGTTGCGGAGCGGCCGGATTAGCGACGTCGATAATGAGAAAACCCGTATTGTTGGTCATCAACGCATAGGCCAGGCCGTTCTGCACTACCATATCGGCTGGTACTTGGGTCAAGGCCAATTCGCCGACGCGTTGCGGAAGAGCGGGATTGGCAATGTCGAGGACAACGAAATTGATGCCCTGGGAGACGTAGGCATAGTGGCTGTCCATGGCCATGGCATAAACGTCGCCGCCAAAATGACCGACCGGGGAGAGGTTGATGTTTTGGCTGAACAAATTGGCAAAAAGAACGATTACCATCCCCCAAACCAAGGTAAAACGATGTGACCGCATCTGTTTCTCCTTATGTTTAGTAATTTTGTTTTTGCCCAAAATGAGTGATTTGAGTTTAAGAACCGACCTTGAGGTTATTCAAAAGGTCAACATTCTGCATATAGTACAGACTTTAGCCTGAGGAATTTCCGGCTAAAGGCGGCACTACCTACTTTAAAAAACATAGCATTGTTTGTTAATGTGTTTATTTATGATTCCATTTATTACTCGATGAATTCAACGATAACCGGACCTTATAGACAACGGCATGGTTAAGGCGCTGTCATTTCAGTAACAACATTTTCCCGCTGCGGGTAAATGTTCCAGATTTTTTTTCGTTCCCAAGCTCTCAGCCTGTGTGAAAATGCAAAATTTTGTTTCTGAATAAAAGTTAAACAAAGTACTTCTAAAAACCGCGTTTACACACAAGATGCAGAGCTTGGCAAGCAAGGGAAAAACTTCTCTTCATGATTCAATGCAAAGCGTCAAGATTATTTTATTCTCCCGCCAAGACGCCAAGGCGCAAAGAAAAACCTTAAAAATCTTTCTTGGCGTTCTTTGCTTCTTGGCGCGAGTTATTTTTTGTCTTTGTAATGATGATCAATAAAAGCGGCCGCCCGGCCGACGATTTGTCCGCTGTCTCGCGCCAAAAACAATTGGTAATCGCAGTGCTGCAGCAAGGTGTCCTTTTGGGGATTAAATAGTTTTTTTTGCTCGCTGCGCAGAGGCGGAATCCAGAGGGGATCGTTGCGATAAAAGGAATAGGGATAAACAATAAATTCGTTCAGCTGATTTCGCGTGATCACTTTTTCGATCTGCATTATTCGCTCTGTTTTAAGTCAGCATTCGATCCGAAATCGATACTGGAAAATTACCCAGTAGCAACCGGCATTGCCCCCTAAACGATGCAAACAAGCAAAAAACCAAAGCTGATATCTTATAACGGCATATCCAAACCCAAACAAACCGAGAGGTTCTCGGACATGGACGGCAAGGAATTGGTCAGGGTCGGTTCGCCCTTGTCCTCAAACGATTCCAGCATCCAGGAAGCGATGGAAGAACGAATGCCGATGCGCAACCAATTTTCACGGTCATTGATGTGCAGCCAACGATTGACCGGCAGGCGCACCGCCACGCCCATGCCCACGTGCGAAACAACACGATACGGCGTTATCAGCTCCTGCTCGCTGCGGATGCCGTCCGTACGATTGATAAATCCCACATTGATGCGAATCGGCAATTTGGGTAGCGGCGTATGCAGATAGACGCCGAACCAGAAAGAGGTCAGATCAGGTGCGCGCTCCGGGATTTCACCGCCGGCAAACAAACCGAGAAATAACAGACGCAAACCCGCAGAATAACTATGCACCCCGGCCATGGACAGCCTACCTTTGGCATGATAGGTGAGCGTGTCTTTTTTGAAATCAGCAATGCCGAAATCAACCGTACCGTTGACGACCGGACTTGTACTCCAGTTTAATTTAACATTTGAGAAAAGCACATTGGCCGGAATATCGATGGTGCGAACCGTGAACACCTTGTATTCGCCTGTGATGTTGCCGCGGAAAGCGTACGCGTACGCAGCGCCCAAAGCCAGGGGGCCGATATCCAATTTAGCCCCGCAAGACAAGCCGAGACGACTGCCGGTAGCGTCAATTTTATATATGGCTTTGGCCGGATTATCTTCGACGGAAACCGTGGCGTTGATGACGCCGGACCAGGGTTGCTGTGTAATTGGATTAACACCATAAGGTGCGCCTATGGCTACCGCTTTTCCGCTGATATGCGAGTTCAACTCGGCAGTGGCGCTGCTGGAATAAATATATTGCCAGGTCAGGCCGGCGCCAAGTGAAAGGGGGCCTGTCTTGTAGGCAAAAGCCGCTGTAACCGGCAGCGTTGCCAGGTAGAGTTCTGTGGGTGCGCCGGACAAGGTGAGAGTAATGCGGCTCTGCACCTCCCAATTCACCGGCAGTTGCGGAACCGGCATGCTGGGATCGATGGCAGGCGTAATGGGTTGATCGAGGAAGAAATGCGCATCGAGATTAACCGATCCTTGTGCCTGCAGCCTGATGCCTGCGCGCCGCGGCTGCATGACTGCCAAACCCCAACGCCAGCGGCCGAGTTGCTGGCCAAATCCAATACCGGCCAGGCCGGCCATTTCATGCAATTTTATTTTTGCATCTAGATAAACCGGACTATACACGGCAGTAGAATCGCCCGCCTTGATGTTAAACGTACCGGACGAAGATTGGGCAAAGCCATAATTGATGGAAGCCATCCTGCCTTGCACACCGGTCAATGAAGCAGGATTGCAGCCGATGCCCATAACGCCGCCGCCTTGCGCCGGATTCATATAATCGGGATTGAGAAAAAATAAAGCGGCTTCCGGAGAACTGGTGGTGTAGGCGCCGATGAGATTTTGCGCCGGCGCCGGCATGTTCAGGATGAACATAAAGAACACAACCAGCAGCGACATATCTCGCGGCAATCGAATACTTTTCATACACCCTCCAACTTTTTTTATTGATAAGGGTCGTACGCCTTCAGGATGACGGGTACACGAATGCTTACCCTTCCCGTAAGCTTGAAAAGTTCCCTGTGCTAACGCTCTATTCTATTTTCACAATTTTTTTCATCGCTGCTTGCTCTTCGCACTCTAATCGAAGAAAATAATTTCCTGAAGGCAAAGCGGAGGCATCCAGCGAATAACAGTGCATGCCCGGCGTATAGAATTTTTGCACATGCCATATCCGTTGACCGAGAACGTTGTACAGGGCGAATTGCACATTTACCGATCGGTCGAGGCTGAATCTGATTTGCGTCTGCGGGTTGAACGGATTGGGATAATTCTGGCTTACTTTAAAGATCCCAGGCGAGGAGGAGGTCGGCTCTGCCACGCCGGCCACTTTATTAACGGTTCGATAAAGGCCGAGATATTCTACACCGGCGTAGAGAAAGTTTTTATGATCTAGTGCGATAAAGTCGAATTTCTTTGATGGCAAGCCGCTGGAAAAATCGGTCCAGGTATCTCCTTTGTCTTCTGAACGGAACAGGCCGTAAAAATTGCTGGCGGCGTACAGGACTCCCTGCTGATCGACAGCCAGGCCTGCCGGAAAGGCCAGATTGTCATTGTCGCCCAGTTTTTGCCAACTGGCGCCCTGATCCTTGGAACGATAGAGGCCGTCGTTAAAAGAACCGATGTAGATATAATCATCGGCTGTGATCAGCATATGCTGTATATACTTAAACCCGATGCCGTTGTCGATGGCCTGCCAGAAATTTCCGTTGTTCATGCTCCGGAACAAGCCCCTGTTGGTAGCGGCAAACAGATGCCCCTGCGAATTGACGCTAAAGCGATAGATGCTCTCGCTGTTGAATCCTGAATCCGCTTCCGCCCATTGCTCGCCTGAATTATGCGATCGGTAAACATGACCATAATGGGTGCCAATGAAGATATCTTGCGTATGGGGATTAAAAAATATGCTCAACACGGCAAAGTCATGGATTCCATTTTCCGTTCTCTGCCAGCTGTCGCCATGATCCCGCGAACGATAACAGCCCTCGCTGTTGGCGGTGCAAAACAGCGTCCCGTCCGGAGTGATCAGGAAATCACCGATATTTTGCTGCTGGAGACCGTTATGGATAAAATCCCAGGAATTGCCTTGATCGGTGGAACGCACCATAGCCACATGGTCGCTGCAGAGGAACAGAAGGTCGTTTTGCGGTTCGCCAAGCATTTTTCTTATACTCGCATATCCTAATCCTTTTACGGAACAGCGCCAGGACGCCGCCGAATCATCGCTTCTATAGACGCCCATGTGGCTGCACCCCGCGTACAAGGCGCCTGTTGCATCTGAAGCGAAACAGAGGACATTTTTATCCAACATTCCATCAGCCACAATCGTCCAGGTGGCGCCGTTATCGGTTGATTTGAACACACCGACTGATTGATTGGCAAGCAAGATTGAATGGTCGCTATGGATGTGAATCGCCTGGATGCTCCAATCGAATTCCAGGGATGTCACCTTGGTCCATGTTTCACCCCGGTCGACGCTGCGAAACAGACCGCCTGTCCACAAACCGGCATAGAGCGTGCCATCCGCTGTGCAGGCCAGCGATGTGGCCGTAAGGCTTGCTAGTCCTTTTCTTGTCGCTGCCCAGGTAACGCCCTGGTCTCTGGAGCGGAAAACGCCGCTATCATTGCTGGCGATAAACACATCTCCCGATGGATGTTGCACCAGACAACGGATATCCTTGCCTGTAAGACCGTTGTTCGATTTATGCCAGGTTACGCCCTGGTCGGTGCTGCGATAAATGCCTTCGGTCCAGGCGCCGGCAAACAGATGGCCGTTGGACGTTTTCGTGACATGATGAAACCAGATCGAACCCAGTTGCTGCACGTCAATGTCGGTCCAGGTTTGGCCATGATCACTCGATTTGATAAGACCTCCCCAGGTCGCGGCGATCATTTCGCCAAGGTTGTTCGTAGTCAGGCCAACAACGGTCCTGACGCCCAAATCAGCGCCTGATTTGTTCCACGACTGACCTTGATCGCTGGATACATAGAATCCCCCGTTATAAAGTCCGGCAAACAGGTTGCCGTCAGGCAGAGAAAAAAGAACAGCTACACCGGCGCCGCTGGGCGATGGAACCGGCTGCCAGAGGTCATTTTTTCCAAAGAGAAGCAGAGCCGACGAGATCAATAAAATGAAAATGAGATTTCGGTTTTTCATCGCTTTCCCTTTCAGTTTCTAGGCGTATGTTTGACAGGCAATAATACCTTCGGATGGACAGGGTTGCTCGAGACGGAGCGGAGGCAGCAAATGTATGTCAGCTTGGCATGCAATAAATATAACAATGAACAGGAAGGGAGGCAAGAGCTTTTTTATTATCAGATCACCAACGCTTTTCTTATTTGCACCGCCTCACCCGCTTGCAAACGATAAAAATAAGCGCCGCTGGCCAGGTCCCGCGCGTACCGGAGAATCGCCACGCTGAAAATTTCCGGCAGCCGCTAGCGTATCCGTGGACGCCCATCTCTGCGCCTGGACCATGCTCAGGCTTCGGATGAGAAACAGGAATACGCGATATTTCAAAATCCCTCTTAATCCTCAGCGGCTGATTTATCCGCTTTTTGCACCAACGGCGGATCCCAGCCCACGATGGAACCGCTCTTTATTTTTACCAGGTACGGAGAAAGCGTGGCGCCCGGCAAAGTACGCACGCCATCCTCAATTTTGATCATACCCATGCCGGTGCCGGCGCCCAGCGTACAATGGGATCCGATCTCTACCAATCCGTAACGGAATCGCCCGCAACCTTCATAAGCGTGTACCGTAACGCGAGAAAAAGCGCCGATGAGGGTGTTGTCGCCAATGAAAATCAGTTCCGGCCGGAAATGATCGAGCCAGACAAAGAGCATGATTTCCGTGTTTACCCCGATGTGCACGCCCATCCAGCGAAAGAATTTGTTCTTGAACGGCGAGCCTTTCAGCATCATGGACACGCCCACTTGCAGGAACAGCAACAGCCGGCGTCCTAACGGTACGTTGAGCACCCGCCAGTTGATGGCGTTCTTTTCCTCCGGCGCCCCCAACCCGCTAAAAGTGTAGTGGCGTTTGACTGGTGTGAAAAATGCGTCGAGATTTCTTCTGCCCTCGTTGGTTTTGGGATTCAGGGTGCTGATGTCAATCCCTTTGCCGCCGGAGGTTTTGCTGATATAGATCGTGCGTCGCTTTTTCCCGGCTAACTTGATGCCGCGTTCGATCATCTCCAGGGTGACCATTTTGATCACCTGCTCCGGGCTCTTGTCGCGATATTTTTTCATCCGTTTTCCTATTTCAGAACGACAAGTTTTTTGCAGCAGATCCGTCGCTCGTTTTTCAACTGATAGAAATAAACGCCACTGGCTAAACCGTCAGCCTGGACGGGAATGGCATGTTCGCCCGCATCCATTTCTTCGTCAAGAACGGTTGTGGTCAACCTGCCTTGCAAATCAAAGATGGAAATCGTCACCTGGCTTTTCTTTTCGATTGAAAAAGTAATGGTGGTGGCGCTGTTGAACGGATTGGGATAGTTTTGCAGCAGAGCCAGATTGTTCGGCTGTACCAACGCTTTTTGTTTGACCCCGACTGCGCCGTCAAAATGAACAATATGAAAGCCATCTAATCCTTCCATCAAATAGATATTTCCATTGTGTAAGACGACATCATCAACATCAAGCCCGGTTACATAATATCCTACCTGCACAGGCTGCGCCGGGTCAGAGACGTCCAAAACGCAGAGTCCTTTGCCTCCGTCTGCCAGATAAACGTAGGGTTCTGCCACAGCGATGCCATTCACATATCCCGCGGTGTTGTAGGCGCCCAGTTGAACCGGACTCGCCGGATTTGTCACGTCCAGGATGTATAATCCATTAAGCTCATCCGTGACATAGATATAATTGTCGCCGGCTGCCACGCTGTAGCAGTAATTCGGCGTATCAAAGGCGCCTGTTATAACCGGGTGCGCCGGATCAGCAACGTTGATGATGCAGAGGCCGGATTTGTAATTGGCCATATAAGCATAGGAGCCTCGTACAGCCACATCGTAGGTTTTATCATTGGTCGAAATGTGACAGATTTCAGCAGGATGGCTGGGATCGCTGACATCCATAATGCACAAGCCGCTGTCCCGATCCGCGATGTAAATGAGGTTGTCTTTTTTAACCAGCGCATCTGCGAATCCTTTGGTGTCGCGGCTGCCCTTGTCGACCGCCAGAGCCGGATCAGAAATGTCCAGGATCGTCAGTCCTCTACTGCCGTCTGCCAGAAAAGCGGTCTGCCCCTCGGTTACGATATCCAGACAATAACTTTTGGTACTACGGGTTAGGGCATGGCCGGGATTGGCCGGATCATTTAAATCGACCGCGGTCATTCCGGTTGATCCGGAGGCAACATAACCCATGGGGCCGTTGACTGTGATGGTCAAACTCACGCCATAACTAAACTTGCCGATCTCTATCGGACCGGCCGGATTAGCTACGTTTAGAGCAATCATATTGCCGGATGCAATATTAAATATCAGCAGGCTGTCTTCGATGGCAGCATGTTCGACATTGCCCGCGGGTCGGAACGTAGTCACCTGTTTGGGATTGACAGGATCCTGAACATTATAAATTTTCACCCCATTGGAAGCGTTCAAGGCATAGGCGTAACCATCCGCATAGACGACGTCGTAGGCCACGCTGCCGCCACTCCCGCTGCTTATTTGCTGCGGATTTGCAGGGTCTGCAACATCGATGACGTACATGTAGCCGTACGTATTTGACAGATACGCATATTTTCCGTCAACCGCAACGCCGGTGACCTGGTGGTCAATAGCCAGGGAATCGACAAGAATCGGTTGCGTGCGGTCGGCAATGTTGATGATGCGCAGGCCTTTTTCATAATTCGCAATATAGGCATAATCGCCTTGCACCGCGATATCGTAGGCCATACCGTGCGTATCGAACCATCCGATCTGCGTCGGATTGGCCGGCACGGAAACATCATAAATATACAAGCCGTACGATGCGCAAACAACATATAGATAAGAGCCGCTGACAATTGCAGCTTGAGTAGATCGTTGCACCCGCATCGTCGTCACTTCTGTGGGATGAAAACGGTCGGTATAATCATAGACGTGCAACATTCGGTCTGTATCGATCAGATAGGCATGGGTTCCATCCACGGCAATGGCAACGACGCGTGAGTCATGCAACACCTGACTGCACAGCTGCGGGTTGCTGAAATCGGTAAAATCCATTATGGAGAGATACGCGCCGTCGCCAAAAAAGGCCAGGTGATTTTTAAGCGCGACTGCCTCGCAGGAGCCATGAGCCCAACGACCGACCAGAGTGCAATTCAGAGCGTCATCCGCTGTCGCACCGGACACCAACAACAGCAGACAGAATACTGACGCGTACAGCAGGTGCTTGGTTGAATTCTGCATGACGGTACCCTTTCGCTTGAATGGTTGGACAATTCTGCTCGGAAATGGAGATAGTATCTCTGGCAGATTTCGGTGGCTCGACTCTGCAGAGATCGTGTAGCGTTCGGTCTTGAACGGCAAGAGCTTAAAAAAGGGATCGTGTATAAATATAATGAGCAAGATGCAGAAAAGCAAGTCAGGCGCACAATTTTTGAATTTTTTTTACTTTATTTAAAATATTTCTTGCTTTTTATTTCTAATTTGATAGATTAATGATATCAAAATAATATCATGGAGGAAATATGAACCAAACACAGGAAGTTACCGGCTGGCGAGGAAATGGGTTCCTTGCATTGCTGATTTTTTTGATTTTAACCGGTATTGGTGTTTTAGAGGTCCTCTCCGGTATGATCTGGCAGGCAGTGATTCTTTGGGTGCTGGCGTTTTTTATGATGCCCGGATTTTTTATTGTGCAGCCGAACCGGGCACGGGTATTGGTGTTTTTAGGCAAGTATATTGGTACGGTTCGATTAACGGGTTTTCATTGGGCCAATCCGTTAGCCGAGAAAAAGCATATATCCTTACGTGTGCGAAATTTTAATAGCGAGCGCCTCAAAGTGAATGATGCGGCCGGTAATCCGATAGAGATTGCCGCAGTAATCGTCTGGCAGGTGGTAGACACGGCCAAAGCTCTGTTCGATGTGGACCGTTATGAAAATTTCATCGCCATACAGAGCGAGACCGCGATTCGTGCATTGGCCACTCGTTATCATTACGATATAGAAGAGCATAAAGAGATCTCTTTGCGCGGCAATCCCGATGAAGTGGCGGAAACGCTGAAAACCGAATTGCATGCGCGTTTGGCGCCGGCCGGGTTGGAGGTGTTGGAGGCGCGCATCAGTCATCTGGCGTATGCGCCGGAGATTGCCCAGGCCATGTTGCGTCGTCAACAGGCGCAGGCGATCATCGCGGCCCGGCAAAAGATCGTGGACGGCGCCGTGGGCATGGTCGAAATGGCGTTGAAACGTCTTAAAGATGAAAATCTGGTCACGCTGGATGAAGAGCGCAAAGCTTCCATGGTCAACAATCTGATGGTGGTGCTGGTATCAGAGCAGGCCACGCAGCCGGTTGTCAATGCGGGCACGATCTACTCATGAAAGAGAAGAAAAATCTGTTGTTGCGGCTGGATCCGCAACTTTATGTGGTGTTGCAGCGCTGGGCGGATGACGAGTTGCGCAGCATCAATGCGCAGATTGAATATGTTCTTCGGGAAGCGGCCGTTACTGCCGGCCGCTTTCGTAAGAGCAGCGCTCAGGAAGAAGCGGAATGAATTTTTTGACAAGAGGATTCTCGATTAAGATGTTCATTCGTAAATATTTCATAGTACAAACCTTTATTGCCTTGTTCCTGTTTGCCGGCGGTGACTTTGATCATGACGGTCGTGTCAGCACGCGGGATTATGTACAGTGGTTTAATCAAGGTATTGCAGCCGGATTGGGAAATTGGCTGGAAGATTTTTCTTGCCAGGTCCTGGTCATTGCCACCGAATATGATTCCGGATGGACCATCTTTAGAGAAGAAAACAGGTATAGTGCAAATTCGATTGGCTTGTTCCATAATCCGTTGATGCATCAGCCGGAAAACCTTTTTAATTTCTTCATAAAGAGCACCACCAAAAATGAGGATAGAAAAAGCATAGCCGCCAGCATGAGAAAAAATTCGTGGTGTCTTAACTCATTGATTATGCGCCGAGGGACACCCGGAGTGGCCGCAAAAAACGCGGCCACATCCGGGGTCTGGGGTTTTGCGACAGTCTCCAAAGGTGTCCGACATTTGGCTCCGGTTTATTCGGGTTGCGAATATTAATTAAACCTAAATTTCCGCAGCCACCAAGGATTGGCCTGCCGCTGACGGTGAAAGTCATGTACATCGTGGTTAAAAAAAACGCTTATCCTTTGGCGAAAAATTCATCGATCTGGCTGATGCCGGCGTGGCGCGCTTGTGTCAGCGACCCTGTAAACAACAAACGGCCTTTTTCCAGAAACACGACATGATCCGCAATGCGCAGAATACTGGCGACATCGTGTGAGACCATCACAATGGTGATGCCCAACTGATCGCGCAGTTTGAGCAGCAGATCATCCAATGCAGCGGTGGTGATGGGGTCCAGTCCGGAGGAAGGCTCGTCGCAGAACAGTAACGGCGGATCCAGCGCCAGGGCGCGCGCCAAAGCCGCACGTTTGCGCATGCCGCCGGAGAGTTCAGAAGGCAGCTTTTCAGAAGCTTCGCTCATTTCGACCAGTCCGAGTTTGACGCGCACCAGGCGGTCAATCAGGATCGGCGAGAGATTGGTGTGTTGTTCCAGCGGAATGGCTACATTCTCGGCGACGGTGAGCGAGTTCAACAGGGCGCCGTTTTGAAACAGAACGCCCACGCGGCGCAGCAGTTTATTGAATTCATCCTCTTCCATGCGCGTAATGTCCAGATCGAACATGCGGATGACCCCGGACCAGGGTTGGTGCAGGCGAATGAAATGCTTCAACAGCGTGGTCTTGCCGCAACCGCTGGCGCCCAATACCACGGTGATCTCCCCTTGTTGCGCGCTCATGGATATGTCGTCAAGCACTTTTTGATCCGCGAATCCACTGGTCAGGTTTTCCACCTGGATGATTTTCGATTTCATCATGCGCCTCTCAGTACTCTAATCCGCGGCCGAAATAGAAAATCAATCCCAAAATGCTGTCCGCCAGAATGACCAGAAAAATGGAAGCCACGACAGAAGCGGTGGTGGCGCGGCCAACGGCTTCTGATCCGCCTTTGACGCGGAATCCGTAAAAAGCGCCGGTAAGGGCGATAATCCAGGCAAACACCAGGCTCTTGATCAGACCGGTGATAATGTCGCGCAGCCAGAGAACCGTAAGCACCTCCTGATAAAAGGCCTGCGGCCCGATATCCAGATAGACGTAGCCGATGACCATGGCGCCGATAATGCCGATGATGATGGACAGCACGGTCAACAGCGGCATCATGACGGTAATGGCGTACAGTTTGGGGGCCAGCACATAGCCCACGGGATTGAGTCCCATGGACTTTAGGGCATCGGTCTCTTCGGTGACCACCATGGTCGCGATTTCGGCAGCGATGGCAGAGCCGCTGCGACCGGCAAAGATGATCGCAGTGATCAACGGGCCCATTTCGCGCGTCATTGAGATAGCGATGAGATCCGCCACATAGATGGCCGCGCCGAATTGGCGCAACTGTGCAGCTGACTGCAAAGCGAGAATGAAACCGATGAGGAACGCTATGAGCGCGACAATGGGAAACGCGTTCATGCCGATGAGCATGCATTGATTGGTGAACTCGCCCTTGCGTTGACTTTTACGCTGCACGAGTCCCAGCGCAGCATAATAGAGCGAATCGGCCATGAGTATGAGAAAGTTTTTCGCTTCTTTGACAAGATAGGCGGTATGCTCGCCGAGGCGTTCGAAAAAAGTTGTTGGTTCTGTAATAGCGTCTGCGGGAGATTCGTGCAGAGAAAAAGCAGCCATCGTTTTTTTAAGCGCTTCGTCAGCAGCTATGATTTTAAAAGGCAATCCTTTATCCTGGGCAGCTTGCCGCAGTAAATCGAGCATGGCCACACCGGCGCTGTCCATATGGGTGACGCTGCCGAGATCGATCTCCAGCTTGTCCGCCTCGCAGGTACGGATGCAGGCTAACAATTCCTGATACAGGGGGCCGATCTCGGCGATGACCAGAGCGCCGTGCAGGGTAATGCGATTGTTGTTAAAGATATAATTGCCCATATGCGGTCGTCACGGCGAATCGGTGTGATAGTAATCGATGATTTGCTGCAAAAAGCCGATCATTTCGCTGTGCAGGATTTTGCTGGCTGCGTCGGCAAAGCCGTTCATGCTTTTGTCTTTTTTCAACTCGACGGTGCGGTCAAAACTGTGATGCAGGACCGGCAGTTCGGTGCGCGCGTCAAACAGCGAGAAAGAAGCCATGATGTGCACGGATTCGTTTTTGGCAACCAGGGTGCGTTCCAGAGCGGTAATCTGGCCGGACAGGTAGTAGTTGGGGCCGATGGAGTAACCGCGCGAACAGCGTTGAAAAAGTTTAAGCCTGGAAATGATTTCAAAGTACATGTCGGCAGCAGCCACGGCCGGCCGCACCGCCCAGAGATGGTAGTAATAGTAGTTCAGTTCGTTGGATTTGGTGCGTAGAACAATGCGCGTTTGATCAAACGCCTTGGCCACTGAAAAATCGCGCACGTCTACTTTAAGGGTCATGGGCTGCAACGGTTGCATGGCATCGTCCGCGGGATTGCGTTGCGCTTCCAGCATGTAATATTTGCGCACCACTGCGCTTTTGCTGCAGCTCAGACAGAGCACAGCGCCCAGAATCAAAAGTAAGAGAAAACGTTTCATATTATTTTTCCAGTTTATCATCGGGAGGATTTTTCGGTTTCACGCCGCGAACCAGCACCGACGGGTCTTCGCTCAACATGCGCGTGAATTGGTTCGCATAGTCGGATGTCTCTTTCAGCGATTCTATGGTGGAGAGAATATCCGCCTGACTTTTGGTGTAAGAGGTTTCCAGATCGCGCAACATGCGGTTGCTGCGTTCCAGTGTGGCATTCAACTCTTGCATCAACTGCACCAGATCCGCCTTTTTGACGCTTTGCGTAATTTCCACCAGATTGTGAATGATCATGCTCAGAGAATCGGACTGGGATATCTGTTCAACCCGGCTCATGGTCTTTCTTGTGGACCGGGCGATCTGCCGGGCGTCGACCGCTATGGCTTCGACATTGGACAGCGTGCTGTCAATCGGTCCCCGGTTGCGTTTCAACAGAGTGTGCAATTCGCTCAGAGTGGCATTGGTGTTTTCCAACAGCTGCGTGAGTTTATCCCGATTCTCATTATTGGTCAACACGGCCAGATTGTCCATCACGGTTTGCGCTTTCAGCGCAATCGCCTCCGCGCTGTCGGTGATGCGGTCGGTCATGGAGCTGCCGGCCTGAATAAAAGCGCCGGGTTTCAACGGCTTGGATTCGTTGCTGCCGCTGCGCAGTTCGATCAACTTGAGACCGGTTATGCCCAGCAACGCCATCTCGGCCTGCGTGTCCTCTTTAATGGGAGTGCCGTGGTCCAGGGAGATTTCCACGATCACACGGCGAATATCCTTGGGGTCGATGGATATACTGCTGACAAAGCCGACGGTGAGTCCCTGATACTTGACCGTGCCGCCTTCCACCAAACCGGTCACCGATGCATCGCGAAAACCAACATAATAGATATCACGGTGTTCCAGCAGCTTGGGTACGATCAGAATACCGAGCAAGGTTAGCAAAGCGATGCAGGCAACAGTTACAAACACGCCAAGGCGTATTTTTTGTGATTTGTTGATCATAATAGTATATACCTGTGTGAAAAGTTAATCGCCCCAATCAACGGCGAATCCCCGTACATCGACATGTACGAACGGACCATGATTGTGCGTACGTCGATAGCAAGCCAGGCCGCCCAGCAGCGAGGCAAAAACCGGTTCGCGCGTCCATTCCGTGATCCAGGCGTGCAACAACCGGCTGTCGGCGAGATCGCAGCGCCCGTCGCGATTGAGATCGTCCATAACGCCGTCCGCGTCATGGTCCACATAAATGTCCGCGGCGTTTCCCCAACAATGCTGGCTGGCCGAAGGATTGCCCAGGCTCTTATTATACCAGGGCGTGCGGAATCCACTCATGACGGTCAGGGTGTTGCCGGAAAATCCTTTTTCTGCCAATCTGTCAAGAATGAGCTCCAGTTTTTGCAATAGTTTCTCCTGCACAATCAGAAATTTGGGCCAGGGTCCGGGCTGTTTGCACAAAAATTGTTCCAGTTTGAATCGGGGCGAGATGCGCAGTCCTGCATTCGCTTCCGTGACCTGTACAAATCCGGCAGGAGCTTTATGCCAGGTCAGTGTCTGTATGACGCGTGCAGGGTAGCGGCCGATTTTATAATCTGCCAATGCACCCGAGTTGTCGTACGGCGTCAACACGAAAATATTCAGCCGAATGCTGTCGCGCGCGGACGGTCTGTACACGGTGCAAAAATAGATTCCAGGTTGTGCAGGCGGCCGTATCAGCCAGTGAGCGTCCGATGGATGTTCGACCGGCAACCGGGTTTTTACGAGAAATTCGCTTTTTGCTTTATCGTCTGTAGTTTGTAATCGGACCGTTTCGTTGGGCATGATGAAAACCGAGCGGATGCCCAGATCATCCGTCACCTCGTTAACCGTGAGGGAAAAACCGGCGCGGTATTTTTCTGCAGAAACGGCAAATGCCGTATAGACGAGGAAAAGGCAATTGAGAAAAATATTTTTCAGGCTGTTTTTCACTGCCATGATCGATTCCTAAAATTTTAGCGGAATCCAGGCGCCGTTTTGTTTTTTGCTGCTGTCTGCTGCTTCCATGAACGCAAACATGGCCAAAGTTTCTTCCCGTGGAACCGGCGATTTCCCGGTTTTAAAAAACTCTATTACGTTTTGCAACAAGTTCTGATAAGGCGCGCCGTCTGTTACGCAATATTGACCGATGTTTTTTTCTCCATACACCGTGATGCCGTAGCCTTTGTGACCGCTGCGCAACCCCCGAAAAGTGGCGATGCGGCCGTCCTGCCACTTGCCGATAACCAAATCCGTGTCCTGTTCATACACGCGCTGCACGCCGGTACAGTGCGGCCCCATTGCAGTAAACAGCATTTCCACACCGTGAATTCCATACCAGACAAGATCCGGATGATGCGGCTCTATTGTTGCCGGACTGTACGCTTCACAACCCAGCACAGCTCCCAGGCTCTGCTCCTGCATGGCTGTGTAAAATTCTTTTAAAAAACGCAGACTGGAGGCGCTGAAACACGGCGTTTGATAGTGATCAGCCAGGCGGAATATTTCCTGCACATCCGGTAAACTTGCAGCCATGGGTTTGTCGATGAACACCGGTTTGTGCGCTGTCAGCACAGGCCGAACCTGTTGCAGATGCACCCGGCCATCCACACTGGTTACAATAACCGCATCGACCTTTTGCAGCAAAGCGGGAATGTCGTCAACGATTTCGACGCCCCATTTTTGCTGCACTTCCTGTGTAAATCCATCGATACGGGTGCGGCTGGATTCGATGTCCGGGCTGCCGCCCTTGAAAGCGCAAACCACTCGGCCGCCGGCAACATGCTCGGCAAAAGAACTGTCGTTAAAGGAACGACAAAAATAGGGCGCATGGGATGTATCCAGGCCGATAAGGCCGATGCGGATAGGTTGAGCGGCAAAGGTCATGAAAGTAAATCCTGTGAGCAACAGTGAGAAAAAGCATTGTTTCATTTCAGTTAAAACCTTTTATAAAGTTAAGGGATATGGGCTAAAAGTGCAAGGATAATTACTTTGATTTGTTCGCTCTATTAAGTTATTGTTTTTAAATGATTAAAAAATAGTATTTCTTTGATCTTGCAGATTAGGGATTACCAATCAATGCCATGCAGATGAAAATAAGCAGCTGTGGCCAAAGCGCTGCCGCTGCCCCAATCAAAGCCGCTGACGCCGCACAGCCGGTCATAGCCGCTGTGTCCATGGTTTTCTGCTGCCTGACTTTTGGGTTGACGCCACCAGCCCACAGGATAACTGGCATAGTTCTCCGGCAAAAAAGCGGTCGTGAAACCTGCGCGACAAGCAGCCTGAGCGCGCTGTAAATGCTCCACCTCGCCGGTCAGTCGGTAGAAATCCAGATGGGTATCGGCGAATTGCGCCTGACGCGCATCGTTCCACTCGCCGTCGGTGTTCATTACGCCATAACCGCCCAGGCCGTTAAAATTGAGAAAAGGGGGATCCCAGACCTGTTGATAGAGGCACAATCGGTTCATGGCCTGTTCCGCCAATTGCAAATAGTGCTCGTCCCTGGTTACTTTATACAGGCGCAACAATCCTGCGGCCGCCATATGCAGACATAGCGTGTTTTGCGGCCACTGTCCTGATCGTTGATCATAGAATTCCGGAGATTTGGGACTGCAGGAATAATAAACCTCGAAATCTATCCATTTCGCCTCAGGGAAGACCTGCTTTTCCAGATAGTCGGCGATCTTGATCGCAGTATGTAGAAATTTTTCTCTGTCGTTGTCATGCGGAGGCAGGAGTGAAACCAGTTCGGCCAGGCATAACAGCGAGGCCGCATCCTCGGCGCTGTCGATAAAACGATCTTTAGACCAATGGTGTTCGAGCATGTACGGGATATAACCGTCGCCGCCCGGATGCCGTGCCAGGTCTTTGAGCAGGGCCTGATGATCGACCTGCTGCACCGGGGCCAGGACCACGCTGTCGATATAGGCCGGCAATCCGCCGTCCGGATGCTGCAATGTGATCAATCCTTCCCCATAGCGTTTGACAAAGCTGATGATGGCCTGATCCTGTTGAATGTCCAGATGCCAGCGCAGCAGTTGATACGCGGTCCAGGACATGTCGAACAAATGATAGATGCCGGGGCCGCCGCCCTGATGGTGGCTGTGCTGCCAAAACGGTTTTTCGGAAAAAACGAAAACCGTGGGAAAGAGTCCGTGATTTTGCGGCGCTGATAAAACCAGGTCGCAGGTCATTTTGGCTTTGTCCATCCACTCCTGCTGATGCAGAAAATGGCCCCAGAGATAAAGGCCGAAGGCCGTGCGCAACGAATTAAACCATGGGCAAAACCAAACATCCCTGTCATAGGAGCGATTCAAGCGAATGGCGCCTACCCGTTTTTTTCCGTATTCCGTCTCGATCCAGCGCTCGGCCAGAATAGGCGGATAGATGTGCCGGGCGAACTCTTCACCTGCGAGCGCATTTTTTATTTTTGCCGTTCGTACGGTCCAGCCCCACAATTTTTTTCTGCTTTGCAGCAGCGCTTCGCCCGGTTGCGCCCGGCTGGAAATCCACACATGATAACTGTGCTGTAGTATAGATGTGCGTACCGGGTTTGCATCCTGGCTAAAATACACGTGATCGCGCACGTGATGCGGCCGTAAACCGGTGTAGAAAACCGGCGTGTGCTCTTGACGCAAGAGATTCATGGCTGCGGGAATGTCCTGCATCTTGTGCAAAGAGCTGATGTCTATTACCAGAGCTGCGGCGCGCTTGCTGCATTGTGCGCATAGCGCCGGACTGCGCATGACATGACGTCCGATGACGTCACCCGGTTGCGGAACCAGATGAGGCGAAAAGACCTCGCCCGGTTCATGCCAATCCTGAAAAGTCCAGATAGCTTCAAATCGCTCCACCGGCATGCCGCTATCCTGGTTTTCCGCAGCCAAAGATTCCTGGACATGCAGCCACGCGGAACCGTTGTCCATCCGCATGAGCAGGTGATAGGATCCCTGTTCCATGCTATGGTGGACGGCCAGGTACTGAGTTTCTTTATTTGACCAGTGCTCGACTTCGGCCTGGCGAATCCAGGCAAAGCACAGGGGTTGTTCGATGAGGGTGGGACCTGTGCGGCGCAGGATGGGGGTGAATTGATTGTTCTCGTCTACAGCCAGTAAGGTCAGTTCAAGTTGATCGGCTTGTTGTTCGAGATGTACCTGCATCAGGTTGTTGGCGATTTGCCAGGTTTTATTTTCTTTGTCAGCCATGGTTTTCCCGGGTTGATAAAATCGAATACGGATATAACGGATTTGGATCTTGATTTCGCCGGAGATTCCTTCGGCGCGCAGGCTCGACAGGGACATTCGTCCCCCAAGATATCGCGATGGCCGGATGGCTTCGCTGGCGTTCCTCGATCGCGGCAAAAATGTCCCGCATCAGCATACGCCCGGCAGACATCAGGCTGTCCAGGAACCCTTTGGTTTGTCATTCTGAATCCGCCTTTGGCGGGTGAAGAATCTGTTCGCGGATTGTATTATAAACAATTAGCGATTCTTCGACGAGGCGTAGTTCTATAATTGGGCTTATAAAAACGAGTTCCTGGACAGCCTGACATCTGCCGGGCGATCAAGTTATAATGTTTTGCGGCAAAATTATCGATACGAAAACCATATTACTTTTGCGGTGAACAGTACTATCCTGTCGCATGCGTGCCCAGGTGAGGCACTGAATTTTTTTGTTCTAAATGTAGTATCGAAATATAATGGAATTTATCAGAGTGAAACTAGCTCATCTCTGGTCATTTCACAATCACGAAGTATTTTTGATAAGAGGCCTGGTCCAATGGTTTCTCCGGAATGAACAGGTACAACTGTACATCTCCCGTCCGAGTGCTGCAGAAAGTGATGACTGCCTTTTACACGTATTACTTTAAAGCCTGCTCGGCTTAATGTTGTGATAAGAGCTTTTCCGGTAAACAAAAGTTTACTCATTATTCAACCCATACACGTTGAACACCAACAAATTCAGGCGGAATTGTTTCATCTTGTTTTACCTCAAGGCAAAGTTCTATTGCTTCGCGAATACGATTCATCAGCTCATCTAGTGACTTTGCTTGTGTATGGCATCCTGGCAGTTCTGGAACTGAGCCGACAAAATATCCCTCAGAATCACGCTCAATAACAACATTGAAAGCCTTTGACATTTCATTCTCCTGCTTTTATCATGGGAATTTAGCAAGAATATTAAAATTAAAATAGCAGATTCTTTCTGATTTACGTATTGCTCGCGCCGGAGATTTATCCGGCGCGCAGGCTCGACAGGGACATATGTCCCCAAAGATACTGCGATGACCATATGGTCTTACTGGCGTTAGTCGATTGCGGGATGAAAATCCCGCATCAGCATACGCCCGGCAGACATCTGCCGGGCGATCAATGCAATGCTAAAATATAGCTTTTTGCGGATTCGAGATCAAGTCATTTGTAAATGTACGGAGATTTGAATCCTTGAGGAGTTGGTTTCGATCGTTTGATCGTCCGGGGAAGGGACAGACTGTCCAGGAACTCTATTGACCGGTCATTCTAAAGTTTGTTGGTCTTTTAGCAGGCCGAAGAGTTAACCTTTATCAAGATTTGCTACCCAGCATGACAACCGGGGAAAAGGGCGAGATGTCATACAAACCCGCCTTTTGCAAGTGACGGATCTGTTCGTGGATTGTTTGATCATCAGTAGGCGATTCTTCGACTTGGACAATCTTGATCACGAATCAGTATCTGCCGGTACTCTCTCAGGTCAAGACAACAATCCAAAACGGTCGGACTATTTCATCAACACCATCCGCCTGGATTCCGAACGACCATCGGCCGCAATCCTGCAGATATAGATTCCGCTCGGCATTAATGTCCCTTTATCATCCCGCCCATTCCACTGCACAGAGTATTCGCCCGATGACTTGTTTTCTTCCGTCAAAGTCCTGACGCATTGCCCGGCCAGGTTGTAAATGGCCAGACAGACATGCCCGCTCCGCGGCAGGGAATATGCAATGCTGGTCGCGGGATTGAAGGGATTGGGGTAATTGTGCTTTAATAGATACTGGCTTGGCGCCTCAGTCGGCCTGTTCGCACTTACCTCTGTCAGGATCACACCTCCCTCACGAAAGATGGCCAGTCCTTCATCTGTTCCGATCCATTTGTTGCCCAGATTGTCCAAAAATATGCATATCACCTCATGGCCCGGCAAACCCGACTCTGTGGTGCTATAAACAGTCCAATTCGTCCCGTCAAATTTGGCAAGACCGTCCATGGTTCCGATCCATTTGTTTTCATATTCATCGATGGCAATGGATTGCACCCAATTCTCCGGCAAGCCCGAATTGGTGCTGTCGTAAATGGTCCAATTCGTCCCGTCGAATTTAGCGAGACCCAGGCCGCCGGTCAAACCGCCGGTTGTAGTCCCAATCCACTTGTTTCCCGATTTGTCAATGGCGATCGTATTGACATATTTTCCCGGCAGGCCGGAATTGGAGGTGTTGTAAACGGTCCACTTAACTCCGTCGAATTTGGCCACGCCGTTCAACGTGCCGATCCACAGATTTCCCGACGCGTCCATGGTGATCGCATACACGCCGCTGTTCGGCAGTCCTGAATTCAGGGCATTGTAAACGGTCCAGTTCTTGCCGTCGAACTTCACAATTCCGCCGCTGGTTGTTCCGATCCATTTGTTGTCCGACCCATCGATGTACACATAACAGATCCAGTTTACCGGCAGGCCGGAATTGGATTTTTTGTAAACGGTCCAATGGGCTCCGTCATATTTGACCAGCCCATCCCATGTTCCGATCCATTTATTTCCCGACCGGTCGACGGCGATGGACCTGATATCATTGTGCGGCAGCCCGGAATTGGCGGTTGTGTACACCTTCCAGACCTTGCCGTCAAAACTCGCCAGCCCCCCTTTGGTGGCGATCCACTTGTTTCCGGAGGTGTCGGCGCTGATGGAATAAACGATATTGTTCGGCAGTACGGAACTGGAGGTGTTGTACGGGGTCCAATTCGCGCCGTCAAATTTTAAAAGTCCTTGAAACGCGCCGCCGATCCACTTGTTCCCTGACCCGTCTATAACTAATGATCGCACCTCATCATCCTGCAATCCGGAATTGGCGTGGTTATAAACGGTCCAGTTCGTGCCATTGAATTGGACAAGACCGCCTCCGCTGGTGCCAATCCACGTATGGCCGAGGCCGTCCAGGTCGATGGCCTGGATGTAGGCCACTCTGCTATTCGGCAGTACGGAATTAGTGGAATTGTAAACGGTCCATTTGGTCCCGTCAAATTTTGCAAAGCCGCCGTTGTAGGTTCCGACCCACAGGTTTCCTGCTAGATCGGCTTTTAGTTTCCAGACCCAGTCATCCGGCATGCCCAAAGTGGATGTCTTATAAACAGTCCAATTGCTCCCGTCGAATTTGATCAGCCCGGTCAGCGTGCCGAGCCACTTGTTGCCCAGATTGTCAATGACAAGGGAGAAGACAATTTCGTGAGGCAGGCCCGAATTGGACGGATCGTACACGGTCCAGTTCGTCCCTTTAAATTTGACCAGACCCTTTCCTGTGCCTAACCAAAAGGTGCCTGATCCGTCGATGGCGATGGAAAAAACGCTGCTGCTCGGCAGGCCTGAATTGGAGGGGGTGTACCGGGTCCAAGTGGTTCCATCGAATTTGTAAAGACCGTCTCTCTCCGTGCCAATCCATTTGTTGCCCTCGGCATCAATGACAATGCAGGAAAAACTATAATGGATCAGAGGAGAATTCAGCTTGTCAAAGAAAACGGCCGTTCCGGACACTTTATCGATCTTGACAAGCCCGCTCGACGTGCCTGCCCAGATGATATCGCCTTCTGCCGCCAGGCACCTGATTGCAGCGCCGTTTGTATAGTTGATCCACTCCGGCGTTTGGGAAAAGACGGGTATTGCAAGCATGTAAATACCCAACAGCGTAATGATGAAAATTTCACCCTGTTTCATGTCTGATTCCTCCTTGTCAACCCACACGATATTTTTTATACTGTCTGCTCGTACCTCACAGTGGTTTTAAGTACCTGCCGGTGATTGGGCTATTATAGTGTAATGCTAAAATATAGCTTTTTGCGGATTCGAGATCAAGTCATTTGTAAATGTACGGAGATTTGAATCCTTGAGGAGTTGGTTTCGATCGTTTGATCGCCCGGGAATATAGAGCTCGCGGGCAAGATGCCCTTGACCATGGTTGCGCCCGGAGAAGGGACAGGCTGTCCACCAATCCTATTAGCGTGTCATTCTGA
>CAYLWO010000032.1:42950-58362 GCA_964387285.1 uncultured Cytophagia bacterium | reverse complement strand
TCAATGAGTTAAGAAACACCCGGGGTCACAAAAACCGTGACCCCGGGGTTGTTCTTGAAAACGCTAAATTTCGATAATACACAACTTTTATTAAAAAGCTGCAAACAAATCAATGAGCATCCCCATGAAAAAAATCGTATTCATTCTATTTGTTGCTGTCATCTCGGCCTGGTCTTCCACATCCAAATTGATCACCGTTGATCAGCTGGCGAGTCAATTAAACGATCCAAATCTGGTTATCCTGCACGTGGCAGCTTTGCGTGCGGAATACAACCGGGAGCACATACCAGGCGCCCGATTTCTCTGGCCCGGCTGGTTGACCGAACAGACGCCGGAAGCAAGCAACGAACCCGCACCTCTGGCAAAAATCAAAGCTTCGCTGGAAAAGCTGGGCATCAACAATGATTCCCGCATCGTTCTTTATTGTGCGAACGGATTTCTCTTTCCGGCCTGCCGGGTGTTTTTCACGCTTGATTACATCGGATTGGGAGAGCAGACCGCTATTTTGAACGGCGGTCTGGAAGAATGGAAAAAGAACGGAAAACCGGTCGCAACCGACTTGCCGACCATCAAAAAATCAAAATTGAAAATCAAACCGCGCGCTGAGGTCTTTTTCACCGCCGGGCAAATTCAGCAAAATCTGCAAAACGCCAACATCGCCTTTGTTGATGTGCGTCCGGCTGCATACTATGAGGGAAAAAGCGGTTCGCCAAGAGCCGGCCACATTCCTGCAGCCATAAATTTGCCTTTGCAAAAACTGTATGATGAAAAGACCTTTACATTTTATGCAAAAGAAAAAGTAATCGAGGATTTCAATAAAATCAAACTGACGCCGGACCACAAGGTAATCGCCATTTGCGCCACCGGCAATTCAGCCAGCACACTGTACTTTCTCTGCCGCGAATGGGGCTACCCCGTGGCGCTCTACGACGGCTCGATGGAGGAATGGAGTAACCGGTTTGATTTGCCAATGGAAAAAATTAACGCGGAGGTCATAAAATGAGCAGGACTAAAGAACACACATTCCGGTTTGCATTGCTTTTCATTGTGCTGTCGGCTCTGGCCGTTTACGCACAAGAGTTGAACGACAGTGAAAAAGCAGAACTGGCAAATCTGGACCAAGCCTTTGCCGCCGGCAATTACGCCGCAACGACCAACAACGCCTGGCTTTACTATCGCAGTGATAATGCCGCCAGGGCTGACGTCATTCTGAACAAATTCATCTCCTTGCAGGACAGCATTCCGCAATCCATTACGTTCGGCCAATGGGCCTGGAGTGCGGGCGCGCAAATTGGCGATCTCAATGTGGCGTTGTTTCGCAGCCATGACATGTTTGTCAATTTATGGACCTGCCAGGATAAAATGTCGGCAGCCACGCGGCAGCGCTATCTGACCGCTTGCCAGCGACTTCTGGAAGCGGCCAAACGGCGCTGGCATACCGAGATTTTCGACATAGGTCGGGATTTTGTCGCTTACAGCAACATCTTTTGTCTGTATGTGCAAACGTTGATCCTCGCCGGCGATCGTTTTAACGATCCGTTGCTGCTGAAAACCGGACAGAGTCAATGGACGCGCTGGTACAACCACATCTCTTTTTTCGGCATCGACGAATTCAATTCCATCGGCTATAACAACCTCATCTTTCGCACGTTGTTCGACATTCATGATTTCTGTCATGACGAGCGCATCAAAAAAGAAACGCGCGAAATCATGGATTTCGTGTACACGTTACAATCAGCCATCACCCATCCATTGCTCAAAATTCCCGTTGTCGGCATCAGCCGCGATTATCGTATTTTTCTCAAAGAAGCAGAGGCGCGCAGCGCTATTCTCACCACGCCGCAAAAAGGTTATGAACCACCGGCCAAAGCTGTGGCCATTAACGAAAAGCGCAAATATCCCTTTACCGTTATCGGCAAGGCTGCCATCGCTCCTTTTGTTTTTCAATCCTATCAATTAGCAGATGCAGCCATGGGCAGCATGACCGGCGGCGCCTGCTTTCAACAGCAGATCCACTGTATGACCGTGGTCGGAAAAAGCGCAAGCGAACGCGCTGTCGCTTTTATCCAGGGCTCCAATACGCCGGTGAATGGTTACACCGATCAAAAGGAAATGACCACCCTTTGCGTCTATAACCGGTTGCCGGCCTTATGGCATCTTACACAGTGGCGCGGCGATTTGAGCAACTATCGTGAAACCTTTGGCGAGTTTGGCGTAGGGCTGTCCGATAAATGGAAAGAGAAATCCGTTACACCCGGGCACATCGTGCTGGAAGCTTATGGTTATGATTTACATCTCTTTCCCTTTCGACTGCAAAATGAAAAACCGGTTGTGTGTGAATTGGTTTTGAAACATCGCACCACCTCCAGTCCCCGTTATCATCCGCGGCCCATCGTTTTTGATGAATATGTCTTTCCCGAGGAACCGGACTGGTTCGGCGTTTATGCAGCGTTGGTAAAATCCGGTGATAAAGTCGCAGAACCCGGTATAACCTGTTCACTGCAAAACGGCGTGCGCACGTTTAAAACCAAACAGGGTCATCAGATCAGATTATTTATCGCAGAAAAAGGAGACACCAAACAGCTTTACAATGTCGACCCGGCATTGATTCCATTGCTGAAATTTTCAGGACAATAAAAGTTTATGTGACGCAAGCCTCCCGGCTTGCGTCACCAGCCGAAGGCTTGTACGAGATTTCCTTCTTTAACCAAAAGTACGCCGATGCCAATCCTGCACAAACAAAATATCCGGCCAGAAACAGAAAAGCGGCGCCGGCAGAATACAGATCGATCAGTTTGCCGAACAACGGCGCCAGAATCACAAATGACAACCGCCCCATCATGCCAGAGACGGAAAGCGCGGTAGCGCGCATGTCCGATGTGATGAAACGGTTCAGAATATCCAGAAATATGGGCGTGGACATACCCCAGATAAAAGCGTTAACAAGCGCCAGCAGGAATATAAAAGGGGATTTGAACAGGCCCATCATGAGATAGCCGAAGGGGATGAGCAAAATCGTAATCATGACATATTTTTTGCCAAGGATTTTTTCAAGCAGATGCACCCCGCGCAAGCCCAGAGCGCAGACAAACTGAAATAATGCGAAAAAGGCACCATAATAAACAAAACTCATATTGAACTGCGAAAAATAGACAAAAGATCCCCAAATACTGATGACGCCTGTAGTAAAAATGCAGGAGGCTAAAATCATTATAGAAAGAATTTTTTTATGCAGCACGCACTGTTTGGCAATGCTGATGATATCCAGAAAAGGATTTTTCGTCTGCCACTTGGAACGCACCGGCTCGGTAAACAATAAAGCCACAACCAGCATGGCGAGTCCGGTGAGAATATTCACATAAAAAGGCAACCGTAAAGCGATGGTGGCCAGTGCGCCGCCCAAAAGCGAGGAGAGCGCTGTTCCGCTTCGCTCCCAGGAGCCGGCAATGCCTTCATATTTTACATAGTGCTCTTCCTTTTTGAGTTCTTTCAGAGTGTCGTACAGCAAAGCCGAATCTGTGCCGGATTTCATGCTCACGCCAAAGGCGAGCAACGTCTCGGCCACGATAAACCACCAGAACGAGGCTGAAAAAGCATACACGCCGAATCCCGCAATCACCGCCACAGCGCCGATGGTCATGGTCTTTTTTCGTCCCACCACGTCGGAGAAAAAGCCCGACGGCACTTCAAACAACAGCAACATGAGTGAAAAGATCGCCTGGACAACAAATAATTGCATGGCCGTCAGGTTGTTGGCAGCATAAAACGGCACCATGATGGGGGCGATGAGTAAAAAATCGCTGAAAAATTTATAGAAATTGATTTTCCACAGATTGGCTTGCAGTTCTCTCAAGCTTGACTCCAAAATGATCCAAAAATAAAAAATGCACAGGTTTTGTAGCGCAAGCCTCCCGGCTTGAGTCACAAGCCGGGAGGCTTGTGCTACAAAGAATTAAATATCCGGGACCGCCCATCTCCTGATTGGCGTTGATAAAAATAAAAAGTACGTATACCGTTCTCCAGAAGCAAGGATATTTACGGTTAGGAGGAAACAACGTTTTGTAGAGGAGCCTATACAGGCGTTTTTTTATAATTTGCATCTGTGTTTCTATTAATAATATTTTATCTGTTAGAGATCATA
The DNA here is from genome assembly GCA_964387285.1 of uncultured Cytophagia bacterium. Classification (GTDB taxonomy): domain Bacteria; phylum Zhuqueibacterota; class Zhuqueibacteria; order Residuimicrobiales; family Residuimicrobiaceae; genus Anaerohabitans. Next base: position 54,221 of record CAYLWO010000032.1, on the reverse strand, counting down.
ATTCTCCTCACCGTTACCACATCGTAATTATTTCTGGAGTATCTCATGGGCTCTTTCAGCAAACGCTTTTCACTCTTTATCGTTTATCTACTTCAACTCGGACTGATACAGACTGCAAAAGCGTTAGATCCCCATAAACAAATAACCCAATATGATATTCGCGTCTATAAAGCCAGAGACGGTCTGCAGCTGCTCTCGATACCGCAGTATCTGGACTTTCTGGAAGACTCGACGCCCTATGAACCGTGGAGATTCGAGGCAGACTATTGCGCACTGATGGCCGATGCCGCAGAAACACCGTTCGACGACCATCTCGCACAGATTCAAGTGCCGGTTCCTAACGTGGCGGCAGCCGGAGGTATGGGTGAATTATCGATCTATGGTACAACCCTGTTGGGCAGTTCGGATGTCTCACATTTAATCGTGCGCATCAACGCCGCTTCGCCGGTTGAAGAGTTCGGCCATATCGATCTGTATATGGCAAATAAGGCGCCCATTCTTGTCTGGGAGCCGATCCTGAAATGGATTCGCTCTCATTCCGGCGGTCCGGCCTATTTGGCGAAATACGATTGAAACAAATATCAGTCTGATTCTTCCTTCTATCTTGAGCATATGCCCGGGATCTAGGGGGTCCCGGGTATTTGTTAAAACATCCTCTCATCCAGATCCCACCAATCGTTCTATTTTTATAACAACTGCCATTAATCAGGAATAGTATACATCATACAAAACTAGATAAATTTTCATAAAAAATACGTTGAATAGTATGAAATTTATTACTAATTTCATGCAACGTGAAATATCTATTTAGGAGGCAGCATCATGCGAACCACGGTGGTTGTTGACGACGCGCTTATGAAAAAAATCCTCGAGTTGACAAAAGAAAAAAATAAATCGCGGCTCATTAACCGCGCTCTGCAGGATTACGTGCAAAAACTGCGCATCGAACAATTAAAAAAACTCTCCGGCAAAATCAACATCGAAGATAACTGGCAACGCCTGAGGGAGCTCGAAAAACATGAAATCTGACGTAATCATCGACACTTCGATCTGGATCTGGTTTTTCAACCGTCCCGATTCGTCAGAAAAAAAACAGGTTGACAGGCTGTTGGATCAGCAACGGGTGGTGTTGACCGGTGTCGTTTTAGCCGAACTGTTACAGGGCGCCAAGAGTCAAAAAGACATGACTGTTTTACAACAGCACCTTATGGTGTTGCCGTTTTTAGAATCCAGTTATCAATCCTGGAAAAAAGCCGGAGAAATCAGTCAATCACTGAGAAAAACCGGCATAACGGTACCCCTGACCGATTGTTTAATCGCCAGTGTAGCTTTACAATATCATTGCCTGATCTATACCCTTGATGAGCATTTCAGACATATCAAACATCTCACTCTTTACGCATAACCCCTTTCCTCACCCAAAATTCTGTTGACAAAAATACTAATAATATGTATTATAATTCCTGAATTAACTAGAGGACTCCCTATTGGCATTCGGTTGGCGTGACTATCGCAACTCTTTAAAAGACACAGAAGTCGAAGAACTGATCGATCTTTACTTTTACCGCTTCCTGGGTTATGGATTCGTCAAGGCTATCTCCTGGTCCAACATGACGCCCAACCAGGTCACCTATCTCGGCATGATCTTTGGCTTGCTGTCCGCCGCATTTTTTATCAAATCCGCCCTGGTGGCCGCAGCCATCCTGTTGCTGCTGGCCAACATCATGGATTGCGCCGACGGTCAGTTGGCGCGTTTGAAGAAAAACGGCACCTATCTCGGCGGCATCGTCGACGGATTTTTCGATTATATCGTCGGCTCTTCCACCATTATCGCCATCGGTTTTTACCTGAGTCAGGAACACGATCCGCTGCTGATCATCCCCTTTACCATCATCGCCGGTCTGAGCCGGGCGTTTCAAAATATTCTCGTAGATCAACGCCGTCATTTCTACACCAAATCCAACCTGTATGACAACGATGCATTTGCGCAAGATCATGAGGATCTGTTGCAACATCGACAGGCATTAGCCGGGCAAAAAGGCCACAGGTTGGAGAAAACCGTCCTGCGCAGCGGTCTTAACTATATCGCCATCCAACGATTCGGCATCCGCGTGACTCGCGTCACGTTTAGTGATTTTAAAACCTTTAACGGATTCCCGGTTCATCGCGCGTTTTTATTGCGTTGCTGGTCCTTTTTGGGCAGCTCCACCCATATCACGCTTGCGGTTATCGCTGCTCTACTGGATCGGCTGGAACTCTATTTCTGGATTACTTTATCGCTAGGCAACATGTACCTGGTTCTGTTAGTGCTCACGGAAACATTTCTGGTCCACCGCTTTTCAAAAATAACTTTGGAGGTCTGATGCTCGCCGTAATCCTCGCTGCCGGTTCATCGTATCGCATGCGTCCCCTGACTGATAATATGCCCAAGAGTCTGCTTACCATCGGCGGCAAGCCGGTTTTAGGCCAGATACTGGAAAGCCTTGCTGCCAACGGCCTTAAAAACGTGCTCATGGTGACCGGTTATAAAGAAGAGATGATTAAAGAGTATGTCCGGGCTAATCCGCATGGCATAAATTTCCAGTTCATCACCAACGAAATCTATGCGGACACCAGCGACAGCGTCTCTCTTTTTAAAACCAAACCATATACACAGGGACAGGACATCATTCTGGTGGATGCGGATCTGTGGTTCTATCCCGGCGCCTTGGCCAAGCTCATACAAAGCAAGGAAGCTGATGTGGTCGCCATCAACAGTAAAAGCCATTTGGATTATGAAGCGGTCAAGGTGATTTTGGACGGCACCTCGCGCATTCTGGAAATGGGCAAGCCTGTGGATATCGCCCGATCTGTGGGCGAAGCGGTGGGCATTCGCAAATTTTCCGCCGCCTATATGATCAAACTGTACAAAGTGCTGGAACGACGCATCATCAAAGAACGCATCGTCGACCAGGTGTTCGAATACTCGGTGCAGGAATTGCTGGACCACGATGTGCCGCTCTATGCGGTGGACACGTGCGAATGGCCCAGCATCGAGATGGACACGCCGGAGGATTATGAAAGAGCCAAAGGATTGGTGGCAGAGTACGAGGCCGCTCTGACGAAACAATCCTAAAACGAGATGCAGGTTACTAGCGCTCTGAAATAATTTTTTCCCTATATTAAACGATATATGCTCGAAAAACAACCTTGCGAAGGTTTGAAACCTTCGCAAGGATAATGCAGTAGCTCATTTCAGGTTATAATTACTTTGCCAAAAAGATTTCTCGAGGCGCAAAGTAAAAATCTCAATAGCTCCTTTGCGTTCTCTGCGCCTTTGCGGGAGATTTCTTTTCAGATGCTGGAAATCAGGAAATACCTGAAACGAATCACGGCCGAAACTGGTTGGTAATGGGCATGCGCCGGTCCTTGCCAAAAGCGCGCTCAGTTATCTTGATGCCGGGTGCTGCCTGACGTCGCTTGTATTCGCTCATATCCACCAACCGGGCCACCTTGCGCACCACCTCCAGGTCAAAACCGCGACTGACGATTTCCGCAACCCCCATCTCTTTTTCCACATATAATTCCAAAATGGCGTCCAGCAAATCATAAGGCGGCAGGCTGTCCTGATCTTTTTGATTGGGACGCAATTCGGCTGAGGGCGGCTTGTCGATGATCGCCTGCGGGATAATGTCATATCCGGCCATGCGATTGCGATAAGCGCACAATTCGTAAACCAATGTCTTGAACACATCCTTGAGAGGAGCGAATCCACCGGCCATATCGCCATAAATGGTGCAATAGCCGACGCTGACCTCGCTCTTGTTGCCGGTCACCAACACCATCCAGCCGAATTTATTGGACAACGCCATCAACAGATTGCCGCGAATGCGCGCCTGAATATTTTCTTCGGTTATGTCCTGCGCCAGACCGCTGAACGTTTCCTGCAGGGTGAGGACATACTCGTCAAACAAGGAACGTATGGGATACAAAATGAACCGAATGCCGAAATTGTCCGCCTGTTGCTTGGCATCATCAATGCTGCCGGTTGAAGAGTATTGCGACGGCATAGACACTGCTACGACATTGTCTTTGCCCAGAGCGTCCACCGCAATGGCGGTCACCAATGCCGAGTCGATGCCGCCGCTCAGTCCCATACACACCTTTATAAAATTATTTTTTCTTACATAATCCGCTAATCCCAATTTCAACGCTTCATACACCTCTTGCGGCCGCTCCAGCGCCGGCCGATCTCCGCTGCCCTCAAAGACCGGATTCGCGTTGTGTCTTTTCGGCAAATCCACCACCAGCATATCGGAAAAAGAGGATTGATGCTCTCTGGCCAAAAAAGATTTATCCACTGCATCTGCCTTGATCTTGTCAATATCCAGATCGATCGCCTGCATCTCTTCCTGAAAAATTGTCAGACTATGCAGAATCCGGCCGTCCGGCGCCACCACCATGCTTTGGCCGTCAAATACCAGCTCATCCTGTCCACCGATGAGGTTGACATAGACCACCGCACTGCGGGTTTTACGCGCTTTGTTCTGCATCAACTGGCGCCGGCCGGCAGATTTGCCCATATAATAAGGACTGGCGGAAATATTCAACAACACATCCGCTTGGCCGCTGAACGCTTCCGCTTCCACTACCGAATCATCGACCCAAATATCCTCACAGATGCTCACGCCAATACGCGCGTCACCCATCTGCAATATCAAGGGCTCTTTTCCCGGCATGAAATACCGCTTTTCGTCAAAAACGCTGTAATTGGGCAGATTGACTTTGTGGTAACCGGCCACTCGGCGGCCCTGAAACAATACCGCCGCACTGTTGTACAGTGCCCCGTCAAGTTCCTCGACGCAACCGAGAATGACCACCAGGTCCCCAACTTGCGCTGCGATTTCATGCACTGCGAGTTGTTGCTTGTCGATGAATTGCGGTCGCAACAGCAAGTCCTCCGGAGGATAGCCGGTTAACGCCAGTTCCGGAAACGCCAACACATCACAGCTCTGCTCCTCCCCTTGCCGTATCCAGGACAAGATCTTTTCCTTGTTGGCTGATAAATCACCAACGGTGCTGTTCATTTGCACCAAACCGAAACGAAGAGTATTGCTCATAGATATCCTTTTTGCATTGCCGATTTTTCTGCTCACTCAGCTCAAAACATGTAAAATGCCCGGCGGATCACTGCAGAATAAAGCGCCATCTGTTCAATCTGCGTTCGCTTTGGCTAATTGAAGAGATGGTAAATCCAACAGAATTTAGGATATTTATCGCAATTTTCAAACACTCTAAAAACAGCCGGAAAACAAGGAGAGCGGAGAAACCGTTTGACTTTCTGATTCATGGTTCGTAAATTCATATTTACTATGTATGAAAAAGTCGCTACCCGTCACTAATAACGCGCATCTAAAGCGCCACTTGTTGATATTACTGTTACTATGCAACTTATCCCGTTTTCATACATTAAAATGCAGCCGACCTGTACAAGGTCAAATTGAAATATAACTATTGCCGTAAAGGAATATCATATGACCCGTTATTTGGTCACCGGCGGCGCCGGTTTTATTGGCAGCAATTTTATCCGCCTTCTTTTTGAAAAATACGGCGACGCCATTCATGTCGTCAATTTGGACAAACTCACCTATGCCGGTAATCCGGAGAACCTGAGCGACATCGCCGGCCGGACCAATTATCGCTTTGTCAAAGGCGATATCTGCGACAGCCGCCTCGTCGAAGAGCTGATGCCGAATATCGACATCGTGGTGAACTTTGCCGCCGAAAGCCACGTGGATCGCTCCATCGGCAATCCAGACGATTTCATCAAAACCGATGTGTACGGCGCATTCGTGTTGCTGGAAGCGGCGCGTAAAAACAAAATCAAAAAATTCGTTCAAATCAGTACGGACGAAGTGTATGGCAGCATTATCGACGGTTCGTTTAAGGAAACCGACGCCCTGGAACCGTCCAGTCCCTATTCGGCCTCCAAGGCCGGCGCCGATCGTCTGGCCTTTTCCTATTATGTCACCTACAAATTGCCGGTGATCATTACCCGTTGCTCCAACAACTATGGTCCCTATCAATATCCGGAAAAGCTCATTCCGCTTTTCGTCACCAATGCCATGGACAATAAAAACCTGCCGATTTACGGCGACGGTAAAAACGTGCGCGACTGGATTTATGTGACGGATCATTGTTCCGCCATCGACTTTCTCATTGAAAAAGGCGTAGAAGGCCAGGTATACAACATCGGCGCCGGCAACGAGCTGACCAATCTGGAAATAACCGCCACCATTCTGCAAAGCTTGAGCAAACCGGAATCACTCAAGACATTTGTTCAGGACCGGCTGGGACACGATCGTCGCTATTCTGTGGATACGTCCAAAATCCGCGCCATGGGCTGGAGGCCTGAATACAGTTTCAAAGAAGCTATGGCTTCTACGATTCGCTGGTATCAGGATAATCGCGCCTGGTGGAACAAACTCAAAACCGGCGAGTACCTCGAATTTTACAAACAGAATTATCGCAAAGAGCTCTAATGAAGATCGTCAATGTTGTCGGCGCCAGGCCCAATTTCATGAAAGTGGCGCCGATTCATCGCCGCATGCTCGCGGATCCGTTTTTTCAGCCGGTGTTGTTGCATACCGGCCAGCATTATGACGCCAGGATGTCGCAAACGTTTTTCGTGGACCTGGCGATGCCGGAACCGGATTTGTATCTCGGCGTTGGTTCCGGAACGCACGCCGAACAGACAGCTGCGGTTATGATTGCAGCGGAAAAAATATTTCTCGACGATCGGCCGGATTGGGTGCTGGCGGTAGGCGACGTCAACTCGACTCTGGCGGTCAGTCTGGCGGCTGCCAAATTGCATATTCCCATTGCCCATGTGGAGGCGGGTTTGCGCAGTTACGACCGCAGCATGCCGGAAGAGATCAACCGCATCCTCACGGACAGCATCAGTGATTTGCTGTTCATCTCTGAGCCAAGCGGTTGGGACAACCTGATATCTGAGGGCGCTGACCGCAAAAAAATGCACCTGGTCGGCAACGTCATGATCGATTCTCTGGTGGAGCATCTGGCCAAATGTGCGTCGTCGCCGGTACAACAAGAGTTGGCTGTGCAAGCCGGCCAATATGGCCTCATGACCCTGCATCGTCCCGCTAATGTGGACAATCCGCACGTGCTTGAGCAAATTTTGGCTGCCGTGGCCATACTGCAATCCGAACTGCCCATTGTGTTTCCCATCCATCCGCGCACGCGAAAAATGTTAACGCAATTCGGTTTTGATCCGGTCATAAAGGCCATGCCGCATCTTGTTCTCACCGAACCTTTGGGCTACCTGGCCTTTTTAAAATTGATGAGCCAGGCGCGTTTTGTATTGACCGATTCCGGCGGCGTACAGGAAGAGACCACCTATTTAGACATCCCCTGCCTGACCTTGCGCGAGAACACCGAACGACCGATAACAGTGACCATGGGTTCGAACCGGTTGGCGCCGCTGACAACCGAAGAGATCGTTCGTTACACGCGTCTAGCTTTATCCGGAAATTTTCGACGCCAGGCGCAACCGCCTTTGTGGGACGGTCAAACCAGCCAACGCATTGTGCAAATATTTAAACAATATTCGGAGTAATCATGCGTAAAATATTTTTTCTCCTTCTTTCTTTCTCAGCAGTCGTTTTTTCTCAGAATTTGGCCAAAACCGCACGCGAGTTTTCCGATCTGGAAACCGCTTTGCGCAAAACCGATATTCAGCCTTTGCCTGCGGCGCCCATTCTCGAACGGCCGGTTGATGCCGATCAGTACGTGTTGGGACCCGGCGATGTGTTGTCCGTTCTGATCATGTCCACTACGGAAGTGCGTCACCAAATTATGGTGGACCCGGAAGGCCGCGTACTCATTCCCAATATCGGCAGTTTAACGGTGGCCGGTCAGACATTAAGCCGCGCCAGAGAGAATATGGTGGAAAAAATTCGCGCCAAATATCTCAGCAAGGAAATTACCGTCTCTTTGCAGCAATTGCGTCTTTTTCGTGTTTCTGTGACCGGCGCCGTGTATAAACCCGGCCTGGTGACGGTGAGTGCGTCCCATCGCGTTTCTGACGCCATTGACCTGGCCGGCGGTCTGAAAAAAAAGCTGTCCGTCATGTCGCAGACCCAACAAACGCAAATTCAATCGCCCATGCGTTCCGAGTATAATGTGCAAACCATGCAGGTAGCGGAAGAAGCGTTGTTGCGGCAGGCGGAAGCGTCACAGCGCAATATTACTGTGCGACGGGCAGATGGACAAGAATTTAAGGCGGATTTGCTGCGCTATCAATTGACCGGAAACGTCGATGCCAATCCCTGGTTACAGGATGGCGATGTCATCTTTGTGCCGAACCGGCAACTCAAAAACGGTTATATCACCGTAAACGGCGCGGTCAAAGCGCCCAACGTCTTTGAGTACACGCCGGGCGATCGTGTTCGCGATATTCTGGAATTGACTCACGGTTTGGCCACAGACGCAGATTCCTCTTTTGTGGAAATTGTGCGCTTTAAAGATGGCGGCAGTCAGTCAAACACGATTCGGGTCGACCTGAAGAATAAAATAAATATGGATCATCCCATTCGCCCGGACGACCGGTTGTATATCCGTGCGCTCGCCGATTATCATGAACAAAGCAACGTCGAGGTCATCGGCGAAGTCAAATCACCGGGCGATTACGCCATCACCATGAACGAAACCCGCCTTTCGGACATCATCACCCAGGCCGGCGGCTTTACCGCCAAAGCTTCATTGAAAAACGCGTATGTCATTCGTCGCGCAGACGAAGACACGCGCGATCCGGAGTTTGAACGTTTGAAAAAAATGGAAGTCATGGAAATGACGGTGAACGAACGCGAGTATTTTAAAATCAAATCACGTGAACGCATCGGCGGCATGGGCGTGGATTTTGTCGCCTTGTTTGAACGCAAGGACAGAGCCCAGGACGTAATCTTGCGCGATCGGGATTTTATCGTCGTGCCGGCGCAGGAGCAAACCGTGAAAATCACCGGTCAGGTTATTAATCCCGGTCTTTATATCTATAAACCGAATATGACTCTGGCTTATTATCTGAAAGAGGCCGGCGGTTATAACTGGAACGCAAGAAAACAAAAAGTCCGTATCATCAAAAGCAAGACCGGTGAGTGGATGAAACCGAGCGACGACGCCGTCATCGAAGTCGGCGACACCATTTTTGTGCCGGAAAAACCGGAACGGGATTTTTGGCTGCTTGCCAAGGACCTTATTACCGTGGTTGCCCAATTGGCCACCATCTATCTGGTAGTCGATAACGCCGCTAAATAAAGTACAGCAGTTCAATTTTATCTTGAGGCCCGCTCTATGACCAGTAAAGAACGTGTTAGCGCTTCTCTGCATCATCGCACGCCGGATAAAATTCCGGTCGATTTCGGCGGTTCGGCTGTGACCGGCATTCATTACACCTGCGTGGCCGCATTGCGCGAGTATTACGGCCTGGAAAAACGGTTGATCCAAGTGCACGAACCCTATCAGATGCTGGGAACCATCGAAGAGGATTTGCAGCAAGCCATGGGCATCGATGTACAGCCGGTGATCGGTCCGGAAACTCTGTTCGGTTTTTCCAACGAAGACTGGCAGCCGTTCCGCATGGATGACGGCATGGAAATACTGGTTTCAAAAAATTTTCAAACCAGCCGCGTACAGAACGGCGATTTGCTCATCTACCCCAAGGGCGACCGCTCAGCGCCGGCCAGCGGCCGCATGCCCAAAGGCGGATACTATTTCGACGCCATCATCCGCCAGGAGCCCATCGATGAGGATCGCCTTGATCCACGGGATAATCTGGAAGAGTTTACCGCGATCTCTGACAATGATTTGGCCTATTATAAATTAGAAGTGGAGAAGGCGCGGGCTACGGGTCGCGGCATCCTCGCTTCCTTCAGCGGCACCGCGCTGGGTGATATCGCTCTGGTGCCCGGGACGTTTTTGCGACATCCCAAAGGCATCCGCGATGTGGAAGAGTGGTATGTTTCCACCGTCACGCGACAAGACTATATTCACAAGGTGTTCAGCGCACAAACCGAAATAGCTCTGCAAAACCTGGCTAAAATCCATCGCGTTGTCGGCAACCAGGTGGACGCGGTTTTTCTCTGCGGCACGGATTTCGGCACGCAGAACTCTACCTTTTGTTCAGAAAAAACCTTTCGTTCGCTCTATCTGCCCTACTATCGTCAACTCAACGACTGGATCCATAAAAACACCGCCTGGAAAACCTTCAAGCACTCTTGTGGCGCTGTCCGGCCCCTCATTCCTGCATTGATAGACGCCGGTTTTGACATTTTAAATCCTGTGCAATGCGCAGCAACCGGCATGGATGCCGCCGAGCTAAAGGAGCAGTTCGGTGAGCGTTTGACTTTTTGGGGAGGCGGTGTGGACACGCAAAGCGTATTGCCCTTCGGCACGCCGCAACAGGTGCGGGAGCAGGTGTTGCAGCGTTGTGAAATATTCAGCAAAAACGGCGGTTTCATTTTTAATTCTGTGCACAACATTCAGGCGAAAACGCCGGTGCAAAACATTGTGACCATGCTGGAAACGATAAAAAATTTCTAATGACTTTTTTAAAACAGAAAACCCGAACACAAAGAGCGTGTTCGGGTTTTCTATTATGGCAATAAAATCATCTTTTGCTGCAAACATTGTTCCCGTGTGCGCAATAGCAGGAAATAGAGACCTGCGGGGGCGCTGCCGGCATGCCATTGCTGCATGTGTCGGCCTTTATCCTGATAACCATCCGCTAAAACAGCCATCTGTTGTCCCAGAGAATTGTACACAGCAAGAAATACCGGCCCGGATTGTTCAAGAGTATAGGCGATTGTGGTTGCGGCATTGAACGGATTAGGATAGTTTTGTTCCAATTTACAACCAATCGGCAGAACAGCCGAATTTACCACATTCGTTAAAGTACTGTTTTGATAACCGGGCGTACCGCCGCGAACGAGAGACCCTCGCCAGTTGAGCGGATTGGTATTATCCCAATTGGGATTTGCCAATTCCAGCGTCAGTCCCAAACCGTCGGCCTCCCTGGGCCACGGAGGATCGTCGCCATAACGCACCGAGTCAACCAGCACTCCGGTCGGATCGTACAGTCGCAGGGATTCACCGCTGTTTTTTAAGCCAAAAACAAAATCACCAACAGGTTTCATCCACTTGCCATGAATCATGTGAAAGGCAAGCGTGTCCTGGCACAGCACCAGATATTTCCCGGGCTCCAGAATCGCCTGGTCA
>CAYLWO010000032.1:0-42850 GCA_964387285.1 uncultured Cytophagia bacterium | reverse complement strand
CATGATGCAAGGATAAAAACATATTCGCGCCAAGACGCCAAGGCGCAGTGGGAAAAGGCTGTTTTCTTTTCTTGGCGTCTCTGCGTCTTGGCGCGAGTCTTTTTATCTTTTACAATTTCAAAATAGGGACAATTTTTTCCTGAATGGCGCCGGTCACGTCGACAGCACCCTCTTCGGTAACGAACACATCAATTTCGGTGCGATAGCCCCGTTTTTCATGCGACAGATACACGCCGGGTTCGATGGAAAAACAGGTTCCCGGCAGAATGCGCCGCTCGTCTTTCGTCTCCAGATTGTCGATATGCACGCCGTTGCCGTGTACGTTCTCGCCGATGTTATGTCCGGTGCGATGCGTGAAATACTCACCCAGACCGGCATCGACGATCTCTTTACGGCACACGTCATCCACCTGCCAGCCGTATAACGGTTTGTTCGCGCTGAAATGTTCCTGCACACAACGCAGGGCCGCATCGCGACCGCGGCGAATGATTTGAAACATGGATTCGTGATATTCGGGAACCGTCGCATCTATATAGCCCATCCAGGTGATGTCGTAAAAAATGCTGCCCGGTGTGTTTTTCTTGGCCCACAGATCCAATAAAACCAGATCCCCCTTTTTCATAGCCAGGCTGTTGGTTTCTGTCGGTTCAAAATGGGGATCAGCGGCGTGTTCATTGACGGCAACCACCGGACCGTCTTCCGCAAACATGCTGTTCTCTTTCATTATGTTGCGCATGAACTGTTGAATTTCCACTTCACGCGGCGCTTGCCCGGCCTTGATGCGTCGGCCGATCTCTTTAAAAGCCTCATCTTTGACCATCTGCATAACCGCACCGGCCTCTTGATGAGTCTGCCAGTCTGCCATGGAAAGATGCGCCTCGAATTTGCCCACCAGATCAGCGCTGGAAACAACCTCTACGCCGAAACTGCGAATCAATTCCACTGTGCCGCCGTCGACAATCGAGACATAGGGAATGGCATTGTCCGGAGAGTACTGCATGGCGATTTTTTCTGCCGGGCCGAGTATTTTTTTAAGCAAGCTGTGCTGTTCCGGCCAGGGCAGGTAGATATGTTTGGCGCCGGGCAAATGATCACAACGCCAGGGTTCGATGCGATGCACCAGTTTTTGCGGTTCACCATGTGCCGGAATGTAATAAAACCAGCGGCGCGAGGCGAAACGTTTCACATCCATGGCGAGAATGCGCGCAGCGATATGATCGCGATTATGAAAATCATAAAACAACCAGCCGTCCAGATGAGCAGCTTGCAGGGCGGCTTGAATGGCTTGCAGGTCCATGAAAAGTCTCCTTTGTTATTGATGCCAAGTCAAAAAAAAGCGAACGCGGATTAAACGGATCCGGTCTTTTCTTTATCCGTTCGATCCGTCAAAATCCGTGTTCGCTTTTAATCGCTCAGGCAGAGTTTACGGTTTTTCATTGCCGGCCACAGAGCGCAACAGACCCTTTAATTTTTTCTCAACATTATCCAGTTGTTCCAGCAATTCGGTGCTGTTTTTAAGGTAGCGCAGATCCTGGGCCAGAATCAGATAGTATTCCAGCTGTTCAGAAACAGTTACCGCGGCGCGATAAAAATAAACTTTGGTCTTGCGGTTGCGCTTTTGGAATCCCATAGCCACGTTCATGGGTATTTGCATGGCCAGGTCGCGCATTTTTTGCGCCATCAAGGTCCGTTCATTGCGTGGAAATTTTTTGGACAAGGCGAATATTTTTTGCACCAGTTCATGCGCCATTTGCCAGACCACCAGATCGCGATAACTCTCTACCCTTTTGTTTTCCATGATTCCTGTCCTTTGTAAAACGCGATTATAATTATAGAAAAATAAAAAATTTCACAACAAAAAACAATCGGTTTTTATTCAGACCTGAATTAAACGATTGCCCATCGAACGGTTAGGTTACCGCCTCGAATGAAGAGATTTGCGACTCGTCCCGCCTTTTGCCGGAAAAGAATCCGCCTAAAGGCGTAACTACTTACACACAAAAAAGCCCGGACTTACGCCCGGGCCTATATGCTATCATCAGGAGATGTCGAAACATGATTACTTGGTAAAGATCATCTTGCGCGTATCGGTATAATTGCCGGCTTTGATGCGATAAATATACACGCCGGAAGGAACCAGTTGCTCGTTCAAATTGCGGCCATCCCAGGTCAACAGGAAATTGCCGGCTTCCTTCATGCCGTCCTGCAGTATGGCAACCAGCTCGCCGCGTAAATTATAAATGTCAATGCGCACATACGCCGCTTCCGGTAATCCGTACTTGATGTTGGTGATGGGATTAAACGGATTGGGATAATTCTGGTTCATGTAGAAATTGTTCGGCGCCTGAACGCGGTCGACAAAAACTTCAATGGGGTCGCTCATGCGATTGCCGCCATTGACATCCACGTCCTGCAGTTTGTAGTAATAGGTCTTCTGCGCTTCCAGATTTCTTTCATCGCGGTACTGGTATTCCCGATGGATGGTGGAATTGCCCGCGCTCCTGATTATGGTTGCGTTGACCTTTTCGTACGCACCGTTTTTATCTTCAGCGCGAAAGATGTTGAAACCCAGGCTGCCCTGCTCGCTTTCGGTGGCCCATTTCAACAGCACCTGACCTTGATCTGCAACGGCAGAAAAGGCAGAGAGCTCAACCGGCAAGGTGACATCGCGATTCGTGTAGGTAATGGTGTGGGGGACGCCAGACCAATCCACAAAGGCATCAGAACCTTGTGCTTCCACATAAGCATGACCGCTGCCGGCCGGCGAGAAATCCAAAATTAAAACCGCAATTCCACCAGTTGTCCAGTAATCGTCATAGGGACCCGGAATGTTTGCATTGGAATAAGCGACTCGACGTGTGAAGGTGTGTCCACCTCTTACCCACGAACCGGTCTCAAGTGCCTTGCTGTAATAACCTGTACCCCAGCCGAATGTGACCTCTGTGGCATCGCTGTTCACATTGCCAATCGCCAGGTCGGTGACGCCATCATCACGATAATAAACCCAGAGATTGATATTGGCCGCTTGCTGGTTGCTGCTCACGCCTCTTACGATAACGGATAGAGGATCGGTGCCCGATAATGAAATATTGATCGTCCCCGCCCACAATTGGGTGGCGACGAGAATAAAGAGAATGCTCATGATCTGAATGATGGTAACATATTTTTTCATATGTCATCTCCTGATTATTAAGGTATATTAGTCGTTTTTCCAAGGTTAGGTTTAATGGCAAAATAATCGGTTGAATTGACGATGGAAGACAAATTGGCATCTGCATTATAATAACCTGTCGAGCCCAGATTGGGCTTCACTGCAAAATAATCAGTCGAGTTGACAACCGTAGAACCGTTTGCATCACCGGCAAATAATCCGTACACATTGGTCTCAAGTTCTTTCGCTTCGCCGCCATAATATTGCGTCAATGCCGTAGTAAAATCATAGGTTGCTGCCGTGCTGCCGTTCATGGCAAAAGCGGCCGCGCTCATCACGCCGATATGGTTGCGATGTTTGGCGATCAGGTAATAATCCTTGTCCCCTTCAATAGAGTTGATGGTAACCTGAGTTGCTGTTCCATCATCGCCGACGATCTGGCCGTCGCCGCGCAACAATACGCTGGACGAGGAAACCGTTGCGCCGGTATCCGTGCTGCGCAATTGCAGCAACACCCAATCCGTGACTGTTGATGGAATCGATGCAACCGTACGCGCATCATCGGTGTAAGGAGAGGTTAACGGCACATAGCCGCCGTCGCGCAACGAGGTGTTCATCACGTGGGAACCGGCGGAATAGGGACCATTCAGAAACAATTTGCCGGTCAACAGCAAACCGGATTTGGCCTTCGGCGCAGTGTCCCATTCAGCCAAATCACTGGGCGGAGCGGCGGAAAAATAGGCGCCGCAATCCGTATCAGTTGCCATGGCGATATCGTAATAGCCGCTGACCGTGGCGATTTTCCAACGCAGGGTCACGATGCTCTGCCATGCATCCGTGAGAGAAAAGGCCGCACCGCCGGCAGGCACGCCATTGCCGGTAACCAATACACGATAATACCCGGATAGTTTGCTGACGCTGGTTTCATAACCGGCACTCAATGCCCAGTTAGTGCCGGCTTCTTCGCCGCTCGTCCATTCAGCCAAAGTGGTGGGATAGGTCACATCCACCGTTAACGAATTCAAATTGCGTGGCGTAGTAAAGGTCGGCGCAATGCGCATTTGCAAATCAACCGCATAGGTTCCATCCACAGTTGCCGGATTGGCGGTAACGAGCAAACGAAATTCAGCATCATCGTTCTGAGCCATGGCTACCGTGCTTAATGCCATCAACACCACCCCGATGAAAAAAATACGGCTGACTTTTCTCATAGCAGCTCTCTTTCCGATAATAGTTTGTTACTATTTAGCGAATTTCTGTTAAAAAATCAAGTTTTATTTTGATCTGGCCAAGGCCTGCAACCACTATTTCAATAAATAGATTACGGCATCCTCGGCATACCGCGATTGGCATGCCACTGTACATAATCGCGCGTGGTCACGCGTCCGTCTGCATTCATATCAGCAGCCGCATATCCCATAGCGTTAATGAGGGCAAAATTTTTCCATAATTGGTAATCTGTTTCGTTGATTGCTTCGTCGTCGTTCAGATCGCCGCAGGCCATGCCCCAAACGTTCTCCTCCAATTCAATGGCAGCCTTTGCATTCAGGAACAGCGCACTGTCTCCGGTGATATCCACCAGAGGCGCTTCTTCATTATTGAATAAAAGCGGTTCTCTGGCGTAAACAGCTAAATGATTGCGATGCCGGATCGACAGGCGATAAGAACCAGCGGTAACTCCGGGAAACCATATCTCAGGATTCTGCCCGTCGACATCGCAAAGATGGCCGTTGTTTTTCAATAGAAAAGCTTTTTGACCGGCTAGCTGTCCGTCATCAGGTCGCACAAGTTGCACCATCACCCAATCGACAATCTGATCGGACAGATAGGGAGCAAAACGGGCGGATTGTCCATAGGGCGACAAAAAAGGCAACAACTCTTGTTGTTTCAAAGAACAGATCATGGTATCCGCATCAGGCCGATAGAACGATTGCAGCCAGATTTTTGCGCGCGCCAGCACATAGGGCGCCTCGCCGATACGATTGGAAAGCACCGATTCATTGCCCCAGGCGTCGACTGCCCTGACCACATAAAAAAGATGAAGGCTGGGGTTGTTCAACCGGCTATCCGTATCTGTTACAAACGTGTCGCTGGTAGCTTTAAAGAACGTCGAGGTTCCGGCTGTAAAGGTCGGAATCGTATCGCGATAAACATAATAATAAACCGGTGGGGTCACCGGATTACCGCTGGTATCTTGCTTGACTGAATTCCAATAAACAGTAGCGGTCGCGGCACTTAGAAAATCACCGGAACCGGCAACAGTCAAAAAAATCAGCAAAGAACAGATATATTGTAACCGAATCATGCTGCCTGCCGTTGGAATATGCGCTTTTTACACTCAAACATACAAATTATTTGTCTGGTTGCGTATGATATTTCGCACAAAAAATCATGTTCGCGCAAAACACGCATTCACTTGAAAATAAAAGCGTTACAACACATAAAAACGTCCGGAAATGATTTTATATAAAAATCATGCCACAGCCGCATCTACTATTTCAACTTGCATTTTTTCAACATCAACCGCTATCTGTACGCCTAGCGGCATCACCGGTTTATCCGCCACATGGCCGAAGGATAAACCATACAACACCGGAACATCCAGGTGCGCCAAGCGGTCGCAAATAACCTCTTCCACACTCATGGTGTTATAAAATGCCGGCTTGTACTCCGCCGGCGTACATTTGGCGCAGCGATCCAGCAAAATCGCTTTACAGCAGCTCAATTTGCCGGCCTGATCCAGTTGCGTCAACATGCGGTCCAGAGAATAGGGTTCTTCTCCAACCTCTTCCAGAAAAAGCACGCGATCCTTTGTATCGATTTCCCAGGGCGTGCCCAAACTGGCGCAGACCAGCGTCATGTTGCCGCCCACCAAGCCACCTGAAACTCGTTTGTTCTTATTTCGATTTTGCAGAACCGTGGGCATGGCCGCAGGAGGAGCATCGATGACGCCGACCGCTGTGCACTGCGTCAGCGTTTTTATGACATAGCGTGTGGAATATTCATTGAACGTTGATAACGCAACAGCGCCATGAAACGTGACGATGCGCGACATTTTATGAATAGCCAAATGCAAGGTGGTGATGTCGCTATAGCCAAGCAAAATTTTAGCATTCTTGCGGATCAAATCAAAATCGAGAAACGGCAAAAGGCGAATAGCACCATAGCCGCCGCGCAATGCAACAATAGCATGGATCTCCGGATCAATAAACATATCCATCAAGTCCTGGCTGCGTTCGCGGTCATTTCCGGCTAGATAGCCCAATTTTGCGGCAATATGTTTGCCGGTGCGTACTCGGAAACCAAGCTTTTCAAGTGCAGCCACGCCTTCCCGCACATCGCTGGGTTCAAACACCGGACTGGCCGGCGCCACCAGGCCAATCGTGTCGCCGGTCTTGAGTGCCGGCGGTTTGATTAACGGCATGCTCTCAGCCGCTCGAGCCGTCGCAACCCAGGTCGAGGTCAGGGCC
The DNA here is from genome assembly GCA_964387285.1 of uncultured Cytophagia bacterium. Lineage (GTDB taxonomy): Bacteria > Zhuqueibacterota > Zhuqueibacteria > Residuimicrobiales > Residuimicrobiaceae > Anaerohabitans. The sequence continues at coordinate 36,229 of CAYLWO010000032.1, read as the reverse complement.
GCACCAGCTAAAAAATCCCGACGAGACAGATCGGTCGTTTCCATAAAAATCTCCCAAGCTGATATAAAGATGGTTTATTTTTACCCGTTGATAAAAAATCTGGAACGCAGAATAAACGGCTACGAGGGATTAACACCGGTTTTTTATTACTCCTGTTCCGAATTTAATGTAGTTGATAATTCTAGAAAAAGAAAACAGTTTTTTTTTAATCCCTTTTTGATTATTTTTGCTTGTTTACGGGAAAGATGGTCTTACCCGAACCGGCATTGCGTGATTTTTGCTCAAAATTTGGAGTATCGAGACGATACGGCCATCTCAATCGCTCAATTCTGATTAAATTCGACACAATCGATTCGGACCAAATAATGAAGCATCGACGTTTCGTTTTATTGATATTCCTGCTGCTCTGCTGCGCCAAACAGGGTTTTCCGCCCGGCGGGCCGGCAGACAAAACACCGCCGAAAATTCTACAGACCACACCACGGCCGGATACGACTCGCGTGCCTCTGGACAGTGCGGTTGAACTAGTATTCAGTGAGGCTGTAGACAGACGATCCTGTGAAGAATCGATCTACATCACGCCCTTGCCCGGCGAAGGCGTTACCTACAAATGGCGCGGCAACAAACTCCTGATTCTTTTTCCCAAAGGATTGGCCGTTAACCGCACGTATGTGATAACCGTGGGCGTCGGTTGTAAGGATCGCCGCAACAATCCCATGCCGGAACCCTGGTCGCTGGCTTTTTCCACCGGCCAACATCTGGATCAAGGCAGCATCAGCGGACAGCTGTTCGGTGAACCGGCTGTCGAAGGCGCACAAATTTGGGCATATGACCTGCAGGAAACGCCGGAACCCGATCCCGGTCAAAAGACGCCGCTTTATATCACGCAAACGGACAACCAGGGTCGATTTCAGTTGCGCTATCTGTCCTTAAGCCGCTTTCGCATCTTTGCAGTACAGGATCGTGACCGTAATAGCCGATACAATGCGCAATCCGAAGCCATCGCCATAGCCAATCAGGATATCTGCTTGAGCGCGGAACGATCCACAGCCGGCAATCTGTATTTGCGCATGGCGGTTCGTGATACGACGCGACCGCGTCTGGTCGCGGCCTCTGCCCCAGATCACTCCCATGTGGATTTGCAGTTCTCTGAAAAAATGGAACAGGTCGGACCAACTCTGATCACCAGTGGAACGGATACGCTAAAAACATGGGATCAATTTCTTGATTTTTCCAATCCGGCTTTTTTACATGTAACCACGGCCATTCAAGACGCCAATAAAAGCTATGCAATTTCCGACCTGTCCGGCCATGATCTGGTCGGACACAGTCTCGACTCGTTGCGCGCAATAACCTTTACAGGCAGTGCTCTGCCGGACACCGCGCGACCGCGCTATCTGACCATGTCGCCACGCGACAGCTCACGGGCTGTTCCCTGGGATGCTGTGCTGCAAATATGGTTTTCCAAAGCCATGGATCAACTAACTTTGTTTCGTCATTTGGCGGTGCTGGATACTTCGCAAAAATCCGTACCTGGCAAAATTTCCTTTGCCGCTGCCAACAGCGTGATTTTCACAGCAGAAAAGCCGTGGCAAGAAAACCATTTGTACCAAATCACCTTGCCGGTGGATTCGGTCAAAGACCGGGCTGGAAATCGCCTGGCCGACACGCTGTTTGTCAAAAAAATCGTTATCGTTGACAAGGACACCCTATCGGAAATAAGCGGAACTATTGCCGATGATGATAGTTTAGCTAGTGGCAGGATTTTCATGCAAGCCAAAGCCATAAACGGCCCGCACTATGATTTATGGCTGGATACCGTTGGCGATTATCGCTTTGCCAACATCATGCCCGGCATGTATCAGATTTACGCTTATCGCGACCAGGACCAGAACGGCCAATACACTCTGGGCGAACCGTTCCCATTTCAACCGGCAGAGCGGTTTTATATTTATCCGGATACCATCTCGGTAAGGTCTCGTTGGCCTAATGAGGGTAATGATTTTTCAATTGTTAAACCATGATTAAAAACAAACACAGTTTGAACGGCTAGGACGGATCTAAACGGCTTTTTTCTTCATCCGTTCAAATCCGTTTCATCCGTTCAATCCGCGTTCGTATTAACAATTTCAGGAGTGCTTGTGAAAAAAGTTACACTATTACTTTTACTCTGGTCCGTAGTCTGCGCTGAGCAACGGGCCATGACGGTGCAAGATTTATGGGCCATGAAACGCATCGGCGAGATGAGCCTGTCGCCGGACGGCCGGTATCTGGCTTTTGCCTTGACCGCCTATGATATGGAGAAAAACAGCGGCAATGCCGATCTTTGGCTTGCTAGCACCACAAGCGGCGAAACACGCCAGCTCACCTTTTCGCCCAAATTCGACGGCTCACCGCGCTGGCAAACGGACGGCTCCGGATTGGCCTTTATCTCCAGCCGCAACGGTTCCCGGCAAATCTATTCTCTTTCACTTAGCGGCGGCGAAGCTAAACAGATAACTCATTTGCCGGTTGACATCGATGATTTTGTGTGCATGCCTGACAGTAAAGGATTTCTGTTCACCGCTTCGGTCTACAGCGACGCCAAAACTCTGCAAGAAACCGCACAACGCTTGCAGCAGCAGGAAGAGTCCAAGATCAAAGCCCATACCAGCGATAAACTGCTGTTTCGCGTATTCGATCACTGGACCGAAGGATTGGTCAGTCATGTTTTTAAATGCGACATACAGGGACAAAATGTCGTTGATTTGACTCCAGGAGACTATAGCACGCCGCCGCCGGACTTGGGCGGTTCCCGCGACTATGATCTTGCACCGGATGGTAAAGAATTGGCCTTTGTGCGCAACATTGATCCGGTGAACGCCATTTCTACCAACAACGATATATTTCTTTCGGCAATGAATAGTGCCGAACAGCTAACCAAACAAAACAAAGCCAACGACAATCAACCGTTGTACTCACCGAACGGCCGCTATCTCGCCTATAAAGCCATGCGTCGGCCGGGATTCGAAGCGGACCGATATGAATTGATGTTATACGATCGCTCTACGCGACAAACCCGATCTCTTACTGCTGCTCTGGATCGCAGCGTTAATGAAACCGCGTGGTCGCCTGACAGCAAAAAAATATATTTTACTGCCGATCAACAGGCGCGCGTTGCCGTTTTTTCTGTGGATATTGCCACGCTCACGATTACCGAGCTGATCAAGGATCACACCAACAGCAGCTTAACGGTCAGTGCGGACGGCCGGCAGCTCTTTTTCAAACGACAAAGCATAACGAATCCGGATGATATTTTTTGTCTGGATGTAAACACAAAACAGATCAGGCAGATCACTCGCGTCAACCAGCCCTTGCTGGAACAACTGGCCATGAATCCTGCTGAGGATTTCTGGTTCATCAGTTATGACGGCAAAAAAGCGCATGGTTTGTTGGTAAAGCCGCCGTTCTTTGATGCGCAGAAAAAATATCCGTTGATCTATGTCATACACGGCGGGCCGCAGGGTATGTCGGAGGATAATTTTCATTATCGCTGGAACTCGTCCATGTTTGCTGCGCCGGGCTATGTGGTGGCCATGGTAAATTTCCGCGGTTCCACCGGTTACGGCCAGGCCTGGACCGATGCGGTCAGCAAGGACTGGGGCGGCGGGCCATATCAGGATTTGATGTACGGCATCGATTATTTACTGAAAACTTTTCCATTTATTGACGGCCAACGCATGGCCGCAGCCGGCGGCAGTTACGGCGGATTTATGGTCAACTGGATCGCCACGCACACGGATCGTTTTAAGGCCCTGGTCAGTCACGCCGGCGTGTTCGATCAGCGCAGCATGTACGGCGCCACGGAAGAGCTCTGGTTTCCGGAATGGGAGATGAACGGCACGCCTTATGATAATCCGGAAATGTACGCCAAATGGTCGCCGTCGTTTTACATTCAAAATTTCAAAAAATACAAAACACCCACTTTGGTGATTCACGGCGAGGGCGATTATCGTGTGCCCTATACGCAGGGACTGCAAATGTTCACCGCTTTGCAGCGCATGGCTGTGCCGTCGCGGCTGCTGATCTATCCGGATGAAACCCACTTTGTCTTGAAACCGCAAAACGCCAAATTGTGGTGGGAAGAGGTGCACGGTTGGATCGGCAAGTGGACTAGATAAATATTAACCTTCGCAAGGTTAAACGAAATTGAGAAACACCATGAAAACAAAATTCTTTTTACTCTTGCTCTTGAGTTTGCTGTCTCTGCAGTGCAAGAATCCATTCAAAGACGACGAGCCGGAAAAGGAGCGTGTGCTCATTCTGGTCAACAACGAATATTTTACCGATACGGGACGTTATGTGCTTTTTTGGAATGGAAAAAACGAGGACAGCTCTTTCGTCTCTGCCGGTAAATACATCATTCTCATGGAAGCGAAAAACTTTAACGATCAAATCAGCGTGACCGCCCAGGAAGGCGGCAAAAACGGCAGCAACAACAAGGCGCACGTGGAACTGGGTTATTATTCGCGCTACGAGTTGGAAAGCGTAGATCCCAATCCGTTCAAAGTGCAATCAGGGGTCAACATCTCGATTATCATACCGCAAGTGGGGCGGGTCAAGATTACCATCTATAAGGATTAGCACAAAATTTTTTTAGGAGGGGGAAGTCTCCCCCTCGCTCCGGCCTCCTCGGGCCGGCGCTCATGGATCTCTTTGATTATACGGTATGCCTTTATTTCGCGCCGTCCCTGCGGGGTCCTCCGCTACCCCCTCGCCTGACTCGAAAAACAAATCGCTCATTTTCAAGTGGTGTCCAATAGGGTTGTTAACATTACCTGAATTGAGCGATTGCATCATCCTCGAAGGTTTGAAATCTTTGCAAGGTTGTTTTTCGAGCACATATCGCTCAATTCAGGTATTATTTAAGCCGCAAAGCGGCGCAATATTATAACCTGGGGCGCACAGCCTGTGTGAAAACCTGTGACAAACCCCGGGGTCGCGATTTATGCGACCCCGAGTGTTTCTTAACTCATTGATTATGCGTCGAGAGACACCCGGAGTGGCCGCAAAAAACGCGGCCACATCCGGGGTCTGTTGGTTTTCACACAGTCTGTTGGCGGCCCAGGCTATAATAGGTCGCGCCTTTGGCGCTCAAGCTGTTCCGCATAAATAGCTGAACGATCAGGGTAGATTTTGTAATGTACGGGGATTGCTTCACTCCAACGCAGTCATTCCCCTTTCGCTGCATCTGTGGCTGTGTTCGCAATGACACAGTTTTATGATCCGGCTGTGTTCACTGTGGCCACACCAGCGAAACATCCAACACCACCTGCCACTCGCCATTACCCTCGCGCCGCCAGAAACGGGCATAGCTTTCCTTGCCATCCTGATCAGCATGGCGTTTTCCCACGCCCCAGGTATAGCCGAAATCTGCCGAGCCGGAGATACCGGCAAACATCGCTGTCCACTCGCCCCGTTTACCGTCCGTTCGCCATTGCGCCAGAGCTGCGTTCTTGCCGATTTGCGGCGCCACGTTATCGCGGAAAAGACGGACTCTATCGCTAAAGTAACCGGCTGCTGCATCAACACCGTGAGTTTGCGTATCGGTTGAAAAAGCCTGATCTCTGGCCAGCAATTTTTTTCGTTCCACGCTGGTGTCTGCAGAGGTCGCCTTGGTCATGGGTCCCATTTCAGTTTGATCACGCACCAATACGGCTTCATTATAACTGATGCCGTTATCAAAAGCAACGCGCCAATTGCCGTCCGGCTGTTTTTTCCAAACGGAGATGAAATACCCATTGCTCGTTTTTTTGCCGCTGCTGTCGGTTTTGGACAGTTCAAAGGGTCCATAGGTATAACCCAAATCACCGGCCGCGCTGATTTCAGCAAAGGTCGGCGCCCAATCCAATACGACACCCGGAGTGGCCTTGCGGTTTTGATAGACCGGTCTGGCATACATGGGAGCGAAACGGAACATCACCGCTTCCTCACTGAAAAAAACCGTAAAGGCTTCGGGGACGCCATGGCTGACAGAGCGCCCGGCAAACTCTTTTTCCGTTTCCACCATTTTGAGCCAATCTGCATTAGGACGGCTGCAGGCAATGACCAGCATGCTGAACATCGACAACCAAAGCAGGTACTGTTTCATGGGTGTTCCTCTTGAATTATGACAAATCAGAAAAAAGCGAACACGGATTTGAACGGATCAACACCCTCTTTATCACAGGCCAGACGACTTGGCTAGCGCGCCTGCCTGACAAAATCAATGACTCCGTCGCATACAGCCGCAGCCATTTTTTTTATAAATGCCGGCTGCAGCAACAAGCGTTCATCCTCAGGATTGGACAGGAAAGCTCCTTCCACCAAAATCGCCAGCATATCGCGCAATCGCGTAACGGAATAAGATTGTTGAATACAGCCATAACGCGCCAGCCCGGTTCTGGTGAGGCGATCATAAACTTTGCATGCCAATTGACGGTTCTGCGGCACGAGATAATAGGTGCTGGCGCCGCGAACACGACTTGCATCCACATCCGGTCCGACCGAATTATTATGCAGCCAGAGATAAAAATGCGCATGGGCCTGTCGCGCCACGTTGATGCGTTGTGCAATGGTCAACAACGTATCATTGGTGCGCGTAACCACAATGGCGCCTCCGGCCTGGCGGATGAAACCGGCCACCTGGCGACAGAATTCGAGATTGATGTTTTTTTCTTCCAGGCCGATGGGACTGATTGCGCCGGTCTCGCTGCCGCCATGACCCGGATCGATGAGAAAGATCAGGCCATCCAACGGCTTGCCGGCAATATGGCTTGGTTGCGGCGCCCGACGAATGTACAACGAAAGACGGTTGTTGCGAAACACCACCCGATGTCCCCATTGCTGTTTCTGATTCAACTCGATCTTCCAGCGCAGCGTGTTCTCCTCAGGTTGCGACCAGCTGATGTTCCTGATTTCAGATTTGGTGATTGGACCGGACAACCAGGTCGAAGACAGATAACCGCCATATAGCGTCACTTCCAATGCAGCAGGTTCCAGAGTCTGTTCGATGACAAACGGCAATGGACGCGCCACCTGCATGTCCAATCGCAGCCAGTCCCGCTCATAACTGATGACCGGAGAGGAAACCGGCGTCGGAGTCAGCGCCATCACCTGCAACGGCGCATTCAGTTCAGCTTCTTCGAGATACCCACTCATGGTTTTGTTAAGTAAGACGCGATACCGGCTGCCGCTCTTGCCGGTAATCTGCAGAGGAATCGAATCCGGCAACACGGCAAACACAACGCCCTCTTGCGGCGCGTTCCACAGGTTTGCTTCAGCACGAGAAAACCCAAGCAGCGGTTTTTCCGGATCCAAGAGGGTGACCGTAGCCGACGCTTTCCACTCCTTTTTTATTTTGTCCTGACCGGTCAAAGAAAAATTAAGATGTAATGGCCTGCCCATGGGCCAATCACCTGCCAGAATCGAGACGGAATAACAGCCGGCAACCATGCGCCGCATGGGCATTAGAGCATAGGTTTGCGCGCCCCCTTCTATGGTCATTTCAGCAATAGCTTCAGGACTGCCTTTACAGATGACTTGAAAACGGTCGCCCGGCGACACCCAGATATCCGTGGCAGGCTGTACAAAAGTGGTATCGATCGTGGTCGGCGAAACCGGCGTGGCAGTCAATGGCATTTCACGAAACGCCAAGATGGTGTCGCTTAAAACAGTTGTTGCCGTTTTATTCTCGACAATAATGCGATTCAGACCGGGCTGTAGATCGACGCGTCCGATAAAGGCGCCATGGCTATAAACCCGTGTTTTGACGCCATTGATGAAAATAGCAGCGTTGGCATTGGCGCTGCCGGCCAAACGCAGGCGATCGACGTTGAACGTATCATATTGGGCCGGATAGGTGATTTTTAAAAACGTCGTTTGGCTGTAGGCCGGCGTCAATCCAACCAGTCCTAGTAAAAATATTCGTATAAACATCTCGTATCCAAATCCATACAAACAAAACAGGCCCAGGATGAAGGCTAAAAATCCAAATCCGTTCAGTCCATATTTTTTAAAATCATAAATTTTTTAATACCGCAATCAGCTCTCTGGGAATCACCGCCATTTTGTAATGGCGATCTGCCAAGGCTGCCTTGCCGACAAACACAAGCCCCTTGTATCGCAATCGGCCGATTACGGATTTTGGCGGCCGTTCGCTCCAATAATAATCATCGCCGGTTTCGGCGCCGAAAGCCTTCTGCACCTTGCCGTAGAGCAAATGGCCGCCATGTTGCAGAATCATGTTGATCGCGGCCCGCTCCGAATCGTTCAGAGCCGCGCTGATCTGCAAAAATCCTTCCTGGGATAAAAGAAATTCACACAGATCCCGAATGCGTTCCTTACGGTGAGGCTGTTCCGGACGTTGCCAGCCTGCAGCCATGCCGTCGATCCATTCGGTGGGCAATTTGTTGAGGGCAACGCTTAATTTCACGTTGACGCTGATGGGCTTGCTGTCCGCTTCTTTTTGAAAAGAGTGCGCCACTGCGAAAAACGAACCTTTAATGAGTTGATCCCGATAGATATTAAACGGTTCGCGCGCGATCGCGGTTTCCGCTTCTGCTTCATCAGCCGAAAAATCCGTGTGCACCGCTTTTTCCAAATCGTGCACATATTTCAGGTCCGAAAGCGTTTTCTCTTCGCCGGAGCATAAACGGATAAATGCGCGCGCCAGGCGGCGTCGCCGTTCACGCACAGAAATGTTATCTGGAAAACCGTTGTCAAAAATAGAGCGCACGCCCCTGGGTTTATCGCTGTCGATCTGTTTATATATTTCCCACAAGGCGGACAGATAGAGAAAAGGATTCTGTTCGTCCGCCGAATATACTTTACTCACATCGATCATTTTCCCCGGGAAAAAAGTTGCGAGTTGCTGTTCAGCGATAAGATCGATCAATTCCTGCTCAGAACGGCTCAAGGCCAGATGGCTCTGTTTCAGAAACCAGGTTCGCTGCACGAACAAACGAAAAGTTCTGTTATCCAGTTCCTCAGGTAAAAACATAATCAGCTCCGTTTATTTCTTGGTTGCGATAAAAGTCATAACGCCGCTGTGAAAATCATAGGGCTCTTCGCTAAAGCCGTTGTAACAGGCCAGGAGATCAAAGCCGGCAGCGATCAACAACGCTTCCATTTCATAGCGGAATACGTAACGATAGGCCATGCGGGCGCTGCGATCGCGTCCATTTTTATGATAGATATTTTCAATATCGAGCATCTGTCGCACCGGATCGTGCCGCACCAGCGACGTGATGGAGACACCGGAGTGGCCCCCGGCCAAATCCTCTTCCGGGATTTCCATCCGCCATTCGGTCTTGCTCAATACGGAATACAAAGGTACAAACAAATCCAGAACCAACACACCACCGGGTTGCAAATGACGAGCGATGCTGTGCAAAGCATCCAGCTGATCCTGCACGGTGAGATTGTGTAAAAAAGCACGAAACGGAATAATGACCGTGCGAAATTTTTTTGCTAAAAGCAAAACGCGCATGTCGGCCTGTCGCAACGTGAGCAGTTTTCGCGCTTTAACAGGTAAGTTAGCTGCCTTGGCCTGCGCTTTTCTCAGCATGGCTGCCGAGTTGTCCACGCCCCAGACGCGATGACCCTGGTGCGCTAGTTCAAAGGCAATGCGGCCGGTGCCCACGCCGATCTCTAAAACCGGAGCGCCGTACCGTTCAACCATATCCAGATAAAAGGCAATATCGTCGTCTTTGTGGCCGTACTCCAGGTCATAGGTGGCGGCAAAGGGGTCGTACATTTCGGGCATAACGGTTCCTTTTTGAAGATTGGCTAGAAAATAACGAATCCTTTAGAGAAAAACAACAGGGGGTTTTGGGGAGAAATTAATAAATTTGCTTTAGGATCGCTTCCGGGTGTGGCGGATGTAGAGCTTAATAAACCGTCTTTTATATATGAGTCCGGTTTAAAAACCACGAATTTCACAAATTTCACTAATAATTATGATTTTAACCTCTTGAAAATCAATTCGTGAAAATTCGTGTAATTCGTGGTTTCAACCTTTTTAGACTGGACTCATATATCGATCAGTGATTATTTGCCTGAAAGCAAAATTTTTCGCGTGAATTTTTGCTTATAGGCAAAAAATCACGGATATGATCAGATATATAACTCTGCCCGATCGGCGAAGTATCGATTGGCGGTCATGAAAGTAACGGGCCTCTCAAGATTCAAGCCGTTCCTGTTATGTAATCCCCTCTTGCCTGAGAATTTCTTAGAGTGCCTTGGGAAGATCCTTTTTATGAAGTGGATTAACGATACTCAAATAAAAGCTGGTACACAATAAAAAAAGCCGCTGGAATGCAGCGGCTGTGTTTTTGCCGGGCGAACGATCACACTTCCATGATCTCTTTTTCCTTGATCGCCAGAATCTCGTCGAGCTTTTTGATGATCTCGTCGGTCATCTTTTGAATTTCATCCTGACCGCGATGCTGATCGTCTTCGCTGATCTTGTGATCTTTTTCCAGTTTTTTCAGCTTTTCGTTGGCGTCGCGGCGGATGTTGCGCACCGCCACGCGGCCGTCTTCGGTGATTTTTTTGCCGACCTTGACCAGCGATTGGCGGCGCTCCTCGTTCAAGGCCGGGATGGGAATGCGGATGACAATGCCGTCGTTGGCCGGATTCAATCCCAGGTCCGATTTCTGAATTGCTTTTTCGATTTCCGGCAGCAGACTGCGATCCCACGGCTGCACCACCAGCAATCGCGGTTCCGGCGCGCTGACGTTGCCCACCTGGCGCAGCGGGGTGTTATTGCCGTAATAGCTCACCATGATGCCGTCCAGGATTGCCGGCGTAGCCTTGCCGGTGCGCAGCTTGGCTAATTCGCCGCGCACGGTTTCCACCGCCTGCTCCATGCGGTGTTTGACATCCTTCTTGACCTCTTGTATCATAGGCTCATTCATCCTTGACTAGTGTTCCAATGGGCTCGCCCAAAATGATTTTTTTCAGGTTGCCCGACTCGTGCAAATTATAAACAATGATGGGCAGATGATTTTCACGACACAGGGTAAACGCCGTGGCATCCATGACCCGGAGCTGCCGTTGAATGCATTCGGCCGACGTCAGGCGGGTGAATTTGACGGCATCGGGGTGCAGCACCGGGTCCTTGTCGTAAACGCCGTCCACTTTGGTGCCTTTGATAATGACGTTTGCTTCAATCTCGATGGCGCGCAGGGCGGCGGCAGTGTCGGTGGTAAAATAGGGATTGCCGGTGCCGGCGCCGAATATGGTGATATAGCCGCTCTCGAGGTGATGCACGGCGCGACGGCGAATAAACGGTTCGGCCAGCTCTTCCATCTTGATGGCGGTCATGACGCGCGTTTCCACCTCGTAGCGTTCCAAATAATCCTGCAAAGCAAGGGAATTGATCACCGTGGCCAGCATGCCCATATAATCGGCGGTCACGCGCTCCATGCCGCGGGCGCTGGCGGACAAACCGCGAAAAATATTGCCGCCGCCGATCACCAGGCCGATCTGCACGCCCAGATGCGCCACCTCAGCCACCTCCCGGCAGATCTGATCCACGGTTTGCGGATCAATGCCGAGACGGTTGCTGCCGCCCATCAAAGCCTCGCCGCTCAATTTGAGCAAAATCCGTTTATAGACCGGTTGTTCGACGCTCATCTGTTTTCCGCTGAATGTAAATGCGTTGCGTTGTAATACCAATTTGAACGGTTGGCGCCCATAAAGCTAACCTTGCGAAGGCTGACCCGCTATACCGCAGGAAATACCGTTTGGCATCTCGCTTTACCGGGAGCAACCTTCGCAAGGTTAAGAAACAAAAAAAAGAGCGAAGTTTGCGCTTCGCTCTGAGTGGTTCCTATTCGCCGAGTTGAAAGCGCACGAAACGCCGGATGGCCATGTTCTCGCCCAACTTGGCAATCAACTCCGTAAGCAAATCACGGATGATCTTGTTGGGATCTTTGACAAAACTCTGGTCCATCAGGCAGATTTCCTGATAGTACTTTTCCAATTTGCCCTGAACAAACCTGTCCCAGATCTTTTCCGGTTTACCCTGTTCACGGGCCTGATCTTTGTAAATTTCTGTCTCTTTGGCAATCAGCTCTTGGGGCACGTCAGCGCGATCCACCACCTTGGGATTGGAGGCAGCGATCTGCATGGCGATGTCTTTGACAAACGCCTGAAAATCCGGCGTGCGCGCTACAAAATCCGTTTCACAATTAATTTCCACCAAAACACCCAGACGGCTGCCCGGATGAATGTAGGAATAGATCATACCTTCTTTAATTTGCCGGCCGGCTTTTTTCTCCACCGCTTGCAAGCCTTTTTTACGCAGATACTCAACGGCTTTTTCCATATCGCCGTTGGTCTCGGCCAATGCTTTTTTACAATCCATCATGCCGGCGCCGGTGGCTTCGCGCAACTGTCTGACGATATCCGCACTAATATTCATATATTCATCTCCTGGTCGGAACTATTCTTTGGCTTTTTTCTTGTCGCGCGCAAAACGCACTTCAGACTCTTCTTCGTCCATGTCTTTTTTGAAATATTTGGCCTTGTCTTCATATTCGGTATCCGTGGCCATTTGCACATCCACGCGCTGCGCCTTGCCCTCGATGACGGCTTCCGCGATGCTGTGGGTGATCAGGCTGATGGCTTTAAACGCATCATCGTTGCTGGGAATCGGATAATCGACCACATCCGGATCAGCATTGGTATCGGTGATGCACACGGTCGGGATGTTCAGGCGCGTGGCTTCCTGAACCGCAATGGCCTCTTTTTTAGCGTCAACGATGAATAATACGGAGGGCAGATAATTCATATCGCGAATGCCGCCCAGTACTTTATCCAGTTTCTCTTTATCGCGTTCGATGGTGAGAATTTCTTTTTTAGTGACCTTGTCATAGGTGCCGTCGGTCGCTTTTTTTTCCAAATTTTTCATACGCTTGATGCTTTTTTTTATGGTGATAAAATTGGTCAAAGAACCGCCGAGCCATCGCTCGGAAATATAAGGCATGCCGCAACGTTCGGCCTCGAGCTTGATAATGTCCTTAGCCTGCTTTTTGGTGCCGACAAACAGCACGGTGCCGCCTTCGCTGACAATCTTGCGCACGGCATCGCGCGCAGCCGCGAGGCACTCCATGGTTTTCTTCAGGTCGATAATGTGGATCCCGTTGCGCTCCATGAAAATGTAGCGCTTCATTTTAGGATTCCAGCGTCGGGTCAAATGGCCGAAATGGCTGCCGGCGAGCAACAAATCTTGAATGGTAGTGTCTGCCATGATGAAATCTCCTTGGGGTTAAACCGCCATCCTTCCTAACAACATATGTCCCTTTTCGGGCACCCCGTGTTCGGGAAAGGATGTGAGTGATTGTAAATAGTGATTAACGTTTCGAGAATTGGAAACGCTTGCGCGCACCGGGACGACCGTATTTCTTGCGTTCCACCATGCGCGGATCGCGGGTTAAAAAACCGCCGCGACGCAATGAAGAGCGAAACTCGTCGTTGGCTTTAAGCAAGGCGCGGGCAATGCCCAACAACAGCGCGCCGGCCTGTCCGGCCAAACCGCCGCCGTTCACATTGGCGATAATGTCGTACTTGCCCATAGTGTCGGTCACCACCAGAGGCTGCTCGATAACCATGCGCAACGTGTCGCGCTTGAAATAGTCCAGCAGGCTCAGATCGTTAACGGTAATTTTACCGGTACCGGGCGCCATACGCACGCGGGCGATGGAGCACTTGCGGCGTCCGGTTGCATCAAAGTTATTGCCTTTCATCGTTTCTCCTTAGGTTCGATGGAATGGATTACAGTCCCATGGCTTCGGGCTTTTGCGCCACATGGGGGTGCTCAGCCTCTGCGTAAATTTTCAGATTCTTGAGCAGCTTGCGTCCCAGCCGATTGTGCGGCAACATGCCGCGCACCGCTTCACGCAATACAAATTCGGGTTTCTTTTCCGCCACTTTGGCGATGGGCGTCTTGCGCAAACCACCCGGATATCCGGTATACGAGACGTAATTTTTCTGCTGCACTTTGCGTCCGGTTAAACGGTATTTATCTGCGTTGATCACCACAATAAAGTCGCCGCATTCCACATGCGGAGCAAAAAACGGTTTATGCTTGCCGCGCAGCACGGAGGCGATTTTTGTAGCTAAACGTCCCAACACCAGACCCTTGGCGTCAATGACGTACCACTTTTGATCTATATCTTGTGGTTTTGGCGATAAGGTCTTCAAGGTCTAGTTCTCCTATAATTATGCATTAGCCGAGTAATATAAACATTTTCAAGGAATTTTGCAATCTTTTTTTGAGGATTTTCAACTTACCATTCCAGATCCACCGGCCTTTTTCTTGCCGGCAGCTACCACAATGACGATGACAATGATGACCAGCAGCACGCCGCCGATCAGCAACAAACGATTATATTCCGTCTTTTTCGGCGTTGTCACTTTGACCGCATCTAACGCCATTTTGTACTGGGACAATAAAGCGGCCTGATCCGCTGTGATTTTGTTGCGTGTAAAAATACGGTTATAGCTGGCGATCTTTTCATAGTTGCGCACCAATTCCTTGTAGGTTACTGAATCGACCGGTTCCATATAGGCCCGCAGGCGGCCCATTTCCGTTTGAATGGCGTTTTTGAACGCCACCTCAACCTGGTTGCCTTCCAGGACAACCGGCAACTTGCTCTGTTCTGCAGACGGTTCACCGACCAACATTTCCGAGATGGAACTGATATAATTCATTCTCTCCTGGGAAAGTTGCGACACCTCTTTGCTCATTTTATCCACCTGCGCTTTATTGGCTTGTGCGGATTTCAACATTTTTGCCAATTTATCCTCCGCCGCACGCAACCGTTTATCCACTGCACTCAACGAATCCAAGAGCGCGGTGGCCATTTGTTCATATTTGACCGAAACCTTATCCATAATGCCGACCGAGCCCAATTGTTCCACACGGGTGAACTCGGGCAGCTTGCGCAGGGCATCGCGATATTCCGGCGCCAGTTCGTGTTGATTCAGGATTTCATCCCGTTTCGCGGCCAGATCATTGCTAGCCTGTTTCGCCGCGCTGTTATATTCACGCACCGCTTCTGGTCCAGGGGGCAGATCGGCAAAAGAAACCGAACTGTCCGTGGTTTTGTACAGCTCGAGCAGCGCCTGAGCGATCTCCGCCATGTTGCGGGCATTTTTTTCCAACTGCGGCAGCAACCGTTTGCCGAAGGCCTGATTGGGATCCAGCTGCGGATCTTTTTGAATATCCGCCCGGGCTTCTGAAATCATGTTGAGCGCCAATTCATATTTGCCTGCCGCAAGCGCCTCCTTGGCCTGGTCGTACAAGGTTTGCACATCCTGCGCAAACAGGCCTGTACAAGCCAGCAAAACCAGCCACGTAAGTTTATTTATAGTTTTCATGTGCTTTGCCTTTCTTATCAATAAAGATCTGTCGTCCGTTGAAGCGGAACCGTACGGCAGCGTTTTCCTTGCTGCCATAGCGGGAAAAACCAACACTGCTGTATGCATCGGTCTTGTCGTCCGGTGTGACATCAACGGTTTTACACGATGCGGTCATACCGTCTCCATCCGGCGACATGATCCAGACATTTTTAAACTGATCCGCGCACACATAAAGTTTGCCGTAATTTTCGATCACACTGACGGATTTCGTCGATGCTTGTTCGATGCGCAACACTTCATTGAGCCACAGTACGCCGTTAAACTTTTCGCCTGTGCCGATAAACACCGAACTGTCCGCCTCAACCGGCAGATTCATCGCCACCGAATATTGTTCAAAAGGCACGCGTCGGGCGCCGGAACATGCTGCTAACAGCGCCATACCGACGAAGAACAGTTTTTTCATAAAACCTCCTGATAATATTGATCTTTACAATTTTAATAAGCATGTAGTTCCGCCTTCAGGCGGAGAAATTTCCGGCTAAAACCGGAACTACATGCTAAAGTTTCTTTTTGGACAACCTCAGGGATAAGGCATTAGCTCAATTCAGAAAGCGTTTTTTCTCACCAGCTACTTGAACCGCACGATCAGATCATCCCGTTCTTTGGCTGCCTCTCTTAAAACAGCTGATATTTTTTTAAAACTTTCCCCCAATACAGCCCGTGATGATTTGGACGCTTTCCAGGTAATGGATATCGGTCCCGGCAGATCAGCGGTCATCACATCCCACAAGGCATCGAGGTTGCGGCCAAAGTGCTTGGGAAAGTCCAGCTGGCGTGCCAGACTGTCGTACACGTCGTCCAGGGAAACAAGTTTTTCACCATTGAGCACGCATTTTTTTACCGGCATTCTGGCGCCTTTATAAAAGTCTGATAATGATCAACGGTAATGAAGCGCAATCCGTCATTTGAATAGAGCAGCCGTTTGGCGTTGCGGTGACCGCCTTTATAATCCAGATCAGCCTCCCGCCACACCCGTTTTCCGGCCGGCAATTGGCCTTCCCGATTGTGAAACAGATCGCCGCCAATGGATTTGCCTTTTAATTTTTCATTTTTCCACAAATCCTGCCCCGGCCTCCAACCCATATTTCGCGCCTGTGCTTTGGTGACGAACGCGGCAGGAAGTCGCTTATTATTGCTGGCCTCGAGCGCCTGAAATATCTGGTAAAGCTCTTTCTCATCGACTTTTACTGATAACGTTTCATTGAAACGGTGAATAATCTGCTGGCAGGGCGATGGTGCTTCCGAAGTAAATACGTTCCAGGGCCAAAGGATGGGCAGCGCGATCCAGGACAAAACAAATGCAAATTTTTTCATATGCAATAATGCAAAAATATCACTAATAAATTTATGCGCCAGGTCACAAAACAGTCGGAAGGATTATCCTTGCTTAATGAGCAACCATCAGCGACTGGCGAATAACAGAGATATAAAAAATCATACTTTAGGCCGGGCGAGCCCTCACCCTACCCACATCAAGCCCTTATTGCACACGCCGTAAACCGCTCCCGGCAGCGTCCAGCCAAAATAGGGCATATTGCGCGAACGGGATTTGTTCAGGCCCGGTTCCATGATCCAGTTTTTTTCCGGATATAGAATAGTTAGATTCGCCATTTCCCCTTCCTTGATTTGCGGGATCGACAAATGTAAAATATTACGCGGTGCTATAGCCATTTTGGCTAAAGCCTCGGCCAGCGTCAGATGACCGGTTTGCACCACCTTGCTGATGATGACGCCAACCATGGTTTGCAATCCCAGTATGCCGTTGGGCGCAGCAGCAAATTCGACCTCTTTTTCTTCGCTAGAGTGCGGCGCATGATCAGAAGCAAAAGCATCAATAACGCCATCCTTGAGCGCCATCAAGAGCGCTTGTACATCCTGGCTTGTGCGCAGAGGCGGATTCATTTTATAATTAGTATCATAGTGCATCAGCTCTTCATCTGTAAAAGCAAGGTGATGCGGTGTAACCTCACAAGTAACGGGTACGCCCGCTTCTTTGGCGCGTCGTATCCGTTCCACGCTTTTGGCTGTGGAAACGTGGGCGATATGGACGGCGCTGCCGGTATATTCCGCCAAGCTGATATCGCGGCTGATCATGATCTCTTCACTGATATCCGGTATGCCGGGCATGCCCAGGCGCGTAGACATGCGGCCCTCATGCATCTGCCCGCCGGCCGCAAGAGCCTCCTCTTCGCAATGATCAATGATCGGCAGTTTGAACATAGCCGCATATTCCAAAGCATGGCGCATGACCGCGGCGTTCTGCACCGGACTGCCGTCATCGGAAAAAGCCACAGCGCCGGCAGCGGCTAACTCGGCCATTTCCGTGATCTCTTTGCCGCTGCGTTTTTTGGTGATGGCGGCGATGGGGAAAACATCCACTAAGAGCTCTTCGCTGCGCCTTTTCAAAAAGCGCACCACCTCCTGATTGTCGCAAACCGGTTCGGTGTTGGGCATGCTGCACACCGCGGTGAATCCGCCGGCCATGGCAGCCGCACAGCCGGTCTCCACGGTCTCTTCGTCTTCCCGTCCCGGTTCGCGCAGATGTACATGCATATCCATCAAACCCTGCGTTACCACACAACCGCTGATATCCCGCACCTCACCGTTAAAAGAGGCTGATTCCTCTTTGCCGATTTTATCGATTTTGCCGCGGCTGATCACCAGGTCGGTTTTCATTCGCTTACCGGTTTGTAGATCCAGGATATCGCCGCCGGTCAGCAATACATTATTTGCCTTGAATAATTTTTCCACAAAAGCTCCATTTCTGTGAATACTACTTTCTAGCTCACCGCCTCTTCAGCGCCGCTGAGCAGATAGAGCACAGCCATGCGCACGGCCACGCCGTTGGTTACCTGATCCAGAATAACGGAAAACTCGGAATCCGCCAAATCGCTTTCCAATTCCACACCGCGATTGATGGGACCGGGATGCATGACGGTCACCTCCCGTTTGGCCTGCGCCAGCCGTCGTCTGGTAATGCCGTATTGCGCATGATATTCGCGAATGGATGGAAACAATCCCGATTCCTGTCGCTCCATTTGAATGCGCAGCACATTGACCACGTCGGCCCAGGCCAGAGCTTCATCCACCGAGTGGCAAACCGAAACGCCGAAATCCTCGACCTCTCGCGGAAGCAGCGTCTGTGGTCCGCACACCATCACCTCAGCGCCCATGGTTTTCAGCCCGCGCATGTTGGACCCGGCCACGCGACTGTGCAAAATGTCGCCGATGATCGCTACTTTCAGTCCCTGCAGACGGCCGAATTTTTCCCGCATGGTCATCATGTCCAGCAGAGCCTGGGTGGGATGTTCATGCATGCCGTCGCCGGCATTGATCACAGAGGCGTCGATGCACTGCGTGAGAAACAGCGGCACGCCGGCAGCTTTATGGCGCACCACCACCATGTCGATTTTCATGGCTTCGATGTTGCGCACCGTATCGCGCAGGGTTTCGCCCTTTTTCACCGAACTGCCGGAAGCGCTGAAATTGACCGTATCGGCAGAGAGTCGTTTCTCCGCCAATTCGAAAGAGATGCGCGTCCGTGTCGAGTCTTCGTAAAAAAGGTTGACCACCGTCTTACCGCGCAAGGTCGGTACTTTGGGGATGGGGCGCTGTAAAATCTCCTTAAAAGTTGCTGCGGCATCCAATATCTCGGTAATTTCTTCCCGGGTGACGCCGTCCAATCCTAACAGATGCTTGCTTTTCAAAGCCATTACTCGCCCTCCTTGGGAGCTTCAACCAAGAGCACGCAATCCTCGCCGTCATTTTCCTGTAACCGCACCATCACCTCTTCGCCAATGGAGGTTGGAATGCTTTTACCGACATAATCAGCAACCAGCGGCAGCTCGCGATGACCGCGGTCCACCAGCACAGCCAATTGAATGCTGGAAGGCCGGCCAAAATCCATCAACGCTTCCAGAGCCGCGCGCGTGGTGCGTCCGGTGAACAGCACGTCATCCACGAGTATAACGTCAATGTTGTCGATCTCAAAGGGGATGTCGGTGATCTGCACCACCGGTTGTTTTAACCGCTTGCGAAAATCGTCGCGATAGAGCGTGATATCCAGGACGCCGTAGGGCACTTTGCGGCCTTCCAGTTCCTGAATTTTATTTACAATGCGCTCGGCCAATGTCGCGCCCCGCGTGCGCACGCCCACAATGGCAATTTTGTCCACGCCCCGATTCCGTTCGATGATTTCCAATGCCAGACGTGTAACGGTTCGCTGCAACCCTTCCGCGTCGATGATCTTGGCTTTAACAACTGTGTTTTTCATTTTTTACCAACCATTCTGCAATAAAAAAATATCTTTGGTTATTTGCGAGAGATTTCGTAGACTTAGACCATCTCATTGAATCTATTTTGGAAAAATGATGCCGCCTTATGGAAATCGCTTTCAGCCCGGCGAACTTGTGCTGATCTATTTTGACAACACTCCCACCATTTATGCCCGCATTGAAGAGATGCGGCCAGATCGGAAAAAAGGCTGGTGGCAGATGGCGCTATTGCTGCTGACCATTCCTGCGCAACCCCTGACCTGGATCCTGGATGAAGATCAGGTTCGCGGCGCAGATTTCACCATGCAGGGCAATCCCATGCGCATCGAAAGATTGGCGCAGACAACGGCCGCTGCTGCGCCCGACAAGACGCCCGACAAAACACGCCGCACCAATAATGTCGTGTCCCTGTTCGACGACGAGGAGTAAACTCTCTATATCTTTTCCCGTTCCCGCACCACGCGCCAGCCGTCTTTGCACACCATGGCTTCTGCCGGCCGGGGCCGCGCGTTGTAATTACTGGACAACGCCCAGCCATAGGCGCCGGCTGTCATGATGGCCAAACGATCGCCCGCTTTCATCCTGGGCAGGTCGCGGTCCTTGGCCATAAAATCACCGGATTCACAAATAGGTCCCACCACATCCACTTTTTCGATCGCCGCGGCTGTTTTGGTTAACGCTACAATTTCATGATGCGCCCCGTATAACGAGGGCCGAATCAGATCGTTCATGGCGGCGTCCACAATGATAAACTTTTTATCGCCGGTTTGCTTGTTATATAAAACCGTAGCCAATAAAACGCCGTTGCTGCCGACCAGAGAACGGCCCGGCTCGAACAGCAATTCACAACCAGTGGTTTTTAAAATCGGCATAATCTCGCCGGCCAAATCAACCGGATTGAAGAAAAACGGCAAACCGTGTTCAGCCAGTACATGGGTATAATCCACGCCAATGCCGCCGCCCAGATCGATATGCTCCAAGGGAATGCCCTGCTCCTTCATATCCTGAACAAAACCGGCCAGGGTTTCCGCCATTTTGCGGAACGGCTCTACTTTTTTTATCATGGAACCTATATGACAATGGATGCCCGTCATCTTGAGCGATTTTTGTTTGCTCGCCCACAGATAACATTCGCGCGCTTCTGCCAGGGAAATGCCGAATTTGTTGGCGCTTTTGCCGGTTGTCAGATAGGGATGGCCGTCGATATCGATATCCGGATTGAGGCGCACGGCAATCGGCGCCGCCACGCCCATCTCGGCGGCAATGCGAGCAACCGTTTCCAGCTCTTCGCGCGATTCGACATTCAAGGCGAAAATTTTTTTGTGCAGCGCCAGACGAATTTCATCGGCTGTCTTGCCGACGCCGGCGTAAACAATTTTTTTTGCCGGAAAACCGGCGCGCAAGGCCAGGGTTAATTCACCGCCGGAGACGACGTCTGCGCCGGCGCCCAGAGAGGCCATCAGTTTCAACAACTCGGGATTGGCGTTGGCCTTGAGCGCATAACAAAGCGTATGCGGAAGGCGGCCAAAGGCGGTAGTAATGGTTTTATAATTTTCACGAATGCCTGATTCGCTATACACATAAACCGGCGTACCCAATTGATTCGCGATGGCTGCCAGTGCAACCCCTTCACAGTACAGGTGATCTTTTTTATAATGAAAAGGAATCATCTCATGCAACCTTTCAAATTATGATTATCCTTGCGAAGGTTTGAAACCTTCGCAAGGTTGCGCTATTTCTTAAATGCACTCCGATAGGCAATGCCAACCCGTTCACGCGCCAATTCCAAATAAGGCCGGCCTACAGCGGCCGCTTTTTGCGCGCCCATTTGCAAAATATCCAGCACATGATCCGGATGGGTGAGCAACTGCTCCCGTTTTTCCCGATAGGGCTCGAAATATTTCCAGATCGCTTCCAGCAATTCTTTCTTTACTTCACCGTACTTTAATCCGGGTTTTAGATAGCGCTCGCGCAATTCATCGCGGCCGGCCTGATCCAGGAAAAGCGAATAGATGGCAAACAGATTGCATTTATCGGGATTTTTCGGCTGTTCCACCGGCGTGGCGTCGGTCACAATGGACATCACCCGTTTTTTCAGCTCTGCCTGCGTGGTAAAAATATCAATGGTATTGCCGTAGGATTTGCTCATTTTCTGGCCGTCCAGACCCGGCACCAGAGCCACATCCTCGGCAACATCCGCATCCGGAACGATAAACGTCTCTCCATAGGTTTGATTGAAACGAATGGCAATATCGCGCGTCATCTCCAGATGTTGAATCTGGTCCTTGCCAACCGGAACCTTGTTGGCGCCATACAGGAGAATGTCGGCAGCCATCAGCACCGGATAAGCAAACAACCCGTGATTGGCCGGCAATCCTTTGGCGATCTTATCTTTATAAGAATGACCGCGTTCCAGCAGTCCCATGGCAGTGACGTTGGACAACAACCAGGTCAGTTCGGTGACCTCCGGTACGTCCGACTGCACGTAAAAATGTGATTTTTCCGGGTCAATGCCCAGTGCTAAAAAGGCACACGCCGCCTCAAAGGTCTGTTGTTTCAACAAAGCGGCGTCATAAACGCTGGTTAACGCATGCAGATTGACGATAAAACAGAACAGCTCATGGTTTTCTTGGTATTCAATCATGCGCTTCATCATGGCGAAATAGTTGCCCAAATGCAAAGCGCCTGATGGTTGAATGCCTGACAATACTCGCACTAGCAATCCTTTCCTTTCCAGAACAGAGAAACCTTTTACAGTTCCTAAATTACCCATAAAATCAAATTTAATCAAGCAAAAACCGGCGACCGCCTCCCATTTTCGCAGACTTGATTTTGTCGTCTTAAAGGCGTAAGTTAGAAGGTAAATGAAAAAACACTTTTAACCGGAGGTTCTATGAATGCCGCTGAACTGATGCGCATTGAAGATCTGTACGGAGCGCATAACTACCATCCTTTGGATGTCGTCATCGAACGCGCCAAAGGTCCCTGGGTCTGGGATGTAGAAGGCAAAAAGTATCTGGATTGTCTGGCCGCTTACTCGGCTGTGAACCAGGGTCATTGTCATCCCCGACTGGTCAAAGCCATGCAGCAACAGGCTGAAATATTGACATTGACCAGTCGCGCCTTTCGCAATAATCTGTGGCCGCTGTTCGCGCAGGAAACCTGTGAGCTGCTGGGTTATGAATCCATGCTGCCCATGAATGGCGGCGCCGAAGCAGTGGAAACCGGCATCAAATTATCACGCCGCTGGGGTTACGTCACCAAGGGCATTCCCAAATATCAGGCTGAGATCATCGTCTGTGCCGGCAACTTTCACGGGCGCACGACCACCATTGTTTCTTTTTCCGACGATCCGCTGGCCAAAGATTTTTACGGACCTTATACGCCGGGATTCATCACCATCCCCTACGGCGACGTCGAAGCTTTGCAAAAAGCCATCACACCCAACACCGCCGCTTTTCTGGTGGAACCGATTCAGGGTGAGGCCGGTGTGGTGGTGCCGCCGGCAGGATTTCTTAAGCAAGCAGCTGAAATCTGCAAAGCGAACAACGTACTGCTGTTCTGCGATGAAATCCAAAGTGGTCTGGGTCGCACCGGCAAAATGCTGGCCAGCGAACACGAAAACGTCAAGCCGGACATCATCACCATCGGTAAAGCGCTTTCCGGCGGCATGTACCCGGTGTCTGCTGTTTTGTCCAGTCGGAAAATTATGAATGTTTTTCAACACGGAACGCATGGTTCCACCTATGGCGGCAATCCCATGGCCTGCGCCGTGTCTCGCGAAGCCCTGCGCGTCCTGGTGGAAGAAAAATTAGCGGAAAAAGCTGCAACTCTGGGCGAGTATTTTATCAACGAGTTGGCGAAAATCAGACATCCGCACATTGATCATGTTCGCGGCAAAGGATTGTGGATCGGTCTGGTGCTGAAAGCGGACGGCCCCAAGGCCATGGCCTGGTGTCTCA
This sequence comes from uncultured Cytophagia bacterium, assembly GCA_964387285.1. GTDB lineage: Bacteria > Zhuqueibacterota > Zhuqueibacteria > Residuimicrobiales > Residuimicrobiaceae > Anaerohabitans. The sequence continues at coordinate 12,543 of CAYLWO010000032.1, read as the reverse complement.
AACTCAAAGAGCGCGGCATTCTGGCGAAGGATACGCACGAATGGATCATCCGCTTTGCGCCGCCATTGGTGATCAGCAAAGAAGAGATCGATTGGGCTGTAGAACAGATCAAGGCTGTTTTTGGCGCCTAGCCGGATCATCCGAACACGCAAACAGCGTTGCCGGTTTTGTCTCCCGGCAACGCTGCTCTATTTTACACCACCCTAATCCGGATCAAGCAAAATTAAAAATTTCTCTTTTTTTTCGAAATTTTTGTATATTAAAAGCATGGACGCCTAATTGACGCCGTGCATCGGCTGTGAGCGTCCGTTGGACCATAATATTGGAGGATGACCATCATGAGTATTAAAAAAGTCGCAGCTGTGTTGGTCCTGATGTTGGCCTTTGTGCAGATCGGTCTGGCGGATGGAAAAAATCAAATTCAAAAATATTTTAATGAAACAGCCTGCAAGGTAAAAGCAACGGCAGACCCGGTGCAAAAACGGACCATTCTAGACCAATCGTTGCAAACCATGTCCAAAGCATTAACCATGGTGGAAAAATCGCCCTTGGTGGCGAAAGAGGACAAGCCGGGCATCGATGCTTTTCGTAAAGCTCTGCAGGAGAAACAGGATGAACTGGCCGGACGCAACGGCTTCGACCGCGTCACCGATCAACAACTGGATGCGTTCAGCCAATATGTGGTTCAAGATATGGAACAGGCCAGCGGCACGATCAGCATCAACATCGTCACCTTGCTGCTGATTATCATTATTTTGATTCTCATATTATAAGCGAATTTCTCTATAAGAATGTCCATCACCATCATCCATTTCCATCAGAACTGTATTCGGTTGCTGTTTTTTTTCTGTAGCAGTTGCCTGCTATTACTTGCCTGTAGTTCTACGTCTCCCACACTGCACATGGCACCCTGCCGTGAAACAGACTCAATAGCCCCGGAATTTTCATTGATCTTTATCATTCATGGCGATGGGGATTATCTTTGGCATGACGAATCAGGCCTCGCTCGTCGTGCGGATCAGGATGCGCTGATAAAGGCCATCAAAGTCGCCTACGGCAATCCGCGCGCAGAAACCTTCATTTTTTATCAAAAGCCGCGCAGACGAAAACTGTTGCTTTTTGCACAGCCCGATGGCGAGTTTTATTACTATCATTGCGGACAATTGTGCCGGCAACAATCGTATGATCGCGGACGCGGGCAGTCTCGCTTTAGCCCCGAGACTGCGCTCTATCAGCAAATACATTCGCCGGCCGGCAAACAGCGCAAACTGTTTTTCTATCTGGGTCACGAAATCCCGCTGTATAACGGATTGGGCTATGATGCATCAATGAAAAATCGTTCCTGCACGTTGCCGGATCTCGGTGCAGGATTGCAGAGTTTATTGCCGGATTCAACTCGCATGGATCTGGCCGTGCTTTCAACCTGCTACAGCGGCACCCCTGCCGCTCTAGCTGCTGTTGCACCCTATTGCCACACGATTATCGCTTCTCCGGAAAACCTGCATCTCTCTTATTTCGATTTATCGCCATTGGAACATCTGGAAAAAAAGCTGAGAAGCGGAGAGATCCCTGCTTTTGCCCGGCAATTCGCGCAAAACGCCTTTGCACGATTGGCTGCTACCGTACAAACAGCCGTCAGCGTGGCGGTGTATGATGCAGAGCGCGTGATAAACTATGTAACGAGTGTGGACAGCTTGTATCGACAGAGCGCGCGGCAAACGCCGTTAACGCCTGTGCGCTGCGATTGTGCGGAAGAGCCCATGTTCGTTTTGCCAGGCATGAACGATGGCATTGAGGTCTTTTACCGTGCACCGAATTTTGGCCGTAACAAATACAAAGCTGCCCACTCCGGGTGGGAGTGCTGGAAAGATGCTATTTCACATGCCAGATAAACGCAAACAATCCCATGGCAATGGCAGCGGCCAGAGAGAGCAGGAGAAATCCGCTGTTCCAGCCCGAGGTTTCCACCAGCAAACCCAAACCCCAGCCGGAGAGCACGCCGCTCAGATAGCCGAAAATGCCGGTGACGCCGTTGGCGGTGGCTGCAGCCCGTTTGGTGGCCAGGTTGGCGGCAATGACGCCGATCAGACATTGTGGACCATAGATAAAAAATCCAACGCTGCACAGCAACACGCCGTTTATGAGAATCGAATTAGAGTTCAGTTTCCAGAATAAAAACACGCACACTGTGCAGGCGGCCATATAAAAGAAACAGGCGCGACCGCCGCGACCCTTGAACAGCCTGTCCATCATCCAGCCGGAGACCAGCATGCCGACAATGCCGGCCAGCTCATAACCGGCCACCATCCAACCGGCATGGTGCAATTGGCACCCCTTCATCTCTGATAAAAAAGTGGGACCCCAATCCAGAATGGCATAGCGCACGGTATAAACGAAAAAATTAGCCAGGCTGATCACCCAGATGGCTGGATTGGCAAACACATGTTGCCGCACGAATTTCTTGAAATCCTGGTCCTTTTGACCAGACAGTCGCTCCTCCTCGGCTGTATCCTGGGCAAAAGTCTCGACCGGCGGCAGGCCGATGGATTCGGGCGTGTCGCGCAGGCGATTGGCAATAAAAAACGCGCCAGCCATGGCCAATGCAGCTGGGATGAAAAAGCAGAGTCGCCAGTAAAACAGTACCAGGACGCTATTGAGCAGCATCACCAATCCGGCGCCAATAGAATGCGACGTATTCCAGATGGAAAACTTGCGGCCTCGCTCATTGGCAGAAAACCAGTTGGTCAGGCTGTGGGCCGTGGGCGGAAATCCCATGCCCTGAAACCAGCCATTCAACAACCAAAACAAGCCAAAAGCCCATACTGCGCTGCTCAAGCCGAAAAACACACTCATCAGTGCGGACATAAACAGACCCAACGCCATAAAGTAACGCGGATTGGCGCGGTCAGCCAGCACGCCGTTGGCAAAACGGGAGATGCCGTAAAGCACGCCGTGCAAAGTTAAAAAAAGTCCCAAATCAGTTTTGCTGATGCCCAATTCCGCTTCCATGCCGGGCATGGCCAGGGAGAGATTTTTGCGCACAAAATAAAAAAGCGCATAACCGATCATGGTGGTGTACAAAATTCGCAATCGCCAGTAGCGATACATCTTGTTCAATTCTTCGGGTGGAGCAACAATAGGCGCAGCATGTGGAGGGGTCTTGAAGAGATTCAATAAATTCATGGCTCAGCCTTTTCCGTTGAACGAGATTGTGGTCTGTTAGAGTTATTCAATCCTGAATTTAGCGATTGTTTTATCCTTGACGTGTCCAAAAAGTAACGGAAGCGTGTCATTCCGAACCCGCTTTAGCGGGTGAGGAATCTATCAGCGAACTGTTTTTACAAGGCCGCTTGCCAAATCAATATTGAGAAAATCGAACTTTTTGGACAACCTCAAGGTTGTTTTCGAGCACAGATTGCTCCATTGCGATTTATATGAACTAAAAAAATCTGATCGGTCCATACCCTTACGAAGGATTTGCATCTCTGCAGAGACGCCGGCAGCCGCCTACTTTTTTCCCTGCCAGCTCGCCACTGCCGCCGCAAACCGTTTCGGTTCATCCGTAGCATACCAGCGAATACCCAAATCGAGCAAAGCGTGAATATCCGATTCTGCAAAATGATAGGCAAACACCTCCAGATCGATGCCGGCCTGCTGGCACTGGCGCAGCGCCTTTTTTAACATATCGGCAGATAATTGATAACGCCATTGCTGTTTTTCGACTGCATCGTTCAGATGCAGCTGCACCTGATCCAGACCGTCAAATCCGGTTTCTGCCGCGCGGTTGAATTTCTCCTCTATCTCTTGTGCGCTACCGCCGATCCACAACATGCTGCGCACGCCCACAGCCGCATCCCTGAGTGTTTTGCACTCATTTTGCTTGGAACTGGCGACGAGTATCTGCCGGCCCAGTCCCAGAGAATCGATGATCTGTCCGAGTCTGATTAAATCAACCTCTTTGATGTCCATATACAGCTGTCGCTTGGAATTCTCTTGCATGACGCTGAAAACCTCCATCAGGCTCGGTACTTTTTCACCTTTATATTCAGAACTAAAGCGTATTCCGGCATCCCACTGGCGTATCTGACTGAAGTCCAGTTGTGCGACTTTGCAGTTTGCCAACTCGGCGGGCGCTGTGGTGGTGCGCGCCGGCGTGTTATCGTGCAGACAAATCATCACGCCGTCTTTGGTGGTGCGGATATCCGCTTCCGGAATGCCGCCCAGTTTCCAGGTAGCATGCATGGCCGCCAACGTGTTGTCCGGTGCGTCGTGCGCGCCGCCGCCGCGATGAGCTTGCCAGAAGACATTTTCACTTTTTATATCAAGCGGTCGACAAGCGCCAAGAAACAGGACAACAAAGAAAAGTGGAATTAGACAGCGTTTCATTTGCATTACCTCACAAGACAATTCATCCGGAATTTTAACACCAAACTTACACCCTGCAGAATCATCGGCTGAGCAGAACAAACCGTTGCATCCGCGTTTGCTTTTATTCATCTTGTCCCAGAACCGCTGTCATAGTCTCCTCATCCGTGATGATCGATTTGATCAATTTACCGCGGATGGCGGCTCTGACGGCCGTTGCCCGATTGGCGCCGCTGACACAGGCCGCCACCTCCGGCATTTCCCTCAGTTGATCCAGCTCTACACTGATGACCCGATCACGATATTCGGTTTTGCATTCACGGCCCGCTTTATCGAAAAATCGGCCGCAGATTTCACCGACTACGCCTTGTGATGCCAGCCGGGCGGCTTCAATGGAGTGGAAAAAATTCCGTTCCAGAAAAACAGAATCAGTCGGTATGCCGATGCCCACCAGGGCCAGACGGCTGCCGGCTATTTTTTTCAGCACATTGCGAATTTGCTGATGATGTATAAACGCATCGCGTTCCGCGCGATCTGCAGCAATAGCCGGCGCCTGCAGTTGCAGCAACTTGGCATTCCAGGCCATTGCCAGCAACCGTGACAATTCGATCGCGTCATACTGCTGCATTTCCACATCGATACTGCCCATGGTTTGCAGGAGGGCAAGGCCTGACACCGGTTTGGTTTGCGCCAATGCACGGATCAAGTGGGACAGCATGCGTCCGGCAGAAAGACAAATGGCGTCGTTAACATGCAGCCAGCTACGGACAATCGGGGCACTATAATAGCCGATCATTTCATGGCGCGCAAGAGTTTGCTGACCGGGTAAAGTTTTAATGATAACGGCGTGCTGCAAAGAAAATTTTTTCCTGCACAGAGCTTCCAGCTTTTCGTCGCGGGGCGCAAAAGCTGCAACCGTAATGTGCACCAGGCCGCGTTCACGCGCTTGCGCCAACAGTCGCGAAATCTTGGATTGCGACACGTCGGCGATTTGCGCCACCTTGTTTTGACTCAAACCATCCCGATAGTATAAAGTGGCCACCAAGGTCAGCAATTTGTCGTCAATCCGAGGCAAGGGCATTCGTCTCTCCGCGCCAAAATCCGTTTTTAGAAAACAGCGCCTGCAAAGCTGCATGCAGGTAACCGCACTCGAGGGCTAAATCCAAGATCGTAAAGCGGCGACGGATCAATTGCGCCTGGTAATGACTTTTTTGCAACCTGGAAAAAGTAAGCCCAATTTCGGTCGGCAAGGTGGGTGCACCTACGGATACAAGCTGTTGTCGGAGTTGTGCCACACTCGGCAACTGTTGTCGTAAGCGAGGTTCGAGTTCGGGCCAGACTTGCATCAATTTGGTCATGCGTCGTGCGATTTCAGCCGCCGGTAAATATTTTTTCCGGCTCTCTTCCAGAACCATTTGGCTAATTTTTTCATCCGGGAACTCGAATAAAATTCGTTTTTCAATTTCCGGCCACTCCGGCCAATAACCTTGAATCACAGCTGGATCAGTTGATGGGCCTTCGCCCCAGGATTGCAGCAAGGTTTGGTACAAGGCCACAGAAGCCAATGATCCGATAGCCACCTTGAATCCGTGAAACGGAATGGCGCCGTCCAGACGCAAATGCTGATTGTCCCAAAGATGACTGAACTGATGTTCAGCTCCGGAAGCGGGGCGCGAAGTTTTTGTTTTTTGCATGGCCAGACCACTCATCAACAATCCTTCCATCAAACCGGTCAAAGCCGTGGCATCCGCTTCGCGCACGGCATCAGCATCGTGCAGCCAATCCTGCAAAGGTTTCTGCACCATGTGCCAGGCGCCGGCATCAACGGGTTCTATGTCCAGGGCATCAGCCAGCAGCCAGTCTGCGCCGGCCGGGATTTTGGCTGCCAGATCAGCATAACCTGCTGCATTCAGTTCCCGCGGCGCTGCTGCAATAACATCCAGGTCCACCAGGACTGCGACGGGCGCCGGACAGAAAAAGGTTTGCTTGAAACCGTCATGGGAAATTGAAGCGCCGAAGGCGGTGTAACCGTCCATAGATGCGGCGGTTGCAACGACCATGTATTCCCGGTCACAGCGAAACGATGCCAGCTTGACGATATCGTTTATGGTACCAGAGCCGACCGCAACAGGAATGGCCTGATGAGCATACAGAAGGGTGTGCACCTGTTCCACATACATGGTGTGGGCGTAAAAATCAGCTTCGCTGAAAACCAGAGGCGGCAATGTTTTGTGGCCGCTGCCCTCCAAGTTGGCTAGTGCGGCCTGACCGGCTGCAGTCCAGGTGTTGCTGTCAGCAATGATCACGGCTCTCTGTTCGCCGAAACAGCTCCGGAACAAATCGGCGATGCCGGACAACAATCCGGACCCGATGCGAATGTGACGGGTGGTATCTGCGGTCTGCAGAGCCGCGTCGATTCGGCGGACGGTTTGGCTCAGAACGGCCATCACAGGCTCCTGGATAGAAATGTGCATATTTATGCATGAATATTTATAGAGTATACAAAAAACAGAGTGAAAAAGCAAGGCAAAGAGAAATGGTCTGGGCGCGAAGGTTAAGGCAATAGATCATCAAAAAGAGCGGCCTTTGGAGTGCGCGGACGTGTCCGCGCGTTTAAAGCGGTGACGAGTCACCGCACTCCAAATTTTTGCTAATCGATAACGATTAATTTTTCAAAATGGAAGATTAGTGGCGCTTTTCACTTTTTCTTCATTTGATTATAGTTCTGATACTTGGCGTCTTTTCGCAAGAGCCGTTGTTCTTCAGCACTCATGGTCTCCGCCTGTTGCAAGTCCTTTTTATATTTCATCACATCGAGAACTTGTTGCTTCAATCGCTTGGGCGAATCATGGGACAGCTGTTTTTGCAGAAAATCAAGATTCTGCGCATTGAGGGTTTCCGCTTTACTGTAATCACGCTCATCCACACGGGCAATAGCTTTATCAAGCAAGGCAGCGGATTCGAACAAGGTAATGTTGTCGATTACCCGTGGATTTCTTGCCTGTGCCAGCACCGCCGCTTCTGCAATGGCCAGCAACATCGGTTGAAACGATTTCACCACACGGTCGTTTTTCAGAACCACATCGTCATAGGTCAGTTTTAAAGCGCCGACGGCCACGTTGCCGGCAGCAAGGGCGGGAACCGAGACTTTTATCAGCACAGTCTTCTGTTCTTCGGAATAAATATCATTTAACTTGATCTCGATGGTGCGTCCGGTCTGTGTGCAAGGATAACCAAAAGTTTGCAGCCATTGTACGTCGTCGGCCAGTTCCAGTCGAATCTGCGCATTTTGCGCCACCACCGAGAGCAGACCAAAGAGTTCCTGGGAAAAAATGGTCGAGATGTCGTCCGGATTATTGATAAAGTAATAATTACCGCCGCCAAATTCGGCCAGAGAGGTCATCAAATCCTCATTGAAGTCTGAACCCACGCCAAACGTGGAAAGTGTAAGACCAAGACTGTTTTTTTCCTTGGCCATGTTCTTGAGCCGCAGTGGATCGGTAATACCCGAGTTGGCCAAACCGTCGGAGAGCAGCAAAACCCGATTCACCATGCCTGATTTTTGGTTAGCCAGCACCTGGGCGTAGCCTTCCATCAAGCCGCCGCTGAGATTTGTAGAAGAGCCGAAAACAATTTCACTGATGGCTGATTTTAACTCTTCTTTGTTTTCCGCCCGTGCGGCAGGAATTGTATTATAAACATGGGTATCATAGGTGATGACCGAAAAATAATCCGTCGGCTTTAGGTGATCGACTACAAACAGCGCAGCCTTTTTCACGTTCTCCAGCTTGTTCTCCTGCTGCATGGATCCGCTTTTGTCAATGACCATGCAGATATTCAAAGGAATGCGCTCCTGTTGTCGCGACATCTTGCCGGCCTGAACATCGATCAATAAATAATTGGGGTCGTCGGAACCGATTAACTTATAGCGGTTATCCAATGCGGTATAAACGGCTAAAACCTCGCCGGCAATGGGTTGGAATGTTTCCGGCGATTCGGGCGTAATGCTCAAAGTTTCGTTTGTTAATTTGACCAGAATTAATCTTGCTAATTCATCGATGGCGTCTATAAGGTCATTGTTTTGGGAGGTGGTCACTTTTTCCGCCAAGGTAATTTTTGCGCTGGCGGTTTCCACCAGTCGGGCGTCTATGCGCAACTCTTCTTCGGATCGAAATATGCTGCCCAGTAAAAGATGATTCGCACCGAGCAACTGGCCAATTTTTACCGCCGTCTTTTCATCCACAGCGCCGCTCTGACCCAGTTGATGCTCCTGCAGCACTTTGTCCAGCTGACTGCGTTCAATAAATTCGAGCTTTTTGGAAGGTTTGAGATCGGTAACAAGCAATTGCGGAATCGCGGCTGACAGATAATCGTATTTAGGCAAGTTGGTGAGGTTTTGAAAATCCACAATGGCCAGTCGAATGGGCGGTTCTGCTAAAGCTGGAGACAAAAAACTCCATGCGCAACAGAAAAAGCAAACCAACATCTTTTTCATAACGCCTCCAGTCAAATTTATAGAGCAAATAGTTAGGGTTCATTTCAAAAAGACGGGGTTGTATGTATTTGTATACGTTATAATTTAAGAAATGTTCCTCTTACCTAAAATTGAAAACATTCTCCCACCAGGACGCCAAGGTTTGAATCTTTTTCCTCTGTGCCTTGGCGTCTTGGCGGGAGAATACTCACTGCTGCGTAATTAAAAGGTCCTTCATATTTTCATTGGCAATATAATCAGAATCAACTAAATTTCTCCAAAGTAAAAGCCTCCAGGAATTTTTGTCTTTAGAAAAATTCAGAGTGTCCGTGCATTTTTTCGAAAGTAAGGGAAAAAACCTTGAAAACACTCAAATGGTCATTCGTATTGGGCTTGTTATTCTGCAGCTTTCCCGCTTTATCCGTCAGTGCTAATATTGTCTGCAATGTGCTCGATTTTGGCGCCGATCCCTCCGGACAGACGATCACCACCCAGCCTATTCAGGCCGCCATCGATTCCTGCCATCGAGCCGGCTCCGGCAGCGTCATTCTTCCGCCAGGCGTTTATCTGTCCGGAACTCTGGAACTGAAAAGCCATGTTGCCCTGGTAATTGATAAAAACGCTGTGCTGCTCGGCAGCGCGAATCTGCAAGATTATCCGATCAAAAGGCCGCGACGAAAATCCTACACCGACAATTATACCTGCCGCAGTTTAATTTACGCGGAAAACACGACCGATATTGTCATTTCCGGACAGGGGACTATTGACGGACAAGGGGGGAAATTTCCTACCATAAGACATCCTTACGAGGTGCGTCCCTATATCATCAGAATGGTGGAATGCCGGCACATTGTTGTCAAAGATTTGTTATTACAGAACTCGGCCATGTGGGTTCAGCACTATCTGGCCTGTACAGATGTTGATATCCGCAAGATCACGGTTAAATGTCGTAGCGCTAATTTCAACAACGATGGCTTGGACATCGACGGCTGCGACCGGGTCACGGTTACCGACTGCTTTATCGACTCGGAGGACGACGGCATTGCCTTGAAAAGCACTTTGCCGAAGAGCTGCAACAATGTCAGCATCTCCCATTGCACCATCACCTCGCTGAGCAACGCCATTAAATGCGGCACCGAATCGAACGGTGGTTTTCAGAATATTCGCATCTGCGATTGCCATATTTACGACACCTATAATTCCGGCATCGCTCTGGAAATTGTTGACGGCGGCGTCATGAACAATGTCATCATCACAAACATTACCATGAACAAAGTGAACAATCCACTGTTCATACGTCTGGGCAATCGGGCGCGGCCGTGGAGCGACTCGACCGGCCAACCGGACGTGGGCTCGATGCGAAACATCATTCTCAGCAATATCATTGCCACCGATGTGGGCGGCTATCGCGAAGAGCATTCCTATCGAAAACTGATCGATCGTTTCGATGCCCACGTTCCGGCCTCCATCACCGGACTTGCTGATCAGCCAATCAGGAATATTACCCTCTCCAACATCCTTTTTGAATATCAAGGCGGCGGAAAATATATGGATCACGATGTTAATTTGCAAAACAAGGAGAAAGAGTATCCCGAATATGCCATGTTTGGTCAGCTGCCGGCGAGCGGTCTTTATTGCCGCCATGTCGAAGGTTTAAATCTTTCGAATATCTCATTATCGCTTGAGGAAAAAGACGAGCGACCGGTGCTGCATTGTCAGGATATTGTTGATTTGTTCTGCAATGGATTTTCAGCGCCGCAAACGGCAGATAAAAATTGGTATTATGGTAAAAATGTGACCGCAAGGCAAAAGGAATATGCTGCCAAGCCATAAAAACAGACTCCCGCCAAGACGCAGAGGCGCAAAGAAAAGACTCTACATCTCTGCGCCTTGGCGTCTTTGCGGGAGAATAGTTTTGCGTAATTAAAATGCCTTTGATATTTTTGTTGGTACTTTACACAGAATGGCTTACATTAACTCCGCATTAAAGCCAACCTTGCGAAGGATTAAACCTTTGCAAGGGTAGAAAATTAACTGGATCTCGCATTGATCACATCCGCTAAAAAGAGTTGGCTGCCAATCATTGGCAACCTGCGCGGTTACCGACTGAAATGGTTTTTTAAAGACCTGGTCGCCGGTCTCACGCTGACTGCCATTCTGGTCCCTGTAGGCATGGGCTACGCCCAGGCAGCCGGCTTGTCCGCCATTTACGGTTTATACGCCACCATTGTCCCGCTGATCGCTTATGCGATTTTCGGCCCCAATCGCATTCTCATTCTCGGCCCTGATTCGGCACTGGCTGCCATGATCGCGGCCACGGTGTTGCCGCTGGCCGCCGGCAGTCCGGAGCGCGCCATTGCGCTGGCCGGCATGCTCTCCATCATGACCGGGTTGCTCGGCATTGCTGCCGGCTTGCTCAAATTGGGATTCATCACCGATCTGCTCTCCAAACCGGTGCGTTACGGTTATCTGAACGGCATTGCCCTCACGGTAATCATCGGCCAATTGCCCAAACTATTGGGATTTTCGGTCCATGCAGATAGCCTGGTTGAGGAAATGGTCGCTCTGGTGCAAAGCCTGGTACAGAACGGCATTCATGGTGCAAGTGCACTGATCGGCATTTCCAGTATGATCGTCATTCTGGCGTGCAAACAATGGCTGCCGCGGATTCCCGGCGTGTTGCTTGCCGTGGTCGCGGCTACTCTGGCAACTGGATGGTTCGATTTAGCAGCACAAAACGGCGTTGCCGTGGTCGGCGCTCTGCCGCAAGGATTGCCGTCATTGATTCTACCCTCTGTACCTGTAGAAGAGTGGGGCTCGTTGTTGCTCGGCGCTGCAGCCATTGCGCTGGTTTCGTTCGCCGAGATGAGCGTGCTGTCGCGCACCTTTGCCATGCGCGCCGGTTACCGCTGTGACGAGAATCAGGAGTTTATCGCTTTGGGTATTGCGGATGTGGCAACCGGTTTGTTCCAGGGATTTCCGGTGAGCAGCAGTTCGTCGCGTACACCGGTGGCCGAGTCTGCCGGCGCCAAATCGCAAATCACCGGCTTGGTGGGCGCGTTGTGTATTGCTCTGTTATTGATCTTTGCTCCAGGATTGTTGCGCAATTTGCCGGTGGCTGCTCTGGGTGCGGTGGTTATATCCGCCTGCCTCGGGCTTGTGGATATTCGCGGCGTGCTCCGCCTCTATCACATGCGCAGCAGCGAATTCTTTTTATCCTTGATCTGTTTTATCGGCGTGGCTTTTCTCGGCGTGATTCAGGGAATTTTTATCGCTGTGGCGCTGGCGCTGTTGGGCCTCATCTGGCGCGCCTGGCGGCCGTATCATGCCATCCTCGGCAGGCCGGCTAAAGTGTCCGGTTACCACGATATCTCCCGTTACCCTGAAGCCCAACAGATACCGGGCCTGGTGCTGTTTCGCTGGGACGCGCCGTTGTTTTTCGCCAATGCAGAAATTTTTCTGGAAAAAGTACTGGCTGCTGTGGCCAACGCCAAAACACCGACCCGCTGGATCGTCGTGGCGGCAGAACCGGTCACGGACATCGACCTGACTGCTGCGGACATGCTTGTAGAGCTGGACAACCAATTGCATCAAGCCGGTGTGGAACTGTGTTTCGCAGAGATGAAGGATCCGGTCAAGGATCGGTTGAAACAATACGGCCTGTTCGGCAAGTTTGGTATGGAAAATTTCTTTCCGACCATAGA
>CAYLWO010000031.1:0-58510 GCA_964387285.1 uncultured Cytophagia bacterium | reverse complement strand
ATAAATATAGACAGTGCAGCGTAGTCTGCTACTTAGAGCGCCAAGCTAGTATTCATCTGTTTTTTTGTGTTCGAAAATGAACACTTGTTTTACGATAATGAACAATCACTTCTCTTCCATTAGATTATTTTTCAATACCTTAGCCTCATTTATTTTGGCAAGATTGTTGCTTAATCTAGGGCCGGATCATTATTGTATATCTTGTGGAGATACCCGCATGGGAATGGATCGACAAATAGAAAAGAAAAAATGGCCGCCTAAAAAAATCGCACTTGTCGCTGCAGCAGGTCTGTTTGGTCTGTTTTGTGTTTCGCTAATTGTCAGCAGTTTCGATGTTGCCTCGCTCAATGTCCAACGGGAAAGAATCACCATTTCAACCATCAGCAGAGGCCCGTTTCAGGAATTCATTCCGGTAGTCGGCAATGTCATGCCCATCAATACGGTTTACCTGGATGCCACGGAAGGCGGGCGGGTGGAGGAGATCTATTTGGAGGCCGGGTCGGTGGTGAAAAAAGGCGACAAAATATTGAAACTCGGCAACACCAGCTTGTTGCTGGATATCATGTGGCGCGAAGCGGAATTATTTCAGCAGAGCAATAATTTGCGCAACACCCGCTTGTCCATGGAACAGAATCGTTTGTCTCTCAAACGTGAAATGATCGAAGTCGACAACCAGTTGAAACAGCAAAAACGGCTCTATGAACGTTATGTTGAATTGGATAAAAAGAATCTGATCGCAAAACAGGATTTCGAAGTCGTAAAGGATCAATATGATTATCTCATGGCCAGACAGGAATTGGCGGTTGAAACGCAAAAAAACGATATAGAATTCCGTCAGGCCCAGATCGATGCCCTGGAGGAATCCCTCAAGCGCATGCAGGAAAATCTGCATATTGCCAAGCAGAAACTGGACAACCTGACGGTTCGCGCCACGGAATCCGGGCTTTTGACTGCATTGCATGCAGAGATCGGCCAATCCAAGTCACCGGGCGAACGGCTCGGTCAGATTGATAATATGGAAGGATTCAAGGTCCGTGCTGCGATCGATGAATACTATATTACACGGATCGAGGTAGGCAAAACCGGGGAGTTTGAACAGGCAGGCAAAACCTATCAGCTGGTCATCAAAAAAGTTTATCCCGAGGTTCGTGAGGGACGTTTTGAAGTAGATCTGTTGTTTAACGGAGAAATTCCGACCGGCATCACGCGGGGACAAACCTTCCACATCCGGCTTGATTTGGGCGGCATTTCGGAAGCCCTTTTGTTGCCGCGCGGCGGCTTTTATCAAACAACAGGAGGCAATTGGATTTTTGTAGTTGATAAATCCGGCAAAACAGCCGGCAAACGAAATATAAAAATCGGCCGGCAGAATCCGCAGGTTTATGAAGTGCTGGAAGGACTCGAACCGGGTGAGCAGGTGGTCACTTCATCTTATGAAACATTTGGCGACAATGAAAAACTGAATATCAAATAGGGAGCAGGACCATGATTAAAACCAATCTGATAAAAAAGGTCTACACCACCGAGGAAGTGGAAACCACGGCGCTGAACGAGATCAGCCTCGACGTTAAGGAAGGCGAGTATGTGGCCATTATGGGCCCATCCGGTTGCGGCAAATCGACGCTGCTGAATGTTTTGGGAATGATCGACACCATCAGCTCCGGAGAATATTATTTTCTGGGCGAGGAGGTGTCGAAATACAATGAGCGCAAGCGCGCCAATCTGCGCAAGAACAACATCGGCTTTGTTTTTCAGAGTTTCAATTTGATCGATGAATTGACGGTGTATGAGAACGTTGAGCTGCCGTTGCTTTATCTCGGTTATTCCGGCAGTGAGCGCAAGAATCGCGTCACCACGGTTCTGGAAAAAATGGCGTTAATGGCGCGACGCAATCATTTCCCGCAGCAGTTGTCAGGCGGACAACAGCAACGCGTGGCTGTGGCCCGGGCGGTCGTGGCGCAACCGAAATTGATCCTGGCGGACGAACCTACAGGCAACCTCGACTCGGCGCATGGCGACGAGGTCATGAAATTGTTGAGCGATCTGAATGAAGAAGGCACCGCCGTTATCATGGTAACCCACTCGCCAACCTACGCCGAGTGCGCGCAACGCATTGTTCATCTGTTCGACGGCCAGGTGGTGTCTGAGAACATTCAGACCAAGTTCCGTATTTAATTCCTGCTGCAAATTCAAAGTACCGGGAGGAACTGTGAAACCAACTCTCTTTTGCGCAAATGATAGCGCCTTTAAGCGTACGGCGGTTCAGTCCGGAGATGCCAGAAAAAAATATGGATCTCCCCCGGGATTGAGCGAAGGAAACACGATGATAGTCGCCGTTGCCTGCCTTCCGGATATTGTCGGTTGCGTTGATGATCTGCTGAAACGTTTCAATGGGCACATGGATCCGATCCCTATGAACAAAGGATGAGATTATAATATAGTGGAACTTGGATGAACCTATCTGATAATCCAGGCAATCTGTTCATAAGGAATTCACAGGAAGGGCTTGCAGTATGATTCGACTCTGTAACATTACCAAATACTATTCCAGCGGATTTATTAAAACATATGTTCTGCGTCATCTTGATCTGGAAATCCAGCAGGGCGAGTTCGTGTCGATTATGGGACCTTCAGGGGCGGGCAAATCGACGCTGCTTTATATCATCGGCATGCTGGATGACGCTTCCGAAGGCGAGTATTATTTTTTCAATCAGCCGGTGCACACGTTCAACGAACGGCAGCGCACCGAACTGCATCAGCAGAACATCGGTTTTGTTTTTCAGAGTTATCACCTCATCGATGATTTGACGGTGTATGAAAATCTGGAAACCCCTTTGCTTTATAAAAAAGTTAAAGCGGATGAACGCAAGAGTTTGATTGCCGAAATGCTGGATCGCTTTCAGATTGTTGCCAAAAGAAATCTTTTCCCCAATCAACTTTCCGGCGGACAACAGCAATTGGTCGCTGTGGCGCGTGCGCTGATTATCAAACCGAAACTGATTCTGGCTGACGAGCCGACCGGCAATCTAAACTCCAAACAGGGCGAGGAGATCATGGCATGCTTTACACAATTGAACGAGGAAGGGGTGACGATCATTCAGGCAACGCATTCGGAGAAAAATGCCGGTTTTAGTCATCGTATCATTAATTTACTGGATGGCTGCATAGTAAAATGAGAGATTGTCAATCATGATTAAAAACTATTTGATTACCGCTCTGCGTAATTTTTGGAAGACGAAACTGTTTTCTTTCATCAATATTATCGGTCTGGCTGTCGGTATGACGGCTTTTATTTTCATACTGCATTTTGTTCGTTTTGAAAAAAGTTATGATCGCTTTCTGGAAAATGCCGATCACATCTATCGGCTGCGCTACGAGCGTACGGACGGCAAGGGAGATGCGGTTCGCTTTGCCTCCTGTTGCCCGCCGGCGGCCGCCAGAATCCGTGACCGGTTTCCGGAAGTTGCACAAATCGGCCGAATGTTTCGCTATGAAGCGGTCGTGTCGGTGGCCAACATCCATTTTCTGGAAAGCAGGATGTTTTTTATAGAACCGCAGTTGCTGGAAATATTCAGACCGGCTATCCTCAACGGCGATCCGGCGGAGCGGATAAAAAACGCCAATACCGCGCTCCTGTCCGCCACGGCCGCGCACAAATATTTCGGCGATCAGGATCCTGTCGGCAAAATCATCACCATCGATAATAAGACCGATTACCGTATCGTTGGCGTGTTTCAGGATGTGCCGTATAACAACCACGTCCGGTATGACATCCTGCTGCCGTGGAAAACGCTGGAAGCGCAATTTGGGCCGGAATATTATGAGGAATGGGGACATACCGGCGCCTATACGTATCTGGTCGCTGAACCGGGAACCGATCCTGAGGCGTTTGAAAAGAAACTCCTTCCCTTGATCCAGAGCGAGTGTCCCTGGCTGAAAGAATACAACATGAAAATCGATTTAAAGATGCAGCCTCTGCGAGATATTCACCTGGCTTCTCACTTTATGCAGGAACTGGAAGCGAATGGCGATCAGACATCCGTGGATATTTTGTTGATCGTGGCGCTGTTTATCATCATAATGGCCTGGGTCAATTACGTCAATCTTTCCACAGCGCAATCCCTGAAGCGCGCCCGGGAAGTCGGCTTGCGCAAAGTGGTCGGCGCATCGCGGGCACAACTCATGGTGCAATATTTCTTTGAAACCGCCTTAATCAATTTAATGTCGATCGGCATCGCCTTGATTCTGATCAAGCTGTTCTTACCCATGTTTCGCCAAGTTTCCGGGATGGCCGCTGAATATGGTCTCTGGAGCCAGGGCTGGTTCTGGCTTACTTTGCTGTTGTTGTTCGTCGTCGGTGTGGTTTTATCGGGATTCTATCCGGTGTTGGCGCTTTCTTCGTATCGGCCGATTACGGTATTGCGCGGAAGATTGAGTCACAGCAACAAGGGAATACGATTGCGTAAAACGCTCGTGACGTTGCAATTTACCGTTGCTCTGATTCTTTTGACCGCAACTCTGGCAGTGTATCAACAAATATCATTTCTGATGAATCGTTATCCTGGATTCGACATGACGCAAACCCTGGTTGTCAAAGCGCCGCGTGTCCGGGACGATGCCTATCCGGCAAAATTTGAATCGTTCAAGAAGACATTATTACAGCAGGTCGGCGTTGAAAAAATAAGCCACGTCACCGAAGTGCCCGGTCGACAGATTTATTGGGATAATGGCGGCATCATGCGCAAGGGAGAGAACGCCGCCCAGAGCAAGAATTACCAAATCGTCGGCATTGATTATGATTTTGTCGATATGTTTAACCTCAAACTGGCTGCCGGCCGCAATTTTTCCCGCGAGTTCCCTGCTGATAAAGATGCTCTTATTCTGAATGAAACCGCAGTCCGCTGGATGGGATTTCCGGATGCCGTGTCGGCAATCGGGCAACAGGTTGATTATTGGGAGAAAATTTATACAATCGTCGGCGTATTTAAAGATTATCATCAGCAATCACCCAAAGTTGGATTTGAACCCCACATTTATCGCTTCCTGCCCTATGGCAGAGACGTGCGCGGCATGATCGCCGTCAAATTAGGTGCAAAAGATATTGTGCCGACGGTGGAATTGACAAAAAAACTGTACGATCAATTTTTTCCGGGAAATCCCTACGAGTATTTCTTTCTGGACGATTATTACAATCAACAGTATAAAGCCGATCGTCAATTTGGCAAGGTGTTTACCCTGTTTTCGATTTTATCCATGATTATTACAACGTTGGGCATTTTTGGTTTATCATCAGCCAACACCGTGCAACGGACCAAAGAGATCGGCATTCGAAAAACCGTCGGCGCCGGCACGCCCGGCATTATGCTCTTATTGTCGCGGGATATCTTGAAATTGCTATTGCTTGCCTTTATCATCGCCCTGCTGCCGACGTTGTGGGCGATTGACCGCTGGCTTGCTTCCTTTGCCCATAAAATGAGTTTACAGGCATGGCTTTTTATCATCCCCTTGTTCGTGGTTGTGTTCGTTACCTTGTGGACCATCAGCGCTCATGTCGTTCGTGCAGCCATAGCTAATCCGGTGCAATCACTCCGGTATGAATGACCTTGTTTTGTGAGGTGAAAAATGTTAAAAAATTATTTTATCACCGCCATCAGAAATATGCAAAAAAATCCGGGCTACTCGCTGATCAACATCATCGGCCTGGCTGTGGGTATGACCTGCTGCATGTTGATTCTCATGTGGGTGTATGACGAGTTGAGCTATGATCGGTTCCATAAAAATGGAGACCAGATTTATCGCATCGTCTGCGAGGATCCTTCTTCCGGCAGTGCCAGGTTGCTCGCCGGTTCGCCCGCGCCTCTGGGACCTGAATTGATCGAGAAATGCCCGGGCGTAAACAATTTTACCCGGCTGCAATGCGGCTGGACCGGCTGGTACCTGCATTACGGTGAGAAGAATTTCATGCAGGAAAGACTGGCTTGCGCTGATCCGTCCTTTTTTGAAATATTTCAATTACCCTTTATCAGAGGCGACTCCAGGACCGCCTTGAAAGAACGTCATTCTATTGTCCTGACCGAAAGGTTGGCCAAAAAATGCTTCGGCGATCAGGACCCCATCGGCAAAGTCATGCAAATCACTGATGTGGATATGACCGTGACTGGCGTGATTCGGGATCTGCCGCACAATTCACATCTCCAATTCGATTATATCTTTCCCATCATCAATATGACCGAGTGGCGGCATTCCAAGATCGAAGACTGGAAGTATTTGCAGTTCGCCACCTATATCGAACTGGAGAAATCAGCCTCTGTAGCGAATATCAATGCCAATATTAAAAACATAGTCAAATCGCATCTGCCCGAATCCAAAGGCGGGATCTTTTTACAGCCCCTGCATGAAATCCATTTGCGTTCAAAACAGATGAATTCGTGGATGATCCGATATCCCAATCCCGGCGATATCAACTATGTTTATATCTTTAGCGCCATTGCTGTGTGCGTCCTGTTGATCGCCTGCATCAATTACATGAACATGGCCACAGCTCGCGCTGTGACTCGGGCAAAGGAGGTCGGCGTTAGAAAGGTGGCAGGAGCTGGTCGCAGAGACCTGTTAGGGCAATTCCTGGGAGAATCGTTGTTTCTGTCCCTCATCAGTTTTATTTTAGCTATCCTTTTGGTGCAAATTCTCATACCTTACTTTTCCATGCTAACCGGCAGGATTTTTTCTCCAGATTTTTACTTTCAGCCGGTACTTTTAGGATTGTTTATTGCCGTCCTGTGTTGTACTACGGTGTTATCAGGCGCCTATCCCGCTATTTTCTTTACTGCGTTTTCACCCATTGCCATCCTGAAATCGAATATCCAGAACACGCTGACCCGAGGCGGCGGTTTGCGCAAGGTGCTGGTCGTCGGACAGTTTGCTTTTGCGGCTGTCCTGATAATCCTCACCGCCGTCATGTATCGACAAATGCATTACATGCAAAACGAGGATCTGGGCTATAATGAAAAAAATATTTTTCATTTTCCCGGATATGGCGAATTCGGCACCGATTACCCGGCCATTAAAAATGAAATGTTGCAGAATCCCGATATTCTCTGTGTCGGCAACGGTTTCCCGCCAACGCTGGGCATGAATGCCTCAAAAGAGATCTCCTGGGAAGGTCAAGATCCGACCAAAGAGTTTGTCATCTATTCGGATATCGGCGATTATGATTTTAAAAATGTGTTCGAATTGCAGATGGCGAGCGGCCGCTACTATTCGCCGGAATTTATTTCGGATACGGCGAATTTCGTCATTAATCAAACCGCTGCCAATATGATGGGCCTTGATGATCCCGTCGGCAAACGTATGACCTTTAAGGGCAAGACCGGTGTTATTATCGGCGTGGTTAAGGATTACCATGGCGGTTCGCTGCGTGAAGCGGTATTGCCCAAATTAATCGAATTGCACAAGAGTGGATTTTTCATCCTGGTGAAATATCGGGCCGGCAAAGAGACAGAAGTGCTGCAATTTTTGGAGACGAAATGGAAAAAAATAATGGCCGATTTTCCATTCCGCTATACTTTTTTCGATGAATCGATTGCCAACTGGTATAGTAACGAAAAACGCGTCGGCCAGATTTTCATCCAGGCTTCCATTCTGGCCATTTTTATCGCCTGTTTGGGACTCTTTGGCATGGCGTCGTTCACGGCGGAACGGCGCACCAAGGAAATCGGCATTCGTAAGATACTTGGCGCCTCTGCCTTCGGTATCGTCAGTTTGCTATGCAAAGATTTTGTCAAATGGGTGCTGTTGGCCAATATGATAGCCTGGCCGCTGGCGTATTATTTTTCCTCTCACTGGTTGCAGGGATTTGCTTACCGAATCAGTCTGCGATGGGATTATTTTATTGGAACCATGATGGTAACCGTGTTCATCACGTTTTTGACCATTGTCTACCATACGATAAAGGTGGCATCGGATCATCCGGTAAACGCATTGCGCTATGAATAGGAAAAAAGAAAGGGATAGGCGTTATGCTTAAAAATTATTTTTATGTCGCCTGGCGAAATTTAAAAAAATACAGGGGCTATGCTTTCATCAACATATTAGGATTAGCTATTGGTATGGCCTGCTGCATACTGATTCTGCTTTGGGTAAGGGACGAATTGACTTTTGACCGATTTCACGTCAACGCAAAAAATTTATATCGCGTCGAACAGGATCAATTTTACTCCGGCGCTGCCTATCACGTCAATGTTACGCCATTTCCCATGGGCCCGGCCCTGAAGGCGGAGATCCCCGAAGTGGCTGATGCGAGCCGCGTGGTGGGTACTGGCGGTGTGCTGTTTCGTTTTGGTGAAAAAATGTTTTTCGAGGACCGAGTACTTTTTGTCGATCCGTCCTTTCTGGCTATGTTTACCTTCTCTCTTCTTCAGGGCGATGCTGCCACAGCACTCGAGGACCCTAACTCGGTCGTGCTCTCGAGTCGTATGGCCAAAAAGTATTTCGGCGATGAAAATCCGATCAGTAAAGTGTTGCAGGTAAATAATCAATATAGTCTCACCGTGACAGGCGTGCTGGCCGATGCGCCAAAGAACTCGACGCTGCGATTCGATATCCTCATACCCTATGAGGTGCTTCGTGCCAGAGGCGGTACCAACGAGGATGCTTGGGGCAACAACAGTATTTATACTTTTGTCCAGCTGCACGACCAAAGCGTTGTTGCGGCAGTGAATGAAAAGATTTCCGATTTGCGATACCGTCGGGTCCGCGCCACTATCCTGGATAATCCCGAAAGGCTCAGGCGATTGGAAAGTTCCAAGAGGACACAATTTCTGCTCATGCCGTTTACACGGATTCATCTTTATGGTTATTTCGGTTATGGTCGACCTGCCGGGGATATTCAATATGTGTATATTTTTTCCGCCATCGCCTTGTTCGTGCTTTTCATTGCCTGCATCAATTTTATGAATCTTGCTACCGCACGTTCTGCGACCCGGGCGCAGGAAATCGGCCTGCGTAAAGTAGTGGGCGCCTCTAAAAGGAGCATCGTGCAACAATTTTTCGGTGAATCGGTTTTGTTAGCCGTTATTGCCCAAGCGCTGGCCATTTGCCTGGTCGTCCTGTTGCTGCCTTCCTTTAACAGCATCTCCGGCAAAGAGATCACTGCCGGTATCTTTACCAGCTGGCAGATATGGTTGGGTATCGTCCTGATTGCCTTGTTGACCGGCGTTATCTCTGGAAGCTATCCAGCGCTGTTCCTTTCTTCCTTTCAACCGGTACAGGTGTTAAAGGGCAAGTTACGATCAGGAGCAGCCAGTTCCACCTTGCGTAAAATACTGGTCGTTATTCAATTTTCTCTTTCCATATTGCTGATGATCGGTACGGGCATAGTCTATCGCCAATTGCAATTCATGAGAGAAAAGCAATTGGGATTTGACAGAGAGCATGTACTCTGTATTCCCATGCGCGGCGAAATCGGCAAATCCTATACGGCTTTTAAACAAGAATTGCTCAAAGATTCCAGAATATTGGGCGTTACGGCCGGCTTGCACCGGCCGACGATGATCGGCAGCAATTCCAGTGGCGTTAATTGGGAAGGGAAGGATCCACAACAACAGGTGCTCATCGGTCAAACCGGTGTGGATTATGATTTCATCGAGACCATGAAGATCGAATTGCTGGAAGGCCGGAGTTTTTCACGACAGTTTGGTTCCGACACTTCTGAAGCGTTCTTGGTCAATGAGGAAGTAGTCAAACTCATGGGCGTGCCCTCGGCCGTCGGTAAAAGTTTTTCCTTTGCCGGGCGTGAGGGTCGGATTATCGGCGTGATGAAAAATTTTCATTTTAAACCGGTACGGGATGTCATCGAACCGCTGGCCATTGTCCTGGCGCCGAATCGATGCTTCTTTATGCTCATCCGCCTCAGCCCGGGCGATGTGGCCAAAACGATGGGATTTATTGAAAATACCTGGAAACATATCATTCCGAACTATCCGTTTGATGCGCAATTCCTGGACGATGAGTACAACGACCTGTATCAAACCGAGGCGAGAATCACAACGCTGCTTAAAGCTTTTGCCATATTCGCCGTTTTTATTGCCTGTTTAGGTTTGTATGGTTTGGCGTCTTTTATGGCTGAGCAACGAACCAAAGAAGTGGGTATTCGCAAAGTTTTAGGCGCCTCCATATCGGATATTGTTTTCTTGTTGACCAGGGAATTTGCCAAATGGGTTTTACTTGCCAATTTGATTGCCTGGCCGGCAGCCTATTTCATCATGGAGCGTTGGTTGCAGAGTTTTGCCTATCGGAATGGAATGAATTGGCTGATTTTTATTTTCTCGGCCGGCCTGGCCTTAATGATTGCGATGGTGACGGTCGGTTATCAGGCTGTCTCTGTCGGCCATGTGCATCCGGCACGGTCGCTCAAGTATGAATAAGTGGAAAGAAACGGACAGAGGATTTTTTTATGCCCAACGTAAATATTCAATTACCCCTGATCGAGGCGGATCATTCCGTCGAGGTTTGCGTCACCATCAACGGGCAAAAGAAACAATACAACTATCGCATCGAGATTTTCCCCTGGTCTGCCTGCCGGGATCGCGAAAACAAAGCGGATTGCCTGCGTCAAGTACTGGACCAATATGATCGGCAATGGCAACTCGTCCAGATCGGTGAGGCCTCGGACAAGGATGTTACCTTGATGTTTCGTCAGGTCGCTCAAGGATAAATCTTTTGGTAAAAGATATTACCCGGCCATGCGCTTGTCTATGCTCGGCTGATAACTCGGCTAAGGGTGTGACCATGTTCAAGCACGATGTCTGGTTTTTATAAAAACGCAAGAAACCGAAGAAAAAATTGGATGGCATCAAAGCCTCGCGATCTCAAGCGTGAAATCGCAATTCTGCTGACCAACCTGGACTTTTGATCATGCATTCCCCGGAGTTGTCATAACTGTGTTCCGGGGAACTCGCCAATTTTTAACAGTGTTGCAAGTCCTTTGCAATCAATTTATTCTTGTTTTTCATGTTTTGTTTAGCTATTATCTCGCATGCAAAGAGAGCGTCCAGCATGCTGCAACTCTGACCAGATCATGCGAAGTCCGAAACGTTCCATTGAACACCGAAAAAATCCGGTTGATTCTTCTGGTGACTCGATATTCTGAATTGCCGCTCATATGATCTTACAATCATGTTCTAAAGGAATAGAAATGGCACGAATAACCGTTCTCATGGCATTGTTGCTGACGATGAATGCTTTTTCCGGAAACCCAAAGAAAGCGGAGAAATACCGGGACAAGGGCATCGAGTACTATAACGCAAAACAATATGACAAAGCTCTGCCTGAATTTTTAAAATATGCCAAGGAAGCGCCCAACGACTTTTATCCTTACTATTGGCTCGCCTGGACGTATTATTTTCAGAATCGATATCAGGAGGCCCTGGCAAATTTCAAAACATCCAACAGTCTTTTGGAGTTTTGGGACAATTATAAAGGCCTGGCATTCTGTTATGAGGCATTCAACGATTACGAAACCGCGCTTCGTTACAACCTGAAATATGCGAAACTAGTGCCCAAAAATTACGACCAATGGCATCCGCATAATTCTCTCGGCTGGAATTATTACTTTCTGCAGATGTATTACGACGCCATAGAAGAATTCCAAAAAGCCATCCAGATCACGCCCGCGGTCAGCAGTTATATCGGATTAAGCGAAGTCTATCTCGACATCGGTCAATACGAAAAGGCCAGGAATATTCTGTTGCGGCTGATGGAAAGACCGCAAGGCGAAATCGATGTCGATCAAATAAGGCATAGGCTCGCATACTGTCACATTTCGGTTGGTAAATTTGATGAAGCGTACAAAATTTTCGGCAACAAGAACACACTCGGTATTCAAATCAGAAAGGCGCAATACGGACTCAAAGTTTTGGTCGTTCGTAAAAACGGGCCCGGTGATTTGGCCGGATTCAAACGGGGAGATGTCCTGGTTGAATTCAATGGCATCCCCCTGACGGCCATGACGGAAAAAGAATTCTCTGCGAAAACAATCGGCCAGCTGGACTTTGGCGCTAAAACCAAATTTAAAATCTACCGGAATGGCTATTATGACGATCTGTATGTTTATCCCGGCATCAGTCCGGCGATTTATGAACTGGCCTTTAACGATCCTGACTGCAGCAAACAACGAAAAGCGGCCGGGAACGACGCCGCTGATGCCAAAGTCAATATTGCCGTGATGAATTTAAATGCACATGGCGTGGCTGAGGAAGACGCCATCGCTTTGTCTTCCCGTCTGCGCTCGATCCTGTTCAATGCGTATCGATATAACGTATTGGAGCGGGAAAACATGCAGGACATACTGGGCGAACAGGCGCTGCAACAAGCCGGCGCTACCACGGATGATAATCTTGTCAAAGCCGGGAAACTGCTGAATGTAAAGTATATCATCGGCGGCAGCATCAGCAAGATTGGCGAATCTCATTCAATTTCATTGCGGATGATCAATGTGGAAACCGGGACCATTGAGGCGATGGCCACAGAGGAAATACGGGGAACCATAGAAGATGTCTATACGGAGGGATTGCGCAACGCTGCGTATAAATTGATACGATAAGAAGCACGAAAGAAATCATCTGTCGTAACTCAGCGAAACTCCCAGCACAAACACGTTCCCATATCCGCCGCCTATATCTGCTTGATAATATGTGTTCAGTGCAAAAACAGCTCCCATATCCAGCAACACGGATAAAGTAAAGCAGACAGCAGTCAGCTGCTGCCCGTCCACAGAATAACCCACCGTGGCACCTGCTTTCAGTGAAAAAATTTTCCAGAGAAGTTGCTCATGAGTCAAACCTGCTTCAAAATATGAATCATAAAAAAAATCTTTGTAAAAAGTAAAACTGGGTTGTCCAAGGACATCACCGGATAAGCCGAGAGAAATCTCCGGAGAGAAACGGTGCACGCCGGCGGTAAAATAATTGAGTGGATATGTGTATAAAGTAATTCCGGCATTTAGGGAAACGCCAGGCAGATAAGGCAGGTCCTGATCATAGTTGAGAAAGGGGTACAAGTCCGACAGTCCCGGATTGCGATCCCAACCTTTACCAAGGTTGTAACTGGCCCAGCCGCCGAACGTCAAATCATGCCATGAGCATTCAAAATTCGGCTGAAGCGCTGGCCCGTTGTGCAATACAGTAGCGCGCCAAAGATATTTGCTGACCGTTTCGACGCTGAAACTGCAAGTCCATTTTTTTTCCGTATTGTCAGTATTCTCTTGTGAAAAGCCGGCTGAGATAAAAAGAAAAATGAAGCAAAAAAGGAAAATCGTATTTGCCATGGGGTTGTGAGCAGCACTAGAAAATAGCATTTTCGTTGGCTCTGAATAGAAGGAATAAAATTTATACAAGGTCGATTACGTTTTCCTGTTTCGCGACCTGCTGATTGGGATTGCAGCAGATAAATAATACAACAACCGTTGATAAAATGCAAGAAGTCGGCAAAGGAAGTTTTTAGTGATGTTGTGGAGAGCTATGGATTCGGTCCTGTGGATCTAGTCTATCTTTTACACTTAAAATAATTTTATGCCCAAAACAAGGCCTCGGCGTATTTAACCAATTGATATTTGGTAAAGGTTCTAGTAAAAATGCCGTGTAGTGAAAACTATCGCCATTTTTATTGTAAATTATAGATTTAAATTGTTTGATTGTTGAATTTGGGCTAGTCAAAATTCCTGCGCTGATATCAAAGCCGAACTTTAATAGCAATAACGTTTGCAAGCTCAGGTTTGTTAATGAATGGAGGCGACGTAGTACAGTTGGATAAAAACCTACCCTGAGCTTGTCAAAGAGGGCAGCATCCGAATCACTGCTTTGGCCGGTATTCGAATAAAGAGCGTGGCCTGTGCAAGAAGCCGTCGTTGTCCACTATTTCGGCTATAAGCCTTGGAGAGGGTGCAGAAACCGGAGCAGACATGAAGAAGCGGCGCATGAGCTGGGCAGCAATGATTAGAAAAGTGTATGAGGTGAATCCTCTGCGCTTTAGTTAAAAAGATTTAAAACAATTTACAGAATATTGAATGTTCTCCTGAAATTATTAACAAATTCCATTCAAAAATTATGCTATTCTGCAAGTCTGTTTGACAGCAAGGAGCAAATGCCTTATGGTGGCCGCGCGTTGATGACGCCATCGACCGCCAGAGCTGTGACCGGGACGGCAGTCGCCAACTCATGATGTCATTGATTCACAGCAGGTCATGCGCGACACTCGTTTTTTGCAGCCATTTTCCTTTTTGTATGTTCTGCATCCGACTTTTCCATTTTATAATAAAAAGAGTTTCGTTTTTCATTTATTCTTTTTACATTGCAGAACACCGCTTGTCATATTCGACCTGGATTGCACGGGTAAATCTGATGGAAACGCCGTGGGCATTGGAACATTCGCAATATTCTATCGGACATCTCGGCTATTTATGAACACGCGTCATGCCTGCAGAACGATTCGGATAAAGTATTTAGCTATAGCCAACCCTCCTTGCGGATCCGTTCCACTCGCATCCACGCTTTTACATAATGTTGTATATATACAAAACATACCCAACAATAAATACATTTAAAAACTGTGATCTGAAATAAGGAGATGACTATGAAAGCTCCTGATGAATCCGCCTCGCGGGCAGAACGGCGTAACTTTTTTAAAACAGCGCTCGCTCTTTTCACTGGTGCTTTGACTATTAAAGCTGGTCGGGCTGAAGCGCAAGCTCGCAACACCATCGCCGGTGTGGATCCACAGACGAAAAGTGTTTACGACGGCACGGTCGGCGAAATACTCATGTTTACCGGTACTTTTGCGCCGGTAGATTGGATGTTCTGTAACGGACAAACATTACAGATCACTCAATATGAGTCGCTATACGCGGTGATTGGCAATATCTATGGTGGAGACGGGATTACTAATTTTAAAGTGCCTGATCTGCGGGGACGAGTTCCGATTCATGTCAGCAACAATCATGTTCTTGGCGAATTCGGTGGCGCTGAAACCGTTGAACTTACGCCTGACCATTTACCCAGCCACAGTCACACGGCAATCAACAGTGTAACGGTCCGCTGTTCCAGCAACATCGGCACATCTGCCAGTCCTGTGGGCTGCGTACCGGCACGCAGCGCGGCTGATGTGCCCCAGTATGCTGCCGGCAGCAATGCGACCATGGCCAGCAACGCAGTCAGCGTGCAAACAATTGTCGGTAATGCAGGAGGCTCCGGAGCCGCGCATGATAATATGATGCCCTATCTGGTCATCAACTACATTATTTGCTTCAGGGGTTATTTTCCTGCCAGGCCCTGATGTCTCTGATTGAATTGAAAGGAATTCAAGATGAGAATATTCTGTCAATTTCCGGTAATATGGATTATAGTCGGAATGTTGAGCTGTCTTGCGGCGCAAGAGGTTTATTGGGTTGATTTTAGCTATTCATCGCCTAAATTAAACTCTGCAGCCGTCCAGGGCGGCGCCATTGCCAGTCTTAATCTAACCAGTGGGTCCATACCTCAGGGGCTTGCTTTTGATCCGGTGCAAGGCCGGCTTTACCTGGTCGAATTGCATTACAGCAACGCAAAAATACTTCGCTCCACACTCACGCTTGCCAAATCGACTGTTGATGATTCTATCCGGGCGGTGTTGCGCGATGTGGCTGTGGATACGCTGAATCACAGGCTGTATTGGACCACCTCCAAGGCCGGCAGCAACCTGATTCAAAGCAGCAATTTGAATGGCACCCATGTTCAAACCCTTGCCAATTTTGCGACAGAGGATCCCGGCTTGCGATGCCTGGCTCTGGATTTGGACGCAGGCAAAATGTATTGGACCGAATTCTCCAGCAATCGCATACGACGAGCAGATTTGGACGGCACTAACATCGAAACCATCGTTGCCGATCTATCCGGACCAACCGGATTGGCAATTCTACCAAATGCTCAGCAGTTGTTTTGGACCGAGACCAATGCCAATAAATTGTGTCGCAGCAGTCTGACCGGCGCAGACATAACCACCCTGATCAATTCCGGTCTGGATCGTCCCAACTATTTGACCATTGATCATCGCAATCAAAAAATCTACTGGACTGAAGATGGCAATGCCGGCCAATCCATCAAGAGCGCGTATATGGATGGCAGCAATGTGACCACTTTGCCGCTGACCGTCGGCCATCCTGCCGGCATTGTCATTGCAGCTGAAGGCATTATACTGGCCCGTGTCAAAATCTTTTTGCAGGGATTTTATGACGCACAACTGGACCTGATGCACACCCAACTGGCAAATGTACTGCCGACCACTTCGCCGTTTACCGACAATCGCAGCGTTTCCGCCATTCCGGCTAATGTGACAGATTGGATTTATCTACGCTTGCGCGAAACCCCGACCGCTGCTGATTACAAGGCACGCAGCGCCTTTTTGCACAAAAACGGAGCCATTGTCGATGACGACGGCGTCTCAGATGTGGCCATGCCCGGCTCGAGCAGAAGTTATTATCTGCTGGTCAGCCATCGTAACCACCTGGCGACGATGAGCAGCAGCGCGCACTCTTTAACACCGCAAAGCGCTACGACGACGCTGTATGATTTCACTACGCAACTTGCACAGGCCTATCAAGGAGCCGGATTGATCAATCTTGAAGTGAACGTTTTTGGCATGGCTGCCGGTGATATCAATCAAGATGGGTTATTGACCAGCAAGGATTATGTGCCCTGGTACAGAGACTTTATTGGCGGCACGACCGGCTATCGGCCGGCGGATTTATCCGGCAACCAGGCCGTACAAATCGATGATTATAATATATGGAAAACCAACTCTCAAGCCGGCCTGCATTCAGAGATTCCCTAAATGGCCGGCCGACTTATCTCGTCTCTAGCAGAGAAAATTAAAAGATTGAGGGATAGTTCCATTTTATTATTATGAGAATAAAAAAAAGGAATTGTCTATGAAATTGCAAAACGAATCCAGAGCGAAACGTCGCAGTTTTTTAAAAACCACTTTGGCTTTGTTCACTGGTGCATTGGCTTTTAAAGCCGGCCGGGTTGAACCGCGAACTCGCAGCTCCATTGCCGCTGGGAAAAAAGGGCTGCGCAGCATCACCAACGGTACCATCGGCGAAATAACCATATTTGCCGGTGATTTTGTACCTAAAAAATGGCTACTTTGTGATGGTCAAATACTGGGAGCTTATGCCTATCCTTCTCTATACACTGTGATAGGCGGCGCTTATGGCGGAGACGGTTTCACTACTTTTGCCTTACCCGATCTGCGAGGCGCGGCACCTATGCATACCGGTAATGGGCGTGACCGTGGTGCTTCCGGTGGCGTTGAGGCTGTTCAACTTGTGTTCAATAATTTGCTCAGCCACAATCACACCGCCTCCAGCAGCGTAACAGCCGCCTGTACCAGCGATGCCGGTAGTGCTTCCAGTCCGGTCGCCGGCGTGCCGGCACGCAATGCGGCCGACGTGCCCCATTATACGGGCAGTGACAATAACACCATGGCGTCCAATACGGTGATTGTGCAGACTACTCTCGCCAATACCGGTTCCGGAACAGCGCACGAAAATATGATGCCCTTTCTAACGGTGAATTATATCATTTGTTATGATGGTGATTATCCCAACCAATACTGATGTATTCGACTGACTGGTAGGCTACCCAGGGTGATCACTCATCTGCGATTTTCTTCTCTTAATTTTTGCGCTGTCTCAAAAATGGCATCCACCTGCTCTACTGTAACCGTATCGTCCAGATTAATACAGCAGAATCCGGTGCGGAGGGGATCCCCTGATGCTGCAGCTAAGGAACGCATGCTTTCCTCGATTTCAGCACGAGTCTGTCTAACCAGAACTGCCGGATCAAGTCTGAGATTTAGAAATGTATCAGGAAGATATTTTCGTAATAAAGCGGGATCTCCCCCGGCACCGACATCCAGAAAGGCCAACTGCTGCAAGTTTGACCAGCTTTGAGCAAAACGCTGAGGGTCCCTGCCGCAGTAATGGATGCCATATGGCTGAAATCGAGCGCTCCATTCCTGGTCAAAGGGTTGCAAAAAAAGCTCATAATCATACACGCTGATCATGGTATGCGAGCATTCCGAATGCAGATAGATCGGTTGATTCAGGGAGGCGATACTACGGTTCGTAGTAATAGAAGATGTGCCGGTCCAGCCCACGACGATAGATAAAAACGCTTCCATCACCTGGGATATCTGTCTAAAAAATATTTGTATCTGCTGAGGATTGTCGAAAAATTCCATAAAAAGATTCTGCCCTTCAAGATCTAGAGCAATGTTCAAAAGACCGCCCCAATTAAGGTCTCCTGTTACATGAGCGAATCGTGAAAAAAGCGTTTCTTGCAGATTTTCTATCTTTTTCCATGCTGACGAAGCAAAGGCGCTTTCTATCGTAATGGGCGGATAATCTCCATCTGCGCAAATAACCTGCGGAGCACTATTTTCCTGGAATTCTACCTGACAGCCCAACATTTCGGAAAGGAGATAACCAGCGGCCAGGTGAACCGGACCAATCCAGGGAATATCCCGATTCCTGTCTTTCCCCAAACCAAACCGACCCCAACGTTCATAGAGGGCCATTTCCATGATTCTCTCCATTTCCACCCGTAATTTAGGGTGATAGAAAAAATCCCGGTCAAAAGAAATGCCCTCATGCCGATGCCACCATTTTGGCTGGAGAACGATATCGACGGGATAAGGCTGATCAATGAGATTGCGCATTATTTTATAGCACCTCCTTCGAGTCGCTGACGTTAAGTAGGGCAGAAACGATTTTAGGCATGCTGTCGGCCTATGGCATCATACCCTTTGAACTCAATCCCGATACCTAGAGCCATGTTTCAAAGAAAGCAAATATCCTGTTCCCCTTGAACGCATGCAGACCGTCGAATTCCTCAACTTCCAGACAATCATCTGATTTCAAAATGGAATATATCTTTTTAACCTGTAGGTATGTTTTCCGCGATGCTTCGATAGGGAAAAGCGGGTCGCGAATGCCGAATTCGAGGAATAACGGCCTGGGAGCGATTAAACCTACCACCTCCGGGTGATCGCCAAACTCAAGCAAGCCGGGTATTATTTGCGAACCACAAATTTGCCCTGATGCCAGTGGAAAAACCTTCCAAGAGTTCAGGTAACCGCTTATGCCCACGACTTTGATTCGGGAATGAAAGGCTCCGCTGAACAGAGCGGTTGTTCCTCCCTGAGATAATCCAACACAACCAATTCGATTGGCATCAACCTCTTTAAGAGTTTGAAGAAAATCAATACCGCGCCCGATATCAAAGATGTGCAGAGTGAGCAGATTATAGCCCAGGAGCATGCCCATAATAAAATTGATGTCGCACCAGTGTACGCCTTCTTCTATATCCATTCTTCCATAAACTTTTTTCGGGTCATCCACTCGCTCGCCAAAGCATCTCAAATCAGGAGCCAGGGTGACGAATCCCCGTTTAGCGAATTGCACCGCATAATCATAGTTATATTTGGCAAAGTGAGCTGCATCGTTCTTGTGTTCGATGATGCCGGCAGGGTCAACCTTGCCCCTACCGTGACCGTGGGGACAAATGACAGCCGGAGCAGGGAATGGCCGATTTTTAGGAATAAATAAATACGCGGGAATTTTTGAATACTCGTCAGCCTGATAGATTACCTTTTTTCTCGTAAAACCTGCAAAATCGATTTCCTCAACTATCTTAATCTCCAGCGCTGTTTCACTTGAAGGAATTCTGCCCAGACATTCAACGAATTTTTTATTAAAAGCTGATTTCCATTTATGATACGATTCAATATCTTCCCCGCGGAAGGCCATTTTGGGATCTTGTTCCAGATATCGCTTGCGCCAGTATTCCAAGCATGAAAATTCTTCGGCAATCATGTTTACTCCTTTTCAAATTTCCCTATTACAGAATGCGATTCGACTATTTATGGCACTTGCCAGTAAATATTCCCAATGCTTTTCTCGAGCAAAACCATTGCCAACGTTGATAATGGACGATATAAAAACGTGATAGAGCTGATCCGTCCTGTTCATACCTTCCTGCCCAGTTCTTTCAGGTAGGCCCGTCCCGTAGCAATATCCGGAACAATGGCTTTGACGATAAGCCCTTGAATGGGCATTATTTTCAAGTCAGGGGATGGTATCAGCCGATCCCAAAGCAGCACCGTATTCGTTTCCCGGCTGAGTGTGGTGATGAAATCCCAATCCTGCTTTTCCGGATTACCGAAATTCAGGCCTCGAACCCCGGGAATGGACATGATATCCCTAGCGATATGCCTGCCGTCTCCACAGTAATGATGGATGCCTCCTCCGCATGAGGCCATCAACTGAACATTCCAAGGGTGGACAAAACGCAGGTACTGATCACGGGAGATGAGCGTGGCATTGTCATCAATATTCCTGAATAATCCCGGATATCCATAGTTCCAACAATAACCTTTTTCTTTTTCTCCCAAATATGAAGACAGACTGTTTACGGTTTGCGCGATTATTTCAGTCAGTATTTTCAGCAATCGATCGACCAGATCGGGATTATCAAATACATCAATATAGGCTTCGCTGCCCCTTAATAGGAAATATAGGTTAAAAGGCCCCTGCAGGTCCGGCAAGGCAAAATGCAGCCACCGGCTTAATCGTGGATACGGAGCAATGATCTCTTTCCATTTTTCTATTATAGCCCGATATTTTTCCATCATAAATGAAGATTCGATATCGACACCCTGTTCGATCAGTTTTTCAATTTCATCTCTTGGCGGGACATGATTAATAGACGGCATATCATCCAGGCTGTTCCCTGAACAAATTCCAGTAGCGCCAAAAAAGCTTGGAATGAAAAGCTGAGACAAATTGGGGCGAGCGGTAAAAACCTTATCGTCTTTCAATATAACACTTTCATAGGCGGGAAGCAATTCGTTTAGCAGCATGGCTGCCGGATCATTCCACATTCTTTGAAAAGGGTAGACCGGCCAGCCGCTTTCTTTAAAATTCTGATGAGCGACATCATTTCGCGTAGAAACCAGTACCGGAATCCTGCTGGCCTTGGCAAAAAGAAAAGTGTTGGTCTGGAGCGCTTCAACTTCTTCTCTGTGATCCGGATCAATGGCCTCTTCAAGCAAAGTGAGATATTTTTCGAGCTCCGCGGGAGCCACACGAATCCCGGAATCGTAAATATGCAAAATATTGTCCACCTTCTGATCCTTTTTGTAAACAATTTTTACATTCGCGGAGTATGACTGGCGCCGCAGCGCATGGGAAAAGAGGGGTGACGCGGCCACGGTAAATAACCAGGTTAGAAAACTAGAATTTATTCAAGTTATTTTCTGTGATTACCTTTATACATTCTTCAGGCTCTTCGAAAATTGGGCTGTGCGATGAATTCTTGAATGAAAAAAACATTTTTACAGGGCTATGCAACTTTTCAAAATATTCTTTTGCAAGTTCGTATGAGCAGGTATAATCATAAATTCCATGGAAAAAATATACGGGAACTTTAAATGTCAAATGCTCTTGAGCGAGATCGTGGGAAATTATCTCATCCCACATAATGCTTATCCCAGAACTTGCCTTACCTCTCCAGAGATTTATCTTTTCCGGTAAACTGTACTCTTTAAAGCGTAAAACCGGGATGAAAAGCCCGGTTATGACATCTTTCATGTTATGCATGGTGCCTACACCAAGATCATGCATCGCATAATCTCTTATTTTGACGTATTCCGGTGGTATCTTTTCGGTCATAATAATTGGATGCTCTAGTAAATCATTCAAGATCCTCTTTTTCGCCGAATCCTTTTTATACTGTTCAATAATATATTCATATGCCTTCTTTTCTGATAGTTTTTGAAAAGATATTTGTGCAACACCCAAATAGGCTTTGTATAACTCTGGATATTTTGCGATTACTTTGATGCCAAGGTATGATCCACCAGAATGCGCCATGAGAAATATTTTATCTTGTGAAAACCTTTTTCTTAAATAATTCGTCATTTCTTTGGTATCATCAATTAGATCATCTATACTAATAGACTTACCTTTAAAATTTGCCTTGTAAGATAAACCAGCCCCCCTTTGATCCCACCATACTACAGTAAAAATCTCATCAAGTTTGGTTGGATATTTTTGCGTAAGAAAATAATCAGGCATTCCGCCGTGCAAATATAACAATACCGGATTGTTTTTATTTTTCCCTTTTATAAAGAATCCAAGTTTTCCACCGTTTATATCGATAAAGCCTTTTTCAGAGATACTATTGGCAATAATCTTACCCTTATCATCTAAAAATGGTTTTGGATTTCCAGGACTATAAAGTAATAATAGGATGAATACGATTAGTAAAAGTACGGCAATGGCAGCAAGTATGAGCATGACAGATAACCCAATTTTTCTCATTATTTAAATCCATCTCAAAATAAATGGCAAGCTAACCACGTATCCCTTTCACACCCGCCCGATTTAACTTGCCGCCGGCTCTGGAGTTGATACCTTCATTCACCAAAGCACTTGCCGGCTGCTGAAGTGAACACCCCCCGTCGCAGGCCGTCAGTGGAAGTCGGTGTGTACGCCCGGCATGATCTTGGATGTGTAGGTTGGTCCCTTACTCGAGGGTCACATCGGATTTTTGCATAAATAATACAACAACTGTTAGCAAAAGGCAAGAGCAAAATTGCAAAGCTTTGTCTGACGCAAAGCGGCGAGCCAAATCTGTCCTGAGTGAAACGGAGGAATGGTGTGAGGATAACAAGGGAGAGCCTCGCTCTTAGCCGTCCTTCCATCAGAAGCTGGCGTCGTTGCTGGGTATGCGATTGCCACGTATGAATAATGTATGCAGAAAACTCGGAAAAATCGGGATCACGGTGCGGCGCGACGGATTTCGCGGACTCGTTTCTTTGATTTCATGGATATTGCGAATGAAATGGTGCCTCCACCAAACTCGCAGAATGAGCCGTTGCCACGCTTGGTGCAGTCCGAATCCCATCCTGGTGATCGAAAGCGACGACTGGGGCGCAGAACATTTTGCCGATCCAGAAACAGCGCAAAAATGGTGTACGGCTAAAACCTGTTTTGACGGTCTGGAAACACCGGTGGACGTGGAGTCCCTGTGTGAAATTCTCACCGGCGTTACCGACTGCTATGGCCGGCCCGCGGTGGTAACGGCCAATTTTATTTTAGGCAATGCTGATTTTAACGCCATGGAAGAGAACGGCTGTTCCCGTTTTGTCATGAAATCCATTGCATCTGGATGGAATCATTAACCGGACAGCACGGCGCTGTGGCGGGCTTATCGACAGGGTTTTGCCGCAGGGGTTTTGACGCCGCAATTGCACGGCCTGTTGCACTTTGATCCTGACGACTGGCTACGACGGTTGCAACAAAAGAGTCCTTCAGCCATGCGCGCATTTGCGGGACGCATGATCGGCGAGGTAAATGTTCACGGCCTTGGCGTTCAAAGCATGGCGCCCTTTTATTTCAGCGCCGGCGAACTGATCGAAATACGCGTGCAACACGGCGCCAGCGCCTTTGCTCGCTTGTTTGGTTTTCCAAGTATTACTGCCATTGCTCCATGCTACGGATGGCGCAGTCCTGATACCGAGCAGGCTTGTGCCGCGGCCGGCATCAGAGCGATGCATGGACAAGCCTTTCAGTATTTACCGGGCGGCGCCATGGTTCCACATTTTCTCGGGCAGAAGGGTCCTGTGAACATCATCTACCTGACCCGTAACGGCGATCTCGAACCAGTGGATTCAGGAACCACGGCGGATCATTGCCTGCGGCGCATTGCGGATGCGTTCAGCCGAAAAGTGCCGGCCGTCCTCTCTTCTCATCGCGTTAATTATACTTCCAGGATCAGCCTTCAACACCGGGATCATGGATTAAGTGTCTTGGCCGCTGTTCTTAAAACGGTGAAAAGAAATTACCCAAACGTCGAATTTCTGAGCAGCGATCAATTGCTTCTACGAATAGGTACGTCGCGGCAAGGCAGGGACGAACGATGATCACATTGCCGATTAATAAAATGATGATTCTGCAACAAAAAGCGAAACTGCTGTTCGAGTTGACTTTGGCAAAATATAGTCAACAGTTTTACCATTCTCATCTCTATCGCCACCGGGTATTGGCCGTCAATATCACCGGCGCTTACATCTGCTTCACGCTGATGAAGGATACTGTGTCCCATTTTATGTCGGTCGCGGAATTGGCCATGCAATTGGAAATACCTCTGGTGGTGAACCTGTTTGATACCACGCCTTACTTTTTTAAGCAGACGGAACAAAGCCGGAAGGAAAAATGGCTGCACGACCCTGGTCAAATAGCCGAGTTGGTTGAAAAATTGAGAACGTTGAAGCGCCGCCGACCACAGTCGCTGTATCACGGTTATGTGGAAGTGGAGTATTGCGGCAAGTATTTCACGGACCCGCTGCAAAAATCCATCCCCTGCGCCGCGTCGCAACAGCGGATCTGCGTGGACGCATGCGGAAATGTCTATGGCGGTTGTTGGTCCATGGAACCGTTTGGAAATTTGACTACAGTTTCATTATCTGAAATAGTCGATTCGGAAGCGTACTGTAAAAGTCACCGGGACATGTTTTATAAAAATTGACCGGGCTGTTCGTGCGGTTATACCACCAACTTGCGCCATGATGCAGCTGCGATCATGCAAGAAGCTATCCTTAGAGTTCGCTCATTTTTCTATTAGGGATGAGCGGCGCATCCCTTCCATAGAGATCGCAATATACAGTTAAGGCGGATCTGCTCCCGCTTTCAGCGCTTTTCACTATCTGAAGTGAGTCATCTGGAACCGTCGAACGAAAGGATTTCCCTCCTATGGTTCCTCGGTTCAGCATTCACAGATACCAAAAAAGCAAGACCCTGTTTGGTGCATAACTGTTGCTAACTTTTAAGCAAATTGCAGTTGCAGTCTGACATGGCAACAAATCTTGTTTGCCGTTAAAAGGGTCTTTACTAAATGGAATAAATACCACCGATGGTTTGTTAAAAGAATCATACAAGTTTTATCCCGCCTCTGTAATCGTAACATGTTCTAAAAGTGATACAACTGTGAGGAGAAAAATATGAAATCATTTGTTACCTGCAAAGTTAATTTTTATAAATTCATGATCTTGATCTTTATCATCGCGTTCACATCGCTGGGTTTTGCTCAAGGCAACTCTGGGGCCATTTGGACCACGCGGGGTGATTGCGGAGATGAAACTCAGGACGCCAACCATTATAAAATAGGTGAAACCGTTTTCATCAACGGCAATAATTTCGATCCTGGTAATCATGAATGGACTATTACCGGGCTGCCTGGGAACGCCAGCTGCGATCCGGGTGCGATGGTAGCACAAGGCATCATCGACGTTGATGCCAGTGGCGCTTTTTGTTTTGCCGCCTATGTTATCGCCAATGATGACTGTGGCGAATACCAGGTCAAAGTGGGCAACAAGGGCGACAACTATCGGGTCGATGACAACCCGGCCATCACCATCAAAAAATATACCAACAACGAAGATGCAGATGTACCGCCAGGTCCTTCCATTCCGGTAGGCGGCACAGTTACCTGGAAGTATATCATCACCAATACCGGCAACACGGAGTTGACCGATCTTTCGCTGACCGATGACAAAATCGGCAACATCCTCCTGTCCAAAACCACTCTGGCGATAGGTGAATCCATGACGGTAACTGTAACCGGCCTTGCCGAAGCCGGGCAGTATGACAACATGGCGACGGTTACCGGTAAAGATAAAAACACCACTGTCCAGGATCATGATCTGAGCCATTATTATGGCACTCTGCCGCCAAAACCCTCGATTAAAGTGAAAAAATATACCAATGGCGATGATGCGGACAATCCGCCAGGGCCTTCCATTCAGGCAGGCAAAAAAGTGCTTTGGAAGTATGTGATAACCAATACCGGAGAGGTGGATTTGATCGATCTGTCGTTGCTGGACGACAAGGCCGGGTCCGTTCCTCTGCCCCAGACAACGTTAGCGAAAGGTGATTCATTGATCGTCACCCTTGAGGGAACGGCAACCGAAGGACAATACGATAACACAGCGACGGTCACCGCTGAATACGGCCAACAGTCTGTACAGGATATCGATTTGAGCCATTATTTCGGTACACCTTTACCCAAACCAGGCCTCCAGATCAAAAAATACACGAATAACCAGGATGCAGATGCCACACCCGGCCCTGAGATTCAAATAGGGCAAACCGTGACCTGGAAATATGTCATTACCAACACCGGCGATGTACAGCTCGAACAACTGGAGCTGGTCGATGATAAACTCGGCGCCATCGCTCTGCCGCAGACGACTCTGGGTGCCGGCGATAGTCTCATCGTGCAGCAAACCGGTCTCGCTGTAGCCGGGCAATACGAAAATAAAGCTACGGTAACGGCGGTATATGACGGGAAACCCTTACAAGCCGAAGACTTGAGTCATTACTTCGGCGCTGTGACACCCAGCCCTTCGTTGCGCATCAAAAAGTATACGAACGGTGCCGATGCCGATAATCCGCCAGGGCCCGAACTCTTGGAAGGCGAGACGGTTGTCTGGAGATATGTGATAACCAATACCGGCAACGTGGCGCTCACCGAACTCGAGCTGGTGGATGATAAATTAGGAACGATCTCGCTGCCACAATCCACCTTGCCGGTGGGGGATAGTCTGGACGTGACAATGAATGGCGTCGCAACGCCAGGACAATACCGAAACAAGGCCACAGTCGCTGGAAAATATGGCGATCAGACTGTCACAGCTGAAGACCTTAGCCATTATTTCGGTACCATCTCCCCGCGACCGGGCATTCAGGTCAAAAAATATACCAATGATGTGGCGGCGCCTGTTCCGCCAGGTCCCTCGGTTAATGAGGGAGAAGAGGTCACTTGGAAATATGTCATAACCAATACCGGCAACGTTGCCTTGACTAACCTCAAGCTGGCGGATGACAAGTTAGGCGACATACTGTTGCCCGCAACCGAATTGCAGGTTGGCGATTCGATTACGGTCTCGCAAAATGGCATGGCCATTGTCGGTCAATATGAAAATACAGCTAAAGTAACGGCTTTCTATAACAATGAGAAAATAACCGATGAAGATATCAGCCATTATTTAGGCTTGCTGGTCTCGAATCCTTCCATTTTGATCAAAAAATATACGAATAACACGCATGCAACGAGTCCGCCGGGTCCCTCTATCATGGCAGGTGAAAAAGTTACCTGGAAATATGTTCTGAAAAATACCGGTAATGTAGTGTTAAGCGACCTGCTTCTTACCGATGATAAGGTAGGCGCTATCACTTTATCTGCCACAAGCCTTGCTCCTGGTGATTCACTCATCGTCACCAAAACCGGCATTGCCACTACCGGGCAATATGATAATACGGCTTTCGCCAAAGGCAAGTATGACCAGCAAACAGTGACAGATAAAGATATCAGCCACTACTTTGGTACCGAAAAACCAAAGCCATCGCTGACAATTCGCAAATACACCAATGGCCAAGATGCCAACACGCCCCCAGGGCCGATAATCACGGTAGGTGAGAAGGTGACATGGAAGTATGTAATCACTAACACCGGCGATGTGGCATTGTCCCAGTTGGCGTTGGTCGATGATAAAATCGGCGCCATTGCTCTGCCAAAGACTACTCTTAATGTAGGTGAGTCCATAACCGTGAATGTCTCAGGTACTGCCCAAGCCGGTCAATATGATAATCTGGCTACAGCCACTGCGAAATATATTAATGAGGATATACGAGATAGGGATTTGAGTCATTACTACGGTCAAATCTGCCATGGGAATATCTTTGGACATGTCTGGAATGACCTCAACCGAAATGGCGAAAAGGATGGAGGTGAACCGGGATTGGGCAATGTTCTGCTCAGGTTTAGCCTTCAGGGAGCACCTAACTCGGTGCAAGTCCGCACCAACGCAGCTGGCTTTTATCGTTTCAACAGCATCGAGCCCGGCAATTATCTGTTGGCGCTCGATCCCGGTGACATACCGCCGGGCTACGCGCTGATCAGCGGTGAGCTGCAACGGAAAGTGACCATCACGCCATGCGGTCAAAATCGTATTGATTTCGGCTTCGTGCAGTTACAGCCGATACGGCCGGTTGTCCTATGCGTGAAGGACCTGGGCAATGGCACGATCATGACTCGTTTGAGCTACATCAATCCCAATCCAGTCGATGTCGAGATTCCAATAGGGCCAAATAACTATTGCACTCCGACGACGTATAATTATTTACTGCCGACGATTTTTAAAGCAAACTTTAATCCTTTTGCCGCATTGACTGAAAATGCCCGGCAGAGTATTTCGTTGGCTAAAACCAATTCTAACTACAACACATTAGCTTTGCGAACAGACGATGTGCCGACAACGGAATACGAATATCAAACCATTGTCGTGATAGTGTTCCCCAGCGATGAACAACTGAGCTGGCTGACGCAGAACAACAGTATAACTGTGGACAAGGATCATCTTGTCTGTTTCGATGAACCGGAAGAAGAATCGGAACCATGCTGCAATTTCGACTCGGACCGCAATGTCAATCTGGCGCCGGTCATCGCTCGCTTCTACCCTATCGTGGATGCCGGCAGTTGGCTGTGGAAGTTTGGCGAAGGGCACACGGATCTGACCAGGGAACCACAGCATGCTTTTTGGGATACCGTTTTTTCCACTCCCGATTATAGCAAAGTATGGTCCTGGGACCAAACGCCCATGTATTCGGACAACTCTGCCTACGACATTGCATTCAATGATTGTCAGCTCGATACCTTCATCAAGGTCTATCGTCCGAATGCTGATTCTTCGTATACTTTTCTGCATCTTGTGAATAGCAGCCCGTCGGATTCTTTGTTGAACTGGCAAAATGCGATCGATGGCGATACCTATTGGCGCAACGGCACCGCACTGGTAGAAAGCGATGCCACAGGCAAGCCATGGGCTATCTTTGAGTTTTCAGACCATAAACTGAAAACAGTGACTCGGCTGCGGATGATGAATGATACCGGAATGGGTCATCTGGAACGACACGTTACTGAATTCCGTGTGTATTATTCGTCGACCGATACCAGTGCAGCGAGTTTCAAGCTGTTGTTGCACGCGATAAAAACCAACAACAAAAATACTGCCTGTGTCATGCACGATGACTGGCAGTCGTGGCCGGTAGCGCCGACAGAAGTAAAATATCTCAAACTGGTCATCGATGCACCGCAGACAATATCGAGACAGTTGGGCGAATTCGAGGCGTATGAACGGATCGTACTCGCAGATGCACACCGTTCGTCAATCAGAGCGTGCGGAAATCCGGCTGCCGATGGCATCGATGCGGCAACTCTGACCTTAACATTAGCCGATGCAGCAGGGAGACCTCTGACCGGTCGTACCGATCATGATGTCCGTCTGTTTGCAATCCAAAAGTATGGAAAACCGCATCAGGACGAAGCGGATTCTACCACCTGGTTTGGTCCATTGACAGAAACAAACGAACCGGGTGTTTACACCGTGCAGATGACTTGTACGGAAAAAGGCGTGAAAATCATTCGTGCCTCCGTCAATGGCGTTCTAATCGATCGCACCGCAGCCAATGGTGACGAATTATGTGAAGTGGCCTTTGGTGCGGATAACCCGGCCAGTAATCTGGTGTTTGTCACCGGCTCACCTACCTACCCGGGACAAGGGTGGGACAATGCCATCGATGGTGACGCCGATGGTTGGGATGGCACCGTATCCACCCGAGGCGATTCTTCAGGCAGCGGGCCGGCCTGGAAAGTATTTGGTGGTTCACCCTGGGCAATTTTCCGCTTTGATTGCTATGAACCATTCACATTCAGTAAAATCGCCATCCAAACGGACAACGGCATTCATGCAGCATATGCCAAACGCCGACAGGCTCGTAAAATCGAGTTGTCGATCTCGAATTCGGGAGTGAACGCAAGCGATTTTGTACTAGTAACCACTATCCAACGTAACACCGGAGAAATGGTGATCCACGACCTGGGTCGGACGGTCACAGCAAAATATGTAAAGCTGGTTATCCTGGAACCCCATAACACCAGCGGCGCATGGCGACAGCTGGTCGAGTTTAAAGTGCTCGATCCAGGAGCATCGCTAAGCAAACGCAGCGCAGCTGAGCAGAGCGAGACAGCTCTCCCTGCCAGCTTTGCTTTGGAGCAGAATTATCCAAATCCGTTCAATCCGAGTACGACCATTCGCTATCAATTAGCCGAGGCTGGCTGGGTTACCATCAAGGTGTACGATTTACTGGGTAAGCAAGTTGCTGCGCTGGTAAACGAGAGGCAGACTGCAGGATCGCATTTCGTCGACTGGCTGGCTCCAGGCATGCCGAGCGGTATCTATTACTATCGCCTGACTACTGGTTCTTTTTCCAGCATCCGTCGTATGATTTTGCTCAAATAAGAAAAATTGCTATATGGAACCGGATTTGGTGTTACTATAACCTGAACTGAGCGGTTGCCTTAACCTTGCGAAGGTTCCTAACCTTCGCAGGGTTGCCGCTTGAGCACAAATCGCTCTGTCCTGAGCCTGGCGAAGGAGTGGTGTGGGGAGGGCGAGGGAGAAAATTGCCCTTACCCGATTGGGTAACAAAGACGGGCAAGATGCCCTTGCTTTTAGTTCTGCCCGGGGAAGGGATTCACCGGGCGATCTTAGAAATATCAACCGGAGGTGGTCGAAAAGATACTGCGTCACTGTGGATCGTGAAAAGGCCTGCCCTGAGCTTGTCGAAGGGAGGCG
The DNA here is from genome assembly GCA_964387285.1 of uncultured Cytophagia bacterium. Lineage (GTDB taxonomy): Bacteria > Zhuqueibacterota > Zhuqueibacteria > Residuimicrobiales > Residuimicrobiaceae > Anaerohabitans. Next base: position 27,724 of record CAYLWO010000031.1, on the reverse strand, counting down.
GTTTCCCTGCCGCCGCCCGTACCAGGCACAGTTGCAGAGGGAGAGACGAATTATGATTACGGCTTTTTTGAACAAGTCTGCATTTAGATAACGCTTCCCATATTTCTACAAATTTGATCCCGCAGCGATATCGCCTCTTTACATACTTTTTAGAATTTTTGTTTGATTATCAAAGACTGATTGGCTAATTTACCGGCAGGTAAGAAGCGATGAGGATGCCGAATATGGTTTGTCGCTCTGAAGTTGGGGAAATGGCTGGGTGTATCAGTGCTTGACAGAGAATGATTTCCTCCGTTATTTGAGCCCCAGCAAAATCAAATTTCCTATCAGTAGCAAATGAACAAACCATCTTAAATGTGCTAAACATTGAAAGAGGTGCATTCATGAAATCAAAAACCTTTTTGATTTTACTGGCAGGAATCATTTTAATTCAGTTCTGCAACTGCTTAAAATCAGTACCTGATACGGTGATTTTATATCCAACACAGGCATCCCCGCAGGAACAACTGGCTGCCAGGGAAGTCCGACGTTATGTCTATCTGCGAACCGGCGAATGGCTGCCCATCATGCCGGCAGATTCGCTGGTGAAGGGATTCAAGTTTGTCGTCGTCTCGCAAAAGAGTGCGCCGATTATCCTAAAACTCGAAATGGACGAGTCATCTGCACCGGTTGCCGGTTTAAGGCCAGAGGGTTATTATCTCAAATCGCTGGAAAATTCCGGCCGGGAAATTTTGTTAATATGCGGCGGGGATTCCATTGGAACTCTTTACGGGGCGTATCGGCTGGCAGAACATTTGGGCGTGCGCTTTTATCTTGAAGGCGATGTGATACCGGATGAAAAGATAAAATTTGCATTGCCAAATCTGGATGAACAGGGCAGACCGCTGTTCGATACCCGCGGCATTCAGCCTTTTCATGATTTCGCCGAAGGTCCGGACTGGTGGAATGAAGATGATTATAAGGCCATCATGGCCCAGCTTGCGAAAATGCGGATGAATTTCTTCGGCCTGCATTGTTATCCCGAATGGAGTAATCAGGAAGCGGAACCCACCGTCTGGATTGGCCTCAAAGAGGATATTGCGGATGACGGCAAGGTGAGATTTGCGTATACAGCCAATTTTATGAACACGCTGGACGGTTATTGGGGCTATCACTGGGGTTACAAGGCCACGCCCACGGGGGATTTTCATTTTGGCGCGTCGCAATTGTTTGAAAAAGATGGCTATGGCGCGGACATTCATGGCGAGTGGATTCCCCGGCCGGAAAACCATGATGCTTATAATCAGGTTTTTAATCGAACAGGCGGAATGCTGAATCAGGCATTCGCGCTGGCACGGAAACTGGGCATCAAATCCTGTATCGGGACGGAAACGCCGCTCATCATTCCCGAACGGGTGCAAAAACGGCTGAAAGAGAAGGGGCTGAATCCTACAAGCCCGGCGGTGATTCAAAAATTGTATGAAGGGATGTTTGAGCGCATCAAACGCATGCATCCGCTGGATTATTACTGGTTCTGGACGCCGGAAAGCTGGGTTTGGGATGAGGTAAAAGAGGAACAGGTAAAGGCGACAGCAACCGACCTGCTGCTGGCAGTTGCAGCTGCCAAAAATGTGCATGCGCCTTTTACCCTTGCGACCTGTGGCTGGGTACTTGGGCCGCCGAATGATCGGGCACAGTTTGATCGGATTTTGCCCAAAGAGATTCCTTTTAGCTGCATCAACCGGTTTCTGGGATTCGAGCCGGTCGACAGCAGTTTCGCCAAGATGCCCGATCGTCCGAAATGGGCGATTCCCTGGATGGAGGATGATCCGGGACTGATCTCGCCGCAGCTCTGGGCGGGCCGGATGCGGAAAGATGCAGTCGATGCCTTGAAATATGGCTGTACCGGCTTGCTTGGCATTCACTGGCGCACGCGGATTCTCGGCCCCACAGTTTCAGCGCTGGCGCAGGCCGGCTGGGAGCATGAAAAGTGGCAAATATCGCTACCTGATTCGGTGCGGGATATGCCGGTGGATGATTTCTATCAGGATTGGGCGCTGGCGCAGTTCGGCACTGATGTCGCCCCTGATATGGCCAAGATTTTTTTAAAACTGGATGGCGGACCGTATTGTCCTTTCCGTACCAAATTCAGTTCCAACATTTATCGAACTTCAGACTGGCGGGAAGGTCCTGGTGGAATTATCGAGAATAAAACGCCATGGAAAGAGGTTGCCAGACATTTTGATTTTATTGAAGAAATGGTCACTTTACAGGATAAAGTGCGGGGCGCCGGCCATAAGGAACGATTTGAGTACTGGCTGAACACTTTTCAATATGCCAAAAGTATGGCGCATCTGGGCTGTATGCTCGGGGAGATGGATTCGGTGATGAAAGTCATCGCTGCCGAAAAAGATGTTCAAATACAAAAGCATCTGGTGGCAGAAAGGGCAATGCCCCTTCGGATTCAGGCTGCGCAAAAATGGGGGGAAATGGTCACGTTTCTGTTGCAAACGGTAAGTACACCCGGGGAGATGGGCACGGTTGCCAATGTGGAGCAGCATAATTTGCGACATCTGAATTTATTGAATAAATATGACAGCACTTTGACCGCTCTGACCGGCGCACGTCTACCGGACGAAACCAATATCGGGAAGGACTACCAGGGACAGAGCCGCCTCATCCTGCCGACGAAAAGAACTTTATTATCACCAAATGAAGATTTTAAGCTCGAAGCGATTGTTCTTTCGGCAAAGCCGGTTAAATCTGCAAAGCTTTTCTGGAAAATAATAGGGGAGAAGCGGTATGCTGAAATTAATATGCATCATCTCAATCGGGGCGTTTATACGGCGACTATTCCCGCTGGTGAAATCAAGGCGATGGATTTTGAATATTTTATAAAAGTGAGAATGGCTGAGGATGAATTGCATTTTCCGCCGGCCGCACCGAAAATGACACAGACCGTGGTTGTTTTTTAGGGTATCGGTGAGGGAGAGGTTTTCAGATAGTAAACTAGTCATCGAAAAGCCCTTTGTAAAACGAATTACCGGATAACATTAGAATAAACAAAATCGAATACTGAAGGAGTTCGCATGAATGAATCCCGCAAGCAATTGCGTTATATCTGGTTGGTGACATTGGTGGCAGCACTGGGTGGGCTTTTGTTTGGCTATGATACGGCGGTGATTTCCGGCGCTATCGGCTTTTTGAAAACAAAATTTGCGCTGGATGCCGCCTGGGAAGGCTGGACAGCTGCTTCGGCGTTATTGGGTTGTGTATTTGGCGTGGCAATTGCCGGGCCGCTCAGTGATAAATTTGGCAGGAAGAAAATACTCATCCTGTCGGCGGTGCTGTTTCTCATTTCAGCTATCGGAACCGCTGTACCGGAAACGCTATTCACTTTTATCGTTTATCGCATCGTTGGTGGTATCGGCGTCGGCATCGCGTCCATGTCGTCGCCCATGTATATCGCTGAAATTACACCGGCATCGATTCGGGGGCGAATGGTCTCGGTGAATCAATTTGCCATTGTATCGGGAATGCTTGTGATCTATTTTGTGAATTATTTCATTGCGAATACCCATACCGAAGCGTGGAATATCGAATCGGGCTGGCGCTGGATGTTTGGTTCGGAAATAGTACCGGCACTGCTTTTTCTCATTCTGCTCATTTTTGTTCCGGAGAGTCCCCGCTGGCTGACGAAAAACAGGCAACGCGGCCAGGCTTTACGTATTTTAAAACGGGTGAGCGGTGAAACCAGTGCGCAAATTGAACTGCAAGCCATCGAAAAAACTTTGGCGGAGGAAAGCGGTTCAATCCGGCAGCTATTTCAGCCAGGTATGCGCATGGTGCTTTTCATTGGCATTACACTGGCGATTCTTCAACAAGTTACGGGCATCAATGTCTTTCTTTATTATGCCCCTGAAATCTTTAAAAAGCTGGGAACCGGCTCGAATATCGCCCTGCTGCAGACTATCATCGTCGGCGTGGTGAATATGCTTTTTACCATCGTGGCAATATGGACGGTGGATCGATTGGGTCGAAAGCCGTTGATGTTACTGGGCGCAACTGGCATGGGTATTTCGCTGTTCTCGATGGGAATGGCCGCGCAGTTGCAAAGTACGTCGCTCTGGATTTTAATTTTCATTCTTGGCTATATCGCTTGTTTCGCCCTTTCGGTCGGCCCGGTGACCTGGGTGATTCTTTCGGAAATTTTCCCCACGAAAATCCGCGGCCGGGCCATGTCCATTGCCACGTTCTGCCTCTGGATAGCCAATTTTATTGTGTCGCAGACTTTCCCCATGCTGGATGAGCATCCCGCACTGGTGCAGCAATTCCATCATGGTTTTCCATTTTATGTCTATGGGCTGTTTTGCATCATTTTAATAATTCTGGTGTGGCGTTTTATTCCGGAAACAAAAGGAAAAACACTGGAGGAAATTGAGTCTATTTGGGTGAGCGTGAGGCGTAAAGCGTGATGCATGATGCTTAAAATTCTATCGGTTCCTGGTTGCTGGCTTTAGCTCGATCGCACCGGAGATTCCTCCGGTGGATAAGCTGGATTGGGACATTCGTCCCCACAAATTCGATAATCATTAGTTGATGCCGCCTGCTCTCGCAGATCGCGGAATGAATACAAACAAAGAAATACTTGTTATTAAAATAAAAGAATCTATCGTGGATATAGTTTCATATGGTATGTTAACGCCATAATTGTGAAAACTTTAAAGGGAGGAATACACCATGAGATATTTTATCTTCATGCTGCTTTTGCCTCTTACCAGTGTTATGGGGATCTCGCAGGATACAACCGGTACGGTTGTTATTATCAGCGAGAAAATCGGTCCGACCATCGATTTGGAAGAGCGTAATTTTTACAAAATTTTTCCGGGCGTGCAAAATTTCCAATCGGCGGTTCTGCTGCAAAGACCGGATGGTTCCTACATTTTTAAAGTCAGTGCAAAGAAAGCGGAGGAGCCGTCGGCTGTAATTCGCTGGATGTCGATAACTGAGCAAGATCTTGTGCATTTCCGTAATAAAGTAAAAGTCCCTGACATGGTATCGTCTGCAGCTCGGTTATCGCAGGCGACCGAGGCATCACAAGAGGCCGATTTGTTAACTCTGAGCATTAAGGAGCTTTTAGCTGGATCTGGCGTTGCTGTGCTGCTTGCTTTTTCGGGTGCATTGATCGGCAATTCCATGGCTGATCCTCATTCCGATGATCCCCAAGAACCTATGTTGGGAATCTCAGTGGGTCTAACATTGGGCAGCGCCATTGGTGTAAAGGTAGCGGGAAGTACTCTGGAAGACACTGGAACATTTGGTGGGGCTCTTGTGGGCGCTGCTATTTGCCCTGTCCTGGGAGCCATTGCCGGTCTCGGAAAACATAACGAATCGGAATGGGATAAGTCTGTTAGAATTACATCATGTTCTTTTTTGTCACCGTTAGGCGCTGTCATTGGCTATGCTCTTTCCAGACATACCAAGCAGGGGAAATCACAGAGTTTGTTAAAAATTGAGGATCGTAAAATTCGTTTTGCGTTCCCGGCCTGCATAGCTCGTCCTGTGTTGCTGCCGCGAAACCAGGTATCATGGGAGTATCGATTCCGGCTGGTCAATGTGAGATTTTGATCCGGCTGATTATCGATTAACCAAATCATTTAATGACGGAGACAGAAACTCGTCCTTACCCGATTGGGCGTATTTTTTATCTCCTTACTCGGAGTCCTAGTAGTTCTTCCATAGGATCAAAATCACGGTCGTTGAGTAATAGCTGAAAACCGTTTTCAATACAGAATGTCGCAATGATTACATCAATTGTTTTACATACTGTTATTCCGTTGAATTTATTTGCAATTTCATAATTTTGGATTATATTATTATCGAATAGGTTATAGAATAATCACTCACTATTCTCCCCTCCGGAAGGCAGAAAAAGTATCTAACAGGATACAATTCTGCTTTTATATTTTATGACAGTCTCGCACATCAGTGAGGTGACAGATAATGATCGGAAGGATTATATCACACTATAGAATCCTCGAAAAGCTCGGCGAAGGTGGCATGGGCGTCGTCTACAAAGCCCATGACAATACGCTTGACCGCGTGGTGGCATTAAAATTCCTGCCGCATTATCTAACAAGCGATGCCTTCGAAAAAGAACGCTTCTACCACGAAGCAAAGGCCGCTTCTGCACTCAATCATACCAATATCACCACCACATATGAAATCGCAGAGTACGATAACCAGCTGTTCATTGTGATGGAATGGGTAGAAGGAAAGACATTTAAAGAGCTTGTTGAACATGATATCCTGCCTATAAATAAAATTCTCGACATCGCCATCCAAGTATGCGATGGACTTGCTGCCGCCCATGAGAAAAGTATTGTACATCGTGACATAAAAAGCGAAAATATCATGCTGACGCCAAAAGGGCGGGTTAAGATCATGGATTTTGGCCTGGCCAAGGTCAAGGGAGCGACGAAACTGACCAAGAAAGGCTCAACGCTCGGCACAATAGCGTATATGTCACCGGAGCAGGTACGGGGAGAGGAGGTTGATACCCGCTCCGATCTCTTTTCGTTCGGAATAGTATTGTACGAACTGCTGACCGGCCGGCTACCGTTCGCGGGCGAATACGAGGCGGCGGTGAGTTATGCTATTTTAAACGAAACTCCTGCGGCAGTTCGCTCGATCCGGCCGGAAATATCGCCGCGCCTGGAAAAAATAGTTGAACGGTGTCTGCAAAAAGAACGAGGGAAAAGGTATCAACGATCTGAAGAACTCATCGATGATCTTCACACCATGCCACAGGAGCGTTCTGTAATGGGCAAAAATCCGGCAAAATCCGCAAAGGTGTGGTGGCTGGCTGGTGCGGTGATGCTATCGCTGTTGCTGTTGGGCGTTTTTCTTTATTATCCCCGCTCCGACTCGCCCTCTCGCGACCTTAAATCCATTGCCGTGTTGCCGTTCAAGAATCTCAGCGATAGCAAAGAGGATGAGTATTTCAGCGACGGCATCACCGACGATATCATCGCGCAACTATCCAAAATCACCGACCTCAAGGTCATTTCGCGCACTTCTACGATGCATTACAAAGGAATGAACAAGAAAATTTATGAGATCGGCAAAGAACTCAATGTGACTACAGTTCTGGAAGGAAGTGTTCGCCATGCAGGCGATCAGGTGCGCATTGTTGCCCAACTAATCGATGCACGAAACGAAGGGCATATTTGGGCGGAGACTTATGATAAGGGGATGACGCAGATTTTTGCCGTGCAAAGCGATGTCGCCAAGCAAATCGCCGCCGCACTTGAGGCAAAAATATCCCCTGCAGTGAAAAGCAGAATTGATAAGAAACAAACCGAGAATACAGAGGCATATCAATTATACCTTAAAGGTCGATTCTTTTGGAATAAAAGAGTTCTGGATGACGTAAAGACGGCGATTGGTTGTTTCAAACAAGCATATGATAAAGATCCTGATTACGCACTGGCATATGCCGGATTGGCTTCGGCCTACGTGGTAATACCATCGTTTGGAGTTCTGCCCGCAGAGCTATATATGAATGCACGGAATGCAGCAATGAAAGCATTGGAGATTGATTCGACGCTTGCAGAGGCGCATACTGTGCTTGCAGAGATTGCAGGGAGTCACTATTATGACTGGGTCGAGGCAGAGAAACATTACCGTCGGGCTATCGAGCTCGACCCCAGTTATCCGACAGCACACCAATGGTATTCAACCATGCTAATGTTTCTCGGTAGGTTCGATGAAGCCTTTACAGAAGCAAAAAGAGCGCTTGAACTTGATCCCCTTTCGCTCGTCATCAACTTGAATTTAGGAGATGTATACTATGCTATGAGGCAATATGACAAGGCCATAGAACAGTATAAGAATATCATTGCTCTTGACGAGACTTTTCCATGGTCTTATTCAGGTCTGGCCGGCATTTATGAAGTGCAAGGGCGATTCGATGATGCTATTGTGGAATATACGAAAGCCAAAGATCTTGGCGGCAACATGCCTTATAGCTTTGCGATCCTCGGTCCAATTTACATAAAATCCGGGAGGAAAGCAGATGCCCTGAAGATGCTCAATGAGCTTTTGCGATTAAATCGGCAGGGGAATTCTGTTGCTTATGGTATCGCCTCTGTCTATTACGAACTTGGAGAAAAGGAAAAAGCATTTGCATGGCTTGAGAAATCTTACCAGAACCGGGAAATGTGGCTGCTTGTACTTGGATACGATCCGCTTTGGGATGACATTCGTTCTGATCCAAGGGGTCTTGCATTACTCAAGAAAATGGGTTTGAGAAAATGACAAAATACAACCACTTTACAAGAATTATTGGAAAGATATATAAAAAAGAATATTGACTAGAGGCATATTAAACACATTGGTAAAATGTTGGCGCCGGTTTTTTTCTCGGGACATTATCCAATCACGTAACAGTTCTTGATGACAGTTGTGCACGATTCATAATCTAAATAACGGAATTTATTTGCGTTTTTATCAGGAATTAGCTTATATTCGTCAAGGTCGAAAATGATTCCCAAAATCTTGTTAAAAAGGATAAAGATCCTCTGAAACGAAAAATTGCCCATCCGTCCATAGCAGGGCATGTGCCTTTGAGTAGAACAAATTAACCTGGGATTTAGAGTCTCTCGATCAGTCGCATGGGGGAGTGCATATGCTGTCAACGCTTTGCCTTTTGCCCGCTCCATTGAGGATTAATGCGTACTCTGCGATAGCGGATGGTCGCTGTTCCAAATATCGCTCACTGTTTTCCAGGATCCATCTGCTGCCGTTGGCGGAACGCCATCGCTTTATTTTTTATCTGTATCGATTCACCAGTTGTTTTAGAGGTCAATGTTCCAGTTGTAAGACATCGCAAAAAAGCACAATTTCCACAGAGGGTAACATCCTCGATTAAAGTTGTAGTAATGAGTTTATATCGTTCCATTGTTTTTTGATAACTTGCTCGAATTGCTTCTTTGCCGGTTTTGGCCGGCTCATAGGGATCCATTCTGACAGCATTTTCCGTATACATGGAGGCGATAGATTTATAATCGCCAGCGGCAATGGCCAAGTCCCACTTTTCGACATAGTCTTTTTGCGCTTGAATATCAGCCTCTCGATTGACCTGTGAACAGCCTGCAAGCATCAGCATGATGAAACTCACATAAATAATAATATTTTTCATAACATCCTCCTTAAAATTCTGAATGAACGATCAGAGCTTTATCGCTGAACACACGTTCGGTTGCACTTGAACTATTCTACTCTTTTCCATGTTTCCGAGAAAGTATGAATTTTACCGTTTTGATCCTTTCTCTCATGAGTTAGATACATCTGATTCCCTTCGATTCTGACATTGAGGGATACTTTTACTCCAATGAGTGTCGTCAGACTAAAAACTCGAATTGCTCTGTATAGACTCCCTTTTCAAATACATATTTGCCTCCATTGAAGCCTGAGCTATAGATGCCGGAAGCAGTGGTATCTTGCCAGATTGTCACGTAATAGTTTTTATCGATCATCTTTATGGATTTCCAATGTGGAGAAAGCGGACGTACCAATGTCGAATCTCTCTCAATTGATGTTCCGTTTACGAGTTCCCACGTTCCTTCTATTGAATTTTTTGCTTGCTGCACACCATTGCAGTTTAATGCGACTAGTACAAATGAAAAGAGTAGAGTCTTCATGACATCCTCCTTTGATTTGGAATGATAATGACTTGGATGAAATAAGATTTGGAAGAATCCTGATGGTGTAGAAATGAAAAAGGTACGATATATCTACCCTTCGGATCGATTTATCATACCTCCATTCCGAAAATGGCTATCCCCAACGCAGCCATATAACATATCAGTACGTATCCATTTACGGAAATGTGCAAGGGGAAAATTAAATATTTGCAATTGGGGAAATAGTAAGCTGCGATAAGACCTCGATGACCGGCTCAAGCGATCCCGCGAATGGCTACCTGGAGGGTGATGCGGGAATATCAGAGAATGCACCGGCTGGTCGCAGCAAGCCAAAACCAATTCGCCACTTTATGGTCCCTTTGGTTGTGGTTTAAGCAGTGACCCGACGACCATCGCCAAACTGGGCACAACAAATGAGGCGATGCCGGACCGGTAAGGACCGATCGCCGCACTCAACGATTGCGTGGCAGAAATCTGCTGCATCACCAGAAAGGCTACAGGGATGAGAGCGCCAAAAAAGATCGCCGCGCCGGCGCCCCAGCTGTTGGCGCGCTTCCAGTAGCAGCAGGCAATCAGCAGCACCGACATGCTGGAGAGATATATGGTGGCGGTCACACTCAAATAGTTCCACAGATTATCCTTTAGCGGATACCAGAGACCATAGAAAAGCAGAAAAATGCCAATCATCGCCACAACAAAACGATTCCAGAAAATGCCCTTCTTTTCCGACCAGGCGGTTTTGCGAAACGGCGCCATGATGTCGTTATAAATTACCGTGCTCCAGGTTAACATATAGGAGGAATCGGTTGACATGTCGGCCGCCAGCATGGCGGCGATCAGTATTCCTGCGAGCCCGCTCGGCACAAAAGTTGCTAGAAACTTGGGCATGGCATACAGGGAATTGTTGCCGAAAGATTCAGGATTCAGCACCGCCAATGCTGCGATTCCCCACAGTCCGGGGATCATAAAGCGGCAGACGAAGAAAAAAGCCGTACCTTTATATACGCTGAGACCCGTTTTAGTATCTTTGGCAGCCAACAAACGCGCAATAGTGGTCTGCCAGGTCATCACCCCGGCAAAACCCAACATGATATTAAAAAGAATATAGGATACTCCCATGTCAGGATGTACAAAAGGATTAAAGCCGCCGGCGCCATAATGTGTTTGTACCGCTTCAACCAGAGTGCTCCAGCCGATTTTGTAGAAAATCAAAATGGATACCAAAATCAGGCCCAGGCTCATTACGATGAATTGCAGAAAATCGGTGATCAAAACCGACAGCATACCCCCAAGAATCGTATATACGGCGACCAGCAGCAACAAGGCCGTCATGGTGATCTCAAGATAGCGGATATTCATGCCGGTGACCATGACCAGGAATTCACCGCCCGTGCGCAGAAAGATTCCCATATTCAGCAAGCCGCCAAGCACCATGACCACGCCGGCCGCCCAGCGCACGCGCGGGCCGAATTTTTTTTCAAAGAGTTCCGGCAGTGTCATCACGCCGGCATCACGCAGCGGTTTGACGCCTAGGCCGGTAAAGCCGACCACCGCCATGGCCCCGGCCATGCACATTCCCGGCACCGCTCCGGCAAAGCCCAGTTCGTAACCGTTTTGTGCGGTGAACATGCAGGTGACGACACCAAACTCCGTCGCTGCCAGCGAAGCAACACCTAAATAGAGACTCATTTCGCGGCCGGCGACCAGGAAATGTTCCACTTTACCGATATATTTGCGTACCATAATACCGGCGACCATCGTTGCCGCCAAATACAAACCGACAATGGCTCCATCCAAGATCGAAAAGTTGATAATCGCCTCCTGCAGGATTGGTTGTATATACGCTGAATCTAAATAATTTTTAACGAATATGCAATTTTGTTCTTTCAGTAAAGTAAAAATCTTGTTATTATTTGTCTATTAGAAATGGCAGGATCAAGATCATTATTTCACCATGCCCGTCGAGTATGTTTGTAACGACTCGTCGCGCATCAGGACTCACTAGACTTTAAAGGATACAAATGTTTCAACTGCAATTTAAACGCAACGCGTCGGACGTCGTGGCCCGACTGCGACAGCTGTATCAGCGTCAGGCAACTGACCAGATTTTCGCTACGTTCAAACTCGGCCATCCGGCGCTGGACGAATTCGCATCTACCTACGGTAACGGCGAATGTGCGTATCCTGAACCGGCAACGCGCCTCGCGTTTTGGGAAAGACTGCTGGCTGCACGGGCGGAACTGGAAGACGATTCGATTCCTGCAGCGTACATGAGCGAGATGGACCAGGGCCTCTATGGCGGCATGGTCGGCGGCGAGGTCCGTTTCATGGCTCATCCCGATAACGGCTGGATTTCGTCGATGGTCGCGCCAGTGCTGCAGGATTGGTCGGAATTCGACCGACTGCGCATCGACCAATCGGCACTCTGGTTTCAGCGCTACCTGGCTCAATTAGATGCTTTTGCAGCAGCCGCTGCAGACAAGTTCGGGATCAGCCATTTCATTTTGATCGACAGCTTGAATTTTGTGTTCGAATTAGTGGGCGCCGCTCATACCTACATGAGCCTGATCGAACGTCCGGAGCTGGTCCGTCGGGCTATCGATTTCGCTTTTGACTTGAACGCCCTGATTCAAGATACCTTTTTTGAACATGCTGGGTTGCTGAATGGCGGCACAGCAAGTAACATGGCCCAATGGCTTGATGGCCGCATCGTTTCCGAAAGCGTCGATCCGTTCCACATGACCTCCGTGGAGTACTTTGAGACCTGGGGCCGGGAGCCGATCGAGCGGATTCTAAACCGTTATGACGGCGGCGTGCTGCATATCCATGGCAATGGCCGGCATCTGCTGGAGGCGGTATCATCCATTCGCGGCTTGAAAGCGATCTACCTGGGCGATGACCGCGGATTTCAGCAGGCCTTCGAGGTGCTCGACCATTTGCAGACCCGCACCGGTAATTTACCGCTGATCGTGTCGGTTGCCTGGGAACCGTTTGTTGAGCGCTTGCGGCGGCATACGCTGCCTGGCGGCGTGCTGTATCAAGTCATCGACGCCCGAGATCCGGACGCGGTTAACCGCCTGATGGAAAAAGTTCGGGCCTACCGAGTTTAACGACCGCCGGAGGATCAATTGCATCCAAACATTTTTCTCTCTTAATAAAACCTTGGCTCTGGTATACAATTAAAAGACTGGATCAACGCTATTTTTTTAACCTGTTTCCGTCCACTGCTTTGAGGGAGAATATATGAGACCATCAAGCTTTTGGGTGAATATCTGCCTGCTGGCTTTAGCCATTTCAGCTTTTGCTAAAAATACTGCAGACAAAACGCTGCCGGCGAATCACCCGGTCCGGCAGTTGCTGACCAGAATAATTCCATCTCATAGCCGGTCTTTTATCCTGGAGATGATTCCTGCAGCAAAAGAACAGGATGTGTTCGAAATCGAAAGCCTAAAAGACAAGGTGGTGCTGCGCGGTTCTAACAACATTGCCCTCTGCTCTGCGCTGAACTGGTATCTCAAATATTTCTGCCATGCTGATATTTCCTGGTGCGGCGAACAAATCAATCCTGGCGATCCTCTGCCGGAGGTAACAGAAAAAATCCGCAGAATGAGTCCTTTTCGCTACCGCTGCTTTTTTAACTATGTTTGCTTTGGCTATACCCTGGCCTGGTGGGATTGGCCGCAATGGGAAAAGTTGATTGATTGGATGGCCATGAACGGCATCAATATGCCGCTGGCCATCACCGGCGAAGAGGCCATCTGGCAAAGCGTATTACGCGATCTGGGCATCAGCGAACAGGCGGTAAACGATTTTCTGCCAGGACCGCCTTATCTCCCGTTTACCTGGCTGGGCAGCCTGGACGGCTTTGGTGGCCCTCTGCCGGCCGGCTGGATTGACCGCCATGCGCAGCTGCAGAAAAAGATTCTGGCCCGCGAACGTGAGCTGGGAATGACGCCGGCCCTGCAGGGCTTTAGCGGGCATGTACCCCCCGCGGTCCGCGAAAAATTTCCACAGGCTAAAATTCAAAAAATCCATTGGGTCGAGTGGGACACCTGGTTTCTCGAACCGCAGGATCCCTTGTTTAAACGTATTGGCAGTGCCTTTATTGAGGAAGAGATCCGCCAGTTCGGCACCGACCATATTTATTTAGCAGATACCTTCAGCGAAATGAAACCGCCCAGCTGCCCAGAGTTAACCATGACCTGTTCGCTGCTCTTACAAATCCGCAGCGCGGAAATCTTGTCGGCATCGGCATGAATCAGGAAGGACTCGATTGCAATCCCGTTGTCTTTGATTTTATGACCGAAATGACCTGGCGCGACCAGCCGGTCGATCTCGATGAATGGATCAATCAATATGCTCATCGCCGCTATGGCCGGCTGAATCCGCTTGCTCAAAACGCCTGGCAACTGCTGCTCCAGGCAGAGTACTCGGGAAAAGACAGCCTGATCTCTGCTTTGACACAGCGTCCCGGTCTGGAATTTAAGTGTCCGTTAAGAGATCTCGAACAAACCGTCAAGGTTGCGCAGGCATGGGAGCTTTTACTGCAATGCGCCGAAACGCTGGGCGCTACCGACACCTATCGATTCGATCTCGTAAACATTTCGCGCCAGGTTTTGTCCAGCTCTACCACGGTACTATATCATCGCATTTTAGCCGCATACAAAGACAACAATCTTGAAAAGCTTCAGGCACGGTCGCAGCAGTTGCAGGCCCTGATTCTCGATTTGGATGAGTTGTTGGCAACACGCCGCGAATTCCTGTTGGGCAATTGGCTGGAGGACGCTAAACGATGGGGTGATACCGCGGCAGAGCGCCAACGCTGTGAATGGAACGCGCGCAATATTCTCACGCTCTGGGGCAATCGCGATTCCGGGCTTCATGACTATGCCTGCAAGGAGTGGTCCGGACTTTTAAGCAGCTTTTACCTGCCGCGCTGGCAAAAATTCTGCGCAGCCTTGCTAGCGGCTCTGCAGGAGAAAAAGCCGCTGGATACCGCGGCCATCGAACATGAGCTCCGTGTCTGGGAAGAACAGTGGACGTTACAGAACAATACCTTCCCGACAGAACCTCAGGGAGATGCAATTCAGGTGTCGCGTAAATTATTTACAAAGCATACACCGCTGATCTCAGGGCTATTGCTGGAAAAATGATAGCATGCCGGCCGGCTGCGATTACACAGCCGGCAATTGCATTGCGATCTGAGGCTTAGGAAATCATGGGTCAGGCTGTCTTTGACTGAAAAATTTAGAGTTGGTTTTCCTTATTGCATTCGCAAAAGCCCTGCTGCTGTTTTTGCGATTGCTTCCGGAGAAAAGCCGAATTTATCCAATAGCCATTCGTGGGTTCCGACCATATGCACATAAGTGTCCGGCAGGGCTATGCGTTTGAAAGGAATCCCAATCCCCGCCTCGGCGATCACCTCTGCAACGGCGCCGCCGAGGCCTCCATATAAATTATGCTCCTCAACAGTGACCAACGCCTTCGTCTGTCTTGCCGCTGCCAGGATGGCTTGTTCATCGATAGGCTTGACGGTGTGCATGCTCAGAACACGCGCCTTGATGCCTCGTTCACTTAAGAGTTCTGCCGCCTGCTTGGCCCGAAAAGTTATCGTGCCGGTGCCGATCAAAGTAACATCGCTTCCATCGCACACCTGAATGGCTTTGCCCAGCTGGAAATTGATCTTGCCGGCATGCAGATCCGGCTCTTTTTTGTAGCCGCAGCGATAGTAGAACGGTCCCTGGTGCTCGATCATGGCGTGCACAGCTGCCCGGGCTTCCTGCAAATCAGCCGGCGCGCACACAACCATGTCCGGCAGTGATCTCATAATCGCAATGTCTTCTGTAGAGTGATGGGAAACGCCAAGGGAGCCATAAGCCAGGCCAGCACCAATAATCACAATCTTTACATTGGTGTTATGGTAACAGACGTCGTTTCTGATCTGCTCCAGGCAGCGCAGCGTCGGAAAATTAGCGATGGAATAGGTGATGGCGATTTTGCCTTCCAGAGCGACGCCACAGGCCACGCCGGTCATATTCTGTTCGGCCACGCCGCAATTAAAATACCGGTCGGGAAAAGCTTTAGCAAAGGGTTCAATTTCGCCATAGCCAATGTCCGCAAGAATCAAATAGATGCGATCGTCGGCGCCGGCGATTTTCAACAACTCTTCATTGAATACGCTTCTCATTCCGCCACCCCCAGTTCTTGCAATGCAGCCGCCAGCTGTTCGTCATTGACGCAGCCATAGTGGCAGGCAACGGTATTCTCCATCCTGGCAATCCCTTTGCACTTTGTCGTCCTTGCCAGCACCCAGGAAGGTCGGCCCGGCACGAAGGGAAGGTTGGCAAGCGTTGTCTCGATTTCCTGATAGTTATGACCATCGATGCATTTCACTGCCCAGCCAAAATTCTCCAGCTTTTTCATGAACGGTTCCATTTCGATGATCTCTTCCATTTTGCCCAGAGCCTGGACGCGATTATAGTCGACGATGACGGTCAAATTGTCGAAATGATGTTGCGCGGCCATCATGATGGCTTCCCAGGTGGAGCCTTCATTGCAGTCCCCATCGCTTAGCATACAAAAAACTCGGTGCTGCTTCTTGTCGTGCCTGGCAACAAGCGCCATGCCCACGGCAACCGGCAATCCGTGTCCGAGGGATCCGGTGGAAAACTCGACACCCGGCACATGATGACTGATGTGGCCGGAAAGCTTGCCATCATCCAGATAATAGGTGTCCAGCCATTCTTTTGGAAAAAAATTCAGTTCAGCGAGCATTGCATAGACGGCAGCCCCACCATGACCTTTGCTTAAAATGAAACGGTCACGGTCCGGCCACTTTGGATTGCGGGGATCCACCCGTAAAATGCGGGTATAAAGCACTGCCAGCAGATCAGCCATGGACAACATGCTGCCGAGGTGGCCGCTCTTGCCGCGATGGGTCATGCGGAGACAATGCGCGCGGATTTTTGTCGCCAGTTCGTGATAGTTTTCCATCTTCTTTCCTCATACAAAATATTTCTCGGATAAAAATCTGCTATAACATTTCCTGGACCGCCTTAACAATGTCTTTGATTTGCGGCAAAGACGCTGTCTCCAGAGCCGGGGCAAAAGGCATCGGCCGATGGGCTGCGCCGAGCACCCTTGGCGCAGCTTTCAGTTTTGCAAAAGCCTTTTCTGTTACCTGCCTGACTATTTCAGCGCCAACGCCAAAATGGCTGACCGCCTCATGCACAACCAGCAGCTTGCCGGTTTTTGCGACAGAAGCCAATATCGTGTTGATGTCCAATGGACTGATCGTCCGCAGATCGATAATTTCAGCGCTGATCTCTGGCGCCAGTTCGTCAGCAGCTTTTAATGATTTTTGTACTGCCAGAGAATATGCTACAATAGTAATATCATCACCCTGTCGTTTGATATCCGCTTTGCCCAGCGGAATGAGGTATTCTTCCTCCGGCAAATCTTCGATGAGATTATACATTAGGCGATGCCATAGATAAACCACCGGCTCATCATCCCTTATGGCCGATTTCAGCAGTCCTTTTGCATCATAAACATTGGCCGGCATCACTGCTTTTAATCCGGGTGTATGCGCAATCCAGGCCTCGAGACTTTGCGAATGCTGAGCAGCCTCTGAGGTGCTGTTGCCGAATTGCGAAAATATAACCAGTGGCATTTTTATTTGTCCGCCGGACATATGCCGTAACTTGGCGGCCTGGTTGACCAGAGGATCCATGGCCACGGTTATAAAATCAAAGTACATGATTTCCGCGATTGGCCGCAGGCCGGTCATCGCAGCCCCGACCGCTGTTCCGACGATGGCCGATTCCGATAGCGGCGTGTCAAAGACCCGCCGGCTGCCATATTTTTGCGCCAATTTTCGTGACGTGCCAAATACGCCGCCAAACTCGCCGACATCCTCTCCAAAAAGACAAACCGTTTCATCGCGAGCCATCTCTTCATCAAAGGCGTCACAAATTGCTTTGCTCATTTTTACTTTTGCCATATTACACCAGCCCTTATGCCCATAATTCCATTGGTTGACCTTCGGGATCAGCATCTTGAGCCGCACAGGCAGAGGCAACAGCTTTATCCAACTGCTCTTTGACGGTAATTTTGCAACATTCAAGATCCGCCGGCGTTAAGCCGAATTCATCGACGAGTTTGTTTTCGAACAGTATGATGGGATCACGGTTGCGCCATCCCTCGATCTCGCTCTGACCGCGGTTTTCCGGAATAACCATGCAATGCGGCCAGAACCGGTAGGTCTTGCATTCTATCAATACCGGCCCTTTGCCGGCGCGAGCATGGTGAACCGCTTTTTCGGTCGCTTTATAAACCGCCAGTACATCATTGCCATCAACCACCCATCCGGGTATGCCATAACCCTGCGCTCTATCGGCAATATTTTCGATTGAGGAATTTTTACTCACATGCGTCGTGGCCGCATAGAGATTGTTCTCGCAAACGTAAATAATCGGAAATTTCTTGATCGCCGCCATGTTGACCGATTCATGGAAACTGCCTTGTGCCGAAGCGCCTTCGCCAAAAAAGCAAATGGCAACCTGATCCGTGCCTCGATAATTGATCGAGTAGCCGGCGCCAAGGACCAGCGGCAGACCTCCGCCGACAATACCGTTGCCTCCCATCAAACCAATTTCAGGAGCGAACAGATGCATCGAACCGCCCCATCCTTTGCACAGTCCGGTGGATTTGCCCAGCAATTCAGCAACCACCTTGCGCAATTCAGCGCCTTTTGCCAGAGCATGGCCGTGACCGCGATGCGTGCTGAATACATAGTCCTCTTTAGTTAAACAGCTGCATACGCCGACCGCGACGGCTTCCTGGCCTTCATACGAATGCAGAGCGCCAACCGCGATCCCCTGGCGAATGCGATCCCGGAAGATCCGGCGCATGGTCTCTTCAAAGGAACGGATCAACAGCATCTTTTCATAGAGATCAGTGAAATTTATGTTCGCTAGATTCATGCTCATCATTCGTCATCCATTTTAGCCAAATCGCCACTGACAGTAATTCCGCCATCCACAGAAATGATAGCACCGTTTATATATGAAGATTGATCAGAAGCGAGGAACACAGCAAGATTAACAACCTCTTCAGGGGTACCATAGCGTCGCAGCGGACTGCGCAGCCGCAAAAATCTTTGTTCGTCAAAGTATGGACCGTCACTGCTTGATTGGGACAGCATTTTAGAAAGAATTGCAGCCGGAGCAATGCAATTGACGCGAATCCCCTGTGGTCCGTATTCAACAGCCATGGACTTGGTCAGCGACACAGTTGCTCCTTTGGTGGCCGTATAAGCATCGCAGCGCGGAATGCCGACAACGCCTGCGCTGGAGGCCGTGTTGATAATGCTGCCGCCACCGTTTTCAAGCATCAGAGGGATCCCATATTTGCAGCAAAGAAAAATGCTCTTCAAATTGATGCTCAGGACTTTATCCCAAACATCCTCTGCAATGCCGGCAATGGGTCCGTCACGGTCAGGGAGATAAACCGATGCATTATTATAGATCACATCCAGGCGGCCAAAGCGGCTGCGAATTTCAGCAATGGCCCGGCTGACCTCTGTGGATTGGGAGACATCGCAGCATAGGAAAGCGACCTTTTTATTTTCTGCCTGCAGGCTGCTCTCCAGTTTAACGCCGGCGCTTTTATCCACGTCGACAAATAAAACCGCCGCACCCTCATGGGCAAATCTCTTGACAGCCGCCTCGCCGATTCCATTTGCCCCACCGGTGATCAAGGCGATTTTTCCTGCTAACCTTTCCATGAATTAATCCCTATGTTTCTGATAAAATGACCGGATTTTGTTTATTGAATCGGATAGCGTCCGAATTCCTGTGCCGCGGCAAACATCGCAATGACATTTTCCGCCGGAACAGACGGCTGGATGTTGTGTACCGCATTGAATACAAATCCTCCGCCTGGCGCCAAATCATGGATGCGGCGTTTGACTTCTGCTCGAATCTCCTGGACATTGCCCTGCCACAGCGTTTTTTGCGTATCGCAACCGCCGCCCCAGAAAGCGAGGCGTTTGCCATAGCGTTTTTTAAGCATGCCGGTGTCCATGCCGCTGGCGCTGACCTGCACCGGATTTAGAATATCGACGCCCATTTCGATCAAATCATCGATAAATTCGCCTACAGCCCCGCAAGAGTGATAGAGTATTTTGGCGCGTGTTCCCTGCTTGATGGTCTCTATAATGCGGGCTTGATGTGGCTTGATCACGCGCCGGTAAAGCTCCGGATTGATGAGCGGCCCGTACTGTCCTGCTAAATCGTCGGCAGCGAAATGCACATCGATCAGGTCGCCGACTTGAGCCAGAAACAGTTTTTGCGCTGTGCAAATGGTTGCCGACAATCGCGTGAAAAAAGCTTCGACGAAATCCGGTTCAGCCATCAGATCCATGAGCCCGTTTTCCATTCCGCGTACGCGCAAAAGCTGGTTGAACAAATCATGGCCACATGGCGCCATACCCAGCAGGGCCTTGTCAGTGGATGCGCGCAATTTTCTTACCCGCTGATCAAGTCCATGATAGCGGGCTGGATCAGCGGCATCCGGCCAGGGCATTTTTTCCATAGCTGCGATGGAAGAGCGATCCAGTGGAAATTCCTGGTAATCATAATAAAAACATCCTTTGGGCTTGCGCAGGGTTGCGCCGAACTCATCCCGAAAGGATATCGCTTCATCACCTTCGGGAACGAAAACCGTTTGATAGCCGCTGGGGGGATTGGCAAAAACAGGCACGACATCTGCTCCCACAGCCTCCAACACGTCGTCATCAACAACGGCGATTTGCTGGGCGTGCTCCAGGACGCGGATAGGCACTTCCGGCAAGCCCAGTCTGTTACGAACTTTTAGATATGTTAAAATGGAAATAGAGGTCACCACACTTCCGCCGAGATCGATCGGCACCCGGTCGGGCTCTTCATGATTCAGAGCGGTGTTGACCCGCTCGCGTGATTTCATCGTCGTTTTTCTCCATTACTTGACGAAATAACTGTGACCATCGAGGGATGAAAAGTTGAAAAGTGTCTCCTGCAAATTCAAATTTTATGAATGCTGAATCTAACTAATTTTAAGTTAAATTGCAATTTTGTTCTTTCAGCAAAGCAGAAAAATTGCTATTATTATTCTACAACCGAACGATCAGTGCAAACGTACCGCCTGATGGTGTCCGCATTTGATCACGTGAAACATTGGGGAGATTTCTTAATGAACCGTAAAATACGATGGGGCGTGGTCGGATCCGGCGGCATTGCCAACAGGAGGACTTTGCCGGAGGGTTTGGCTAAAGCCGCTCATACAGAAGTGATTGCGGTTTATGACGTCCGTACGGATTTAAATAAAAAAATAGCCGATGAATATCACGCCCGGCCGGCAAACAGCCTGCAAGAGCTTTTGTCCATGGATATTGACGCGGTCTATGTGGCCACACCGGTCCATGTTCATCTGCAGCAGGTTTTGGCCTGCGCCGACTATAAAAAACATGTGCTTTGTGAAAAGCCCCTGGCTTATAATGTGCCGGACGCTGAACAGATGGCTTTGGCTTGTCGCCAGGCCGGTGTCATTTTGGGAACCGCGTTCATGATGCGATTTCAGGCGCAACATCAGGCCGCGCTCCGGCTTATCAGAGACGGCCGGATCGGTCAGCCGGTCTTTGCCCGGGCGCAGCTTTCCTGCTGGTACCCGCCCATGGCCGGTGCCTGGCGTCAGGATCCGGTTACCAGCGGCGGCGGCTCTTTGATGGATATGGGCGGCCATTGCATCGATCTTTTGGAAATGTTTTTCGGCAGCGTGCACAAACTTTCCTGCTTTATCAATCATACGGTCCATGGCTATGCCTCTGAGGACAGTGCCATTGTCAACCTGTTTTTTGAAAATGGCGCACTGGCCACCATCGATACTTTTTTCTGCATTCCCGATGCAGCCAGTAAAAATGTATTGGAGCTTTATGGATCAAAAGGGAGCATCCTGGCAAAGGGAACCATCGGCCAAAGTGCAATCGGAGAAATGACCGCGTTTTTGCCGGGAAACAGCTCTGATTATGATGCACAGCAAGGCCGCAGTGATTTACAGGGGGTAGCGATTTTGCCGGCGACGATAAATACATACCAGGCAGAAATCGAAGAGTTCAATACGGCGATTCTTGAAAATCGGCAACCATCGATCAGCGCTGATCTTGGTTTGCGAAATCAAAAGATACTATCAGCTTGCTATCAATCAGCAAAATCCGGTCGCGTATTCACGCTTCAATAGAAAAGATTCAGCGAGAACAAGTGGGACCAGAAGGGAGTTAAGCACTGTGGCAACAACCGGCAATTTAGAAAATAAGCGGGTGTTGGGACTTTTCGCTCATCCTGACGATGCTGAATTCATGTGTGCGGGTACGCTGGCGCTGTTGCATCAAGAAGGCTATGACATTCATATTGCCACCATGACGTCTGGCGATTGCGGTAGCACCGAGCTTAGCAGGGAGGAGATCAGCCAAATTCGCCGGGCTGAAGCCGGGCAATCCGTGAAAATTCTGCACGGAACCTACCACTGTCTCGAATTTGACGATATTTTCATTTTTTATGAACGCGCGACTCTGACGCGCGTCATTGAATTGCTCCGCCGGGTGCAGCCCCTCATTGTATTCGCTCCGAGCCCCATGGACTATATGGTCGATCATGAAATGACCAGTCTTTTGGCTCAAACAGCCTGTTTTTCCTGCGGTATATATAATATATCGACCGCCGCTGTCGCACCGTATGATTTTATTCCCTATCTTTATTATGTCGATCCTATGGAAGGAAAAGACAAATTAGGCCTTGCCGTCAAACCGTCAATTTGCGTGGATATCAGCTCGGTCATGGCTGCAAAAGAACAAATGCTGTGTTGTCATGCCAGCCAGCGAAACTGGCTGTTAGCGCATCACGGCATGGATTCCTATGTTGATTCCATGAAAAAATTCGCTGAGCAAAGGGGGGCACTGATCAACGTCCGATATGCGGAAGGATTTCGACAGCATGGCGGGCACAGTTTTCCGCAAAAAAATATTCTGCAAAACATACTTCAGCAGTTAACCGTCAAGTTATGAAGGAGGATGTCCATGTCCAGAAAATTGAGTATGCTGGCGCCGGATTGGTGGGATTATACAACGCTTGATGACGCCATTTTAAATGATGCCGCCCGGCTCAGTGCAAAAGACATGCTCGGGCTTTCCCGTCATGGTTTCAAGGTTGTTTTTTATGATACGCTGGAGGATTTTTATCTTGCCGAGGCGCTGGAGTATATCAAGGCCTGGCAACAAGCGACAGCTGACAACCCCGTGGGCATTTGCGGTCCCATCGGTCCCACAGAGCAATTGCCGCTGGTGGCCCGGCTGGTCAATGAGCTTGGCCTGGATGTGCGCAACGGGCACTTTTGGGGCATGGATGAATGGGTTGTCGACGGCAAAGAGGTGGCTGCTTCACACCCGCTTTCTTTTGAAAAAGCCGACCGTGAGCTTTGCTTTAACCGGATACAGAAAAAATTCAGGATGCCCGATAGTCATCTCCATTTCCCTAAAGCGGATGTGTCAATTTACAAAAAGACCTGGGATGCCGGAATTCGCTGTGCGGTCATGCAGGGAGGTCAGGGGGACATCAAACATTGGGCGTTTAACGATCCGGTTAAGAGGGCCGGCAAATACAAGGATCATCCGCCGGCGCCGGAGGAATGCCGTACCTGGTCCACCAGAATGGTCGATTTACATCCGGTGACCATCATGCAGAACGCCCGCACCAGCGGGGGTGGAGTGGTAACCGGCGTGCCGACCCGGGCTTTGACGGTTGGTCCCCTGGAAACCTGGAAAGCGGAAAAGGTGTCGATTTGGCAGGCCGGCATGCACGATAATCCCTTTGGCATGCGCCTGACCACGCTGATGCTGGGCAAACGAATTGTCGACAGCGCCGTTCCCATGTCGCTGCTGGGGGATCACCCGAACGTGCAGTTTAATTTTTATCGGTTTGGTATCGGAGAATGCAAAATCGAGATGCATTGATCGTGCTATGGCCGGCCTATGGACTTTTAACGCGCCCGGGGGGATTTAGTTTATCTAGGGTTGAAGTGAAGCATGAAAATCTGTGATATATAAAGATGTTATTGCTATTGCCAGGCCGGAAACCGTGGAGCGCTGGCAGAAGCAATTAATCAAACGTTTTGGGAAGTATAAGCAAAAAATGGGAGCTGGAAGACCGTCTGTTCAGAGTGAGATCAACACATCAATCAGCGCTCCAGTCCCAATAACCGTGCGATAGAACTTTTAATCGCCCCTGATCTTTACATTTTCAGTAAAATAATTTGATATTGAAGAAAATAACTATAACTTTTTAAATTAGAGTCCGGCATTCGATCGGGTAACAGCCGTAACGGAGACGCGCAGGGATCCAGTTGCCTTAATTCAAGGAACCAGGAAATGAGAACACTCGAGCGCCTATTTACCAACAATCGCAATTGGGCTGCTGATATTCTCAAAGCAGACCCCGCTTTTTTTGGAAAGCTCACTCATCAACAAACGCCGGAGTTTCTCTGGATCGGCTGTTCAGACAGCCGGGTTCCGGCCAACGAAATCGTCGGTCTGTTGCCCGGCGATCTGTTTGTTCACCGTAATGTGGCCAATCTGGTGGTTCACTCAGACATGAATTGCCTTTCCGTCATCCAGTATGCCGTGGATATTTTAAAAGTCAAGCATATCATCGTCTGTGGTCACTATGGTTGCGGCGGCATCCGGGCCGCTTTTGAAAAACGCCCCCATGGTTTAATCGATAACTGGCTGGGTCATGTTCGCGACCTCTCGCAACGACGTCAGGGAGAGCTGTCACAGCTCGGCGATAATCAGCAACGTCTGGATCGATTATGCGAGTTGAATATAATTGAACAAGTGCGCAACGTCGGCAACACCACCTTTGTCCAAAGTGCCTGGGATCGGGCGGAACCGGTTGCGATTCACGGCTGGATCTACAGTATTTCAAACGGCCTGCTGAAGGACCTCGGGTATTCCGTAGCGAATAATCAAGAATTGGCAGAGATGGGTTATTAGCAGCCGCAGGATACAGCAGAACCCGAGGCACCGACAATCCGTTTACCAGCGAACAGCGACGAAAGGTGAGGCGCGAATGTTGTACGATTGCAGACAGGGTCTTAAAGATTTAAATGTTACTGGGGGCTGATTTTTCTAAAACAACAGGAGGCTTTGATGGTAATGAAGCAAGGACCGAACAGACGACAGTTTCTGAAAACAGCGGCCGTTTCTGCGCTGGCGGCATCCGCACTGGATCTGGACCGCAGCGCCTATGCCGGCGGGAGTGATGTAATACGAGTCGGCTTGATCGGCTGTGGTCATCGCGGCACCGGCGCAGCCATCGATGCCATGGACGCCGATCCCGGCGTACGGCTGGTAGCGATGAACGATATCTTTGCAGACAAGCTGCAAGCTTCACTGAAGCAGATCAAAGAGCAGCATGCCGATCAAACCATGGTCGATTCGGAGCATTGCTTTGTCGGCTTTGACGGATATCGTCATGTGATCGAATCCTCGGATGTCGTTTTAATAGCCTGCGCCAGCAAATTTCATCCGCGCTATATGACCGCGGCGATACAAGCCGGCAAGCATGTGTTTGTGGAAAAACCGCACGGCATCGATCCGGTCGGCATTCAAACCACACAGGCCGCCTGCGAGCTGGCAAAAAAGAAAAGATTGAATGTGCTGTCAGGCCTGCATAATCGCTACGATCTCGGCGTACGTGAAATCATCCAGCGCATACACGACGGCGCCATCGGCAACGTGGTAGCCATGGAGGTCAATTTTCTGCGAGCGCCCTATGTGCTGGCGCCCCGCCAACCGGGATGGACTGAAATTGAATTTCAATTCCGCAATTGGTATCACTTTTCCTGGCTCTCCGGCGACGACGTGACGCAGTCATTGGTGCACAGCGTCGACAAGGCGGCGTGGGTGATGCACGAACAACCTCCGGAAAAAGCGCACGGCCTGGCGGGCCGGTCGGCCTCGTTCGGCGAGGTGTACGGCGACATGTTCGACCATCATGCGGTGGTGTATGATTATAAAAACGGCGTTAAACTTTATGCGTTCTGTCGAACGCAGGAGGGCTGTCATGACGGCGTGTCAGATACGATCATCGGCACCAAGGGTCGCGCCCATCTGTTGAACTATCGCATCGTCGGCGAGAAAAACATCGATGTGCCGGCGCCCAAGATCAGCCCTTAC
The DNA here is from genome assembly GCA_964387285.1 of uncultured Cytophagia bacterium. Taxonomy (GTDB): domain Bacteria; phylum Zhuqueibacterota; class Zhuqueibacteria; order Residuimicrobiales; family Residuimicrobiaceae; genus Anaerohabitans. The sequence continues at coordinate 1,771 of CAYLWO010000031.1, read as the reverse complement.
AAACAGGAACAACGTGAGCTGTTCGCCGCCATCCGCGCCGGGAAAGCCATCAACAGCGGCGACTATATGGCCAATAGCACCATGCTGGCGGTATTAGGACAAATCGTCTGCTACACCGGACGCCAGCTCTCCTGGGAGAAAGCCGCAAAATCCGACTTTAATTTTCAACCGGACGACGGCGACTTAACCACCGAGCCGCCGGTGAGACCCGGTCCTGACGGGCTCTATCCGGTTGCAATCCCGGGTAAAACCAAACTCATCAAGGGAACCTGACGCACCTCTTCAGAGGAAAACCATGAAATATTTGATTTGTCTTTTATTCTGTATGACCTGTTTGTCGGCAGCCCGTCCGGTCAAGGTGTTGCTGTTGACCGGCAGTTCGGATGAGCCGTATCATGACTGGCGGGAGACGTCCGCTTGTTTGCGCAATATCCTGTTACAGAGTGGACAATTTGAAATATGGACCAATGAACAACCGACCACTCTGAGCGCGGCCGAACTGCTCCGCTATGATCTGGTGATCATCAACTATAACGGACCTCGTTGGCCGACCGCCACCGAGTCGGCGATCGAAGCGTTTGTCCGGCAGGGCAAAGGGCTATTGTCGCTTCACCACGCCAGCTATGGATCCTTTTTTGGTCATGAGCTTCGCGACGGTAAATGGCAGAGCGGTCCGCCGGGATCCGGCTGGACTGCCTTTGCTGAAATGATCGGAGCCTGTTGGGATCCAAGGAAACTGGGACACGCCCGTCGCGGCGTTTTTCCGGCCGAGTGGCAAAAAATAAACCACGCCATTACTAATGATTTACCGTCGCCGTTTACCATCAACGATGAAATCTATCACCGATTGGACCTCTCGGCCGATGTCCAGGTGCTGGCGGTTGCACACAGCCCGGCGGAATTGGGAGGTACCGGCCGTCAGGAGCCGATCATTTGGACCCATGCATACGGTCAGGGGCGGGTGTTTTTTACCACGCTGGGGCACGATGCCATGGCCTTTTATCAACCCGGCATGATCAATGCCATCGCTCGCGGCGCCGAATGGGCGGCGACCGGTCAGGTGACTTTGTCGCCCATTGACCCACATCGTTCAAAGCCGACGCTCAATGCCGTTCGCCTTTTAGTGGTGACCGGCGGACACGGATACCCGGTTTCGTTTTACCACATGTTGGATCAACTTGAAAATGTAACATGGACACATGCCGTTTCCCATCAACAGACTTTTGCCGATCCTCTGGAAAAAAAATACGATGTCGTTCTGCTGCATGACATGTATGAGCAGACCTCGCAACTGACGCGAGCCCGGCTGCAATCGTTTGTTAAAGCCGGCAAGGGCGTCGTCTCCTCTCATCATGCGATCGTGGATTATACCGATTGGCCCTGGTGGTATCAGGAGGTGACCGGCGGCAAATACTTCACCAGCGCCACCGAGCAACAGCCCGCCAGTCAATACAAAGAAGATGTTGAATTTACCGTGACGCCGCATCCTGACGCAATGGACCATCCGGTGTTGCGCGGCGTCGGCGAACTGGTGGTTTTTGATGAATTGTACCGGGGCATGTGGATCTCACCCAAGGTCAAGGTGTTGATGGAAACCCATCATCCTGACAACGATCGACCGGTGGTGTACATCGGTCCTTTTCAAAATGCGAGAGTGATTTACATTCAACTGGGGCATTCTGAACATACCATGAAGCATCCCGGCTTTCAACGACTGATGAACAACGCGGTGCAATGGGCGGCTGGACGAATATAAACGGCGACGGTGTTC
>CAYLWO010000030.1:12739-60185 GCA_964387285.1 uncultured Cytophagia bacterium | reverse complement strand
GAGACACCCGGAGTGGCCGCAAAAAACGCGGCCACATCCGGGGTCTGTTGGTTTTTACACCTGCGCGACTTTGCGTTTGTACTCTGCCAGTGCCGCATCCAGGCGCTGCCGCGCCGTTGTATCGCCGGGTACGTTGTGAGAGGGATGAATGAACAAATGCACGCCGCGATCGGCAAGGATTTCCGCGACGGTTGCCACGGTCATCCAAACCACGGTCACAAAAGCCATGGTCGAGATAGGAGCGATTTTATCCTGGTGATTTTTTAGAACCACAGAGGCGTCCTGCGCCGGCACACAGGTGTCGATAACCACATCTGCCAGATCGAAAATACGCTTGCCCGACGAGTGACGCGTCGGTTTGTCGTTGAATTCAGCCGCGGAACCCGCCACCACAACCTTGAGACCTAATCGTTTGGCTTCCAACGCGATGTCGATATTGACATTGTTAATGCCGGAATGCGAGAACAACCACATGACATCCTGTTCATGAAAGTGATAGCTCTTCATGATCTCGCGGCCATACCCTTCAACCCTTTCCAGAAATACAAACTGGTGCACGCCCATCTCGCCGGTAATATGCGTAAAAAAGGAGAGCGGCAGTTCGAGCATGGGATGAAAACCGACGAATCCGCCGATACGCGGATAAATCTCTTCAATGGGCAAAGTGGCATGGCCGCAACCGAACAGATGCACCCAATGATCAGCGGCAATGGCTTCCGCCATCAAGGTCGCTGCGTGGCGAATGGTTTCCATTTGCGTGGTTTCGATCCGGTCCATGATTCTGCGTGTGTGGTTGAGCCATTCCTGTGCCAACATATCATGCTCCTTGATATTTTTTTTGTAAAAAATGAAAAATAATCAACTGGATGATCAGACTGGTCGGGATGAGAATAAACGCCATGCGCAAACCAAACGCCTGTCCTAAAATGCCTGAGGCAGAGGACAACAGCATGCTGCCGATGAGCGCCAGGGTGAAAGAGATGCCAAAGGCCGTGCCGGAATTTTTGCTGTACCGATCGCCCACATATCCCAGCACAACAGGAAAGCCTGCAGACAGTCCTGCGCCCAAAAGCACCAATCCGACCATCGTAAGCCACAGGGAGCGCGAGAGGATCATGAGAGTCGAGCCGAGCAACGCAACGCAGATCAAACTGCGCAGGATGACGGATGATCCTTTTGTCCTGAACAAGCGCGGCAACAACAGACGGGTGGTCATCATGGCCAGCATTAAAAACGAAAGATAAAAAACAGCCCGTTCCGCCGGTATGTGCAAAACCTCTTTAATGAATGTCGCCGACCAACCGCCGCAGGTGAGTTCCAGCCCACTCTGAAAAAATAAAAAGGCGCCTGCAATCAACAGCGGTTTTTCCTTCATCAGGCTGAGATATTGCTGCCAAGCCAGGGCCTGAGTCTGTTTTGGTTGTGGAAAACGGAGTGAAACGAAAAACAACAGGATTGGACAGATCAACCACCCGACCATCGCGATCAGACGCGTGGCGCCGAAAGTCTGCGACAGAGTGCCGATGATGATGGGGATGGCAAAAGCGCCCACGCCGTAAGAAACGCCTAACAAACTGAGGTCGCCGCTGCGGCCGTTCTCGCTGATATCCGACACCAGCGCATTGGTGGCGCCGTTTATGATGCTGCCGCCAATGCCGATAATCAGCATGAGAATGCGGAACTGCAGCAAACGGTCGGCAAAGGCCAATCCTTGCAGGCCGATAAAAATCAGCAGGCCGCTGACCATTAAAATGGCTTTGTAACCATAACGGTCGACAAACGGACCAAATGCTATGGCGCCCACGAGCATGCCCAGAGAAAGCAGGAAAAAGAGTGAACCGGCATTGGCCTTATCGATCTGAAAGCTGTCCATCAACGTCGGCAATAGCGCACCCAGGATGGTCATGGAAACACCAAACATCAACATGGCCAAGCAGCTGGCGAAAAAAAGCGAGGATCGTGACGAGTGCATGCAAGTTCCTTATTCGTGTACAACTTTAGCAATTTTATCAAAAGCCAATTTAGCCGCCCCGTACAGTCCCGCATTGCCGGCCAGCCTGGAGGGTCGCAGACGCACCTGTTTGATGGAGACAGGCTGCGCCCATTGACAGGCTTGACGATAAATTTCATCCAGAAAACGGACTGCGGGACCAAACACGCCGCCGCCAAAAATAATAACCTGCGGATTAAACAAACTCACCAGATTGGCTGTGGCCATGGCCCAATATGCGACCGCCTGTTCAAGCACCTTGACCGCAACCGGATCATTTTGTTCAAAAGCGGCAAAGATTTGCGTGCTGGTGAGATTGGTTGGCGATAACAGGCTGGGGAGCACGCCTTCTCGCAGGAATTCTTGCGCAACCTGCACCAATCCCGGACCAGAGGCATGATATTCAAAACAGCCGCAGGGAGCATACCTGGCATCATAGGGTTTATGCAATGCCAGCCAGCCGATGGCGCCGGCAGCGTCGCTGCTGCCGCGCAAAATTTTTCCATCCACGAGAATCCCTGCGCCAATTCCTGTGCCAACGGCCATGAAAATGGCATTGCGGCAATCTTGCGCAGCGCCTTGCCATGCTTCTCCCAGTATATAACAGGCTCGGTCGCTGTCCAGAGCGATTTTCTGGGAAAAGTTTTGCTGCAGTTGCCGCAATAGAGGGTATTGCTGCCAGCCGGGGATGTTGGGCGCCCAAACGCAACCCGAGTCCGCATAATAAATGCCGGGGACGCACACGCCCATGGCTTTTATCTCGGTCTGCGATCTGTCGCTCATGGCCTGCAGATGCTCCACCAACAGATCCGCCACTTGCCCGGCCTGTCTGCCGTTCAGCAGTACGCTTTCTTTCTGCAGTATCTGGCCCTGGTCATCATAAAGTCCGAATGCGATTTTAGTAGCGCCAAGATCAACTGCCAGAACAGCCACGTCTTACCCTTTCATTGATAGCTCTTGAGTATTTTTTCGATGAGATGGCTGGTGGACATGCCCGGCACGCCGGCCAGGAGTTCGATGCGACCGCCGTACTGTTCTACCGCACGCCGTTCGTCTTGATTCAGCGATGCAATGCTATAGTCGCCGCCTTTGGCAAAAACATCCGGCTGCAAAAGTTCGAGCAGCTTGACCGGCGAAGAGTCCTCGAATATGGTCACATAGTCGACGCAGGAAAGAGCGGAGAGCAGCTTGGCGCGCTGTCTTTCTTCCACGATGGGCCGGGACGGCCCTTTGAATGAACGCACGGAAGCATCACTGTTCAGCCCGACAATCAGCATATCGCCCAGAGAGCGGGCCTTTTCCAGATACAGGATGTGACCCACATGCATGATGTCAAAGCACCCATTGGTCCATACGATTTTGCGGCCGGATTTTTTTGCTTCCCCGACAATGGTTTGCAACTTGGCCAGGGGGACGATCTTGTGCGCTGCCAGTTGCGCGCTTTTCTGTCCCTCCAATTCCAACAGATCTTCCTGCGAGATGTCCACATAACCTGGTTTGCTGATGGCCGCACCGGCGGTCAGGTTGGCAAATTCTGCGATTTCCAAAGGAGTGCTGTTCACTGCCGCGCCTGCCGTCACTGCGGCCGCCACAGCTTCGCCGGCGCCGACTGCGTCAAAAACCTGACGAACTTCGGTGGCGACAAATTGCGTGGCCTGTCCTTGTTGATGCACCGTCAAACCGGAAGAGCCGTGGCTGAGAAACAACAGATGTACATGCAGTTTTTGCAGTAATCTTGGACCGCTGTCTGCATTAAAGCTGGTTTCGGCCAAAGCTTCACTGGTTTCATTTTCATTGGCAATAAGAATATCAAAGTTTTGATAGAGTTCGAGATTGTGCTCCGCATCAGCTAAAAGCGGCGCCTGCAAACCACTCGCCCGGATCAGGTTGAGCAATTCCGTGGTGATCAAGCCGCTGCCCTTGTCAACCACCACCAATGCCCGGCAATGGGGCAATTGCGATGCCAGCAGCCGTTGATACAGTTGAGGATTTTTCAGAGCCCATTTTTTTTCATGAATGACGCGTAGCATCTCGCGCTCGGCATAATGAGCGCCGGCAACGTTGATATGCAAACGCGTGGGTGTTGAATAGAGCTCATCAGCCAGAACAGCGGTGCAATCGATGCCTCGATGTGTGAGATTGCGCAATAACTCCTGGCCGTGCAAATCTGCGCCGATGCGGCTAAAGAGATGCACGCGACACCCCAGATTGGCCAACAGCAACGCCACATAGCCGGCTGCGGCCGGCTGCCAGGTGCGAGTTACGCTTTGCACAATCGGCGCGGGTCCGTCGTCAGCGAGTTTTTCCACTTTACCATGTATGTATTCATCCAGGTAAAGATCACCCAGCACAGCGACCGGGACGCCGGCCAGGTTGTTGAATAGTTTTATGATTTCCATAATGAAATGTAACTAGTTTTTTTTTATCACGCAAGCCCAGTTTTGGGGAGTCATGCGGCAGGGTTATGATATTCCTGTTGCATTTTTTGCTGCGGTCACCTAACTTTTACTATCATGAAAGAAATGGAAAAAAAACGCCGTTCTACGTTCGCAAAAGAGTTGGACGCTTTTGTGCACAAGCACGAGTTGGCGGCATGCGGCGACCGTCTGCTGGTGGCTGTTTCCGGCGGCGTTGATTCCATGGTTCTCTGCTGGTTGCTGCGCGAATTGGCGCCGGCCTGGAACTGGCATATGGAGGTCGCCCATTTTAACCACCATTTGCGCGCTGACGAATCGGATGAAGATGAACGATTCGTGCAACGGCAATGCAGCGCCTGGGGCTTGATGGTCCATTCCGACGGTGAGGATGTGGCGCAATGGAGCAAACGAAACGGTCATAGCATCGAAAGCGGCGCCCGCATTTTGCGGTATCGTTTTTTCCAGCAGTTGGCGGCGTCCGGCCATTTTGACCGTATTGTCACGGCACATAATCGCGATGATCAGGCAGAAACCGTGCTGGATCATTTCCTGCGCGGCAGCGGCGTCACCGGTCTGGCCGGCATTCCGGTAAAACGACATCGCATCATACGACCGTTGCTTTTTGCCGACCGTGCCAGGATCCAGACCTTTGCCGATAACCAGAAGATTGATTATCGTGTGGATTCATCCAACAGCGAACTCGCTTTTCGCCGCAACCGGTTGCGCTTGCAGTTGCTGCCGCAACTGCAGGAGCAGTACAATCCGCAAATCCATCATGCTTTAGCGCGCACAGCGGAAAATCTCACTGAAGTTGAAGAATATCTGTTGGCTGGGGCTGAACAGTGCCTGTCGGAATGCCGAATGGCACAGAAGGACGACAAAATTATCCTTGATTGTAAGCTGTTTTTGCCGTATTTTACGATTCTTAAAAAATATCTTTTGCGGTTGTGTTTACAACAACTTGCTATTGATGAGCGTATTTTAGATAACACCCTGTTCGGTAAAGTGTTATCCGGTTTTTACCGGCAGATCGGCAGCTTTTATCATGAAATCGATCATGCCGTTTTTTTTGAAAAATGCAGGGATGAGCTGATTATTGGCCGCGTTCCGGCTGTCGCGGCGCCGCTGACGATCGCCCGACTTGGTGAATACCGGTTGTGGGATAATTGGGTGTTGACAGTTTCATCGAGTGTCGATTCTGAGCATATTCGTAATAATAAAGATCCACAATGCATTTGGATCGACGGTGAGAAACTGCATCTGCCGTTGACGGTTCGCACCGTTTGCAATGGCGATCGCTTTCAACCGCTGAACATGGCCGGCAGCCAATCTTTGGCTGATTTTTTTATCAATCAAAAAATACCGCGTCACCAGCGTCGGCGGATTCCTCTGCTGTGCAGCGGCGATCAAATTGTCTGGGTTTGCGGCTATCGATTGGATGATCGATTCAAGATTACGGCGCAAAGTAAAGTTGTCTATCAGGTGAGGCTAGCGAAACAGCGTGAGCACGAAATCGGAATTTGAAAAGGCGGTATACGAAAACGAGTTCCGCACTCTGATCAGCCGCGAAAAATTGAATCAGCGCATCGCTGAAATGGGTCAGCAAATCACCCGGGATTATCGCGGTCAGCAACCGATCATGATCGGCGTGCTCAACGGCGCTTTTTTATTTATGGCCGATTTGATCCGACACGTCGAGCTGGACCTGGAAGTGGATTTCATCAAGATCTCCAGTTATGGCGATGAAAAGGTCTCTTCCGGCAAGGTCATGATGCTCAAAGACATCAATGCGCAGATTCAGAATCGACACATCCTGGTGGTGGAAGACATTGTGGACACGGGTCTGTCCATTCAGTTTCTGCGTGATAAATTTCTTTCCTTATCGCCCGCTTCGCTGCGTTTTGTCACCCTGTTGTACAAGAAACAGAACGTCAAGGTGGATTTGGATTTGCATTATGTGGGATTTGAAATCCCCAATGAATTTGTCATCGGCTATGGGCTGGATTATAAACAAATTCTTCGCAATTTACCGGCCGTATATGTCATGGATTAACGCGACGACCGATTATTTGTTTCATTAAAAGTCAGGTTCCGGCCAGACCGGGTTAGGAAAAAAGCAGTGAGTGAATTACAAGATCGAGAGAAAAAAAATTATATGGCGCGGGAACAAAAGCCTGCCGACAATCGTCCTTCCAGAAAAACGCCGCCGCGACGCATGGAACCGCCGCAATGGGGCAAGGCATCACGTACGCTGATACTCTGGATTGGTTTGTTTCTGATTGCATTATTTGCCTCGCAAAAGTTTGCCAATTTTAAGCAAAAAGAGGCCGTCATCGATTACAACACTTTTATGGAATTGCTGCAGAACCACAAAGTGACCGACCTGCTCATACAGGAACAGACCGGACACGGCAAATCGCTGGAGGCTGTGGACAGTTCCAACACCATGTTGTTCAAGTTGACCTTGCCGAACAAACCTGATTACGCGACGGTGGAAAAATGGCGCAGCGACTATCGCGTCAATCTGCGTTTCAAGGAAGACAGCATCAGCTTTTGGGGCGTGTTTTGGACCATCGTGCCGTGGGTGGTGATTTTTGGCGTTTGGATGTTTTTTCTGCGGCGGATGCAAGGCGGCGGCGGCGGCAATAAAAATATTTTTTCTTTCGGCAAATCGCGCGCCCGTCTATGGACGGAAAACCTGCCCAAAATCACTTTTGACGATGTGGCCGGCGCAGATGAAGCCAAGACCGAGTTGCGCGAGATTATCGAGTTTTTAAAAGAGCCGGAAAAGTTTCAGCGTCTCGGCGGCAAGATTCCCAAAGGCGCCCTGTTGCTGGGTCCGCCGGGCACCGGTAAAACTTTGCTGGCCAAAGCAGTGGCCGGCGAAGCGGGCGTGCCCTTTTTCAGTATGTCCGGCGCTGATTTTGTGGAAATGTTCGTCGGCGTCGGCGCGTCGCGCGTTCGCGATCTGTTCGAGCAGGGCAAGCGCAATGCGCCCTGCATCATTTTTATCGACGAGTTGGACGCGGTCGGTCGCCATCGCGGCGCTGGTCTCGGCGGCGGCCATGATGAACGGGAGCAAACCCTGAACCAGTTGCTGGTCGAGATGGACGGCTTTGAATTTAATGAAGGCGTCATCCTGGTGGCTGCCACCAACCGTCCCGACGTTTTGGATTCAGCGCTGTTGCGGCCTGGTCGCTTTGACCGCCAGATCGTAGTGGATTCGCCGGACGTCCGCGGTCGCGAAGGCATCCTCAAAGTGCACACGCGCAAAATTCCCATGGCCAAGGATATCGATCTGTCGATTCTGGCCAAAGGCACGCCCGGATTTTCCGGCGCAGATTTGGCCAATATGGTCAACGAAGCCGCCTTGTTGGCGGCGCGTAAAAATAAGAATCAAGTTGAGAGCGTGGATCTGGAGGAGGCCAAGGACAAAGTGATGATGGGCGTGGAACGAAAGAGCCTGCTGCTCACGGACGAAGAAAAGCGTCTCACCGCTTATCATGAGGCCGGTCATGTGCTGGTATCCAAATTCACGCCCGGTTCTGATCCGGTGCATAAAGTGACGATCATTCCGCGTGGTCGCGCTCTGGGCTTGACGCAGACGCTGCCCATTGATGAAAGACACAACTATAGCAAATCTTTTTGCCTGGGTTCTTTGCGACGATTATTGGGCGGCCGCGCTGCTGAAAAAATCGTATTCAGCGAGTTATCCACCGGCGCCGGAGACGATATCAAACGCGCCACCGAACTGGCCCGTAAAATGGTGTGTGAATGGGGCATGAGCGAGGTGCTGGGTCCCATGACTTTTGGTGAAAAGAAGGAAGAGATCTTTTTAGGACGTGAAATCGCGCAACATCGCGATTACAGCGAAAAAACCGCGCAGATCATCGATCAGGAGATCCGCAACCTCATCAACGAAGCCTTGACCGATGTGGAAACCCTTTTGATGCGACACAGCAATGATTTGCATAGACTGGCGCAAGCTTTATTGGAAAAGGAAATGCTCGATGGTAACGCTATCGACGAACTGTTGCAGATGCAGTCCACAACTTCAAGCGTAGTGAAAAAGAAGCGTTCAAAAAGCCTGTAGGTGCATCACCCGCTGATCGGATTGGACGTCAGCGTTGTACAGCCAATTTTCATATTAAGGACCTCGCGCATATCGATGTGAACGGCACATTAGGGACAAACTCTTATTATTTTTTGCTGGGAGCGTTTGCTGTTATCGCCTTTGTTCTGCTGTTCCTGGCAAAAACGTCCGAGTATATGACCAGGGCAAGGTTCAAGAAATTTATTTTTGGAACTGTTGCCCTGTTCGTTTTACTGGCCGGGCTGATTTATCTTTTGCATCGCCCCGAGCCCAGGAGAATTCGCCTGGCCGTGTTGCCGGTAACGGATACCCTGTATGATGATTCCAGCAGTTGGCAATCCTGGCATATGGCCCGGCAGACCGGTTACTATTTGAAAAAATATTTGCCGAAAGAATATTTGCTATATCCCGTTTCCTGGCTGCGGCAGGCCATGGATATGGATTCCGTTTCGGATATCGGTTATTTGCACAGCTATGCCGAGCGCATCGGTTCGGATTATGCACTCTTGATCGGCCAGAATGTCAGTACGGATGAAAACAGTGTAGAGTATTTGTTCGTCCGGGTGCAATCGCCCAATATCATAAAAAAATCGCGCATGGCAGTCACCCCGGAACGGTTAATCGAACTGGGCAAACTGCTGGCCGCCGAAACGTTGCAGTGTCTCGGCCACAGCGCTCCGACAGATTCGCTTAATGTGGCAACTCCACGGCCTGCCACTTATCGTCTGCTGACCGAAGCGGAAATCTGTTTAACCGCCGGCGATTATCAAAAGGCGTTACAGTCAGCTCAAGCCGCTTTTAATCTGGATTCGACGTCTATTGAGGTGCGCAATCTGTTGTCTCTATGTCTGCTGCAGTTCAGCCGGGATCGCGAGCAAAAGGGGGAGAAAGAGGTCGTCCATCGTCAGCGGGCCCTGCGCCTATGTGAAGCCACCATCAGGAACGGCGCCGGCGGCGACGGCGCGACCTATCGTCTGCTCGGCCTTTATTATCTGCTGGAACAGATTTGGAGCAAGTCCGGCCGGCATTTGCTAAAAGCTATCGAGCTGGACCGCGACGATGCCGAAGCCTATTCGTTGTTCGCCTATCTGAACGACGTCCGCTTTAAAAGTATCGGCCTGAAAACAGATGAAGCGTTGTTGCGCCACGTGCTGAATCTGAATCCCTGTGATGAAAGTGCACGACTGCGATTGGCCGAGTTGTATTTTTCCCGCAGCTATCTCAAATTGGCGGACAAACAGATACGCATGCTGCTGATGATTCATCCGCGCTCCATCGACGGCTTGATGTTCCTGGGCAAATTGGCGTCTGCCAAGCGGGATTTTTTAGAGCTGACGCGCATTTATGAAACCATTTTTCGCATCGCACCGCACAATGCCGATGCCTATTACAATCTCGGCATTTATTATTTTCAGAATGATGATATGGACAACGCGGAAAAATTGTTCGTTCGCGCCGTGCGTCTGAATAACCATACTGACAGCCATCTCTATCTGGGACAGATCTATGAGAGCCGCGGTCAAACCGACAGGGCGATCGAGGAATATCGGCTGCGCATTCGCGGCAAAAAAGGCGCCGCGGATCGCTTTGCCGACGTAGCGCGTGAACATTTGTTCAACTTGACGAAACCGGACTCGAGCGTACTCTTACCCTATGTGCGATAACGACCGATACTGGCAATGCGGCGATACAAAATTGCCGTTGCAGCGCACCCTGATCATGGGCATCCTCAACGTTACGCCGGATTCTTTTTCAGACGGCGGACGCTTTGCGGAGGTACAGCAGGCCGTGGAACACGGTTTATCCTTGGCGGCCGAGGGCGCCGATATTATCGACATCGGCGGCGAATCGACGCGTCCCGGCGCATGGCCGGTTTCCGAGACCGAGGAACTGGAACGCATCCTGCCGGTCATCGAGCAGTTGCATCGGCAGACCGATATCCCGTTGTCCGTAGATACCTACAAGTCCTCGGTCGCGCAACAGGCGTTGGCAAAAGGCGCATGCGTCATCAACGACATCAGCGGCCTGACTTTTGATCCGCATATGGCCGGACTCGCAGCCGCATCCGGGGCCGGCGTGGTGATCATGCACATTAAAGGCACACCGCGCGATATGCAAAAAGATCCACACTATGACGATGTGGTGGCAGAGATCACGGAATTTTTGCTGCAACAGCGAGAACAGGCCTTGCGCGCCGGCGTCGCTCCGGCACAGATTGTGGTTGATCCCGGCATCGGCTTCGGCAAAAGGCTGCAGGATAATTTTACTATTTTGGCTGAATTGTCTCGAATACGGACCGGTTCCCCGCTGCTCGTCGGACCTTCGCGAAAATCTTTTATCGGCAATACGTTGCAATTGCCGGTAGAAGAACGGTTGGAGGGTACGCTGAGCGCTGTAACCGCTGCCATTTTGCACGGCGCTGCGATTGTGCGGGTGCATGATGTGCAAGGAGTGAAAAGAGCGGCGATTATTGCGGATGCGATAAAACACGCAGGTTGTAAATGATGGATTGATGCATGTCACTGACTTTATTCAAAATTGGTTTTCTGCCCGTTACAGTGATGGATGTCCTGGATATCGTCATCATGTCATTCATCATTTTTCGTTTTTATAATTTTTTACGCGGGTCCCGCGGCGCACAGATGCTGGCCGGTCTCATCATCATTTTGATTCTATCCGTCATCGCTCCGTTGGTGCATTTGCGCGGCATCAGCTGGATTCTGGATAATTTGCGCACGGTCTGGCTGGTGGGATTTGTCATCCTCTTTCAACCGGAATTGCGACGCATGCTCATCCTCGTTGGACAAAACCGCGTGGTGCGATTTTTTGTCAAAGTCAGCGGCAACAAAATGATCGAGGAGGTGCTGGAGGCGACTTCGGCGTTGCGCACCAAAGGCTATGGCGCGCTCATTGTCATGGCGCGGGAAACCGGTTTGCGCAGCATCCTCGAATCCGGCGTTCGTTTGCAGGCAGAGGTCTCCTCCGAGTTGATTTTATCCATTTTTAACCCGCGTTCGCCTTTGCACGACGGCGCCATCGTCATTCAAAACGATGTGATCGATTCCGCACGCTGCATCTTGCCGCTGATCGAACACGAGAAAGCGCAAAAAAATCTCGGCACGCGTCACCGTGCGGCGCTGGGTCTCTCCGAAGAGACCGATGCCATGGTGATTGTCGTTTCCGAAGAAACCGGTAAAGTGTCGTTGGCTGTAGATGGGAAATTATCTTTTGATATTGATGAAGATGCTCTGCGCATCAAATTGCAAAAAGGCTTGACTATCGAGGGCTCTGCAGAGCCCCGCCCTTCTTTTCGTGAAACTTTTTTCGAGGGGCGATGATGCTGAAGCGCCTCGGACTGGTTTTGCTCCTGTTATCTGCGGCCGTCCCGGCACGGGAGGGGTGCACGGTCGCAGTGATTTCCGGCCGCGTCACGGCAGATGGTCGTCCTCTGCTATGGAAAAACCGCGACAGCGACTTTCGCGATAATGAGGTGGCCTTTTTCAGAGGCGGGCGTTATGATTTTATCGGCGTCATCAATGCCGAAGATACAACGCAAGTATGGATGGGCGTAAACACCGCAGGATTGGCGATCATGAATTCGGAATCCATGGATCAGCCTGGCGACAGCGCAGATACCGAGGGTTTCTTTATGAAAGAAGCGCTGGCGGTCTGCGGACGACTGCAAGACCTGGAAAAACTGCTGAAAAAGACCAATGTACTGGGGCGGGGCACACGCGCGAATTTTGGCTGTATCGATGCCTATGGCGGGGCGGCCTTTTTTGAAACCGGTAACCGCTCCTACATCCGAATCGATGCGGAGGACACCAGCGTCACGCACGACGGTTTTCTGGTGCGCGCCAATTTTTCCATGACCGGTCAGGGCCAGGAGGGTTACGGCAGCTGGCGCTATCATCGCGCCCGTACATTGCTGCAGGAAAGAAAAAATCTCGGCATAACTTATGATTATCTCTTGCGGCATGTCTGCCGCGATCTGGTCAACGATGAAGTGAACCCCTATCCGTTGCCCTTTACCGGCGTCATGAAGCCGGCTGCAATCGGCTGGCTGTACACACAGAACAGCATCAATCGTCATCGCACGGTTACCGGCGCCGTTTTTCACGGCGTCAGGCCAGGAGAAAAACCGGGATTGACCACCATGTGGTGTTTGCTCGGGGAACCTGTCTGCAGCGTGGCCGTGCCGGTATGGGCTTTGACCGGACCGGTCAGCGAACTGTTGGACGGTGAAAAGAACTCGCCGTTGAACCGGCTGTTTACCGCAAAACATGACTGGCTTTATCACGATAGCCGCTTGCCGCGTTATCTGGACACCAGGCGTCTGGCCGGCGCGCGCGCGTTGCTGGAAAAACGCAACCGCATGGAGACCGAAATCTTGAATGATACGGAACAGGCCATGGCACGCTGGCGGGAACAAATCGACGTAGAAGAGATGCGTTCGTTTCAGAATGAACAATTGAGATATGTCTTGCGAAGGTTCTAAGCGAAAATGAACAACAAATGGAATCAAATTGCCAAATCGCCGGAAGCCGCGGCTTTGCTCAAGCTATTTCTGCGCATCGATGACATTTGCGATCATGAAGGCGATGTGGTGGAATTTTTACCCAACCTGCTGCACCAGCTGGCGCAGCTGCTGGACGTGCAATCCGTGGCTGTCACCATCAACGACAAGCAGGAACAACAACGCGTACTGAGCCGCTATGACCGCGGTCGCGCGCAAATTGCCAACGAGCAGTTGATCCGCATTGCGCAACAAGCTCTGCTTTCCGATACGTTGATGGTTTTAGACAAGCCTGAAGAAAATCTGCACAACGCCCTGATTATGCCTATTATCAAACATGCGCGGCCTCTGGGCGCTTTTATACTGGCCAACAAATCCATGGGCGAGTTCAACGATTACGACAATATGGTGGTCACGCTGGTGGAGGCGCGCATGGACGACGCCATCGACGAATGGCTGCGCAGCCAGGAACAACGCCGCATTTCCACCGAGAATCGCGTCATCAAGGAGCTGGATAAAATTCGCGATGAGACTACGGATCAGGGCGAGGCCCTGGATCAAATGATCGCCACCATATTGGAATCTGTGCATGCGCAGATCGGTTTCATCACGCTTTATGATGCAGAAAAAGACCGCCATCTTCCGGCCGGCAAAGTGCTGCGCGGTCATCGACCCATGAGTCAGGCCGATTACAAGCTGGTGGGCGATCTGGTGCGCAAGGCCAAGTTGCAGCATAAAGCCGTGCTGCAGCACAAACTGGCCAACAGTGAAATCGATTCCGTCATTATTGCACCCATGTTCATATCCGGTCTGTTTCTCGGCGCGGTGGTGCTGATCAACAAGGAACAGGGCGTGTTTGACGAGGCGGATCAGCGTCTGGTGGAATCGGTGGCCGGCATTATCGACAGTTTTATCTTTCAGGAAGAAAAATTCAAGCGCTTGATGATGCTGGTGGGCCGTGAGGCCACGCGCGACGTCGAAGAAGCGCTCATCATGCAACGGCCCGACACCGCCCGCGGCCAGCGCCTGGAAATCACCATGCTCTTTGCCGATATCCGCGATTACAGTCAGATTACGCGCGACATGGATCCGACCACCACGGTGCGCATGCTCAACGATTATTATAACGCCGTCACGCCCATTGTCACAGCCCATGACGGCATTGTTGATAAATATGTGGGTGATGAATTGGTGGCGCTGTTTACCAAAAGCACGACCCAGGGCGCCCATCAACTATTGGCGGTAGAGACCGCTTTGGAAATTCAGGCGGAACTGGAGCGGTTGAATAAAGAGTGGGAGATCACCGGCCGGCCGTTGGTCTCGGTCGGCGTGGGCATTCATACCGGCGAAGTCGTGCTGGGTCAGATCGGCAGCTATGACCGCAAGGATTATACCGCCATCGGCGCCAATATGAATTATGCGGCGCGATTGCAGAACCTGGCCAAACCCAATCAGATCATCATCAGCGAAGCTACGTATGTCGGTCTCACCGGCAAGATCATGGCGCGTCGCATCGGACCCTTTGACATCAAGGGATTCGGCGACAGTCTGGCCTATCTGGTGGAAGGACGCTCGCCGGATCACTTGTAGCTCTTTAACCTTGCAAAGATTTTAAACCGGCGCAAGGTCGTACATGAATTTTTCCTCCGCGTCCTCGGCGCCTCTGCGTTGAGAGGACCTACCTGTAAATTGTTTTATTTGTTAAATTTCTTGAAAAGGACTCAAAAATGATAACACAACAGGAATTGCTATCCTGCCAGGCCAAAGCCAAATCGTATTTGGATCAAGCCGGCATTGTGCTGACCGCAGAGGAAGCCAGGAATATCGAGGTGGCGGATTTCGGACTGGGTCGCGTCAATGAAATTGGCCTGGAGATCGTGGTGTACCTCAACACCGATCGCTGCTGCGCCAAGGAACTGGTGTTGTTTCCGTGGCAAATCTGCGCAGAGCATCGGCATCCGCCGGTGGTCGGCGAGCCGGGAAAGGAAGAGACCTTTCGTTGTCGTTGGGGCAAGGTGTTGTTGTATGTTCCGGGTCCTGCTGCGGCCAATCCACAGGCAAAAATTCCGTCTGATAAAAGCGATACATTTACCGTATGGCATGAAATCATACTCCATCCCGGAGAGCAATACACACTAGCGCCCAACACGCTGCACTGGTTTCAGGCTGGTCCGCAGGGCGCGGTGGTGTCCGAGTTTTCCACCAAGAGCAGGGATGAGGCGGATGTGTTTACCGATAATGAGATCAATCGGATTACCAAAGTAGGATGAACGAGGAAACAAAAAATCACAATCCGAATTTCTTCCGCTTGCGCCACAACGTCGCCGGATCAATGCCCAGGATTTGCGCCGCTTCATCATAGTCCTTGGCGTTTTGCAGCACTTTTTTGATGTGAATTTTTTCTATCTCTTCCAGCGACAGGGCATGGCCGGGCTTTTCCACGCTGAAACGCACCTCTTCGGTCAAATGGCCCATTTCAATGACGCCGTTGCGACTGAGAATGACCGCGCGTTCCATAACGTTCTCCAGTTCTCGCACGTTGCCGTTCCAGCGATAACAACGCAAAGCCTTCATGGCCTCAGGCGAAACCTCGGGCGGATTTTCCTTGCATAATTTTACGATAAAATGCTGAATCAGAATCGGGATATCCTCAGGACGATCGCGCAGAGGCATGGGTTTCAATCGCACCGCATTAAGCCGATAAAACAGATCTTCGCGAAACGTGCCTTCTTTGAGCGCTTCATCCAGATTGCGGTTGGTGGCGGCGATGATGCGCACATCCACTTTGCGCGTCAGACTTTCGCCCACGCGCTCAAACTCTTTGCTCTGGATCACGCGCAGCAGTTTGGCCTGTATGGCTGGAGAGACTTCGGCGATTTCATCGAGAAAAATAACGCCGCCGTCCGCCACCTCGAACCGTCCCTGACGATCGCGCAATGCGCCGGTAAACGCGCCTTTGACGTGGCCGAACAGTTCGCTCTCCAAAAGCTCTTCCGGCAGGGCTGCGCAGTTGATGCGCACAAACGGTTTGTCGCTGCGCGGACTTTTTTGGTGTATGAACTGCGCCACCAGTTCCTTGCCTGTGCCGCTTTCACCTTCGATGAGCACGCTGATGTTGCTGTCGGCAATGCGTTCGGCCAAATCCAGCATGGCCAGCATGTCCGGATTACGCGTTATGAACTCGCCGGTATCAGGCCATCCGGCCACGCGGTTGCGCAGTTCAATTACTTCCCTGCGCAGACTGTGATATTCCCAGGCATTTTTCGCAAAGATTTGCAGTTCTTTAAAATCGAACGGTTTTTGAATATAGTGATACGCGCCCTTTTTAATCGCCTCCACCGCACTGTCAATGGAGCCATGCGCCGTAATGATGATCACCGTGGTTTCCGGCGAACAGGCTTTGATTCCGGCCAACATCTCCATGCCGTCCAGCGGCGACATTTTTAAATCTACAAAAGCCAGATCGAAGCGTTGCTGTTGAGCCTCGTGCAACGCTTCCTGGGGTTTGGTGAACAGCCAGGTCTGAAAGCCGATGCTGTCCAGACAAATGCCGATGGTTTTCAAAATATGCGCTTCGTCGTCCACAACCAGGACTTTGGGTTGTGCTTCCATCATGTCTTCCTCGTTAACGGTAAAGTAAACGTAAAGGTACTGCCTATCCCCACTTCACTGACCACCCAGATGCGCCCGCCATGATCCTCGACCACCTGTCGGGCGATGGCCAGCCCCAATCCCACACTGCCCGGCATCGTATCCGTGGCAGCTTTGACCTGAACAAATTTTTCAAAAATCATGGATAACGCTTCCTGCGGAATGCCGCGTCCGGTATCACGGACCCGCACGTGAACTTCATCAGCGATTTGTTCGGCGGTTATGTCCACAAGGCCGTTTGCCGCCGTATACCGCAAGGCGTTGTTGACCAGATTGCTGAGCACCCAGCCCAACTGCAGAGGGTCGCCCAGAATCATCGGTAGGTTGTTCGGAATGGCCATGGTCAGGGTAATCTGTTTTTCACGGAACGGCAATTCCAGCGGTTTGAGCGCGGTTTCGACCACATGGTGCAGATTGATCATTTCACGGTTCATGGTGCGTTGCGGCGATTCCAGACGGGACATGTCCAGCAGCTCTTTCACCATTTTTGTCAGCCGCTCACAATCAGCCTTGGCGTTTTCCAACAGCTCCCGTTGCCGCAGAGACAGGGGACCGAGAATTTCCTGCTCCAGAATGTCGATGGTCATATTGATGGAGGTAAGCGGGGTGCGGAATTCATGTGAAACAGTGGCTATGAAATCGGATTTGTAACGATCCAAATTCTTGAAACGGGTCACGTCTTCAAAAAGAGTCACCCGACCGCGCAGATTGCTGTGTTCATCGATGATTTGAGTTTGCCGTAAACGAAAATAAAAGGTGGTCTGCTCATGGGTAAACGTGAACAACTCTTCGCTGCGCGTGGTCGGCCCGGCGGAAATCAGGCGCAGGAGGGTGGGATCGGTAATGACGTTGTCGAGATGCGACATGGGAAAGAGATTCGCCGCAGCCTGATTCATCAGCAATATTTTATTGTCTTCACCGGTGACGATGATCGGCTCAGCCAGACTGGCGACGATGGCTTCGGATTTTTTCTTTTCGGCAACCAGTTGATGGATATTCATTTCTTCATAACCGTGCAACCGCTCGGTCATTTTGTTGAATTCACTGCTGAGAATGGCCAGTTCATCGTCGGTGGTGATGTCGATTTTTGCATACCAGTGGCCGGCGCTGATCTGGCGGACCGTTTCGGTCAGTTTCTCCGCCGGTTTGATAATGTTGCGCGTCAACTGACGGTTGGAACGGATGGCAAACCAGATGGCAAAGATGGCGGCAACGATGAGCGTTACCGTGCCCCAATCCACCAGCCGTTTGATGCGCAGATTGTTTTCTGCAATGGCCGCTTGATAACTGTCGACCAGACGGAAGAACAGACGGCGGAGCTGTCTTTCATACGCACTGACGGTTTCATTGTGGTACTGCCGCGCGTTGGGATACCCGTTGCGACATAACCGGACAAACGCTTCGGCGTCGCGATTGAACCAGCGGTAGTTGATCATGATGCTGTCCAGGATCGCGCGCTGTTCCGGAACCAGATCCGTATTTTCGGCTTTTTGGTAAGAGTTGAGAAATGCCGTGCGGTAACGGTCGTACTCTACATAACTGGCATCAACGTCGCTGATGAGCATTAACAGCATATAGCGCTGTTGTTCGTCAACAGCTTTGAGCATGCTTTGCGTCGCATTGAGCCCCGGCGTATGCACGGTGATGATGGTGTGGACTTCGCCGCGCAGTTGCAGATAATAGACCACGGAAAAAATACTGACCACCATGATGATGGCCACCAGGATAAAAAAACCGAATCCGATTTTGCGACGCAGGCTTTGCATGAGAGAATGTCAGATTGAATTGGCTTCACTGCAATGATGATGGATTAGGCGGAACATTCCGGTTGTTACCGTTTTTGGGCCAGGTCAACATTCACGTCTATCCGATGCAATATACGTTATTCCCCAACAAAAAGCAACTTGCTCCTTTGACGTTGCTTTGGTAAATTTTTTAAAAAAAGCTTGATTATTGTTCTGACATTGTGTAAAATAAGTCAATTAATGGAAGCGCTTCCCGTGAATTCGTGGAAGGCCTTCCAGGATGCATGCCTGCAAAAGGAGCCACCTCTTGCCTGTTACCATTTACGATGTTGCTAAAAAGGCCGGCGTCGGCATTGGCACGGTTTCCCGCGCAATCAATAACAGCCCGCAAATCAATCCCAAAACCAAAGAACGCGTGCTCCATATCATCAAAGAGCTAAATTATCAACCACACGCGCTGGCGCAAAGCCTGGCGCGAAAAAAAACCTTCACCATCGCCAGCGTCGTCCCCTTTTTTACCAACTATTTCTATGTCGAACTGCTCAAAAGCGTGCAAAAAGCCTTGTCTAAAAACAATTACGATTTGATTCTGTATAGCGTTGATCGCATGGATCGGCTGAGCGATAATCTGGATCGTGTGTTATCTGATCGCCGCAGTGACGGCGTTTTGCTCATCTCTATCGGCATGAATGAAGAATATGCCCACCGTTTCAAACAAACGCCTGTACCGGTGGTTATCATCGACAACCAGGCCGAGGGTTTGGACTCGATCTCGGTGGCTAATCGTCAAGGCGCGCAAGAAGCCACCGAACATCTCATCAAACTGGGACATACGCGCATTGGCATGGTCAACGGCATGCTGTCCAGTTTTCCGGCACAACAGCGGTTAGAGGGTTTTAAAAGGGCCTTGCATGGCCATCACATGGCCTTTGATGAAAAACTCTTGATTGTCTGCGACGCCGGTGAGGGCGAACATGGCTTTAATGAACACGCCGGCTATAACGCCATGCTAAAGTTTTTATCCGGTTCTGTTCCGGCGCCGTCCGCTTTTTTTGTCGCCAGTGATGTGCAGGCTCTGGGCGTGATGCGCGCTGCCAAAGAGGCCGGCATCCGCATTCCGGATGATCTGGCCCTTGTCGGTTTTGATGACATCGAATTCAGCCGTTTTGTCGGTCTGACAACCATGCGTCAGCCTATCGCGGAAATGGGCACTTTTGCTGTGGAGCGACTAATTCAACGCATACACCTCGACTCTGACGGCGGTCTGCAGCAAGAGTTGCGCGCTGAATTGATTATTCGCGAGACCTGCGGCGCTCACTCTGGATTCAAAGTGCTCGCCTGAAACTGATGCCATTGAAACATGACGGCAGTTGACAAATTTAGTCACTTTTTTACTTGACAAATTTTGGATTTTTTAATAATTTAATTTCACCGGAAGCGCTTCCGGTTTCTATCCCGTTTCTTACTTGGATGATGAGATCGCTATGATGATACAGCACCAGCTATACTCTGATTCTCGCGCCCCAGTCCATTGTCAGACCTTCATGCATTTTATATCTTCCTATACAGGCTTTACCGTTTGCAAATATCAATTCACAGCAACGACTCTTGATCGAAACAATCATCATTAAACTCTGGAGATATTCTATGAAACGCCATTGCGGCTTGCTGCAAACCTGGATTCTCCTCGCCGTCATCTTTCCCCTGTGTTTATGGGCTGGCACCACCGGCAAGATCAAAGGAAAAGTGGTCAATGCCGAGACCCGGGAGGCCTTGCCTGGCGCCAACGTCATTCTGGAAGGCACCAGCATGGGCGCGGCTACGGATATTGACGGTAACTATCTCATTATGAATGTACCGCCAGGCAAGTACGTCATCAACGTCAAGATGATCGGTTTTGTTTCCATGCGTATGGAGAACGTCAACGTATCTATTGACTTGACCACCGAGCAGGACTTTACCCTCTCCTCGACCGTGCTTAAACTTGCGGAATCCGTGACGGTTAAAGCGGAACGGCCCATGGTCACCAAGGATCAGACCGCCACCACCGCGGTCGTGAGCAGTGAAAGCTTTCAGGCGTTGCCGGTGACCGAGGTCTCTGAGGCGGTCGAGTTGCAAGCCGGCATGATTAGAGATGCAGGCGGCGGATTGCATGTGCGCGGCGGTCGCAGCGGCGAGATCAGCTATTGGATCGACGGTATTCCGGTCACCGATGCTTATGACGGCGGCACCGTGGTGGACGTCAATAAAAATATGGTGCAGGAACTGCAGGTGGTCTCCGGCGCCTTTAATGCGGAATATGGACAAGCCATGTCCGGCATTGTCAACATCGCCACCAAAGAGGGCGCAAATAAATGGGGCGGTTCTTTCGGCACCTATTTCGGCGATTATCTCAGCAATCATAACAAGATTTTCACCAACATCGAGGACGTGAATCCCCTCGCCATCCGCAACATTGAAGCCGGCTTGCAAGGGCCGATAAAAAGCGACAAACTCACATTATTTCTGAATGGACGTGCGATTCATTTTGACGGCTGGCAATCCGGCCAGCGGCGTTTTAATCCCAACGCCGTGACCACACTGGCCGACGGCGTTCCGCAAGAGTTTCTGGATCAATATATGCCGGAATACAAGCATCTGGCCCGGCCCAGCGAAAACGGCACGGTGAAATTTCCTTACGTATTTGGTTCCAATGCGGTTGTAGATTCCCTGCTGGTCAGGCAGAACCTGCCGAATGTACAGACCGACAACCGCGACTCGCTGTTCGCCGCCTCCTACAATGCGTTCCGTAATGCGCATCAGAACGGTTTGGGCGATAACGAATATGTACCCATGAACTGGAATCGAAAATATTACGGCCAGGCCAAATTGATTTACAAGTTCACGCCCAATCTCAAACTGAGCTATAATGTCATTTATGACGATGTGCATTATCAGGATTATGATCGAAATTACCAGTATAACCCTGACGGCCTGACGCATCATTATCGCATTGGGACGACCCATATCGCTCAGGCAACGCACACCCTTTCCCCAAAAACTTTTTATACATTGGGCTTGTCTTATTTCAACAAAACCTACAAACGCCATCTGTACGAGAACCTGCATGATCCGCGCTATGTTCACCCTGATCTGTCCATACAAAACTCGTACAGTTTCAGGACAGCCGGCACGGATAACAGCCGTTTTCATCGCGAGACCAAGACCATGCTGACGAAATTCGATTTGACCAGCCAGGTTACCTCGACGCATCAAATGAAAGTCGGTTTTGAACTGCGCCAGCACGAATTGTATCAGGAGGACATCACCCTTCGTCCGATCGAAACGCAGACGCAGATGGATTTCTTATACAACAGCCCTTACATTTCAACGCGCGTCTTGCCTGACAGCACCATCTATGCCTCTCATTATACGCAAAAGCCCCTGGAATTATCCGCCTATGTTCAGGACAAGATGGAGTTTAAAAATTTCATCGTCAACGTGGGTGTGCGAGTTGATTATTTCAATCCGGACGGTCGCGTGTTGACGGATGAAACCGATCCCAGCATTTATAATCCCATCAAACCGCAGAATCGTTTCAAAGACGTTGGCAGAGATGGCATTGCCAATTCCTACGATATAGACGGCACCGAGGGCAACGGCATTTGGGACGCCGGTGAACCGGCGGTCACTCTGGCTGAACGCCAGTCCTATTGGTACAAAGAAGCCAGTGCGAAAATGAATATCAGCCCGCGGTTGGGCGTCTCTTTCCCGATCACGGATCGCGGTGTTATCCATTTCTCTTACGGACATTTCTATCAGATACCGCGCTTTGAACGTTTGTATCAGAATCCCGATTTTGAACTGGGCTCCGGCACCGGCAATATCGGCGTCATCGGCAACGCGGATCTGGATCCGGAAATGACCATCAGTGGAGAAGTCGGATTGCAACAGCAGTTGGGGGACGATATCGCTCTGGGATTGACCGGTTATTTTCGCGATATTCGCAATCTCGCCGGCACCAACTCGCAGGAGATTGTGCTGTTCGGCGGCTCGGCACGATACAACAAATTCGTCAACAGCGATTTCGGTTTTGTCAAAGGTTTGGTGCTGTCGCTCAACAAACGGTTTTTCGGCGGTCTGTCCGCTTCCATGGATTACACGCTGCAGGAGGCGAAAGGCAGCAATTCGGATCCGGAGCAGGCGCGCAACGCCCTGGCCGGCGGCTCGTTGCCCGAGGTGCAGATGACCTCGCTCAACTGGGATCAAAAGCACACGGTGAACATGTCAATCTCCTATGCCGGTCCCGGTTTCGGCGGCAGCGTCATCGGCCAATGGGGCAGCGGTTTGCCCTATACGCCGCGCCGTTCGGAAGACATCACCTCGCTGCTGACCAACAGCCAGCGAAAACAATCCGTCTATAATTTCGATGTCCGTGCTTATAAGGATTTTCGCCTGGGACCGGGCACGCTGAGTCTGTATCTGCGCCTCATGAATTTATTTGATACTCTGAATGAAGTGAACGTTTATAACGACACCGGTCGCGCCGGTTATACAACAGACCTGCAAACTGCACGTAAAACCAATCCGTCGGAAATCATCAATACGCTAGAAGAATATTACACCAATTCAACGCATTATTCAGAACCCAGAAGACTGGAACTGGGGGTGAATTATGTATTCTAATCCGGAGCTTGCTATGAGCCGTCCCTTCAAACAATGTTTGTCTGTGCTTGGTTTGGTTCTTTTGATGATCACCGGTTTGTTTGCGCAAAGCGGTCGTGAGCATCGCCGCTCCTCTATTATGCGCGGCAATCTGGTTAAAACGGTTTTCGGCAACTGGGGCGTTATCGGTCAGCCTGCCAATAAAGGCGCCCGCGGCGCCTGGATCCATGAAAACAACGGCTATATCGGCGATGTGAGCCTGATCGTGGGCGCCGAAGTCCAGAATGGCGGCAAGACTTTCCACTCTGTGGTGGTTTGTCCGGTGGATCGTCCCACCAAACAGCACGAACTCTCGACAACCGGCAAATACTGGGGCTTTGAGCCGGTCAACGGCTATTTCAACGCCAATCAGGAAGGCATTGCTTTGTTCAGCGATCCCAATTCCTGGCCGGCCGTGTGGCCGGACAAGTTGAGTGAAACAGATGATCCGGGCTGGAGCGGTTCCTGGAACGGATTTTTCGGCAAGACCACAACCGCCAGTGAAGAATGCTTTTTTATTATGGACGATAACGGCGATGAAGAGTTCAATTACGCCAAGAATAACAAGTGGGGCGTATCCTTCAAACCGAACGCCAATGATCCGGCCCGCAACGGTCTGGGTTTGGTCGTCAAAGTGCGCGGCATGCAGTGGTCGGATTTTCTAGCCCAGGATTGCATTTTCTGGTTGTATGAAATCACCAACACCGGCACCACAGATTATTCCAAGGTTACTTTCGGCATGTTGGTGGGAACCTATGTCGGCACCACCGGCACGGACGATGCCGCTCGCGAATACGAGGATGATTATTCCTTTTTTGATGTGGAAAAGGATCTGACCTACACCGGTGATTACGACGACAACGCCTCGCGGAATCCCCGATGGACCGGCGAGGTGGGCATTGTCGGCTATGCGTTTCTGGAAAGCCCGGGCAACCAATTCGACGGCATAGATAATGACGGCGACGCCAAGGCTGCTGCCGGAGTTTTCACCACAGCCCCGCTGTTTGAAAAAACCAGTTTTGATCCCAGGACGGTTCAGGCCGGCGATAAACTGGTGCTCATCGACCAGCAGTACAAACGCACCGTCGTGACCATGCCGGCAACGGAAACCACCTTTACCACACGAGGCGGTTCCATTACCATCAAGCCGGGACAGACGCAAGTGGCTGAAGGCAATGTGGTGCTGATCGACGGCCGCGAAGCGGTTAATCCCAATGCCTATGATGGTATTGACAACGATCTGGATGGATTGATTGACGAAAATTTTTATCTGCATTACCGTCAACTGCGTCGCGATCAGACCGGTAAAATTCTCATCGACAGGCTGGCGCCGGTATGCTACAAAGATTATATAAACGGCGTCGGTCTCTTCGACACCATGATCGACGAGGGCAGAAACGACGGCGTCGACAACGACAACGACTGGAACGGCGATTTCGACGATGTGGGCGCTGACGGCGTTGACGGCACCAATGACCGCGGCGAAGGCGACGGCATGCCCACGGCCGGCGAACCCAATTTCGATCAAACGGATGTGGACGAGTCGGATCAAATCGGTTTGACCAGTTTCGAGTATTTTACGCCGGCCAACGATTTTTCCATGGCTGATGATGAAGAGCTCTGGGGGCGCATGGCGCCCGGTTTCTTCAAGGTGCCGGCCTCCATCGTCAATAACAAACCGCAGCGCGGCGAAGACGGTGATTTCATTTACGGTTCCGGTTATTTCCCGCTGCGCGCCGGCGAAACCCAGCGCTTTTCGCTGGCGCTGGTCTATGGCGACGGCGGTGGCCCGGACGTGGATGTCGTGGACCTGTTGCGCAACCGGGAAACCGTGCAAAAAATCTATGACAGCGACTATCGTTTCCCGCCGGCGCCCAACAAACCGACCTTGCGCGCGGTGGCCGGCGACGGACAGGTTACTCTGTATTGGGATCGAAAAGCGGAAAGTTCTTTTGATCCGGTGCTCAAGGAATATGATTTTGAAGGCTATAAAATTTATAAAGCGACAGATCAGAATTTTAACGATGTTTTTCAAATCACCGACGCCACCGGCACCAAGATCGGCTATAAACCTTTGGCGCAGTTTGATCTGAAAAATGATCTGAAGGGTTATTTCCACGCCCGCAATGAACTGTTTCAGGAAGGACAGGGCGCATCGTTCTATCTGGGCAATGACACCGGTTTACAGCACTCCTTCGTCGATACGGATGTGGAAAACGGCAAACGTTATTTTTATGCCGTGGTCGCCTATGATCGCGGCAGCGAGAACAACGATATTTTCCCCAAAGAGAACGACAAGCGCATCGATATTTCGCCCACCGGTCGGGTCACCACGTTCCAAAACACCTGTATGGTGACTCCCAATGCAGAGGTCGCCGGATTTACGGCTCCGCAGAACAGCGTGCAACTGCAACCGGCGCCGAACACGATCGGCACCGGCGATTTGTATTACTCGGTGGTGGATCCAAGCCGGGTCAACGGCCACCGCTATGAAGTGGAATTCTGGGATACCGCCAACGACGGCATCGATAACGATCAGGACGGCGCCGGCAAGATCGACCAGTGGGATGTACAGGAATGGTTGACGCCGGTAACGACTTCCTATTCCGTCAAGGATGTCACCGGCGTTACGGAATCGTTCCTGGCCCGCGATACGGTTTTTGTCCGCCTGACCAATCAGCATCTCATCCCTGAGAGCGTAAAGGTAACCGATCGCTCCGGCAATGTGCTGCCGGCGACGAGTTATATCATAGAGGCTGTGTCAGGTAAAATACGCGGTCGTAGCGTGGGCCAAATGCGCTACGGCGATACCTATAACATTTACTATCAATATTATCCGGTCTATCGCAGCGTGAATATCCTGGCCAGTCCGTTTGCAGCTGAAACAAAGGACAGCGATATTTTTGACGGCATTCAATTGGTCTTTAACAACGATTGGAAGATCAGACTCGATAATACGCTTTCGCGATGGTCTAATCCGGGCAAAGCCATGGGCTTGAATCTCTATCTGTACGACGGCGTTATCGGCAGCGACAAACTGATGGGTCTGGAAAAACCCAG
This sequence comes from uncultured Cytophagia bacterium, assembly GCA_964387285.1. GTDB lineage: Bacteria > Zhuqueibacterota > Zhuqueibacteria > Residuimicrobiales > Residuimicrobiaceae > Anaerohabitans. The sequence continues at coordinate 34,030 of CAYLWO010000030.1, read as the reverse complement.
CGATTACCGCATCGTGTTTTCTGATAAAATTGTCGATACGACGTTGGCGGTGCAGCGCTGGTATCTGGAGGGGGTGCCGGTCAAATTCAAAGTTTACAACCTAACCGACCGGCGCGATATCGATTTTGTTTTTCTGGATTTGAACGGCGATAACGAGCCCTCCCCGATGGATGAGTTGTACTTTTTTGAACCGGATGCGCAAGATTCGCTGGTGCTGACCTGGTCCTTGAACTGGATCAGCGACAATACCTTTAAATACGGCGTCGGCGATACCTTGTATCTGATAACGAACAAACCTTTCCGGCGCAATGACGCCTTCTCCTTTCAATCCGAGGTCGCCAGGGTGGATCAAGCACAGGCTAAAGTGACGCTGGATGACATTAAAGTGGTGCCGAATCCGTATATCTCGGCCACGTCGCACGAGCTGCCCTTGCCGCCGGCCATTACCAGCGGAAGAGGCGAACGTAAAATCGATTTCATCCATATGCCTGCCGGCGCAGAGGTGCATATCTTTACCACGCGCGGAGAGCATGTCATTTCGCTTTCTCATGACAACAATATTTTTGATGGAACCGTTTCCTGGAATTTAAAAACAAAAGAAAACCTGGATGTCGCGGCCGGAATTTATTTTTACGTCGTCGATTCACCGGTTGGTCAGAAAAAAGGCAAAATTGCCATCATCAAATAGTTCGTAATGAATATCATGGAGAAAACAATGATCCGCGCGATGAAATTTAATTTTTTAAATACGCTGATGGTTTGCGTTCTGGCCGGATTGTTAACATCCGGTTTGGCTCAGACCAAAGTCGGCACAACGGCCGTGCCCTTTCTCGGCATCAGTGTGGGACCGAGAGCTACGGCCATGGGAGGCGCTTTTTCCGCCGTTTCCACAGATCCGACCGCACTATATTACAATCCGGGCGGCATCGCCCAGTTGGGTCGTTCTCAATTCATGTTTGTGCATACCAAATGGCTGGCTGATACCAAGTTGAATTGGCTGGGATTTGTGCTGGACCTGGACGGCACCAACGCCCTGGGAATCAGTTATACGCAATTGGGCTACGGCGAAGAAGAAGTGACCACCGTTCTACAACCTGAAGGAACCGGAGAAATTTGGAGCGCAAGCGACATGTCCATCGGCTTGAGCTATGCACGCCGGCTTACGGACCGGTTCTCCATCGGCGGCACGGCCAAGTATGTTCAGCAGAAAATATGGAATGAATCCGCCAGCGCCTTTGCCCTGGATGTCGGTCTGCAATTCATCACGCCGTTCAAGAATATGAAATTGGGCATGAGCATCAGCAACTTTGGCACCGAGATGCGCCAGGAGGGCAAAGACCTGCTGCAGAAAGTGGATCTGGATCCCGATGCGTTGGGCAATAATGAAAATATTGTCGCCAATCTCAAAACCGAGTCCTGGCCTTTGCCGCTTTTTTTCCGCGTTGGTCTGGCGATGGATGTGGTGAAGAACAAGTACTATCGCCTGACCGTGGCTGCCGACGCCTTGCGGCCGAGCGACAACGATGAGATTTTAAATGTGGGCGGCGAGTTCGCTTTCAACGAAATGTTGTTTCTGCGCGCCGGTTATAAATCCCTTTTCCGGGAAGAGAGTGAAGAGGGGCCCACCTTCGGCGTCGGAGTTAATTACCAGCACAGCCAGATCGGCTACCATTTTGACTATGCTTTTGCCGATTTTGGTTATTTTGAAAATATACAAATGTTTTCTTTGGGGATCAGTTTCTAGACGGTTGAACACCGGTCGGATTGAATAAATGCTTTTCATGGTCGCTTCAAAAAGGGACGTCCGCTTTATGGACGCCCCTTTTTTATTGAGAATATGGGATAAAATTTTTATATTTACCGGTTGTCAAAAAAAGATATCGGGTCAAGAGCTGTTCCTGCAAGCTTTAAAGATCATTGCCTTTGAAAACATACCCGGAGAGAACAAATTATGGCTCTTGCGTTGCTGCTTGTGGACATACAAAACGATTATTTCCCGAACGGTAAAATGGAGTTACACGGCGCTGTTGCAGCCGGATGTATTGCCGGCGCCATGTTGAACTTTTTTCGTGAAAAAAAGTGGCCCATCGTTCATATTCAACATATCTCTACCCGTCCCGGCGCCTCCTTCTTTTTGCCGGAAACCGACGGCGTGCAAATCAACGATTTGGTCAAACCTTTGGCCGACGAACCGGTCCTGGTCAAGCATTATCCCAACAGCTTTCGTGAGACCGGTTTGCTGGAATACCTGAGGCAGTTACAGATAACCAGGCTGGTGATTTGCGGAATGATGACGCACATGTGCATCGATGCCACGGTGCGCGCCGCTTTTGATTATGGATTTGATTGCCGCATCGTTCAGGACGGTTGTGCGACGAGGACGCTAAAATTTAACGATCATCTGCTGGCGCCGGAAGAGGTGCAGTTCGCTTTTCTCGCAGCCCTGGATAAGACGTACGGCCGGGTCTTGACTGCTGCAACGCTGCTCGAAGAACTCACGAGAGCCCATGCGAACTGATTCCTGTCTCTGCTCGGTTTTTCTGCGGGGTGTTTGCGGTGCGCTTTTGTTATTTGTGGTTGCTGTGTTTGCAGCGGATCAGCAACTCTGGCCCATCGTCATGGTTGAAAAAGGCGTGGCACGGCAGTGGTCGGTGACGGTTAACGATGAAATGCGCTTCGGCGATAACGGCACGGATTTTTATTTTAATCGCTTTGATACGGGTATCCTTTACCGCGGCGCCAGTAGGTTCGATCTGGCCGCCGGCTATAAGCAGGTCTATAAAAAAAGCGCCGGTCATTGGCTGCGGTCGCATGTACCCATGGTCGATTTGTGGGTCTATGGACGGAGCCGGCCTGTGCAAGCCACCTGGCAGATGAAATGGGAATATCAAATGCCCGAAGGCTGTGACGCTTATCTGATCAATCGCCACAAGCTGACTCTGGCCAGCGGCCGTAAATTCACCGCCAGGCAAATACAACCTTTCGTTGCGGCCGAGCTTTTTTATGATTTTCAAAAGCGGGACATTTCGACGCGTCGCTTATCGATCGGGTTTTTTCTGCAACCATTGAATCTGCAATTACGCCTGGCGCCGCAATACCTGCTGAATCAAATGCGAAATGGATCAGGCTGGCAGACGTTTCATGTATTGTTGATTTATTTTAAATTTTACATGTAATCGGCGAGCAGGGTTGTCCAAAAAGCGGATAGATAGCATGTAGTTCTTTAGGCGGAGAATTGCAAATTTTCTAAAAACAAATATTTTAATTCTATTCAAACGAATAATAAACTTTTTTGATAAATAAAAAACTCTTGACAAATTTTCTTTTTTAGACAATCTGAGCACGCGCCGGAGGTATCTCCGGCGCGATTGTGTGGGATATTAATCCCGCAATTGCAAGGAGGTCTTTTCCTGCAGTTATTTCATCAAGATCATGCTTTTTGTCTGACTCAAGTTCTGCTCGCCGCTGACAGCCTGCAAACGGTACAGATATACGCCGCTGGCGCTGCGCAAGCCGTTTTGATCAAGACCGTCCCAGACGGTCTGGTGCGTACCGGCACTGCAAACGCCGTCATAGAGTTTGGCAACCACCTGTCCCATGAGATTGTACACCGTTAAAGTGACGTCGGCTTTTTCCGCTAACGTGAAACGAATCTCGGTTGTCGGATTAAACGGGTTGGGATAATTTTGCTCCAGAGAAAATTGCTGTGGAACGCTGCTTTGCTGGTCAACGCCGGTTATGATTTCTTCGACCATTAATATGGAAGCATCATAGATATTCTTGCCGCTGCCCAGGGTGATGCTGCCGGTGGAGAGGGCGGCGTCCTGATATCCCGGCGTGGATGCTGAAACCTGATACTCGTCAGCCGGCAAATCCGTCAGTGCGTATTGACCATCCTCCTCACAAACGGTTGCCGCCAGCACCTCATCCGCAACGGCCACATTAACCAGTGCAAAAGCCGCGGCCTGACCGTTTTTCTCTTTTACTCGGCCGGTGATCAAATAGCCGCCTTTCAGCTGCGGCGTCAGGGCAAAATTAATGTCTGTGATCACGTCTGTAAGCGCCACAGAGAGTACCTCGGCTTTACGCCAGCTCTTGGCATTATCATAATATTCGGCAATAAAATTTCTCGCCTGGCCGAGCAAAACATAACGACCCGCGGCCAGTCCGGTGATTTTGTAATATCCGTTGGAATCGGTTACCGTGCGTTCGTATTTACCGAAACGACTGATGGACACGGCGATCACCGCGGCGTTGCTGATGGGAAGCTTGGTGCTGTCGTCTGTGACCCAACCGCTGACGACTGCGCCTCTGCGTACGATCTGACTCAGGCTGAAATCAATATTGTCCTTGGTTTCTGTTGCTTGAACCTCCACCAACGTGGCATCTCTTTTGGTTGCCACGCTGTCATACCATTGCTGAACAAAACCGAAAGCTGCAGCTGAGACGAAATACTTGCCGGCCACCAAACCTCCGACTGTCCACGATCCGTCGCGCAGGACGCCGGCAATCCGTTTGATGCGCCCGTCTTCCGAGGTCACGGTGACCAGGGCGCCGGGAATCGGCGTGGCATCTGCGGCTTTGCGCACATGGCCATTCAAGCAGGCGCCTTCGCTGAGGGTAAAGACTATATTTGACACCGTTTGGCCGTTTTCGATTTTAACAGCAATGGCATTTTGCACAGAGTCAGCTTCCTGCCAGAATTCCGTTACATAGCCGCTTGCTTCAGCCTTAAGCAGATAGTCATCGGCAGGCAAAGCTTTGAAATTAAAAACCCCCAGGCTGTCGCTCCTGGTTTCAAAGTATCGTTTGGCATTCTTACGTTCATTAAACAGACTGATATGCGCTCTGACGATGGGCCGCCCGGTAAGAGCATCGGTTACATGGCCGGAAATACGGCCCAGGGGAGTTAAAGCCAAATTAACGACCGTATGCGCCGAGTCTTTGACGCTAACAGTTGTCGCGGAATCGCTGACCTGAGCATTGTCAAAATACTCCATCATAAAACCATCTGCCTGCGCCTGCACGACATAGTTGCCCGGGTCCACGGGGATGATATAAACGCCCATATCATCGGTTCTGGCGCTGCTGCGGGCGGTGAGTTTGTTGCCCCGCTTGGGATTGACGCTGAACACGGTGACTCTGGCGCCGGCCAGGGGGATACCGTCCCGTTCATTGCTGATAACGCCGCTAATGGCAGACGCCGGGTTTAGGGTGAAATTTATGCCTGCTGTTGTTTCCGGCGCTGTCACCTGCACCGGAGTGGCATCCAGACGTTTGTTTGTTTCACGGTAAATCTCTGTTACATAACCGGCCTTGGCGGCACTGACAATGTATTTTGCCGTTGCCAGTCCTTTGAGCGTAAAAGCACCCGTTGCGTCTGTTCGACCGGTTACTTTATTCAAAATGTCCAACTGCGTCCATGCGCTCACTTGCGCATCTGCAATGGGTTGATTATCCGCGGTGGTCACGGCGCCGGAGATCTCTCCGCCTTTACTCAGGGAAAAATCCACAGCCAGGAGCGTATCGGCTCTGCCCAGGGTGAGCGGACGCGCATCCAAAAGATTCGTCGCGTTTTCGAAAAACTCTGGCAGAAAATCCCTCGCTTCGGCTTTGACAATATAAATGCCGGCCGGCAGTTCATTCAGACAATAGTGACCGACGCTGTCGGTCCAAACCTTTTTAGTTACCACATCGGCGTTGACGCCCCTGACGCTGACCAGCGCCTTGATGAGAGGACTGCCGCTCTCATCGGTCACCTGTCCCATAATGAGAGACCGCCCCAGACGAATTCCCGGATCAATTGGATCGTCGCCCCGTTGTTGTGCCACTGCTCCGGTCCATAAGGCCAGAGTAACGGAGAATAGAATAAAAAAACGTGTCTTGCTCATTTTGTCACTCCTTTATTTAGTCATATTTTTTCTACCAGGTCGATTTTGTCTAAAATCAACATGCTCATCTGATAAAAGGGTTGGGCCAGGGCATCCTGTTTCTGCCAGAAGGAACGGGCTTGATCGTATAAGGATTGCGCCAGGCGGACTAATTCCCGATCCTCCTCATCATCGGTGAATCCCTGCAAGCGTTCCTGTAATTGATCCATTTCCCGGTCTATTTTAATTTCGCTCCAGGCCGGCAGGCTGCTGTTTTGCAACAGATTGAAAAAACGATTCGCCACTAGAAAACTGATCCATGCCAACCGCGAGCGCTTGTTCTGCTGAAATTGTACCGTTATTTGCAAATACCGTTCTGCTTCTGCCAATAGCGCTTGTTGGGACGCCGATTCTCCGGCTAGACGGTTGCGCGCTGCAGCGATGTCAGCTTGCAGCCGGTTGATTTCCTGTTCCAGCCGTTTCCCGGTCGGCGCCGGTTCCCACAGACGGGCAAGCAATGCACGCGCCAGGTCGATCTGCCGGATTGCTCTCACATGGTCATTCATTTTGACGGCTGCCTGGGCTTGCTGATGTAAACTCTTGGCTCGTTTTATTAATTGCAATTCCTCAGCATTGAGCTTTTTTTGTGATTGCGTTAAAGCCGTTTCAATCATCCGGCCCAGGATATCCAGTTCTTCCATGATTGGTTCCGGCACAACGCTGTTGCGTCTCTGGCATAGGTTGAGCACGCGTAACAGTAATCTGGTGCTATTATGATAGAAATCCAAACCGAGCCGGTGGTTGCCCTGAGCGAATGCTTCATCGCCGCTCTCCGCCTGCCTCTGCGCCTGCCGAAACAACTTGATTGCGCGTGGATTGTGGCAATTACTCAGGGCATCCCGACTCTGACGCAAGAGAACCTGATAACGGTTTTTTTCATTGCTGCTTTTATACTCGGCTGGTATACCTGCGGGTTGTTCCAGGTGTTCTAATAGGAAATTGGCATAGTGCAGGTATTCATCTGCCTGTTGCCGGTCGCCGTTACGTGCTGCACTTTCGCTGCGCTGCAGATGTTCTTGAGCACGACTATGAAGATTTTTTTTCTTTACATCGCCATCCGGAATCCGTCCTTCGACCTGGCCGGCCCATTTTTTCACTTGGTCCAGTTCCAAGGGTAGTGCCATATCTACGATTTCGCGACAGGCGCGGTTAAGCAAATCGCGTGCAGAAGTGAGTGTTTGAGTTGCCTGGTCCGTTTGTTTTTCCAGCAGCGCGGTTCGCCCTTTATCCAGCAGCGTATCAGCTTGTCGTAGCCACTTGGCAGCTTGCGGATCGGGAGCAAGACGGAGAAATTCACGTCCCCATTGCAATTGTCGCTCCGCGTCAGCTAACAGAGTACCCGTGTCCGCAGGAGCCGTTTGTGTCCAAAGTGGAACAACGTAACTCAATAATGTAATTAAAATGGCGGCGAAATAATTTTTCATAAGGATTTTTGTTTTATTATCAATGACGCTATTTTAACAGCAATTTATATGCCAGTGAAAAGTGGCGGGAAGAAGTTGGTTGCAAATATAATAAAATTAATTAGTTGGTAAAAACAGCGTTATTTATGAACCCAACCACGTGTACTTGTAGGTACGAAATGCCTTAATGTTTGTACAATTTTGTACTTGCGATTTTTATGCAAATTTTGTAATGTTGTTAATAATTTGGCGTGATTTTTGTTATATTTAAATAAAAGTGGATATCAAGAAAGTGTAGAATGGGTTTTCTCCGCATTTTCCTGATGGCCGCAGAACAGTATAATAAAAAAACAGGGTGTATGCGGGTTGCAAGGTATGAAAAACAGCATGAGAGTGGTTTTAGCAATAATCGCGGGCTTGGCGGCTTTTAGTAACGCCGGAACGACACAACTTTTTCCAGTTGGACCTGAAGTGCAAAAGCGGGTGGATTTTTGGATCAAGATTTACACGCAATACTCCCGCGAGGAGATGGTATTGCATGATGCGGATCATCCACAGGTAATTTACGATGTTGTCAATGTGCACGAATCTTTTTTCGAATCGTTGACGCGCAGAGGTCGTCGCCGATATTTGGAGAATGCCAAACAGGAATACAAAAAAATTCTCGCCAAACTGGCTGAAAGCGGTGCATCGATTAATGTGTCCGCTTTGTCGGAAAAAGAGTTGTTTGTTTATAATCTTTGGGCAAACGTCTCTGATCCTGACAAATTTAAAAAGGCGAAGGACAACATCCATGCCCAGGCCGGACTACGTGCATTATATCAGGAGGGCCTGCAGCGCTCTGGCCGCTATCTGGTTGAAATAAAAAATATTTTCCGCAGTTATAATTTGCCTGAGGATCTGGCTTATTTGCCGCATGTCGAGTCCGCTTTTAACTATCGCGCTTACTCCAAAGCCGGCGCTGCCGGCGTCTGGCAGTTCACTCATTCCACCGGTCGCCGTTATTTACGCATCAATTATGGCATCGATGAACGGTATGATCCGCTCAAGGCCACCGATGCCGCGGCTCGTTTGTTGCGCAATAATTATGCAGATCTGAACTCTTGGCCGTTGGCGATCACCGCCTATAATCACGGCGCCAACGGCATGATGCGGGCCAAGGCGTTGTTGCAGACCGACGATCTGGATCAAATTATACGCAAATACGATGGGCGTGCTTTTGGTTTTGCCTCGAAAAATTTTTACGCCGAATTTATTGCCGCTGTGCAGGTGGCAAAAAATTATCAACGCTACTTTGGCGATATTGCCTTTGAACAGCCCGATAGCTTTAAAGTGATCGAAACGCCGCAACAGATGACTTTGGACGCGTTATGCAAAAAACTTGCCATCGATAAGCAGCAAATGGCCCAGCTGAATCCTGCTTTACGTCCGCCTATTTTGCGTTCCCTGCGCCGCATTCCCAAGGGCTACTCTTTACGGTTGCCGGTAGACCACCCGGTCGAAGAGACCGTCCTCTTGGCAAAAACAGCGACCCCGGAACCAGTTGAGACTCTGATGACAGGCTCGACCTATATTGTAGAACAAGGCGATAATCTCGGCGCCATCGCTCGCAGCGCCGGTACGACCGTGGAACAAATAATGGAGTTGAACGATATTGATAATCCGCGCCGTATACGCATAGGACAAAAACTGCAACTGCCTGTATCCGGCCAAGAGAATGCACAGCGAACAGCGCCGTCATCACCGATAACCGTCGCCGTCAACCAAACGCCGTCCGTGACTAAAACCACCCCGGTCGAAACGGTAGCCGCACCGGCTAAAGCAAACCAGGTTGCGACTTCTGCGGCGCAAAGCGATACGAGCAGGCAACTGCTCGCGCGTGCACGCCATCATGTTACTTCGGCCGATGATTACGGTCCGGCTCTGCCGGTTGAGGCCGATGCCGATTATTTTTCCGTTAATTTTGCCGAGCCGCACGACGAGGTTATCATTGTACAGTCGGAAGAAACCATCGGCCACCTGGCTGATTGGCTGGCCATTGCTCCGCAACGACTGCGCGAATTGAACAGAATGGGACCGCAAGCCAACGTACAGGTCGGCCGCAAACTGATTGTGGATTTTTCCCGCGTCAGTCAAGCGGGTTTTCACCGCAAACGTCTTGAATACCATCGTTCCTTGCAGCAGGATTTTTTCGCCAACTATAAGGTGCAGGGAACGCGCAATTATAAGGTCAAGAACGGCGATTCCGTCTGGGAGTTGTGCACCCGTCGTTTTGATCTTCCCTACTGGTTGCTGGCGCGCTATAATAAAGAGATCAATTTGATGCAACTGCACCCGGGAGTGGAAATCAAGGTGCCCATCCTGGCGCCGACAATCGAAAACACCAATACCCATCCTGAGGCCTAGTCGGATCATGAAGAAAACAACCGCTACCCTGTTCCTTGTTTTGCTAATAACCGGCGGCAAGGCGTTGTACGGCCAGGTGAAAAGCGGCCTTGATGTGCTTGCCGCGGAACAGTTCAGATCTTTGTACGGAAAACGGGTTGGCCTGGTCATCAATCATACGGCTGTGGACCGACAAAGCCGGTCCATCGTCAGTTTATTTGCCGCATGTCCGCAGGTGCAGGTCGCAGCGCTGTTTGGTCCGGAGCATGGCGTGTCCGGCCGACGCGAAGCCGGCGAACAGCTGGCATCAGCAAAGGACTCTCTCACCGGCGCGCCGGTCTTCAGTTTGTATGGACAGACCAACAAACCGACGCCGGAGATGCTGGAAAATGTCGATGTTTTAATTTTTGACATGCAGGATGTCGGTGTGCGCTTTTATACCTATATCAGCACCATGTTTTATGCGATGGAAGCCGCAGCTGAAGCAAACATCCCTTTTTGGGTGCTGGACCGTCCTAATCCCATTGGCGGTGTTCTGGTGGAAGGACCGGTATTGAAAAAAGAGTTCACTTCGTTTGTCGGTATTAAACCCATTCCTGTTCGTCACGGCATGACCATCGGTGAGCTGGCGCGCTTGTTCAACGGCGAGAGATGGCTGGCCAAAAAGCGAAAGGTCGATCTCACCGTGGTTTCTATGCAGGGGTGGCGACGCGAAATGTTTTTTGAGCAAACCGGATTGCCCTGGATCAATCCTTCACCCAATATCACCTCTCCGCATTGTGCTCTGCTTTACCCGGGCATGTGCCTTTTGGAAGCGACCAATGTCTCCGAGGGACGCGGCACCACCAACCCGTTTGAATGGGTTGGCGCGCCCTGGATCGAACCGGACAAGGTGATGACGCACCTGGATGTGCCCGTCGGTATTTTACAGGCCCGTGCGACAGAATTTACTCCGATCAATATTCCCAATGTTGCTACCAATCCGAAATATCAGGGACGTCTCTGCCACGGATTCAAATTGCAGGTGTTGCAGCCGGAGAAATTTTTGTCCTATCAATTCGGTTTGCGTTTGCTCGGCGCCATTCGCCAGGTGCATCCGGATTCGTTGCAATTTCGCGAAAGCGGCATGAACCGGTTGTCCGGCGACCGGGCCGTTGTGCAGGGACTGCTGGACAACGAGCCGGTTGAAAAAATCATGCGCAACAGTGAAAAAGAGCTGCGCAAGTTTAAGCAAGTTCGTTTAAAGTATTTGTTTTATTAGGTGATGGTAGATTTCGAGCTGACGCAGCATACCTGGTTAAACTAGCAAGACGATGCATGGTCGCTTTTGAATCAGGCAAAGTCAAATATTTCTTGATTTCAAGAAATATTTTTTTAAATTATAGTGTTACGAATTTTAAAAAGGTAGCACTGAGGAGTGGGCAAGATGGTTACGCGTTTCGGCATATCTATAGAAAACAAATTGCTGTCCCGTTTTGATGCGCTTATCAAGGAAAAGAAATACGCCAACCGTTCCGAGGCCATTCGCGATTTGATACGCGATGATCTGGTCAAGCGGGAATGGGAGCAACAGGCTGGCGATAAAGTGGGCACCATTACGCTGATCTATGATCACCATGGCCATGAAGTTACGGAAAAGTTGACGGAACTGCAACACCACCATCATCATCTCATTCTGTCCACCATGCACATTCATCTGGATCATGATTATTGTTTAGAGGTGTTGGCCGTACGCGGTGACGGACGGGAACTGCAGCGTCTGGCGGATGAGGTGATCGGCTTGAAAGGCATTATACACGGCAAATGGGTCGGCACGGTGTCAGGAAAAGCCTTGCATGGCTGAAATGAATTTTTTAGAGCTGAAGAATTTATTTAACAGTGAAGAGTGAGTATGCCTACAAAACTGATTATGGCAATTGGCGTATTTTTTTTATCGCAAACCATCTACGCTACGGAGACGGTAGACTCCGATTCTGTGAAATACCAACTTGATCCCATGGTGGTCACGGCCACCAAAATACCGGGACCGCAAAGTGAATTGGCGGCAACCGTTACGGTCATCGATGAAACACAGTTGCTGCGGGTCGCTAACCATTCGGTGCTGGATGCGTTGCAGGAACATGTCCCCGGTTTTTACATCACCGAGCGCAGCGTTATGGGGTATGGCGTTTCATCCGGCGCTGCCGGCGGCATCACCATCCGCGGCATGGGCGGCTCGCCGGTCACCGGCGTCCTGGTGCTGCGCGACGGCCGGCCTGACATGATGGGCTTGATGGGCCATCCTTTGCCGGACGCCTATTCCAGCGAGGGCATTGAAAGGGTGGAGGTGGTGCGCGGCCCGGCCTCTTTCCTTTATGGTACCAATGCCATGGCTGGGGTTATTAATCTGGTTTCTAGAACCCTGCACGAGCCGGGATTTCAAACGCGCGTCACTGCCGGCGGCGGTTCGTTTCAAAGTAGAATACTCAGCGCCGGCCATGGCGGCAACACCGGTGCTTTTGATTATTATCTGACCGCCTCGACCCGCTCTTCTGACGGTCATCGCGCTTTCTCTGACTATGAGGGCGATCATTATACGCTGCACGCAGGCTTTACAGCCTCCTCAAGCACTCGAATAGAGTTGAATGCGAACCTTTCCAATTCCTATTTATTGGATCCGGGTGCGGTGACGGCCACGTCCTGGAACGGAGATCACTGGTATGATATCCGCCGTTCCGGCGCCGATCTGTCTCTCAGTCATAACAGCCCTTGGGGCGAATCCAGCATCAAGGTGCATGGCAATTTCGGCCGGCATAAAATTTATGATGGTTTCCGTTCCACGGATCGAACCGCAGGCGCGATGATGTACCATCATTTCAAACCGTGGTCAGGTCAGACTCTGACGGTGGGATTGGACTGGAAACAGTATGGCGGGGACGCTGAAAATATTTTGACCAAACTGGACTATGGCGAGCATTTTATCACCGAATGGGCGCCCTATATACACAGTCAACAATGGCTGTGCAAAAAGTTATTGACTTCGGTCGGCTTGCGCATCGAACATCATCCTCTTTCCGATTATGAGGCCCTGCCCAAGGTGGGCATGGTCTATGCGTTGCGCGCAGGCAGCCATCTACGCCTTTCTGCTGCACGGGGATTTCGCAGCCCCTCCATCCGTGAATTGTATCTCTTTCCGGCGCCCACCCTGGATTTGCAACCGGAGGTGATGTGGAATTATGAGCTCGGATTTACGCAACAAGTGGCCGGTCGATTTAAATTTGATGGCGTCCTCTTTCTGGCCAACGGCAGAGACCTGATCCGACTGACGGGCAGCTGGCCAAAATTCCAAATGGTCAATTCCGGCGCCTTTGAACATACCGGTTACGAGTTGAGTCTGGAATGGTTGCCTGCGCAGCCATTGCAGATCGGCGTGTCCTGGAGCAAAAACGATCTGCAGGACCAGACCATGTATTCACCCGGGAAAAAATTTACCGTGTCCGCCATGTACGAGTTGGGACCTTTGCAGCTTTCTGTCAATCTTTTGCGTGTAATGGATCTGTATGCCGCTGATTTTCACAAAACGCCCATGGCCGATTACACCCTGGTCCATGCGCAAGCTTCGTTGCATATATGGAAACCGGCGTCGTTCACCCTTGCGGTAAAAAATCTTTTTGACGAGTCCTATCAGACATTTTTAAATTATCCCATGCCCGGACGCTACGTCGTCGGACAGACAACACTTACGTTTTAACGTTCAACGTTGCACGCGTTTATGAGGAAAACATGACGCACATGCACAATCGACATATCGCCCTGAGCGGCATGTTTATTGCGATCGGATTGATCCTGCCGACGCTGTTTCATGCCGTGGGTCTGGGCAGCGTCTTTATGCCCATGTTTTGGCCTGTTGCCATGGCCGCCTTTTTTTTGCCCTGGACCTTTGCTTTACTGATTGCGGTGTTGACGCCGCTGCTGTCCTTCATGCTTACGGGTATGCCGCCGGCCTCACCGCCCATTCTGCACCTGATGATTGCGGAATTATCCACACTGGCATTGACCGTATCACTTTTGTATCACCGGGCTAAATGGGGTTTGTTTTGGCCGTTGTTCGCTGGAGTGTTGCTCTCCCGCGTGATCTGTTTTTTTTCCGCCCTGTGGTTGGCGAACCTGTTCGGTTTGCCGGCGTCCTGGTCGGCCTGGGCCATGGTGGTCAAAGGCGCGCCCGGTTTAATGGCCATGTTGATAGTATTGCCGCTGCTGATGCAGCGGCTTTTGCATGTAACTCTTGTCAAGGAAGTTAAAAAATAGTGTCTCGCGAACACAGGAACTATTTTAACCAGCTGGCCGACAGGTGGCCCGATAAATCCGCTGATGAGTCCATGCTTTTGGATTGGCTGCAGGCTTTTAATCTGGAATCCCATGACCGGGTACTGGATGTCGGCGCCGGTTGCGGCATTATGACGCGGTTATTGCGTGATCATGGACCGAACGATATTTTTCTGGCGCCGATGGATATCTCTGAACAGATGCTGGCCAAAGGCAAGCGATCGGCGCCGCTGGCTTTCCGGTATGCCGCGTGTGCTGATGTTCAGCACGCCTCTTTTCGCGATGATCAATTCAACAAGATCATCTGTTTTTCCGTCTTTCCCCATTTTACCTCCCCGGTTCAGGCGGCGCAGGAACTGTATCGTATTTTGAAACCCGGCGGCACGCTTTTTGTGCTGCATTCGCAATGCAGTCGTAAATTAAACGCCTTGCACGCCTCGTTATCAGGACCGGTGGTTCATGATGAATTGATGCAGGCCGTGCAATTGCAATCGCTGTTTGCGCAAATCGGTTTTCGCAGTCGCAAAACCCTGGAAAATCCTCAAGTTTATTGGGTTGAGGCGCAAAAACCGTTCTCCTGAGAACGCGCTTGCTCGGAAAAGAAAATGTTCGTATTTTTAAGCTGTTCCAGGCTGACTAAACGGGCTGGGTATATTACCCCTAGATGCGGTCGACTTGGCAATTGATCGGCCTGGAATACGCTGAGAAATTTTTTACCCGGACATTTTCCATTCATGGAAGGACCTGCTCTTTGCATTGCACGCAAATCCGATCATTCCTTTGTTTAGCATCTCTGTTTTTTCTCGTTTTATTGTCAGGATGCCGGAAACAGCCTGCTGATACGACTCTCCTGGTTTGGTCCGGTGACCCGGTGCAAATCTCCACGTACGAGCTGCAGGAGAGCTTTTTGCTGCGACCCAAATTCCCTGCCTCTTTAAAAGGTCGGGCTGCGTTGCAGGCTCATCTGCAGGGCATGATTCAACACAAGTATCTGGCGTGGTCTGCCGCGCATCAGGGATTATGCCGCGATCCGCGCATGAGCGATCGTTTGCACTGGGTGCGGCACAAGGCCATGCGCGAACAGTTGTTCAAGAAAGAAATCAGCGCCGGCGTGCACATTAGCGAACAAGAGCTGCGCACTGCTTTTGTCAAACGCAACCGAACCTATACGGTGCGTCATCTTTATGTGCAGACCCGGGAAGAGGCGCAGCAATGGCGGCAGCGGTTAGTGGCCGGACTCTCCTTTGAACGGGCTGCCCAGGCGGTGTATGCCGATATCGATGAAGACATGGCGGCCAGCAACGGTCAGTTGCCGCCGTTTACCTGGGGCGAGATGGATCCGGCCTTTGAAGCGGCTGTGTTTGCCATGAAACCCGGGGATTTGTCGGAACCGGTGGCAACACAATGGGGTTATCATATTATTCGCGTGGACGGACTCGACATCAATCCTATCATTACGGAAAACGACTATATTCAGGACCACCATAATATTGAGCGCATTATTCGGCAGCGCAAAGAGGACACTTTGGCGACACGCTATGTCGCTGAGGTTATGGCCGGATTGCGAGTTGCAGTCAAGGCGCCGGCTTTCAGTTACCTTGTCAACCAGGCGCGGCAGGCGTTGCGGGATCGAGATCCCTCTTGGCCGAAAAATCAGGCTATCAACGATGTGGAGTGGCAGACCATTGCCGGCTCTTTGCAGGAGAAAGGCAATCAATTGTTTATGACCTGGCGTGACGGCCAGTGGACCCTGGCTGATTTTATCCGCCGGTTTCAGGCCATTCCACCGTTGTACCGGCCTCATTTGCAAAATCCTGAATTGTTTGAAAAAGAGTTGCGCAACCTGATTCGCGACGAATTTCTGAATATAAAAGCGGAAAAGCTCGGTTTGGCCGATGATCCCTATGTGGAGCAAAAGGTCCGTGAAGCAAAACAAGATATGGCGGCCGCAGCCATGAGGCAAAATCTGGTCGCATCTGTGACAGTGGATGAGGGGGAGGTGCAGCGTTATTACCAAAAGCATCTGGCCAAATTAGAGCCCAATCCCGGTGAAACCATGTGGAAAGAAATTCAGCGTCGTGCACTCGCGAGCAAGCAGGATTCTGTGGTTTCAGCCTTTGTATGGAATTGGCAAAAGAACGTGGTTGCGCAGGAGAATGACTCGCTTTTTGCGCAAGTGTTGCGCGAATTGGGCGGTGAAAAGGCATCGTTCATTGCGGTTTGGCAACCGCCGCCAAAGTGAGCAGCGGTTCACATCAGCGATCCGGCGTCTGGTTGGCTGTTGTCGCATACGCGTTATGGGGCCTGTTGCCGATTTATTGGAAGTGGTTGCATCCGGTGTCTTCTCTGCAAATTCTCTGTCACCGCATTGTCTGGTCGCTGCTGTTGCTGTGGATCGCTTTGACGGTCAAGCGACATTGGCGTTTGTTGTCTGCTAAATTGCACGATCTCAAGACCGTATGGTTGTTTACTGTGTCCGGATTGCTGCTTGGCTTGAACTGGTTTACCTATATCTGGTCTGTCAACGCCGGGTTGATGATCGAGGCCAGTCTGGGATATTTTATGAATCCGCTGGTGAATGTGGCGTTGGGCGTTTTCTTTTTTCGCGAACGATTGCGCGCCGGGCAATGGTCCGCTTTTGCTATTGCATTGATCGGCGTCATTTATTTGACATTTGTCTATGGACAATTGCCGTGGGTCGGGCTGCTGCTGGCGGTAACGTTCGGCAGTTACGGCTTGCTGCGAAAAATCGGCAGGCTTGAATCCATGGAAGGATTGGCTTTTGAAACGTTGCTGTTGGCGCCTGCGGCCCTGTGCTATCTCGTTTGGGCTGAAATGCACGGATACGGTTCCTTCGGTCATCTGGTGTGGTGGAAAAATTTGTTATTGGCCGGAGCGGGCATTGTGACTACCATGCCCTTGCTCTGTTTTGCCGCCGCTGCGCGTAAAATTGATCTTTCTCTTTTGGGCCTTTTGCAATATATTGCCCCGACGTTGCAGTTTGTAATAGGCGCTTTTATCTATCACGAGGCTTTTTCCAAAACCAGATTTACCGGTTTTCTTTTTATCTGGCTGGCGCTTGTCATTTTCAGCGTGGAAAGTCTGTGGAGGAAATGGCAGCGGTCTAAAAAGAGCCACAATTCGCTGTACGCTTTAAAAGCGAACATGTATCAACCGGATGGAACGGATTAATTTTTTTTAATTGTTTTAATGCATCTCATGGGCAATCGTTTAACCCTTTACAATCTACCTAACAGCTGAGTGCAGGATATAACCTGAGATTGTTTCAAATCGAAGGACTCGGTAATGAAAAAATATGAAAACCTTACCGCTCATGTACAGTTTTTTATCCCTATAATTGAAATTTTGCGCAAGTTGGGTGGTTCAGCCCTTCTTCCCGAACTGAAGGATGCCTTGATTTCATTTATGGAGAAGGCGTCCCGCCGATTCAACTCGTTGATGGAGATACACTGGTTCAGTTATTTGAGCAGAAGCAACTTGACCTCAAGCAAAAGGTGATTTATGAAATTGATTATGACTTTTTTGATGAATACAAATGATTTCATAACGCAATACTTGTTTTATCCGTTCAAATCAGTTCCATCCGTTCAACCCGTGTTCGCTTTTTGAACCTAATAGAAATCGGCCTATGAAAAAAACGATCGGTCTTTTTTTGATTCTCCTGTTGTTTTCCTGCAGCGGTCGCAACCCCAATCGCATTCTCGTGTGGCATTCCATGCGACCGGTGGAAGCAGAGTTGTTGCGTAATGAATTGGCCGTGTTCCAGCAGCGTTATCCGGACTGGCAATTCAACGAGTTGTATTATCAAAATGAAACTGCGCGCACCAACTATATCATTTCCGCTCTGGGCGGATCCGGGCCGGAATTGATCTGGGGCGCCAATGACAACATCGGTCCTTTTGTTGAAATGGCGGTAATCCAACCGCTGGACGGATTGTTCTCTCAGTCGTTTTTGGACAGTTTTCTTACCAAACCGTTTCCCGCCAACACTTCCATGAACGGCAAATTATGGCAGATCGCCGACCGGGTGGGCAATCACCTGTGTTTGGTGTATAATAAAAAACTCATCAGCCGGCCGCCGCAAACCCTGAGCGAATTGATTGCGGTAGGCAAAAAATTAACCATCGATAAAAATAAAGACGGCAAGCCCGAGCAATATGCATTGGTGTGGAACTACACCGAACCGTTTTTCGCAGTGCCGTTTATCGGCGGCTATGGCGGTTGGGTCATTGATGACAGCACACGACAACCTACTTTGAACACGGAAGCGGTGGTCAAGGCCTGTCAGCTGATATATGATCTGGGACATGTGCATAAAATCATTCCGCAAGAGTGCGATTATGAAATTGCCAACGCGTTGTTCAAAGACGGCTACGCCGCCATGATCATCAACGGCAGCTGGTCCTGGGGCACCTATCTGGAGAACGGCATCGATCTCGGCATTGCGCGCATTCCAAAAATCGATGAGACCGGGCTGTGGCCGGCGCCCATGGTTTCCCCGCTGGGCTATTCACTGAATGTGAATGCCCAGGGACGCAAAAAAGAACTGGCCATCGAGTTGCTGAAATATCTGACCTCGACGGAGGTGCAGCTGCGCTTTACGCGTTTGTCCGTAGCGCTGCCGTCGCGCAATGACGGTTTTACCAGTCCGGTGGTGACAGAGAATCCTTTGGCCAATGCCTCTCTGGCGCAGATGCAGGTCGGCCGGCCCATGTCTGCGGTTACCGAGATGCGCTGGATATGGGACGCCATGCGGCCCGGCTATCAGGCTATTTTTACCGGTCGTAAGACCGCAAAAGACGCGGCAAAAGAAATGCAGGAATTAGCGCTCAAGCTTATCAGAGAAAATCGGGAGTAATGCGTCATGGCAAGCGGAGATTTAAAATCCAATCGACTGGCTTATCTGTTCACCGTGCCGGCGTTTTTCATCATGGCGTTGATGATCGTCTATCCATTTCTGTTCAATGTGGCGATCTCGTTTTCAAACATGAATCTCACCCATTTCCGGGATTGGCGGATAACCGGTGCGGCCAATTATCTGCAAGTGATTACGGATCCCTCTTTTCGCTACTATCTGCTCAAGACCGTGTTGTGGACGGCCATCAACATTTTTTTCCATGTCGGCATCGGCGTGTCCCTGGCGCTCATTCTCAATAAGGATATCAAGGGCAAAACCATTTTTCGCACGCTGCTGATTCTGCCCTGGGCCGTGCCGCAGTATATCACCGCACTAACCTGGCGCGGCATGTTCAATGCCGAGTACGGCGCCGTGAATCTGTGGTTGTCGAAACTGTTCGGCATCAGCGTACCGTGGCTGACGTCGGAATGGGGCGCTTTCAGCGCCTGTCTGATCACCAACATCTGGCTGGGCTTTCCCTTCATGATGATCATTGCTCTGGGAGGATTGCAGTCCATTCCCGCTGAATTATATGAAGCGGCGGATATGGACGGCGCCACCTGGTTTCATCAGTTGCGCCACATTACCCTTCCCCTGCTGAAACCCGTCATGGTGCCGGCCATCACGCTGGGCGTGATCTGGACTTTTAACAATTTCAACGTGGTCTGGCTGGTGAGCAACGGCGGCGAACCTTCGGATAAAACGCATATTCTGGTCTCCTGGATTTACAAAAGCGCCTTTACCTATTTTCGCATCGGTCATGCAGCCGCGTTTTCCATGGTTGTATTCATCATTTTGCTGGTGTTCAGCTGGAATTTTATCAAAAAGACCAAAGCGGCGGAATCGGTGTACTAAGAGCACGCCTTGCGGCTGTCGAATATTTCTGGAATCTATCAACGAACTGATTTAAGGACAGTTACAAATTTTTCTATGAGGCTACACACCAACTTGAATCTGCACATTCATACGGGAAAGCAAAGCGAGCACGCATGTGAACGGATTTTTTCTCTGCGAACCTTTCGTCTCTGCGTTAAACGTTGGCAAAGCCTAAACGCAGAGGTGCAGAGTGCGCGAAGGAGCGCAGAATTGATACAGGAGAAAAATGATCGAGGTCATTTATTATGAGCAAACCGAATAGTCTGTCGACAACCGGCAAGATTTTTGCATACGCTGTGCTGGTGATTTTTACCCTGTTCGCCATTTGGCCGGTGCTGCAGGTCATCTCCATCTCGTTGCGCCCTGGCGACCGCTTGTTGAGCAAATCGCTGGCCATTATACCGGATGACGCGACGGTGAGCACCTACGTTCGGCTATTTACTCAGGAGCCGTTTTTACAGTGGCTGTGGAACAGCATTCTTATTTCTGCCTCGGTTACGCTTATCGGCGCCGGGCTGGCAGCCACGGCCGGCTATGCTTTTTCCCGCTATAAATTTCGCGGTCGCGACACCGCCATGGTGGGTTTGATCACCACGCAGATGTTTCCGGTTACCATGTTGTTGTTGCCGCTGTTTATTCTGTTGATCAAAGTAAAGGCCTACGATAACTATTTCGGGCTCATCATCGCCTATGCGGCCACTGCCTTGCCGTTTACCATCTGGCAGATGAAGGGTTTTTACGACACCATCCCCATCAGTCTGGAAGAGGCGGCGGGCATCGACGGCTGTACGCCGCTGCAGACTTTTTGGCGCATCATCCTGCCTTTGGCTGCTCCGGCTTTGGTGATCAACGCCTTGTTTTCCTTCATGACTGCCTGGAGCGAATATCTGGTGGCAGCGGTCATGATTCAGGACAAGACCATGTTTACCTTGCCTCTCGGATTAAAAATGTTCCAGTCCAACATGGAAGTGGCCTGGGGTTTATATTCTGCCGGCGCGGTCATCGTCAGCATTCCGGTGGTGCTGTTGTTTCTGTTTTTGAGCCGCTGGCTTATATCGGGTTTGACGTTGGGGAGTGTGAAGGGATAGATTCTTTTTCAGATTTTTGAGGCGATGGAGGGTTTATCGTCCAGACATTCACCATCGTCGATCCATTCGATTAAATGGATACGATTATTCACAACCCGGCGCCTATTTCATTACCCTGTGCACGCAAGACCGAATGGCGCGATTCGGTTATATACAGGATTCTGAAATGGTATTGAATGAGTTTGGCAAAATAACCATGGACCAATGGTTCAAATTGGCAGAGCGTTTCCCCAATATCATTTTAGATGCGATGCAGATCATGCCCAATCATATTCATGGGATCATCATCGTCAAAAAATTCCCTGCAAAAGCCCCCCATATCGATACGAAAAATGTAGGGGCATCCCTTGCGGATGCCCGTGAGGGCGGGGATGCCCGTGAGGGCG
>CAYLWO010000030.1:0-12639 GCA_964387285.1 uncultured Cytophagia bacterium | reverse complement strand
GTGAAAGGGCAGGGGCAAGCCCTGCCCGTACGATCGGTGATATTGTGGGTGCGTTTAAATCGTTGGTGTTTCGCGAATGCCTGAATGCTGCAAAATCAAGAAATATTTCGTTAGGAAAATTGTGGCAGCGCAATTATTATGAGCACATTATTCGTAATGAATATGAAATGAATCGCATCAGGCAATATATTCTTGACAATCCGCATACCTGGCAATCGGATAAACATCTCATTCCTTAGAGAATACACATGCCATATCTCCTCGAAGTCATCGCCTGTTCTGTGGCCGATGCTGTGGCTGCACAGCAGGGCGGCGCGGATCGGCTAGAGTTGATCAGCCGCTTTGATCTCGGCGGTTTGACGCCGGACCTACCTTTGGTGGATCAGGTTTTGCAGGCTGTGACCATTCCCGTGCGGGTCATGTTGCGTGATGAACCCGGGTTTACCGTCCGCGATCAAAAAGCCAGGGATCGCTTGTGCCGAACAGCAGAACAACTGGCCCAGATGCCGATCCACGGACTTGTGCTTGGCTATTTATATAATCAAGCACTCGATGAAAATATATTGGCAGAATTACTGCGTTGTGCTCCCGAGACTCCAGTAACCTTTCACCGTGCATTTGAAAAAGTCGCTGATCCCTTGCAGACGATCCAACAATTGAAAAAATTGGGACAGATTGACCGTATTCTCACCAGCGGCGGTGACGGCTCTTTACAGGAGAAATGTTCAAGATTGCATACCTACATGAAAGCGGCAGCGCCGGAAATTGCTGTTTTAACCGGCGGCGGTATTACTGCGGAGAGTATGATAGAGTTGAAAAAGATCGGCATAAAGGAATTTCACATGGGCCGGGCGGCGCGCAAGGATGAATCGCTGATGGGGCAAGTAGAAGCGCAACGCGTGGCTAGCATAAAAAAGCTATTGATAGAAGAGATGTAAAAGTTAGGCCCAGGAGGTAGATGAAAAATCACTCTAGCCGGACGGGTTGCGATAGGACTGTTTATGAATGTTACTAAAGCCAATAGTTCTGGTGAGATGGACCTATCGCGCGCTTTCAGCGCTTGGATTTATATACTTTATTCCTGGGCCTGGCCAGCCTGTGTGAAAACCAACAGACCCCGGATGTGGCCGCGTTTTTTGCGGCCACTCCGGGTGTCTCTCGACGCATAATCAATGAGTTAAGAAACACTCGGGGTCGCATAAATCGCGACCCCGGGGTTGGTCACAGGTTTTCACACAGTCTGTGGCGGCCCAGGCCAGGTTAGGTCGCGCCTTTGGCGCTCAGCCAGCTTGGTCCGGCTAAACTGTTCTATAATTTTACAAGCACAAAGGCATTTTAAAGTCATAGCAGATTCGTGCTAACGGATCCATCCGTTTCATCCGCGTTCGCTTTTTTGCAGACGGGACATTTACATTCCCGTTACGGTTTAAACACCCCGGTATCAATCCACTCGTTCTTTACCACGGACCACCAATCCATGGCCAGTCCTGTGAGCAAATACTCGTAGGGCAGCCAACCATAACCGTGATCGCCCCAACTGACGCCCCACGAGTTGCGAATCAAAAATGCTCCAACGGTTTTTACCGAACCGACGTTGGTGTTGCGAATTTTATGTTGATCGTCATACCCTACAGCCACAACGGCATGGCCGCCGAGAATTTTTTCTCCGGCTGTCGGATAAGGAATGTTGCCTTCGCTGCCGGCCTGGTAGATGGAGTTGTAGACTGTAAAACCGAACATGGAGGGCAAACCCGAGTTCAGGGCGTTTTTAATGCTGTCAAGGATGTTTGGTTTGTTGCTTCCCGGCGGATCAAAACGATAGTAGCTGATGGTTTGATAGTTTTGAGCAAAGGCGTAGCAAAAAGCCGGAGGTTCTTTTTCATAATCCCCGATCTCATAGGGCCAATATTCTTCCGGCGGCACGCCAAACAAAACCATGGCGCCCATGGTGTTGCGAATAAAAGCGCCGGTATCGCCGGTTTGATGAATCAAATTGCGCGTCACTTTATAGAGAAACAGCCGCGAAACCTGCATGTATTCGCCAAAGGCGCGGCGGCTGAAATACTCTATCAATGCGGCGCCCGCCTGAGCTGTACAGGAACCTAATGATCCCTGATCCTGCACCGGCGAACACCAGGGACGCAAATCCACCGCAGCCGGTAATTTCCCAACCTGTCGCGTCGGCAGCAAGGCTTTTTGCAGCATCGGTTTTACCGTGGCATGCTCAAGAGTATAGTCGCGAAAGTCCGGGTAATCCGGCAACCAACCCATGCCCAACCGCACTTTTCCTTCAGCCATAACATACTCCTTTTTAATACAAGAGATCGGTAAAAAGATAACAGGCAATGAGGATCAAGATGACCGCCGTGATATACAAGAGTTTTTTGAGCGTCTCGTCGCTTAGTTGATGATGCTTTTTCCAAACATAACGCACCAGAGCAAAATACCATAACGAGGTGCCGACGCCGCAGGCAATGGAAAAATACAAAGGATCAAAACCGTTAACCATGATAATCGAATGAGCGGAAACCATAGAACCCACGCCGATCCAGAAAGCGTACAGGCTGGGATTGGTAATATACATAATGATGGTGACCAGCACCGGCTTGTGGTGGGTGATGGTTTCCTGCGGCTCATTTTCATTTTTCTTGATTCCATGTCTGGCCTGCATAATGAGCCGGATGGCGATTAGAATGAGGATGAGACTGCCCAACCCTTTAATATGGCCGGTCAGGGTTTGCAATTCGGTAATGAGGTGGCGCATACCGGTTAAAACCGCAAAACAAAACAAAAAATCAAGAATGGCCGATGTGATGCCGACGAGCAAACCGTGTACAAAATCACGTTTTAAAGTCTGGGAGATCGCATATACATTGATAGGACCAATGGGAATGGCGGCAACAAAACCAATAATAACACCTGCTAGCAAATACATAAAGAGGTTCTCTCTGATTAAACCGATTCGAGGGTGTGTGAAATATATTCTGAAAAAGCTAGAAATACAAGCATAATTTGTCATAACTTGGTGATTGATTTTATCCGGCTGACAGCTAGTATACCAGTATGAATGTTATTCAGCTCTCTTTAAATGACTGTTTGTGGGATTATATTTGAGAGGATAATTTTTATAAAGCTGTTGAAAAATTAATGTTATGGTCGATTCTAAAAAGTCGGACACCTGAAAAGATGTCCGACTTTTTCTATTTACTGACTGTCGGCGCCGGGGCATCCGGTATTTTAGGATTCTTTTTTACTTCGGTAATCGGCTGAAGGGTGGCGGCGCCGTGTTTTTCTTTGCAACCGCCCAATTTGGCTTTGAACATATCCCCTTTGAGCAATTGAATGGCAAACGCCGGATCAACGCCCTTGGGACACACTTCCGAACAGGCGCCGGCAAAATGGCAGCGGAACACGCCGTGATTGGAGAAAAGTTCTCCTTCCCGATCCCGTAATCCCTCATCGCGGGCGTCAGAAAGATAACGCCAGGCTTGCGCCAACGCTTGCGGACCAATATACTGGTCATCCGTGGCTACGGTCGGACAGGCGGACATGCAGCAGCCGCACTTGATGCAATAAGCGAATTGAATGTAACGGACCAGTTCTTCCTGCGATTGAAAGTATTCGGCTGTCGGCAAATCCTGTTCTTGCACATCATGACGAATGAGCCAGGGTTTTACTTTGCGGTGTCGATCGAAAAAACTCTCCAGATCCGGCACCAGATCTTTAATGATATCAAAATTGGGCAGAGGTTTGACTACGATTTTATCGCTGTGTAAATGGGCAATCTGGTTGGCGCAGGCCAGTCTGGGCAGGCCGTTGATGAACATGCCGCAAGATCCGCAAACGCCCATGCGGCAGGAGGAGCGCCAGGTGAGCGAAGGATCCAGGTTTTCCTTGATCCAGGTCAATCCGTCCAAAACAGTCATGCCTTTGCTAACCGGCACCGAATAGGTTTGGATACGGGGTTTGGCGTCGGTTTCCGGATTGAAACGCAGCACTTCAAAAGTGACGTTGGATAGGGTGGTCGGTTCGCTCATGGCTTGGCCTCCTTCATGATATAGATGGCTATGCTAACCCAGGTTCCATAACAGAACAGCGCCACGCCGGCCAATATGGAAACAGCATTGATGAATTTTGCAAATGTTTCATTTTGCCATAATTCAAGCAAAATGGTGCGCAGACCATAGAGTCCGTGATACAGAGCAGCAGCCAGTAGAATGATATAGGAAACCATAAAAAAAAGCTGGCGGCTGCGGCTAAATACGACGTCCTGGTCAATAGGCCGGCCTTGACTGATGCCGAGCATGACCAAAATATCGTCCAGATGCATGATGGTCATGTGGATGGCCAGCAGAATCAATATCACGCCCGCGGCCAGCACATGCCAGAACCAAAGTGTGGATTCGCGCATATATAAACTCCTCGTCAATGTTCAACCGTTTTGTTCAGCCACGACCGGCTATTCGGGTAATAGATAAAAGTCCGCACCGCCCAGGAGCACGATCAGGGCTGCGATCACCATAACGACAATAAAGAACGGCCGTTGTCGGACAATGGATGATTGGTACGGAAAAATCGGTCGTGCCGGCTTGCCGAGCATAAAACCCAGTTCGGTAAGACCCAGGCGTATGCCGTTCAAAGCATGAAAGGCAAAGCAGGCGAATACGAGAAATTCGCCGAATTTATAAAAGGGTTTCTCAAAGGCAGCCATGGCTTGCGTCCAGGCAGCCGGGCCGCCGAGACGCGTGCCGGTCACGAATATATGCATGAGAAAATAGGCCAGCAATCCCAGACCCGTTATACGATGCAATGCATAAGCGTAACGTTCCAGGCCGTAGCGACCGCCGCCGAGCCAACCCCAGACGCCCAGTTTGTTGTTGTAGAATTTTTTTTCGTTTTCCATAAGACTCTCCGACAAATTAAGGTCGCGCTGTTGGCGACTAGTATTTGCGTTCTTCCGGTTTCCAGGTCGTAATGACCACCGGTTTATAGTCCAGACGCGGTCCTTGCGGTGTGGCCCAGGCCAGCGTGTGTTTATGCCATTTTTCGTCATCGCGCTTGGCGAAATCACGACGGGCATGACCGCCGCGGGACTCGGTGCGCGCCAAGGCGCCGGTCACCAGCACGTCGGCCAGATCCAGCAGATTGGCTACCTCCAGAGCATGGATCAGATTTGTGTTATAGGCATGGCTTTTATCGGCAATGCCGATATGGGTAAAGCGCTTTTGCAATTCATGGATGATGTTCAAAGCCTTTTCCAAATCAGCTCCGGTGCGAAAAACACCGACATATTTGTCCATGGTGGCGCGCAGGTCTTTGCGAATGTCGTAGAGGTTTTCCTTGCCGTTTGCAGTCAGCAATTCATCATAGACGCGATGATGTTCTTTTTCAATCAACTGTTCGGGAACAGCCGGCAGAGCGTTCACACTTGCACAATATTTTGCCGCTTCGGCGCCGGCAATTTTGCCCCACACCAGACATTCTCCGGTCGAGTTGGAGCCCAGCCGGTTGGCGCCGTGCAAACTGACGCAAGCCGCTTCTCCGGCCGCCCAGATGCCTTTGACGCGGGTGGCGCCGTTGATGTCGGTTTCAACTCCGCCCATGGAATAATGGGCTACGGGTCGAATGGGAATGGGCGTGGTGATGGGTTCCAGATCGTTAAATTCCATGCACACTTCGCGAATCAGCGGCAAACGTTCGTTGATGCGGTCAGCGCCCAGATGGGTCATGTCCAGGTACAAATAATCCAGATCATTGGGTCCTTTAAATCCGCGACCTTCTTCGATCTCGATCATTTCAGAGCGGGAGATGAGGTCGCGCGGCGCCAGTTCCATTTTTTGCGGCGCATATTTCTGCATAAAGCGCTCGCCTTTGCTGTTGACAAGATAACCGCCTTCGCCGCGACACGCTTCGGTGATAAGAATGCCGGAGGGCACCAAACCGGTGGGATGAAATTGCAGAAATTCCATATCCTCCAGGGGAATGCCGGCGCGATACGCCAGCGCCAAACCATCGCCGGTGACGGTCTGCGAATAGGTGGTGAAACCGAACAGAGTGCCGGCCCCGCCTGAAGCGATCAGCAGCGCTTTGGCACGGATGAATTTAAATTTGCCGGTAGGCATGTCGATCACCGTCATTCCGTAAAAGGTGTTGTCCTTAACAATGATCGAGGTGGCAAAATGTTCGTTGTAATGCTTCACCTTGTTGTACTTCAGCAGCGTATCGTACAAGGTTTGCATTTCGAAAAAGCCGGTTTTATCGGATGCCAGTACGGCGCGTGGATAGCTGTGGCCGCCAAAGGGCCGTTGCGCGATCCGCCCATTCTCAGTGCGCGTCCAGGGAATGCCCCAGTGTTCCAGCTGCAGAATCTCGCCGGGCATGGCGGCCACGAACCGATCCACCACATCCTGATCTGCGAGAAAATCGCTGCCTTTGACCGTGTCCCAGGCGTGCAGCTGTAAACTGTCGCCGTCATCTGGACGCATTACAGCTGCGGTGCCGCCCTCGGCTGCTACCGAATGGGCGCGCATCATCTGGTTTTTGGTCACTACGGCAATATCCAGGTTGCCGCCGCTTTGCATCGACGCTTCGATGGCAGCGCGCAATCCGGCTAAACCGGCGCCAAAGATTACTAAATCGTGGGTAAAAACATCAGACATGCAAGGCCTCCTGTTTCTATGGGGTGATGATATGGTTTTACTAAAAAGCTGAATCCTGGAGGTTCCTATTAAATTATAATTTGCTTTGTTCATAAGCAAGGAAAAAGATTTAATTTGAAGCTTGAATTTGTGCCCAATTATTTTTATTATTGTATTAACATGGAATTTACGTCAACGAAATGCCATGAATCAGGTTTGTCAATTTGTAAAAAGGGCTGCTCGGTGCGGATTTGTTTGTTTCTTATTTTTTGTACCCTCTCTTACGGCCAAACTTTACCGGCTTTTCCCGGCGCCGAAGGATTCGGCAGCACCACGGCCGGCGGTCGCGGAGGCCGGATATTGTTTGTCGATAACCTGAACGATGACGGGCCCGGCTCTTTACGACAGGCTTGTGCAGAAAAGGGCAACCGCTTTGTGCTTTTTCACGTCAGCGGCATTATCGATCTGTCCAAACCAATAGAGATTGATGAACCTTTTATTACCGTTGCCGGGCAGTCTGCACCGGGCGACGGCATCTGTTTGCGGCGTTACGGCATGGTTGTGAAAACCCACGATGTGGTGTTGCGTTATTTGCGTTTTCGTCCCGGAGACCAGGCTGGTGCAGAGGTGGATGGTTTGAGCATCGGCGAGGCCGGTCATCATGTCATCGTCGATCACTGTTCAGCAACCTGGTCTGTGGACGAGTGTCTCTCGGCCAGCGGCGCCGTTCGCGATATTACCATTCAATGGTGCATCATCGCCGAAGCGCTGAACAAGAGCGTGCATCACAAAGGCGGGCATGGTTACGGCTCGCTGGTGCGCGCCATTGGCGGGGTGAGTTTGCATCATAATCTTTGGGCGCACAATGACGCGCGCAATCCTCGCCTCGGTGATTTCTATAATCGCCCGCCGTTTCCCCTGTTCGACGTGCGCAACAATGTGATCTATAATTATGGCGGTCTGTGCAGCGGTTTGACCGGCGATACTCTACAGGCCAATTACATTGCTAATTATATCAAGCCGGGCAAAAACAGCAAAACCAAACGACCGCCTATTGTCCTCACCGATGCCAGTCAGGTGGAATATCATATCAGCGGCAACTATGCGGAGAACAATGAAAAGTGGAACCAGGACCCGGCAGCCATGATTACCCTGACTGGTAGATCCGGCAAAAGGTTGGCCACGTTAAAAGATACGCCTTTTAACGTACCATCCGTGCATACGGCTTCTGCCGAGGAAGCCTTTCAAATTGTACTGCAAAATGCCGGGGCTGTTCTGCCGAAAAGAGACCGCGTGGATGAACGAATCATCGAGCAGGTAAAGGCCGGCACGGGTTTCATCATCGACTCGCAAAACCAGGTGGGCGGCTGGCCGGTCTATTGCAGCACGACAGCGCCGCCGGACCAGGACAACGACGGCATGGCGGATGTCTGGGAACAACAACAAGGTTTGAATCCCGACAATGCTGGAGACGCCGTCCTGGATCAGGATGACGACGGTTATACCAACCTGGAAGCGTATCTGCGGAATTTGGAAAAAAGCCGAGACGATTGAAGAGCATATTATAGACCTGAACCTTGCGAAGGTTGGCAAAATAGTACCAGATGATCTACCAATTCACACTATGCGAATTGAGCATAGCCTTCGCAAGGTTGCTTATCGAACAAAAGCAGGATTGAGAAATAGGGTAGAAAAAGATGCTCAGGTTATTGGAATCGCCAACCTTGATGGATTTTCAGGATTATGTCAAATTGCTGGAAGAGGAGCGCGGCTTTGCTCAGCAAACGGTTATTGAAAAATGTCTCTTGTTGGGAGAAGAGGTTGGCGAATTGTTCAAAGCGGTTCGTAAAGCGCAACAAATCGCCGTTGATCCCGCGTCCGAGTTTACCACCATAAGCGAGGAACTGGCGGATATTTTGATCTACCTTTGCGCCATTGCCAATCGCTACGGGCTCGACCTGGAAGCCGCGTTTCGCGCAAAAGAGGAGGTCAATAAACAGCGACGTTGGCAACGTCATGACGACAGCGCCAGGTCCTAGTATTTGACCGCACAGGTTTAAAGCTGTGAAGTCTTGGTTGATAAAATTTTTGCTATAGAGTTTAACCAAAAGATTTATTTCGAGTCCATCATGTCCTATACGGAACAACTGCATCGTCTGAAAATTCGCACCCTGAATCTCGGCAACCAACATCGCAAATATCTTCATACCATCAGCGAAAACCTGGACGGCCTGTGTCGGCGTTTGGAGCAGCATGGCGCGGTGGAGCGCATTCACCTTTGGAGTACGGCTTCCAATTATCGCAAAGAGATGGCGGAGATCGGCTCCTGGAGCGGAAACGAAGATGAGCGTTTAAGCGACCTCGGTTGTTATTTTGCCCTGCAATTTCTGCAAATGAAATTGGATGCTTTGGACAGTTTGGTCGTCGAGTTGCGTAAATCGCCGGAACGTCTGCCGGTCTATAAGCAGTTCATGTTGCGCATCGGTCATGAATTTCGACGCCTGACCGCCGCCTATATGAACGAGCTGATGAGGATATTTTTGCCCACGGATGCAGCTGTCGATTATGTGGTGTTGGGCGTGGGCACCCGTTCCGACCAGGACGACATCGACCTGGGTGTTGTGGACGCCGGCGAGGAGAACCGGGAGGTCTTGACCACGGCCATTGCGCGCATGAACGCCGAAATGCTGAAAAAAGCCATCAGCACGCACTATCATCTCTCCGAACATGTGTGCAATAGCGATTGCTATTCCGCATCCGTCATGGATTATGAGGCGTTGCTGAATTCGGAAATTCACGACTTTGTCATTATTAATGAAATGTTGGGCGCTGCGCGCATTATCGGCAACCGAAAATTGTTCTTTAAATTCCGCGACCAGGTGACCATGCGCTATTATTACGATCCGGCCCAACCGGCGGACTGGAAGTTTCATGAAGGTTATCTGCGCGGGATTGTCGGTGAAACCCGTTCCTTCGCTTTGCGCGCTTTTAGCCATGACCATTTAAATCCCAAGGTGGACGGTCTGCGCATGATCAAGGCCGCTCTCTATGCCGCGAAGACCATTTTTCACCTGCGTCAGGTAAACGGCTGGGCGCTTTTGGAAACGCTGCAATATCACGATCCGGGGCGTAAGGCCATTTATGAAAAAATGGAGCAAGCGCTCACCTTTATAGAAATGTTTCGCTATTTATATCATTTGCTGGTAGCGGAAGAGGAAGAAATTTTTTATGAAGACCCGACCACCCGCAGCAATCTGAACATAGTGGCTGAGGCCATGGGATTCAATCACATCGGTGTGGCTTCTGCGGTCGAACTGCTGGTCGCGGAATACTATCAACAGGCCGGCATGGCCAAACAAGCCATCATTAATCTGTTGCCGCAGGTTGTCAATCACCTGACGGCCATCTCTTCATTCAGACGATTGGATATGTCGCCGCGCGCCGATTTCTCGGAGCATTTTTTATCCACCGCGCAATTTTTTCGCGGCGCCCGATTCTGGGACGATATGCTGGTTTTAATGCGACAGCCGGAATCGGAACTGCTGCAACGCCTGATGCAGGACCTCAAACAGGATGAAGGCAAACGGGCCGATCTCCTGACCCAATGGGTGGATTGGGGGCAAAATTCCTATCTGCTCCTCTTCCCGCTGATCAATTTGCTGTTCGACCGCCAAGAGACCGAGCTGGGCGAAGCGTTGGCGCAGGAATTCCTGCGCCGCGAATTGAGCGCCGATCAGGTTCGGCGCATCAGCGTCGTCTTTAACAATTACCCGGACATGATGGCTCAATTGATCGCTCACCTCTCTGAAGAGAGCAGACGATGGTTCCATGAGCGATTACAGATCGAGGTGTGGGATCGTCAACTGGTCCTGGATCGGGATCGGCTAAGCAACCTGATCAAATTGCAATTTACCACCAGCAAATCCGTACGCCGCGTGTTGCACAAGGTGTTAGCCACCCATGCCGAGTTTTTTGAGCTTATCAACCAGCCGGCGGAATTGGCGGTCTTTGGTCAGGGACTCGGCAGTCAGGTAAACCAGATTCTGAATTTTCGTCAACGCAGAAAAAAATTGGCCGAGTTTCATGATTGGGAGTTTTTGCGTGTCTGTTTGCTGGCTTTGAATCGGGTGCCCAACAGTCGCGTGGCCGAAGAATATATCGAGTTTTCCGACGCCTATTTGAAGCAATTGTTCGATATCTGCGTGCAGGAGGTGGATGAAAAACATCCGGAGCAAAAGCCGGAGCGCAGTCTGGTGAGCATTCTGGTGACCGGCGGCTATGGTCATTGCCTGGCTTTTGACGACGACTATGATCTGATCATTCTGGTGGACAGCGATAGCGTCGAGGTTAAAGCCTATTATGAAGCGGTCTTTACCAAAATGCACAGCGAGATTGCCCGCAGCGGCATATTGCCGCATTATCGTCTGGCGGAATATACCGGTTCGTTCACCTGCACCATTCGTGAATTGAAAGCGTTGCTGCAGAACAAAGAGATGGATACGTTTGTCGATCAATCCCAGCTGTTGGGCGCGCGCATGGTGATGGGCAGCGATCGCCTGCGCACCGGATTTTACGAGTTTATTATTCGACCGCACATCTTTGCCGAAAAAATTCGCTACAGCCGGGCTATGTTGGATGAAATCAGCAACCGTCACAAAGTCTATGCCATGGATAAAATTCATGCGGTCAGTTTGAAAGAAAGTCCGGGCGGACTGCGCGATGTTGAAATGCTGCTCGATATTCTTCGCGCCTTATTCGAAGTCAATCAGCATTCCAATTACCGGGTCTTTCATACTTTTCAGACCATATTGCCCGAATACTGCCGGCAACTGACCGTGCTTTTGAAACAATACGACTTTTTAAGAACCATGCGCAATTTACATCGGCTGGCCATTGCTGCCGATGATTGTCTGAACGTCGCCTATTTGAATCTTCCGGCTGAAATAATTTCCGCCGGCGATACGAAGGAAACTTCGGAATCTTTGATTGAAAAGGTCAACAGCGCCATGATGATTGTCAAATCCATACAGCAGGAATTGATTGAAGAGATCATCCGCCCGCGATTGGAAGCAGGCAAATAAACGGCGCCGCCGATAGGGATTAGTGAACCAACTTGAGGGAAAAATGAATTCTAAGAAAAACGCATCCGTTTATGAAGGAATCGCCGTGCCGATTCTTACGCCGTTCCACGATGATAAAAGCATCGATTATTCGGTTTTAGAGACCATGATCGATTGGCTGTGTTCTTCTGCTGTTTCCATTCTGTTTCCCATGGGCGGCTCGGGTGAATATTCTCTGCTGTCGCAGGTGGAACGTATGGCCATGATCGACTGCATGGTCCAGGTCAACGACAAACGCAGATTGTTGTTTGCCGGCGCCGGTACGGACAATCTACGTGATACGCTGGAACTCTCACAGTACGCGCAAAAAGCCGGCGCTGACGGCGTCGGCATTGTCATCCCCACCACGTTGCCGGAAAATGAACAGGCCATGTATGATTATTTCCTCGAGATCGATAAAGCCATTTCGATTCCGTTTATGATTTATGATCCAGTAGGAGAAGGTCCGCATTCGCCATCGCCGGCTTTGATGACGCGGATGGTTGATGATTTTAAAAATCTGGTGGCCATCAAATATCGAACTCTGAACGGAGAACGAATGGGTTTTATGACCGCAGCCGTCGGGTCGCGGATTTCGGTATTCTCCGGCTCTGAGACGGTTTTTCTCCAGGACCTGAGCGTGGGCGCCAAAGGATGCGTGGGCGGCGGCGCCAATTTTTATCCGCAGCTGATGCTGGAGCTGCAGCAGGCTTTTCAACGCAGCGATTTGCTGCAGGCCCGGCAAATACAATTCACCATATTGGACGCTATTAATGCGCTCAATAATATCTATTGGCCGTTGAGTGGGAAATTGATCATGCAGGTCTTAGGCATACCCTATAAACCCATCACGCGTCGCGTGGGTCCGGCGCCGGAGGCGGCTGCGGTTGCGGCTTTGCAGG
>CAYLWO010000029.1:56290-60473 GCA_964387285.1 uncultured Cytophagia bacterium | reverse complement strand
GTCTATTGCGCCTGGTTTCATGCAAAACAAGCTGTGCAGAGCGGGATCAGCGAAGCAGAAGTGAAAAATCTGATGAATCTGCAGTTTCAGACAAACACGGAAGAGTTTGAACTGCCGGCCCTGCTTTATGCGCAACATTTTGCAGAAACCGATCGCAAACCGGACAGCGAAATGACTGAAAGGTTGTTCGGTTACTATGGCGCAACAACGGCCAAGCATATTATTCTGGTCATCAGAATGATATTTTTTGGCAATCTGTACGGCAACACCTGGGACGCGGTGATCAGTCGGTTCAGAGGAAGACCGGCGCCAAACAGCTATATTGTTTTTGAACTGGTTTTTTTCCTGATGAATGCCATCTTTATGATTCCGACCATGATGGTAATGAAACTGGACAAGAAAGCGGTTGCGGCCCATCATGACGCCTGATCGTCGGATGAAAAGGCTCCCAATGTTTGCGTCCTATGCAAAATCGGTTGCTGTTGGTTTCTGGAATCGGCAACAGTAGGTTTTTTAATATCATTTTGCCAGCTGTCATTCCTCGCCGCGTCAAAAGAAAATCGTCCCGATGGCACGCATGGACACAGTTGTTTTCCACTGCCGCATATAGTTGTATCAGATCAAAAACAAACGGTTTAGCCGCGCGGCTGGTGCTCTGCAGTGGTTGTGAACGACACTCCGTCCTTTTTACAAATCCGGCGGATAGCAGTCTTTCCGCTGGCGGCATTATGCGCCAGAGATCCCATTGCAGAAACCCATGCCCCGGCCAGATAAAAATCGGCCAGACCCGGCAACGAGGCCCGGTATTTCTTGTCCGCCATATCCTCTTTGATGCTGAATTCAAGTTTGCGGTTCGGCAGATTGAACCATCCCTGCGTGCCTCCCATATACCGCTCCCAGGTCATCAAGGTGCAGACATCGATGACCTCGACCTGGTCTTTCATCCCCGGCAAGCGAGTCTGCAGAATTTCGATGATTTGTTCAGCGACTTTAATTTTCCGCTGTTTGTATTTTTCTCGATCCTGGTCGTACAGCCGTTTCCAGTAAGCATAACTTGCTGTGAGTTCTACCTTGATTGCGCTTTTGCCCGTCGGCGCCATGCTTTGATCAAAACTGTAAAACTGCGCCTCGATGCTCTCATATTCGTGGTCGGCGATGATTACAGGTGGTTCCAGCAATAACACAAGGGAAGAGGGCTCGCCGGCAAGATCGCGATTGACGCCGAGGAAAACATCCACCGCAAAAGGCGTTTCGTCCTGCAACGGAGCGCAATAACCGGCAACGGTCTTATTGCTGTACCTGCCCTCGAGCATCTGTTGGATCGTCTTCCGGCCGTCTGCATTGGAAATGACGATATCCGCCCGGTGCTCGCTGCCGTTCACAAGCCTGACACCGGACGCTCTGTTGTTTTCCACCAGGATTTTTTCCACGGCGCTGCGATAGTGTATCCTGCCCCCCAGTGCGAGGTAACGCTTTTCAACAGAACGAGCCAGTTCGCCGGCTCCGCCGGTCGGCCACTGGATGTCGCCGTTCAGGCCGCCCACGTGCCTGAGAATATGAAAGAACAGAGGGGCCTCCGGATTTGCATAGATCAGCAGGGCAAAGGCTTTTTTGAGAAATGGATCGGAGAAGCGTTGCGCGAAATCGCGCATGTTCATCTTGAACCATTTTCCGTTGGCAAGCATGAAGGGGAGAGCTTTGATCATTTTCCAATAGGAACCGCTGTTCATCACGTCGTCAATGTCGCTGTCGGCAAAGGCCCGGATAGCGCTGATATACTGGTCAATCGCCTTGCCGTCGCCGGGAGACAATGCGAGCAAAGTTTTTTTCAGCCTGTCGAGATCATAGTAATCAATGAATGTTTTGCCATCCGCAGCGACGACGGCCGTGCAGGCTTCGAGGGAGACCAGAGCTCGAGGAAATACACCAAGCTCTTGCCACATCGTGTATACACCGGAATCCGGTCTACAGCCGAAAAAATGGTGCAGGCATGGATCAAAGGTGTAGCCCTTGCGCTTCCACGAAGTGCACTGTCCGCCCGGTTTCGCGTCCATCTCAAATATCTGCGTATGATAACCGTTGATCTGTCCATAGATGCCTGCGGCCAGACCGCCCATGCCGGCGCCGATTATGATAATTGATTTTGCCACACTCACTCTCCTGTTGATTCTATTTTCCCCCGAGTGCGGGAAAATGGTTTTTGGTGATTCCTGCCGGACAACAGTGATGATTCAGACTGATTTCACTGCCGGATCGGCTTGACCGGTTACGATCATCTCTCAAGATGAATTTAGTTAAAATTCAGGAATTTACAAGCATTTTTAGCATTTAGGCTCTAATCCAGGAAAGCGGCATGGCGGTTCTGTCAATTCGAGCCTGTAGAGCGGTCGCCGTTTCTGAAACCAGGCTTATCATATTTAGAGGAAATCATTTGTTCTTTGTTTTGGCGTTGCCTAAATTGTGCCGGTTGTCCCGGCTGTTCTGGAAAACCGGATTATGGCTGTCCGGTTCAAGTTCAAAAAAGGAGGATCTCGTGCAACAGGATATGAGCAGCATCCTTGTGATTACCGGAGGATTGATTGTTCTGTTAATCCTGGGAACTGGCCTGATGCAACGCGTTAAGCGTAAAATGTCGCATTGGGATGAATTGTCGACCCTGTTTCCCGCAACGGAAGCAGCCTTATCGCCACTGATGTATAAACGCTGTACCGCTAGAGTCGGCCGGCTTTCTTTTTCATCCAGGGACTGGCCAGGACTATCGGTAGGTTTTTCTCCGCAGGGGATCATCATCAGAGTGAATTCGAAAAAATATGCAGACCTGCTGGTGCCGTGGCGAAAAATAAAATCTGCCTCACAATATTCTCTTGGATCGCGCACTGCGGCCAAAGTGGAGATCGACTCGACCATCCCGCTGTACTTTTACGTGTCTGGTGAGGCGCTTTCGGCTTTTGCGACCTGGCACAGCGTTGAGGAAAAACCGTTGCAGCAATTTTTGCAGAAACGCTAACCGGTTCTTTTCAGGTTGGTTGCTCACGATCCGCAGTTTAATATCTTGACAAACTGAGGCAGATTCGTTATAATTACTAG
Source organism: uncultured Cytophagia bacterium (assembly GCA_964387285.1). GTDB lineage: Bacteria > Zhuqueibacterota > Zhuqueibacteria > Residuimicrobiales > Residuimicrobiaceae > Anaerohabitans. The sequence goes on along the minus strand of CAYLWO010000029.1, from coordinate 57,386 downwards.
CACCCTTGCGAAGGTTTTGCACCTTCGCAGGGCTGTTTCTCGAACACAAATCACTCTATAAAGATATACTCTTTTTTAGGAACGCAGGTGTCCTTGCCATTATCTGATACTGATCCCAGAATCGAAGCCATGCAATTGGATTTGCTCAGAAACACGCCGGTATGGCGCAAACTGCAGATCATGGGTGAATTGAACGCTTCCGCCAAGACGCTTGCCATGACCGGATTGCGCGTTCGTCATCCCCAGGCCGATGAGGCTGAATTGCAACGCCGTCTTGCCGACCTGCTCCTTGGTGAAAAGATTGCTGCGTGGGTATGCGGCCCCTTTCAGGAGGGTTAGTATGATTTCCGAACCTCTTGAAGTAACTCTGTTGGTCTGTGACGCATTCCAGCGCATGGGGGTCCCTTATTTAATTGGAGGATCATTTGCAAGCATTATCCACGGTGAAATACGAACCACTCTGGACAGTGATTTGGTAGCAGACTTGCACAAGACGCAGGTGGCTGATTTCATCAAATATTTGGGAGTTGATTTTTATGCTGACGAGGGAATGATACTTGAGGCCATCGAACGGCAGGCTTGCTTTAATCTCATTCATCGGCCTACGCTGTTTAAGGTTGATGTTTTTATTCTTAAACAACGCGATTTTGACCAGGAACAGATGAAACGTCGCAAAACCTTTGTTGTCGCCTCTGACCCGGAACGTACAGCCTTTTTCGCTACAGCAGAGGATACTATCCTGGCCAAACTGGAGTGGTTTAAAAAGGGGCATGAGGTGTCTGAACGGCAATGGCGCGATGTTATCGGAATATTCAAGCTGCAGAAAAACAACCTGGATATGGCCTATCTGCAACGATGGGCTAAAAAATTAAGCGTCGATGCTTTACTGGAACAAGCAATGAAGGAATTATAATTAGCAGAGCTATTTTTCCCCCTGCCGGTACTTTGTACTAGTATCTACTTTTGGAGACTTGAATTTTGTTCGAGTTTACAGCCAATTTTCTGAAGCGGATGATCCTGTTTTTCATGTTTGCAATGGCCTTCCTGTTCCACGGGGAGATTTTTGCCCAGGATGAGCAAAGCATGAAAAGCAGAA
>CAYLWO010000029.1:22959-56190 GCA_964387285.1 uncultured Cytophagia bacterium | reverse complement strand
GCTGGTCGTCGAGCTTTTACAGCAATCGTTAAAGGCGCGATTCCATGCAGTCGCATATCCGGGGACTGCCATCATTCGGCAGTGGTTTGAAATTATCAACCTCGGCGTCGTGCCTATTTCAGCACCAACAACCGTTTTTTCCCTAGGCCTGAAAGATGTTGCCGACTCTTTTACACATTACTGGATGGTCGGCGGTAACAGTAAGGCGGATCAAGGATTGATGCACCGCGCACCGATCATAAAGCCCTATCAGCAGACTCTGAATGCAACAGCGACATCGAGATTCATGCCGTGGATGGCTTTTATGCGTAATAATGCCTCAGCAGATGGCTGGTTCTTTGAAATGGAGTATCTCAGCAAATGGGGTTTGTCTGTAGACTGTCCAACATCCGGACCTGCGAGCATAACGGCTAATATTCCAGGCCTCGAAACCGTACAGCTATCCCCGGGTCAAAAGATTCAATTACCGATAATAACCATCGGCGTCTTTGCCGGGGGCCTGGACGATATGGCCGCGCGCTCTTACGACTGGCAGTATCAGTATATGTGGGACTATACCAACATGGACTATTATGCCAAGCCCAAATGGGCTTTAGCGTGGGTATATTGCGTGCAGAACCTTCAGGAGCAGTTCGGCGAGCGATTGGCTTTTCTGGACATGGATGCGGATCTGTGTCGAGCCCTGGGCTTTGACATGTTGTGGGACGATGCCGGCTGGGCCATGAATCCGACCATGCCAAAGGACGAGTATGGAAATGTGTTCACCAGCGGCTACGAAAGTCCTGATTTTAGCCAGACCCTCAGATATCTCAAGAAAATGGAAATGCGCTGGCTGGCCTGGTTTGTCGGCCGTCCGTCCTCCGGAATCATGGACACCAAGGTCGGCAGCTGGGGCGATTTTGAATGGCGTACGGACGGCGTCAATTTCCCGGACTGGTCGTCCGACGGCGACTTGCGCGCCAAAATAGAGTATTTTCTCGACAACCATCCCGGCTGTTCATTCCATACCTGCAGCGGCGGAAGTCACTATTCGCATACGTTCGGCATTCAGCGTTACGCCAATACCAATTACTTTGCGGATTTTGGCCGTGGCGATCAGACCAACTATTACTTTTCCTACATCGAACCACCGGACAAGTGGACCGATATCATCGAGCCGGCCATGTCAAAAGGCGTGTACCGGCCCGATTTGGCCAGACAGACACTGACCATGGTCCCATTCTGGTTTTTTTACGCGATTGGAGAAGATCAAGAGCGAATCCGCAAAGACATCGAACTGTATCACTATCTAGTGCGCGAAGGAGTGGCCGGACGCTATTCTTATATGTTCCACCCGAAAATTCAAGGCGATACAGAATACTATTACAGCCAGCGGAGCAACCGCGACCGCACCAAGGTCTGCATCATCACCAAGCACAAGGCGCCGGGTCCGGTTGTCATATACCCTTGTCAATTGCTGCCTGATCACAAATATCTTGTCGAAATGGATTCTCATCAGGAGAGTGTGGTTAGATCAGGCGCTGATCTGACGGCCAATGGCATTAAAATCGAAAATATGGCGCCTGGCGAAATGATCTTTCTCGGTCTGCCCGATAGACCGGGTAGTAAAAGAGATCGCCGGCCTCCGAACCCCCCGGGGAATGCGTTAGTCAGACGAGAAACCAACATCGGACATTCCGGCGTTGGCGTTTATTGGTCGACCGCTACTGACAATAACTGGATAAGCTATTACGAAATCAAACGAGACCAGGAGATTCTCGGCAAGGCCGGCATCGGCGCCTACTATTTTGATCACGCAAAAGGCTGGAATCCGGATGCCAGATACCAGGTGCGCGCTGTGGACGGAGATGGAAATAAAAGTTCTTGGATTACTGCTCAAGCCATTGATAACGAACCTTTCACGGCATGTGCTTTGGGAGGTTTGTTCCCGGACCAGGGTCGGGATGGTTGGTACGCGGAAACGACTGTTGAAGGAAAAAATTTTATTCCAATGGTTTTTCTAAAACCTGCTTCAACCTCAGCCGCTGACCTCGGCGGGAGTCCTAACAAACCCGGCGGTGTCGAGGGATATTGGGAAGGCCCTGGCGGGGCGCACATTGGACGGGCCTGGATGCAGGCGTCAACGGATGCCGCCTGTGTGCGCACCTGGATCGCCCCAGCAGCAGGTACCGTGCGGATTATCAGCAGAGTAATGAAGGAATATTATCGGCAGAATATGGGAACGCCGCTCCAGGTGCGCATCCTACAGAATGAGAACCAGATCTGGCCGGAATCCGGGTGGCTAACGGTTCCACACAATGACCTTGTCGGACTCGTGCACGATCTCACGACGAAAGTATCCGCAGGGGACGCGATTCGATTTATTTTGGACAAAGGGTCGGATTCTAAAAGCGACATAATCGGCTGGATGCCGAGAATTGTCTATTCAGAAAATGTTTCAGTCAGGGGCAGTGTTGTCAGAATCCTATGTGGAGCGAAACATCCTTACACGGATCGCACCGGCAATGTATGGTCTGAAGACCGGTTTTACACTGGAGGCAGGGCTTTGGCTTCCAGGATCGCTGTCAAAGGTACAACGCCTACTGCTGAGGATCAGACTCTATATCAGTATGCAAGGCACGGAAGCAACTTTGGCTACTCTATTCCCGTGCAGCAGGGGATTTACTCGGTACGGTTGAAATTTGCGGAACCGAATTATGAGTATATCTTTCAGCGGCCGTTCAACGTGAGCATCAATGGAGCTGTCAAACTGCGCAATTTCGATATCTGTCAGGATGCGCGCGGTTATAGAAAAGCCTGCGATAAAGTTTTTCACGGCATCGTGCCGAACAACGAGGGTGCTATCGTGCTGCGTTTTACCGGAGGGCATGATCCGGTGCAGAAAACCGATCATGCGCTGGTGCAGGCTATTGAAATTGTGCCGGAAATTAAATCCGTAATTCGCATTGATTGCGGTGCGAACACCGACTTTATCGATTGGAACAGTTTTATCTGGAGTAGGGATAGCAACCGTGACAGCTCTGCAACGCTCCGTTCAACCACACCGGTAACGCAGGCGTCGCCGACTCCGCTTGATCAGGCGCTTTATCAGACCGCTCGGAGCGGAAAAAATATTATTTATGCAATCGAGGCAACGCCCGGCTTGTATTCAGTGCACTTGAAATTTGCAGAATTATGGCTGACGGAAATCGGCAAACGCCCCATGGATATCGAGATCAACGGACAGGTGATGCGGCAGGCCTGGGACCCAGCTGCAGCCGCAGGTCAGCTCGCCATGGCTGCGGACATCCGTGCGCAAAATATAACCCCGGATAAGAATGGGCTGATCACCATCAGAGTAAAGGCTGCAGGCGAGAACGATGCCCTCTTGCAGGGGATAGAGGTGGAATAGGCAGCCATGTTGTCAATCTAACAGTGGATCAGGGATGCTGTCCCAATATTAATTTGCAGTCCAATTCCGGCTTGAGCAGGAAAAATTTCCGCATAAATGCGGAACTAGATACTCTATAAAAATTTATTGTCAATTTTTAGATGGATGAACAATCTGGTTCGTGATTTTATATAAAGAATAAGAAGCGAACTTTTGAACAACCTCGCAACAGTTGGTCCGACTTGATTGTTCGGAATGATACGGACCGCACGGCGCATAAACGATTTATTTTTTTCCGACCTCGAGAAGATTCCAAACTTTTGCAAGGCTATTACCTGCTGTTTTCAATTATACAGATGGGACGCTTTGTAAAAAGATTCAGTATTCGACGGGTAAAAAGGGCGACTCATATGCGACCAAATTTCAAGATGCACGCTGTTTTTTTCATCCTCGTTCTCGTAATTATATTGTTCGAAAACGCCGTATGGGCTAAGATTATCCTCGCAGCCGAAAGTGCAAACAGCACAGGATTCCGGGCGGCTGCAGTCAAGGTCGACATTACGCCGGAGGATTCGCAATATCTTTTAGGCTTTGGCGCCCGCCAATCGCAGGGTGTTCATAATCGCATCTATCACCGGATCGTGGTGCTCGATGACGGCGCCATGCAGTTTGTTCTGGCGTCTACAGAAATTTGCATCATCTCGCCTCATGAGTACGACCGTATCGCGGAGAGAGTTAACAGCCGGTATAAAATCAATCCGTTGAATCTGTGGTGGGCGACAACCCATACGCATTCGGCGCCTGAGGTTGGGGAGTCCGGCCTGGATAGGATTTTTCTCGGCGAGCGTTATCAACATAAGGTCGACGCCGATTATACCGCCCTGGTGGAACGAAAATTGCTTGACGGTATTGAGCAGGCACTACAAAACCTCGTGCCGGCCCGGCTCGGCTTAGGGTGGGGTTACTCGCAGGCGAATATCAACCGGCGTGCGATTGATATCGACGGCAAGGCATCCTTGGGCATGAACCCGGATGGGATCGTCGATCGCCGCATCGGATTGTTGCGCATCGAAAAATTGGACGGCACGCCGCTTGCTCTAATCGCAAACTACCCGTTGCATGGCACTGTGCTGGGCCAGGATAATCTGAAAATAAGTGGAGATGCTCCGGGAATCGTCGCAGAGTATGTTGAGCAAAAGATTGGCGCTCCTTTGATCTATATCAATGGCGCTGCAGGAAATCTCGCTCCAATCTATAGCTGTTACTCGAGCCCTCAAGCGGGACATTTGGGACAATTTCGCGTTCTGCTAGGTGATAAAATTTTAGATGCCAACCAAAAGATTTCAGCAACAAATGGCGAGGTGACATTGAAATCAGAGTCATTGATTGTTGAAACGCCGCGAAAATCCGGTCTTGGCTGGCCGGAGAATTTAAAAATTTACACGAGGCCTATCGGTCCGGATGGCAATATGGTCCGACTCCCCATTCGGTTTCTGAAAATAAATAGCGAGCTAGTGATCTGGAGTGCGCCTGTAGAGCTGTTTTGCGAGATTGCCAACGAGATACGAGATCGCTCGCCATTTCTTTATACCTTTTATTTCGGTTATACGAACGGCTGGCTCGGCTACCTGTTGACTGCAGCCGAGATCAACCATGGCGGTTATGAAGCATCGGTTTCTCCGTTTACAGCTGACGCAGCAAAAACCCTTGTAAACGCTGTTACCAGTTATGTGCAGGGTGAAATGAAAAACGAATAGAGGAATTCAAATGAGGAAAATAGTAATTTATGCGCTAGCCATCAGTTTGACGAATCAAGTGGTTGCAGCGCAGACAAGCTCCCATTCTGGTACTCAGGCGCATTCGGGCTTTTCCTGGCGAGAGGGAAAGAAAATGGGATTGAGCCTCACTTTTGACGATGCTCGTCTTTCACAGATCGACAAAGGGCTGCCGTTGCTGGATAAATTCGGCGTAAAAGCCACATTTTATGTTTCCCCCCACTTGATGGCAAAGCGCCAGACAGGGTGGCAACAGGCTGTAAAAAACGGACACGACATCGGGAGTCACACTATCAACCATCCGTGCACCGGCAATTTCGACTGGTCGAAACCACATAGCCTGGAGGATTATACGCTTGATATTATGCGCGCTGATCTGGATTCGGCCAATAACGTCATTGAGCGGCAGCTCGGTGTGCGACCGGTCTCTTTTGCCTATCCGTGCGGACAAACTTTTGTCGGCAGAGGCCTCCAGCTCAAAAGCTATGTCCCGCTCGTTGCGGCCCGGTTCGAAAGCGGCCGCAGTTGGAACAATGAAAGCTTTAATGATCCATCGACCTGCGATCTGTCACAGCTCGCCGCCATCGAACTGGATGGCAAGTCCTTTGCGGAAATCAAACTGTTCATAGAGTCGGCCAGGAGTAAAGGACAGTGGTTAATTCTGGCCGGGCATGAAATGAATGATGCCGGGCCGCAGACATCGCTGTTGTCGACCATCGAAGCGATTTGCCAATATGCAGCGGATCCGGCTAACGCTGTCTGGCTTGATCATGTTCATCATATCGCTTCTTATATCAAAGAGCAACGTAGAGAATCTGCAACATGGCCATTGCCGGATTACCAAAATCCTCTTTGCTCCATTGAAAAAAGAGTGGAAGATCTGCTGGCGCGCATGACCCTGGCAGAAAAACTCGGTCAGCTCAATGTACCGTGTCCTGGTATGATGGCCAGGGACTCTGTCAATAAAGAAAATGCCTGCTTGAAATTTGCCGAAGGGAAATTGGTGGCCAACATCGGCCCGGCAGGCGGTTTTTTTGGCACCGGCAGTACGTTCAGAAAGAATGCCCGTCGGCAGGCGGAATTCTTTAATGAGCTGCAGAAAATCGCGCAGGAAAAAACCCGCTTGAAAATCCCGTTGCTGTTTATCGAGGAAGGCACGCATGGTTTGCTGACGCCGGATGCAACCGTTTTTCCTGAAGGTCTGGCCATCGGCAGCGCCTGGAATATGGAATTGGTCAAGCAAATCTACACCACGTCTGCCAGAGAAGCGCGAGCCAGAGGTGTTCACGGTATGTGTACTTTGGTCATCGAACCCAACAGGGATCCCAGGCTCGGCAGGAACGAAGAAGGCTACAGTGAAGATCCGTATTTGTGTTCGCAGATAGCCGAAGCCCTGGTCACCGGCATGCAGGGTCAGGATCTCTCTGCCGATGACAAAGCCATCTCCGTGCTTTGTCATTATCCGGGTCAAAGCGAACCGGTAAGCGGTCTTGAGAGAGGAGCCATGGAGATTTCGGAAAGAAAGTTGCGGCAAGTTTTCCTGCCCCCATGGATTAGCGGCATTAAAAAAGCCGGCGCATTGGGCGTGATGGCCACCTATCCGACCATCGATGGCGAACCCGTGCATGCGTCGAAAAAAATATTAACGCAAATTCTCCGGCAAGAGTTGGATTTCAAGGGCGTGGTTTTGTGCGAAGGCGAAGGCATCAAGATTCTCGTTTATGAAAAAATTGTTTCGAACATGAAGGAATCGGGTGAGGTGTGCCTCAAGGCCGGAGTGGACCTCAGCATCTGGCACGAGGACGGCTACATGAACGCCATGCGGGAAAACGTCAACGAGGGCAAGGTCGCTATGGAAACGATTGACCGCTCGGTGCGGCGCATTCTGAGAATAAAATTTCTTTTGGGCCTGTTCGATCGTCCGTTCGTCGATGTCGACAGAGCGGCAAAGGAGAGCAATACGATCACAAACCGTGAGCTGGCTTTACAGGCAGCTCGTGAAGGAATCGTCCTGCTGAAAAATGAAAGCAAACTTTTGCCGCTGGATAAAAATATCAAATCCATTGCCGTCATTGGTCCCAATGCCCATCATAAAAAGAATCAGCTCGGTGATTATGTTTCCGGTACGATTACCCAGGACGTTGTCACTGTATTGGAAGGGATCCGCAACAAGGTCTCTGCACGGACCAAAATCCAGTATGTCAAGGGTTGTGAAATCATTGGTGATAAACTGGACGAAATAGCCAGGGCAAAAGAGGCGGCGAAAAAAGCCGACATCGCCATCGTGGTGGTCGGTGAAGCCGGCAATGCCACCAACGGCGAAGGACATGACGTAGCCAGTTTGGATTTGACGGGCAAGCAGGAAGAATTAATAAAAGCCGTGCATGGCACGGGAACGCCGACCATTGTCGTGTTAATTAATGGCAGGCCGTTATCGATTCGTTGGCCGGCTGAACACATACCGGCCATCGTTGAAGCGTGGATGTGCGGCGAACAGGGCGGCCATGCGGTCGCGGATGTTCTTTTTGGAGATTACAATCCGAGCGGAAGGCTGGCCATCACCGTTCCGCGCCACTCCGGAACACTGCCGGTCTATTACAATTATCATCCGTCAAAAAAATATTGGCTCAACTGCAAGTACGGCACTCCTTATGTGGATATGAGCCCGCAGCCGCTCTATGAATTCGGTTTCGGTCTGAGTTATACATCGTTCGAATACAGCAATCTGCAAATCACGCCGACAGAAATAGGACCAGATGGTTCGGTCAACATAACGGTAGATGTGAAAAATATCGGCGCCCGTGATGGCAGCGAAGTCGTGCAGTTGTACATCGATGACGTGATCAGCTCCATGTCGACGCCCCTCAAGGAGCTCAAGGGGTTTGAAAAGATCCGTCTTGCCGTAGGCGAGAAAAAAACGGTCACCTTTAACCTGTTGCCTGAGCATTTCTCTTTTCTGGACCGGAACCTGCAACCCATCGTCGAGCCTGGAACTTTTGAAGTGATGATCGGCAGTTCTTCGGAAGACATCCGTTTACAATCGATCTTTGAGGTGGTGGATCGATAAAGATTATTTGTTTATTTTTACTCCAATAGTGAAGAACCATAATATTTCACCATCATCACCGCCATGTCGTCGGATTGCGGCTGGCCCTGGCAAAAGTCGTTCACCTGCTCCAGGAGCTTTTGAATCAACGGTTGCGGCGGTTGCTGGCCGTTAGCATGCAAAACCTGTTCCATGCGTTGATTGCCGAATGTTTCCTGGTTTTTATTGAATGCCCGAATCAGACCGTCGGTGTATAGTAACAGTCCCTCCCCGGCATGCAGCTGAATCGTCGTGGTTGTATAGGGCTGGTTTTGAAAGCCGCCCAGAACCGTTTCTCCGGCAGTGGACAGCACCCGGCATGGACCGGATTTTTCCAACAGCAGCGGCGGATTGTGACCGGCATTGGCAAAGTCGAGCTGGCCGGTTTTAAGATTGAGAATGCCGTAAAAAATGGTGACGTACATCCAGCCTTCGTTGTCGTTCCAGAGAAAATTGTTGACGTAATGCAGACATTCACCGGCCGGCATTTTTTTCAAGCCGGCCGCATGGAGCAGCGTGCGGCTGACCGCCATAAAAATAGCGGCGCGCATGCCCTTGCCCGCCACATCGCCGATGACAAATCCCAGCTGATCGTTATCGATCATGAAAAAGTCGTAAAAATCGCCGCTCACCTCCTGACCGGCCACCAGGCCGGCAAAGATATCAAAATCCCGGCGATGCGGAAAAGGCGGAAACACGTTGGGCAGAATGCCCAGCTGAATCTCCCTGGCCACGTTCAGGTCGCGTTGCGCTGAAATGATCTGATTCTGTTCCCGCAGCGCTTGCCGTTGCAATTTTATTTCTTCCAGAGCTTTTTTAATCGTATCAGCCAGATCATCAAAGTTGATGGGTTTGGTGATGAAATCAAAGGCGCCGCGGTTCATGGCGGTGCGGATGTTCTCCATGTCGCGATAAGCGGAAACGATCACCGTAATCAGGGCCGGATTCTTCAGCTCTTTCACCTTGAGCAACAGCGTCAGACCATCCATCTCCGGCATGTTGATGTCCGATAAAATGACGCTGATGTCCGGATGTTCGATAAGTTTGGACAGCGCTTCGAGGCCGTTTAAGGCGAAAAGAAATTCATATTCGTTGTTGCGTATCTGATGACGAAATTTCTGCCGGATGAGAGGTTCCACATCGCTTTCATCGTCTACAACCATTATTTTTGCTTTTTCCAAGGCGTTTTCCTGTCATTTACTGATGTGATTACGTCGTCGCATGCGGCAAGCGGATGATGAACTCGGCGTATTCTCCGACTCTGGATTCCACTTTTAATTCGCCGCCGTGTTGCTGCACGACGATCTCGTAACTGAGCGAAAGACCCAGGCCGGTTCCCTGTCCCGGCGGTTTGGTGGTAAAGAAGGGGTCAAAAATTTTGTCCAGTACATCCGCCGGGATGCCCAGGCCGTTATCATGAATGCGAATTTCCACCTGGTTGCCGATCAATTTGGTTTTCACGGTCAACACCGGGAAATAGACGTCGCGTTGCTGCTGTTTTTTCTGACTGGTTGAATAACAGCCGTTGTTGATGATGTTGAGAAAAACCCGGCTGATGTCCTGCGGAACCACCATGATCTGGCCGATGGCCGGGTCGTAGTCTGCGTCGATTTTGATGTTGAAACTCCCATCCATGGCGCGCATGCCGTGGAAGCCGAGGTTCACATATTCGGCCAGCAGTGCGTTGACGTCGGTGGGCTGGCGGTCGCCCGCCTTGCCGCGCGAATGCAACAGCATGCCCTTGACGATGCTGTCGGCCCGTTTGCCGTGGTCGTTTATTTTTTGCGCATTGGAACGAATGTCGCCGGCGATCTCGAGCAGATATTGCCGGTCTTTTTCCTGCAGGTAGCCGGACCATTTCGTCACTTGTGCGCTCAGTTCGTCGGTGAGTTCAACGGTCAGTTCGGCAAAATTGTTGACAAAGTTGAGCGGATTCTTTATTTCATGAGCGATGCCGGCGGTCAATTGTCCCAACGACGCCATTTTTTCAGACACCACCAACTGAGCCTGGGCTGCCTTTAAATCCGCATTGGCCTTGTTTATCTTGGCGTACGCCAATGCGTTTTCCAAAGCAATGGCGATAAAGTTGGCCAGACTGCTCAGCATGTTGAACTGATAAACCGTATAAGCGTTCTTTTTAAAACTTTGCGCCGAAAGAACGCCCAGCACATGGTTTTCGATCATCAGCGGGATATAGATGAGCGACGATACCGTCTCGCCGACCAGGGGCTTGGCACGGTGGCTGACATAGTTCTGCCATTCATTGTCCACGTCGTTCATAAAAATCGGGCTGGCATGCTCCACGCACCATACGGCAAAGCGGTCTTTTTCGTCCATGGAAATGGTAAAACTCGGCAGGCGGCTGCCTTTTTCTATGGAAAGTTTGCACTCGAGTTTCCGTTCCGGTTCATTATAGATCATGATTAACAGACTGGCGGCATCCATCAGCGAGTTCACCTGTCGATAAACCATGTCGTGGATCTCGTCCAGATTCAGCGTTGAGGTGATTTTTTCACCGATTTCATTCAGCGTACTCACATTGTTGAACGCAGCGTCCAGTTCTTCATTTTTAAGCCTGAGTTCTTCGGTCCGTTCTTCGACCCTTTGCTCCAGCGTGCGGCTGTATTCTTCCAGTTTGTCGTTTGATATTTTCAGCTTGGCGGAGGCATCCTGCAAATCACGGATGGTCGACGCCAGCGCTTTTTGCATGGCGATAAAGGACTCTTTCAATCGGCCTATCTCATCCAGACCTCGATGCGACGGTAGTTGCTTTTCAAAATTGCCGGCCGCCAGCTGGGCAGCGGCTTGCGTCAGTTCCCGCAACGGGCTGATGATCGAACGGGAGATCCAGGCAATCACGGCCAGAAAAATGATCAGCCCGCCGCATCCGAGATAGATCAGGTTGTTGAAAAGCCTGTTGACGTCGGACATGAATTCATCAACCGGAAAGACCATGCCGATGGACCAGCCGGTAACCGCCACCGGTGCATACGCGATCCAGCTCTGTTTACCGGTCATCAGGTTCCGGTATTCAATTTCCGCAAAACTCTTTTGGCCGGCCACCATGTTGTTGCCGATCATGCGCAGCTGTTCCGATTTCTGTGCGTCGGCAATGCTAAAGATGGTTTCTGTGAGCACCCGCTTTTGATCCGGATGCGCGACCAGGGTGCCTTTGGCGGAGATCATAAAGCCGTATCCGGTCTTGTTGATCTTGATGGAAGAAAAATACGGCTGCAGCCAGTCCAGCATAATATCGACCATGAGAACACCGACGAAACGCTTTTCGCCGTTGACATAACGATAGAGGGGCAAGGAATAGGTTATCATCATCATGTCGCTGTTTTTTTCCTGATAAGGCTCGCTCCAGATCGGATGATTGGCTTCCCTGGGCGTGATGTACCAGTCGTTCAGGACATAGTTGTACTGATCGCTGTCCAGCGGTTTTAGTTTTATCTCGGCGCCTTTACGATAAAGATAGACGGCGAAATATTCCTCGGCATCCTGAAATCCGTAAGGTTTGAACGCCAGAGCCGTGCCGTAGATTTCAGAATTGTTTTCCACCACCTGGCGCAACAGTTTAACCAGCTCGTCTGGGGAATAATCGTAGGACTCGATGATTTTGGCAAAATTGTCCGGGATCTTGCGGATCGCGGTCAGTGCGTTGTCGATTTGCTCGGCCGAGGCGGTGGTCACGGTCTCGGCGTTCATTTTCAAATTTTTTTCCACAATGGTTTTGGCGATATTGTAAGAATATAAAAATGCCACGAGAAAGACGATGGCGATGCTGGGAAACAGGTAGAGAATCAGTTTGTAGGACAAGCCCAGGTTGCGCAGATATCGTTTAATGAACCGGATCATACTATCAGAGTCCTCGGTTTAAAAAATAGGGATTCGCCGGCTCGCGATGAAACGATGACTTGGGACATTGTGAGCGCTTGAACGCAAGATGCATCATTCAGGTTGGGACGGCCAGGCGAAAATTTTCATGCCATTGCATATGGTAATTATGAAAATAACCATTAAGATGAAGAAAAACAAGAGGAATTAACGCTGTAAATCAATCAATCGCTCCAGCCTGAACGGAGTGCGATAAAAAAAATATGATGCCGATGTTTGGGCTGTATTTTTTCCTCATTGTTTTTTTTCTGTTGAATGTTTATGAATTTATATTCATTTTCCTTGCAGCGAGCCGTAAAAAATTCTTGCATTTATATTGTTGAATAATTATATTCGCAAATCAGGTATCATCGCCGATCATTTCATGCATTTGGTGTAACATTCGGTATGCACTTTGGTAAAAGCACAGATCGAGTCCTTGTCGACGACTCGGTCTGTGCTTTTTCTGTTTAGGTAAAAATCATCCGATTTTATTCAAATACTAAACCAGTTTACTAGAAAAAAAGGAGAAAATCGATGGGAACCCATGGTGGCAAATTTATGGCGGTGTTGGCGTTTGTTCTGCTTGGGCAATTGTGTTTTGCGCAAACGGATAACGGCAATCACTTTGTGAAAACATGGCAAGCGGACAAGTCGGTTTTTCAGGGCAATTGGGGCGAATTAGGCGTTTACGCCGAAGAGGGGCTCGATATTGATAAAGACGGCAAATACGAGTTTATCGTCTATGACCACTATATTTCATTTCAAAAGTGGGATAGACTGCAGGTCTGGGAGGCAAGAGGAGATAATGACTTTTACCTTGCCTGGGAAATCAAGTACACGGATACTTCGAGTCAGAAGGAACAGGGGCATGGCGTGACGGTGGCCGATATTGATTTTGACGGCCATAAGGAGGTCTGGATTGCCACGGAAGCCAAAATTTACGTTTATGAAGCGGACGGCACGACTTTTGAATCCGGAGGCGGACTGCCGAAAACGCCCACACAAACTTTGCTGACTCTTCAGGATACTTCAGGAGCGGCTAATGTTAGACAGCTCAGAATCGTCAATCTTGATTCTGATCCCGAATTGGAGATTTTTATGGGCTACACCTTTCAGACCGGCTTGTATTGCGTTATCGGTTCGCTTCCCGGTTCTGATTTATCCAATGCGGAATGGAAGCTGGAATATGCCGATGATTTCGAACAGTGGAAAATGGGCGGCGTTTGCATAGACGACTTTGACGGCGACGGCAACATGGAAATGTTCACCTGCCATCAGCAGGATGAATCGGTTACCAGATTGTATGAAAACAACGGTGCAGATTCCTATGAAATTAAATTTACTTCGACGCGCGGCACTTTTTCGTTTCTGCCTACCTTTGATGATGCCATGGCAGATCCTGTTTGTGCTGATTTCGATCAGGACGGAAAAAAAGAAATAATCATTGCGGATATTCACGGCAAGGTGTTCATTATTACTTTTGCCGCCTCTAAAGGATTTCAGGATTTTGGCACAGCGGCCTGGGGTTTTTTAATGAACCTTCCCGGCGTGCTGGAAAACGGTTTTGTACGCTCCGGTGTGCCGGGTGATCTGGATCAGGATGGCAAGCTGGATATTTATTACAACGACTTTACCGCCAAAGCGGTGCTTGATTTGGAATATCAGAGCGGCCCGGTGACTGATCCGAACAGCTGGAAAGCTTATCAGATTTATACCGGTCACAAGTTGACAGGCGCTTATATTTACCCGGCCGGTGATTTGGATGGCGATGGCAAGAAAGAACTGGTCATTTCCGCCATGGGCGAGGCCAATGGAAATTTACAGGTCATTGAAAATCAGGATGCGACTTTTGTCAGAGATGGCCGTTCTGCGGTCGTTCAAGATTTTCAATTACTGCAGAATTATCCCAATCCGTTTAATGCAGAGACCGTTTTAAACTACAATCTGGCCAAATCCGCACAGGTTACATTGAAAATCTACAATATGAACGGTCAGGAAATCACGACTTTAGTTGATGAGGTTCAGGACGCAGGAATGCATCAAACGACCTGGCAGGCCAAAGGATTGTCAAGCGGAATCTATTTCTGCAAATTACAGGCAGATGATTTTTCGCAGGTAAAGAAAGTGATTTATCAGCAATAAGAGCAAAAACTTATAACTGTAATTATTGAGAATCTACCAGCCTGGGTAATTAATTCTCGAACAACAACCGAATCGGCAATTGTTGATAATAAAGAAAAATAGTTTTAATTAAATCATTTTTAGAATGGAGAAAAAAATGAAGATCATTTGTCTCAAAGTATTGACGATTGTTACGCTCGTACTATCTGCGCAATTGTGTTTTGGTCAGACCGATAACGGCAATCACTTTGTGAAAACCTGGCAAGCGGATAAATCGGTCTTTCAGGGCAGTTGGGGTGAAATTGGGGTCTATGCAGAAGAAGGTCTGGATCTTGATAAAGACGGCAAATACGAATTTATCGTTTATGACCATTATATTTCATTTCAAAAATACGACCGGCTGCAGGTTTGGGAGGCAAGAGGAGATAATGACTTTTATCTCGCCTGGGAGGTCAAGTACAATGATACGTCAACTCAAAAAGAACAGGGACATGGTTTAACGGTGGCAGATATCGATTTTGATGGTAATAAGGAAGTCTGGATTGCCACGGAAGCCAAAGTGTATGCGTATGAAGCGAATGGAACGACTTTTGAATCTGGCGGAGGACTGCCGAAAACGCCTGATCAAACGTTGCTGACTATTCAGGATAATTCAGGAGCTGCCAACATAAGACAACTCCGGATTGCCAATCTGGACAGTGATCCGGAGCTAGAGATTTTCATGGGTTATACCTTTTCCAACGGCCTGTATTGTACGATCGGTTCTCTGCCCGGTTCAGATTTATCCGCACCGGATTGGAAACTGGAATTTGCAGACGATTTCAGCCCATGGAAGGTGGGCGGGGTCAACATCAATGATTTTGACGGCGACGGCAATATGGAAATTTTTACCATTAATCAGCAGGACGAATCGATAACCCGCTTGTACGAAAGCAGCGGCGCTGATGTGTATGATATTAAATTCACCACCACGCAGGGCACGTTAACGTTTTTGCCTACCTTTGACGACGCGATTGCGGATCCTGTTTTTTACGATTTTGACGGCGACGGTAAAAAAGAACTGGTGATCGCTGATATTCACGGCAAGGTGTTCATCATTACCCATGACGCCTCCAAAGGATTCACGGATCTAGGTACCGCAGCCTGGAAATATTTATTGCTGCTGCCTGGTGTGGCGGAGAACGGTTTTGTACGCTCCGGCATTGCGGCTGATCTGGACCAGGACGGCAAGATGGATATCTATTACAACGACATGACCGCCAAGGCGGTGCTTGATCTGGAATACCAGGGCGGTCCGGTAAACGAGCCCAACAGCTGGAAAGCTACGCAAATTTATACCGGGCACAAGCTGGTGATCGGCTATATCTCTCCAGCCGGGGATTTGGATGGAGACGGTAAAAAGGAGCTGGTCATAGCAGCGAACGGCGAGGCCAATGGAAACTTGCAGGTCATTGAAAATCAGGATGCGACTTTTGTCAGAGATGGCCGTTCTGCGGTCGTTCAAGATTTTCAATTACTGCAGAATTATCCGAATCCGTTTAATGCAGAGACCGTTATAAAATACCATTTGAGCAAATCTGCGCAGGTCACTCTGGCAATATACAATACCAATGGCCAACAAATCGCGACTTTGGTTGAACAAGTTCGAGATGCAGGAATGCATCAAACAACCTGGCAGACCAGAGGATTGTCAAGCGGGATTTATTTTTGCAAAATGCAGGCCGACGATTATGTGGAAATAAAAAAGCTGATTTTTCAGCAATAATTTCCCAATCCGGGTAAACCGGAACCAAATGTCGGACAGCTTCAGAGACTGTTGCAAAAGTCTTTAACGATAATTTTTCTATTTGTCATGCTGAGCTGCAAAACAGAATGATCTTTACACTACGCGATCACTGAAAGCAGCGAAGCATCTGTTCGCCGCTTGTTCCCGGCGTAGCGGCCAAAACAGCGACGCGAACAGATCCTTCGGCCTGCCAAAGACATGCGTTGATGATTTCTGGAATCGATCACGGCAGCCCTCAGGATGACATCCCCTGAGATTGTTGCACACGTCTTTGAATCCCGGGGGTAAGGACTTTTGCGACAGTCTCTCAGTGTGTCCGACATTTTTTGACCATTTTACGCAAACTTGAATAATTAAGCTAAAGCCGGCCATATCTACCCAGGTACGGCCTTTTTTTAAAATTTGCTCCAGGAGTTGACTTGTATGAGATTACTCTCCCTGTATTCCATGTTTGCATGCCTGATTGCCGGTCCGGCAAATGGTCAAAGTGGTTTTGCTAGTAGTACGGAAGTGAAATTTACTACCTCCGATATTCGCTTACAGCGGATTTTTGACCGGGCTGAAAAAATGGCAAAAGAGAATATGGCCCATTTTGGCGGCAGAAAAGTTTTAATTGAAGGGGCGGAATATCGCTATATTTGGTTGGAAACACAACCCATGGGCGGTTATATGTACGCCAAGCGGGATCTGGAAATCGCCAGAAATAATATAGAGATATTCATCGATTATCAGCGCTCGGACGGAAGATTCCCCGGTCTGATCATGAAACTGCAGGATGAACTTGTGCCTGATTACCATCAATTCCAGGGTTTCTGTTTTCCCATGCCTGCCTTTGAATTGTACCATTTGCTGGGCAAAGACCGGGTCTTTATACAAAAGGTCTATGATGCCTTGGAAAAATTTGATGCCTATTTGTGGAAGACCCGTGATTCGGACAATAACGGCTGTCTGGAATCCTGGTGCATCTACGATACCGGTGAGGACAACTGCACCCGATTCAACGAATTTCCCAATGCCTGGCCGTTTGATTATCCGCCGGACAAAGCAGCTGTGCAAAAAATGTCCAGGCAGGAGCTGAAAGACTATTGCAAGGTCACCCACTATGACAGCAGCAGAGACATGACCGTGCCCATCGAGTCCATGGATGTCATGTCCTATTCCTATACCTGCAGAGATGTCCTGGCGCACATTTCTGCGGAATTGAAAAACAAGAAACATGATTTTTGGCGTGACCAGGCGAATCAGGTGCGCAGCAAAATAAAGAGTTTTTTATGGGATGCGGACCAGCACGCCTGTTTTGATAAGGATAAAAATAATCAGACCATGCCGATACTGCTGCATAACAATCTCCGCTGCATGTATTTCGGCAGCTTTGATCAGCAAATGGCGGATGACTTTATCAAGTATCATTTGCTGAATCCTGATGAGTTCTGGACGCCCATGCCCTTGCCGTCCATTGCGGCCAATGACCCGGCATTTAGAAATATTCCGGGAAATAATTGGAGCGGACAACCGCAGGGTTTGACCTTCCAGAGATCGATCCGCGCTCTGGAAAATTATGGGCATTATGCCGAGTTGACGTCTATCGGATTAAAATTTCTCAATGTGATTGGCGATTCGTTGAAATTTACACAGCAGTTCGATCCTTTTACAGCCGTTATCAACAACTCTAAAGATGGTTATGGCCCAAGTATTCTGGCCTCGCTGGAATTTATTTCCAGATTATATGGGATTCACCTTACCGGAGATAAAGTTCTCTGGTCCTGTTTGGACAGTGAACATGCTTTTGAGTATGAACAAAAGTGGAATAATCATTCTTTTAAAATAAAGACGGATGCCCCTATGGTCCATTGCTTAATAAATGAAAAGCACGTTTTTTCATTTACCAAAGGAATCCGTTTAGTCTCAGATTTACAGGGTAATATCGTTACTGTTATCGGCATTGCTGAACAGGTGAAAAATGCCACGATTACAGCGAAAGGAAAAGTTTATTCATTGCTGGTAAAGCCCAATCAGTCTGTCGCCCATGCTGAAATTTTCACCAACAAACCATGAATCCGGAATTAACGATTGAAACTGTGCAATAAAAATCGTATTTTTATGTGTTATATCATTATAACGCTTGAGGGTAAAATGCGAAAAAGGATATCATGACTCGCAGAAGGCACAAATCTGTAATCCTGCTCGTGGCGTTGATTCATCTCTTCGGCTCGGTTGGCTATGCCGGGGTGGCGCACTTTTGCCGGCATCATCAACAGCACCATGCTGTTGCCGAGGGGTGTTGCTGCGTCGAAGAGCTCCATGAAGCCCTGGACTCATGTTGCGCTCCGGCATGCGGGCTAATGTCTGCACCAGCAGAGTCCCTCGAACACGCTTTTCACAATCAGGGTTGCTGCGAGCAGGTCAGCTTTTTTCATCAGGTGGAAGAAACCGCACCCGCGGCGCCATCTGCTCCACTGCTTCCGGCGAGTACTGCCTGGGTTCTTCTGCCACCGGAGAGTTGCGACAATCCGGAGATCAGGGAGCACGCTGTGCCTTCCCTTGCTGCACCACATTTCTGTCTTCCCCTGCTTAATTGATTTCTAGTCAAATCTCTCGTTTTTTCAACAGCTGTACGTAAATCATCAAAATTCATCGTTAATTTTACATGAGAGAGGTTTGTCATGAAAAAGTTCATTTTTTTAATAGCGCTCTGGCTGGGCGGCGCTGCCGGCCTTTTCGCCCAGGCAAAGGATACTTTTACCTGTGGTCATGTTTACGGCATTGTTCATCATGATTCGCATCAGGATACGCTTGCTCTGGTAAACGCCAATGTCTTTTGGCTGAACACCGCGCTCGGCAGCATCACCGATGAAGACGGCTTTTTCCGCCTCGACCTTACCGAGTCGAGCAATCGTTTGGTCGCTGATTACGTCGGCTATGAAGCGGATACGCTCACCGTGCAGCCGGGCATGCACGGTTTGGCTATCTATCTTGAACCGGATCACCATCACGGAGAGATGACCATCGAGGGGAAAAAGCCGCACACCCTTCACCTTCACGAAGCGAACGTAAATACCCAAGTGATCACCCGCCAGGGACTGCGCACCCTGGCCTGCTGCACTCTGGCCGAAAGCTTTGAGAACAGCCTGTCTGTCGACGTTGAGCAGAGCGACGCGGTCAGCGGCGCCAAACGGATCAAGATGCTGGGACTCGCCGGCTTTTACACACAGGTGCTGGTCGAAAAAAATCCGGTCATGCGCGGCCTGATCAGTCCCTTTGGCATGGAATACATACCCGGTTTTTGGATCGATGCCATTGACATTTCCAAGGGCACAGCTTCGGTGGCCACCGGGTATGAATCGCTCACCGGTCAGATCAATATCGAGTTGGCCAAGCCGGAACAGGCAAACCCCTGGTCGTTCAATGCTTTTCAGAATAATATGGGCCGTTCCGAGTTAACTTTCAACGGCGCCGCCAAGGTATCGCCGAAAATCTCCACCATGCTGCTCTCCTATGCCAGTTATAATCGTCAGCGCTGGGACGAGGACAGAGACACCTTTCTCGACATGCCGCTGGTGACGCATCTCAGCGTGATGAATCGCTGGAAGTACAGCGGCGCTAACCGCGACGGTCAGCTTGGTTTCAAGATTCTGCATGACACGCGCGACGCTGGTCAGACCGACTTTGACATGAGTCGCCCTCGCTCCGCCAGCGAGTGGTACGGCTCGCGCAATCGCATTCGGCGGTATGAATTTTTTTCCAAAGCCGGCACCGATCTTGGCAGCGGCCACAGCGTTGGTCTGATTCTCTCCGGTTTTTATCATGATCAGGAGTCGTTCTGGGGCAGAAAAAACTATGAAGGCGATGAAAAAAGCATTTATGCCAATCTGATTTATCAAAAAACCGGCGAGCGTCACAACCTGTCCTCCGGACTCTCGCTCAGTCTTGATCAGCGTGACGAAACCTATCAGCAACAACTCTACGAGACGCACGAGCAGGTGCCCGGCGTGTTCGCCGAATACACCTATAAACCTCACGAACGTCTCAGCGCCATGGCCGGGTTCCGGTATGACCGGCATAATCTCTATGGCTCTTTTTACACGCCGCGTTTTCATGTCAAATATCAGGCGGATGTTTTGACTGCGCTGAGGTTCTCGGTCGGCAAGGGGTATCGGGTGCCCCATCTGTTTATGGACAATCCTTCGATCCTGGCCAGCTCTCGGCAAGTGATCTTTCAGGCGCCGCTCAAAGCCGAGGAGGCCTGGAACGCCGGTGTGCAGATCACGCGTGAATTTTCTCTGGGGCCGGAACGTCCGGGAACCGCAGTGATCGATTTTTATCGTACCGAGTTCCTGCAGCAAACTGTGGTGGATCTGGATCAGAACCCGCAGGCTATCCTGCTCTACAACCTGGACGGCCGCTCCTATTCGAACAGCGCCCAGATCGAGGTGAACGCCACAGCGGTTAAGGGATTTGACGTGACCGCTGCCTATCGCTTTAACGATGTACGCATGACCTATGGAGGACGAATGGCCGAGTTGCCCCTGAATCCGCGCCATAAAGCCGTGCTGGTGCTGTCCTACACGCTGCCCAATCGCCAATGGCAGTTGGACCTCACCACGCAGTACAACGGCCGCACGCGGCTGCCCAATACCGAGCTCAATCCGTCGAATTATCAATTAGGCAGCCATTCGCCCGACTATGTGCAGTTGTTTGCACAGATCACGCGCAAATTGAAAAAGCTGGAGCTCTATCTTGGCGTTGAAAATCTGACCGGCTTTACCCAAAAGCATCCTATTTTGGCCTGGGACGCGCCTTTCAGCAATTATTTTGATTCTTCGATGATCTGGGGTCCGACAACCGGCCGGCGGTTTTATGTGGGGATGCGGTTGAATTGAGATTTTAGATTGCATGTAACGGGCAAAATGCCCTAGTTTATGGTTCCGCCCGGAGAATCCTCAGGCTGTCCAGGAAGCCTATTTTTTCAAATTTTTACCATAATTGCTTCCTTCATCGCAAAACCGTTTATTGTCATATAAACAGTTCGTTGATAGATTCTTCACCCGCCTTTGGCGGGTTCAGAATGACACGCTAACAGGGTTGGTGGACAGCCTGTCCTTCCCCGGGCGATCGAAAAAAAACCGGCAACGTCAGGAACGCGGACGTCCCGCCCGCAGAGGCGACGGGACGGTCGAGTTCCTGACAGAGAAAAATCTTTCACGGCAACAGCATTATCTTGATCGTTTTAACAAAACTACCCGCCTGCACTTTTTGTACTGTGAATAAAAACTCTCCCCTGAACGTTAAGAACGCGATGATCCCTGATCGGGCTGCAAAAAGAGGTGAAATTAACTATAATTATTTGTATACTCTATATGTCTGGCCGGAAACATAATCCTATAGAGGTGTTATGAAAAAATCACTCTTGTTCTTAATTCTTTTTTTATGCTTGTCCAACCTGACGGCGCAAACCCGTCTCAGCTCCTGGGCAAAAGGATTTCTCGACATTCACCAGATCAGCACCGGCCGCGGCAATGCCTGTTTTTGCATACTGCCGGACGGCACCACTTTGTTGATCGATGTTGGTGATTTCTCTTCTGCAGATTCTTTGCGTAGGTCCACCATCGTTCCGGATAACCGCAAAACTCCGGCCCAATGGGTGGCTGATTATATTTATCAGTTTCATCCGGCCGGCAAGGGGGCGCAAATAGATTACGCGCTCCTGACCCATTTTCACGATGATCATATAGGACACTTTACGGGGGTCAGCCGGCATGCACAGGGCCAGTACGCATTATCCGGTATAACCGAATTGGGATCGCTGATTCCGATCCGTATTCTCATCGATCGCGGCCGTCCGGAAGCAACGGATAGACAGGGTGAGGCGCAACGGTTTGCAAAATATCTCCAGGACTATGACCGTTTTATCGCCTATCAAAGCAAAACCAAGAACCTGCAATACCAAAAATTCAGAGTCGGCTCCAGCTCGCAACTAAAATTGCTGCAGCAACCGTCCGATTATCCGGATTTCACAATCAAAAATTTGTTCGCCAACGGAGAAATATCCAGCCATTGGGACAGCACGGTCGTTATGCGGAAGTATAAACCAGGCGAGCAACTCGACGAAAACGATTTGTCGCTGGGCATCCGATTGAGCTATGGCGCCTTTGATTACTATAGCGGCGGCGACATTACCGGCATCGATGGATTGGGCACAGCAGACCCCAACAGTATGGAATCTCTGGTTGCGCCGGTGATCGGGCCGGTGGACGTGGCGGTGCTTAACCATCACGGCAATCGGGATACGCAAAACGAATTCTTTGTTCGCACCATCCGGCCCCGGGTGTGGATACAACCCGGCTGGTCAGCCGGTCATCCCGGAACCGAGGTTCTCAGGCGCATTGTGAGCAAAGAGCTCTACCCGGGCGAACGGGATTTGTTCACCAACTTTTTACATCCGGCTGTTGCAAGGGTTGTCGGCAAGCGGTGGGCGGATCATTACAAATCGACCACCGGCCATATGGTCATCCGCGTTGAGCCTCACGGCGCCAGGTATGCGGTATATGTTTTACAGGACGCTTCTGAGGAGAGAACTATAAAGGAGCAGTATCACTATCAATCGAGATAATGCTTATGCGCAGAGGCCGGATTTTCACGGCTTGCGCGCCGACGCGTTATTTTCAGCCGTGCTTGATCGTCAGGCGGGATTTCATTCGGCGCCGGACAGCTTAATCTAAAGTTGCGCCGGCGGATCATCGGGTACAACAGGTTTGGTAAAAAGTACGACAAATCATAACCGGGCGGTGAGTAAATTATGAAAGCGTACTATGATGCCCTGGCGCCCCATCGCTTGCGGTGGAAAAAGAAAAACAGATACTATCACGCTCTTTTGGAAAAATACTTCCGTCATTGCATTCCGCCTGGAAAGAAGGTCATTGAAATTGGTTGTGGTACGGGCGAATTGCTCGCCTCCGTGCGTCCGTCAGTCGGCGTCGGTGTGGACCTCTCTGCTAAAATGATCGAAATCGCCAGGCAACAGTTTCCGGATTTTACCTATATTGAATCGGATGTGGAGAATTTATCACTAAACGATACATTTGATTATATCATCTTGTCGGATTTGCTCTGTTCTTTACGAGATGTTCAGCGGGCGTTCAATAAAATATCCGCGATTGCAAATGCAAAAACGCGCATGGTTATTTCAAACTACAACTATATGTGGGAGCCGATTTTGCGGCTGGGGGAAAAGATCGGACTCAAGGCCGGGCAACCGTTAATGAATTGGCTGTCTTTAACGGACATCAGGAACCTTCTGGAGCTGGAGGGTTTTGAAATCATAAAAATTGAAAGAAGAATGCTGTTTCCCAAAAAAATTCCGGTCTTGAGCGGATTTCTGAACGTTATTCTTGCAAATCTGCCCATAATAAATATCTTTACGTTGGTAAATTTTATCATCGCCCGAAAGACAGAGTCAGCAAACCGGGAAGCATCCGTGTCTATTGTCGTTCCGGCCAGAAATGAGATGGGCAACATTGAAAAGGTCGTCTTGCGAACTCCGGTTTTCGGACAGGAGCAGGAATTTATTTTTATCGAAGGTCATTCAAAGGACGGCACGTATGATGAAATGCTGCGCGTCCGGAAAAAGTATGCTGAAAAAAATATTGTCGTCATGCGCCAAACGCAAAAAGGCAAGGGCAATGCCGTTCGTGAGGCGTTCGAGGTCGCGAACGGCGAGGTGTTGATGATACTGGATGCCG
The DNA here is from genome assembly GCA_964387285.1 of uncultured Cytophagia bacterium. Classification (GTDB taxonomy): domain Bacteria; phylum Zhuqueibacterota; class Zhuqueibacteria; order Residuimicrobiales; family Residuimicrobiaceae; genus Anaerohabitans. The sequence goes on along the minus strand of CAYLWO010000029.1, from coordinate 32,435 downwards.
ACCTGACCATGCCGCCGGAAGATTTGCCGAAATACTACAAGGCTTTGGTTGAAAACAAAGCGGATTTTATCAACGGGTGCAGATTGGTGTATCCCATGCAGGACCAGGCCATGCGATTCCTTAATCTGATCGCAAACAAATTTTTCGGCATGCTTTTCAGTTATTTGCTCAATCAACCGATCAAGGACACGCTGTGCGGCACCAAAGTTTTATTCAGGAGTGATTACCAGGATATAAAAACCAATAGAAGCTATTTCGGCGATTTTGATCCTTTCGGCGATTTCGATCTTTTGTTTGGCGCTGCAAAGCAAAATCTCAAGATTGTACAAGTTCCGATCCGCTACAGCAACAGGGAATACGGCGAAACGCAAATCAAGCGCTTCTCTCATGGGTGGCTCTTGATCAAAATGAGTATATTTGCGGCCAGAAAAATGAAATTTTTATAGATGGGCAGAATCGTTTTTTATCAGGCTGTGTGTATGTTTTTGCTTTATGCGGCTGGTATTGCGTGGACAGGAAAAGGTGAATAATTCTACAATTTTCGTTTTTACCTTTCTATCTGCCGGCATCCTGCAGTTCCTTGTTGCCTTTTTGCGACTTTATAATGTATGGCCGGAAACCAATTCGTAGAGTCTGGGCAACATTTTCAAGAACGTGAAAACCCACTTTGCATGACTTTTCATTGGGGCGATGATGGTTGCGAACGATAGTAAGGGCTTCTCTACCATCATCCCAATATGGTCCACTGCGAATGATTCTTAAAGATCCTATGGCGGAACCCTGTGGATTTCTCACAGCACTTGCATCTTACAAATCGGTTCTGAGCAATAATACCCGTGAGGCCTTGGTGGCTCGCACCTGATGCATAAAGTGATGTAACAAGACAAGTTGGGAAAAAAATGAAAAAATTGGTTATTGGTTTCATCATCGGCATTGGTTCTATGCCGCTTTTCCTCGGCTCGAGCCTTTCCGGCGATAAAGAGATCGAATGGATCAAATACCATGACGCCAAGACCGGGCATGAGATCTGGCAGCTAACGAACAACGATTCCGCCAGCGAGTCTTTATATTTTTATGCCCAATCGTTCACCAGCGATGACCGCTACGTTATCTTCCGCTCCAAACGATCCGGCGTGTGGGATGCCTATCGCTGTGACTTGCGCAATGGGGAACTATTCCCGTTGACCCATAATGAAAATTTGGACAACGCCTGTATTCATCCCGACGGCAAGAGCATGGCCTATATTTCCGGCTGGAAATATTTCAAGCTGGATGTGCATAGTCTTAAGAAGGAACTGGTGGTTGATTTTGCCGGCAAATTGTCGACCAGGCCGTTTTTTCGGCCGACCTTTAGCCAGAACGGTAAATATACTTTGGTATTCACCGGTAAAGGGAATACAAAGGCAGTTTTATACCGGGTGAACCTGGAATCGGGAGAACTTGTTCGTGTGTTGGAATCGGAAACCGGACGTATCTCCCACGAGCAGATCAACCCCGTTGATCCCAACCTTATTACTTTCGTACTTTTGCCTGATACCCAGAATAACATGAATTTGCCGATGAACGAACGATCGAGAACCCGACTCATCAAGGTCGACCAGGGGACCCAAGAGCCGTTTTTAATCGCGCCCTATGGTTTCAGAGCGACCCATGATTCATGGTCGCCGCAGGGCGATCGATTTTTTTTCTTTGAAAAAACCGAACCTGGCTGGACGCCGGCGTCGATCGCATCGATCAACCTGCACGGCCGGGACTATACACGACATTATACTGACTCTACCTGTCAACTCGGACACGGAACCGTAAGCCGTGATGGAAAATGGTTTATTTCCGATGGACAGAAATCCTTTTCAAACCCGCTCTTGCTTTTAAATCTTGAGGATCGTAAAACCAGGACCTTGTGCTGGCCCGATGCCAGCGTCAATACGCCCGCCAGAGTCCATGTGCACCCCAATTTCAGTTCGTCGGGTAATTTTGTCATCTTTACCTCTGATCGGACCCAACAAGATCGAGCGCAGGTATATGTAATGCCCATCAAGCAAATAATAGATGCGTGGTAAAGAATATAACTTGTTCCTTGCCGCCTGCGGCGGCGGTTATGCTACGCTGCCGGCATGATCGCGTACATCTTTGACATCGTCCTTGAGCGCGGCAATGAGGAAATTTGGCTGATGGAAGCTGATTGAATATTTGATTTCGCCGGCGATGAATTACAGCCCGGGATCCGCATCGTTGCATTGATTGTCACGGCACTTGCGATGTCGCTCCGGCAGCATGGCCGTTGTACCAAAGCACATAATCCTGCGTTGTTGCCCGTCCATCGAGATTGGCGTCCGGGTCATGGTAACCGGACTGAGCGCTGATCGCCGAGTCGTACCACAGGTCATAATCGGCCGGAGCAACCTGGCCGTCGTGATCGATATCGCCGCTCCACATGCCCCAGACGCCGGATTCCAGCTCTTTAGCGCCATTGCTGCCGTAAAATTTTGGGTCGCCGGTTGTATGGGTGGTAAAATCATAAACCGTAACCGCACTGGTCAGATGAACGGTACTGGCGCTCATGACAGGTACGTGGTTGCGATGTTGGACAACGATATAATAATCGTCCTCTGCCCGGCCGGGGAATTCAATCGTGGACAGGCCGCTTTCATCCATCATATAACCGTCCTTGCGTAAAAATACGCTTTTATCGGCAACAACCGTGGCGCCGTCTGCTTCCCGTATCTGTACATGTATCCAGTCGGTCGCGTCTGCCGGAATGCCTGCAACGGTGTAGGGCGCTTGCGTGTATGGCGAGACGAGTGGTATGTTGCCGCTGTCGCTCAAGGTGGTCGTCATCGAGTCGCCGACAGCATCATAGCAGCCGGCGAGAAAAATTTTTACCGCAACCGATACATTGGCGGCAGCCGGTCCGGGCCAGCCGGCGAGTCGTGCAAACATCCACCAGCTGGCTCTTCCTTTGAGCACGCAGTTGATGGTTTCACCGCCGGCTGCGCTTCCAGAGTGCGCACAGGCGCCGCAGCCGCTATAGCCGGAGACGCCGGCGCCGGTGGTAAGCTGGGTCAGCTCTGTTCCGGGATTGGCCGCGACCCATTCGATGCCCCAATTGTTGGTCCGCCCGGAATTGTAGTCAAGGTCGTCCCACATGGGCCGATTATAAAAATACTCGCCATCCGGATTATAGCTCTCGATATCCGCAAAGTCAAATAACACTCTGCCGTTGGCCAGGCAGTGCTGGCGGATTTGCTGGTTTGCCGTATAGATAAAACCACTTTCCGGCTGTCCTTCAGCATGCCCGGTCATGAATATAAAAGTCACCGGGTGATCTGCTGCGCGGGGATTTGTGCCGCCGACGCTGTATTCGGATACCAGTATTTCCATGTTGTCCAGGTAGCGTTGAATATTGTGATTGTTAATGCTGCACCACGACCACATGATGATGTTGATGTGGTAATTGTTGACATTGTTGAGCAGCGTGCGTGTGGCGGTGACCCACGGCGTCACACCGTTTTCGTCGATGGTGTCGCCCTGACTGAGATCCGCACAACCCGGAATGCCGTAATCATCCAGGTCCAAAGCGCCCGGCCTGGCGCCGGCATCATCCCAATCGTATTTTGTGCCGAACGCAGGAAAATTTTTCAACGCATTCATGCCTGTGACCAGCTGACTGCCGTGTGACGTATGCTGATAGGCGATGTGCAGATCTGCTTTAACGGTATTGATCCAGGCGTCCGGAATTTGACCGAGATCGGTGCAGGTATGATCGATGATCAGAGCTTGAGCATGGACGAGCCGGGTTTGTATGAATAGGAGGCATACAACGACGACAGCGAGATAAAACGATTTCGATGTAACATTCATGCTGTTCTCTCTCTTTCAGGTCTGTTCTGATTATGGCATGAAGGTTGGGCATAATCAGTTATGTTTGCCAGATAAATGAGCGTTTATCATTAAGGGCTTGACAAGTTTACTAATTTTTTACATATTTATTTGTGTTTTTGATCAATATTTTTCCAGTTCCGATTCAGCAAGTATCGATTGAGAACATAGAAGTTATAGACGCCTATGCCGATGAGTTGCTTGTTCATTGCAGTGATTTCATCAAAAACGTACTTGATGGATGGTGGTTTGATAAAGTGGAGTCGACCAGTAAAGAGAGCATGCTGTTTTATAAAGGCGCCAGCTGGCGTGCCTTTTTTATTTGTGCCCCGACTTTGACCTGCCCGATACTCACAACCTTAACAGTGCTATATGTTTTTGTCGGATTGGTTGTTGCCGATGCGCAGACCAATCTTTCCCCCTCTATTTTCTTTAATCGCTTGACCACGGCCCAGGGGCTTTCCAACAACACTGTCAACAGTTTGCTGCAAGACCGGTCGGGATTGTTGTGGTTTGCCACCGACGATGGCCTGAATCGTTTTGACGGTTACGAATTTAAAGTATTTCGCCATGTTGCCGGCAATGCAAATTCCCCGGCGGATAATTCTATTTCAACCTTGTATGAAGATCGATCCGGCAAAATCTGGATCGGAACCAAAAGCGGCGCTGTTAACTGTTATGATCCCACAACCGAAACTTTCCAAAAGTGGGAAATCCAGGACAAAACCATCACCAGTCTTTATGAAGACAGCCAAAAGAACATTTGGCTGGGAACCTATCGCGGCGGTCTTTATCGCCTCAATCCTGCGACCGGCGCTATTGCGCATTGGCAGTCCAATCCGCAGGATCCCTTTTCGCTCAGCAACGATTATGTCACTTCGATTGTCGAGGACCATAAGCGGAATATTTGGATAGGCGCCTATCACGGATTGAACAAGGCCACAGTTCCTGTACAAAGCGATACGGTGAAATTTACCCGCTATTTTTCAGAAACGAATAATCCCAATACCGTCAGCCACGATATCGTTTGGAACCTGACCAGGTCAGCAAGCGATTCCAGCATCATCTGGATAGGAACCGCCGACGGCTTGACCAGGTATGATTCAAATAGCGGCGCCTTTACACAAATTAAAATACCCAATCCGGATCAGTTGCAATTTGGCGCTTCGGCCGGTTCGGTTACGGAAGAAACCAGCGAAGGGGATAGAATTCTATGGATCGATTCCTTTGCCGGCCTCATCCGGTGCAACATGGATCAGGGATCATTCGCAAGATTCGTCTCGAATAACGATGATCCCCACAGCCTGGCGCACAACCATATCAGTGGCATGATCAAAGATAAATCCGGCGTATTATGGCTGGCAACAGAAAACGGCCTGTGCAATTTCCCTGCCAAGGGAACAAAATTCAACAACACCCTGTCAGCCAAATTCAGGTTCAGCGATGTTAAAGCGCCGGCAAAAAACGTCAAGGCCATTGCCAGGACCGATGACGGCAGGATTTGGTTTGGCGCCGAGGACGGCCTATATTATGCCGATCAGATTCCTGCAGGTTCATCGAATAAAAGCGGTGCACTGAACAAATTATCCGCATCCAATGGAATTAATATCTGGTCCCTGGCTCCGGGCCGATCGCAAGACCTGTGGATCGGCACCTATGGTTCCGGATTGTTTCGTTTCGATTTGAAAACAAATCGCATGTCTGCTGTCCGTGCTTATGATAAAACAATCACCATCCCGGCCATACAATACATTAAATCATTATACTGCAATGAGCAGAAAAAATTATGGATCGGTTTTTGGGGAGTCGGACTCGCGCGTCTGGATCCGGTTACCGCTGACTATCAAAGCTGGTTGCACGATGCCGACGATCCCCATAGCCTGAGTCATAACGATGTCTGGGTTATATTCCAGGACAGCAGAGAGAGATTGTGGGTCGGAACCAACGGCGGCGGCCTGAATCTGTTCCAAGAAGAAAAGGGAGGAACCTTCAGCCATTGGGTTGCCGGAGAATCATCGACGTCCAATCCGGATCGATCAAAGGCAACGGCAACAGGAACTCTCTGCAGCAACAGCATCTATTGCATGTGCGAATGGAGAAACGCTAAAACAAGCGTGTCGCCGGATCAAACGGTGTTATGGATTGGGACCAATAACGGCCTGAACAAGTTTGTTATGCAAAATGCCGGCCGGCAATTTCAGGTGGCCGATATCTCTTCTTTTACCGGCAAAGATGGCCTGGCGGACAATTCGGTAAAAAGCATCCTTGAAGATGAGAACGGCCATCTCTGGCTCGGCACAGCCGGCGGCATCTCTTTCTTCAATACGCGAGACAACTCTTTTATCAATTACGATCATGCCGACGGCATTATCGGCGGCGATTTTAACTATGCCTCTGCTGCGCAGGATGCGGAGGGAATGATGTTTATGGGCAGCACCAGCGGATTGAATTATTTTGATCCCCGCACCATTGCCCGGTCCCTCTATCGGCCCCCGGTTTTAATAACCGATTTTCAGATTTTCAACGCCTCCGTGGCCTCTAACGATCCTGCTTTGGGAGAAAATAAAAGCATCCTCTATGCCAAAACAATTACGCTCTCTCATCGGCAAAACGTGTTTTCATTCCAACTCGCGGCGTTGGATTACAATTCCCCGGGCTCTAGCCAGTATGCTTACAAGATGGAAGGTTTCGATGCGAATTGGGTTTACAGCGGAGCGCGGCGCTTTATTACCTATACGAATTTGCGTCCGGGAAGCTATACGTTTAAAGCTCGATCGACCAACAGCGACGGCATCTGGAATGATCAGGCGGCAGAGATCAAGGTGATCATCACCCCGCCATGGTGGCAAACCGGCTGGGCCATTGTGCTGTACTTGATAATATTTTTCAGCAGCATCTATGGCATAATCCGATTTCAGGCCACGCGCGCTAAAACGCAGGCCATGCTTAAAATGCAGGAATTCGAATTCAGGCATCTGCAACAGGTTGAAACCATGAAATCGCGGTTTTTTGCCAATATTTCACACGAGTTCCGCACGCCATTGACATTGATCAAAGGCCCGCTGGAACAGCTTTTAAGCGGACGGATAAAGAAAAACAAAATCGACTATTACCGGATGCTTTATCGCAACGCCGAGAAACTGCAGAGCCTGATCGATCAACTGCTGGAGCTTGCGCAACTCGAAGCCGAGACGATTCCGCTGCAGACCGAGGTGTTGGACTTGGGGCCATTGCTGAAAGGATTCGTCGCTTCGTTTATACCCCTGGCCGAGCAGAAGAACATCGATTTTGCATTTCGATCAGATGGGACTGTCGTTCTGGCCTTGATCGACCGGGATAAACTAGAAAAAATCATCAACAATTTGCTGAGCAATGCATTTAAATTTACACCGGACGGCGGACAGATCAGCGTAGAATTGCATTGTGAACAGGCTTCGTCCGCTATGAAGCCATCCACATCGGGGACGGCGGTGGTAGCCATCCGCGACAGCGGAATCGGCATTCCGGAACAGGACCGGCAGCATATCTTTAACCGTTTTTTCCGGATCGATGATTCGGCAAAAAACAGCCATGGCGGCTCCGGCATTGGCCTGGCTCTGGTCAAAGAATTGGTGGCCCTGCATAACTGGGATATTTCAGTGCAAAGCCAGGAAGGAAAAGGATCGGTTTTTACACTAAAGATACCGATTCATCAACGGCTGGTAAACCATCCTGGGGTTGAGAAGTCAAGTTCCGAAGAAACCAGCTTTTCGGTGCAAGACCGTAAAGACGTCAATAGCATTTCACCCAGCCAGGATTCGGCAGCCAAAATCGAAACAGGAGAGGGGAACGCTGCGGCAAGTCGCTCAAACAATAAAAAGCCGGTGATTCTAGTTGTCGAAGATTCCGCCGACGTCCGCTTTTTTCTGGCTGACTTACTGTATGCCGAATACACCGTAGCGCAGGCCGAGGGCGCGAAAGAGGGGATTGCTCTGGCCAAAAACACCATGCCCGATCTCATCCTGAGCGATATTATGATGCCCGGGATGGACGGCATCGAGTTTTGTCAGCGCCTGAAAACCGACTGGCAAACCAGCCACATCCCGATCATCCTGCTGACCGCCAAAGCTTTGCCGGACGACAAGATCGCCGGACTCGAAACCGGTGCAGATGACTATATCACCAAGCCATTTAATGTCCAAGAACTTTTGGTGCGCATCAGGAATCTGATCGAACAGCGAAGACGTTTGCGCGATAAAATCAGGCAAGAGTTAGAGTTGCAGCCAGAGTCGTTAGCGAGCAATTCGGTCGATGCAGAATTTATGCATAAGCTTTTATCGGCCCTGGAAGAAAACCTGCATGATGAAAAATTGGACTGTGAACTGCTGGCGCAAAAATTGTTCGTCAGCAAAAGCCGGCTGCATCGGAAACTACGCGCCATAGCGGGCCAGGCGCCGGGCGAATTTATCAGAATGTACAAGCTTAAACGCGCCGCGCAAATGATTGTGGAGAATAAATTCAGCATCACCCAGATCGCCTACGAGGTCGGCTTTGCCAGCCCCGCGCAATTTACCCGCGCCTTTAAAAAATACTTTTCCTGCCTGCCCTCCGAATTTTCCCGGCAAATCCCATCGCGCAACCGGTGACTCTGCCACAAAACAACAAAAGATTGACGCAAATCAGCAATCCGGCGTCCTGATAAATCTGTAAATTTCAAGCAGACGCCATTGTGGTGTGGGGGAGATGCCATGCAGCACAGCAAGGATAAAACGCATTATGAAAGCCATGCGTATATGCGACTAAAAAAAAGCCATAGCATAGAACCAGCCAGGACCACAGTTTCTGTGCAAGCTCAGGATATTGCCAAAATTCACCGGAAAGATCGCTTATTTGCCGTTGGCATCTGTATCCTGTTGATCTTGGTTGCCATTTCTCTGATGATGATTTTTTTCAACGTATTGATAAGGATGTATTAGCCAGGAGGACGTTATGAAAGAGGTTTATCATTTTTTCAGTGGTCTAACGATTAAGAAGAGTGTTTTCTTGGTGCTGCTTGTTTCCATATACCCTGCCCTGTCTTTTGGGCAGAGCTGTACGGCGGATTTCACCGCTAAACAGACCACAGGGTGCATACCGCTTGAGGTAGAGTATACGGATGCCTCCAGCAGCGCTGCGTCCTGGAGCTGGGTTTTCAACGGTGGGACGCCGTCTTCCGCGACCGGCAAAGGACCCCATAAAGTGACTTATTACTCAGCCGGCACATTTGATGCGGGCTTGTCGATTACCTGTAAAGCCGGGTCTGACTCGGAATTCAAAAAGGATTTTATCAAGGCTACGGATTGCGGTTGTACGGCCGACTTTTCCGCGAATCCGACACAGGGTTGTCCTGGTCAGGAGGTGACCTTTACGGATGCTTCCACCGGTGCGGTTTCCTGGACTTGGCATTTCTACGGCGGTACGCCCAGTTCTAAAGAGGGTAAAGGTCCACACAAGGTTGTTTACAATTCAATAGGTGTGTATGATGTCTCGTTGGAGATCAAATGCGCCAGTTCCGGGGATAGTGAATATAAAAAAGCTTTTATTCAAATCGTCGATTGTACCTGTAAAGCTGATTTCAC
>CAYLWO010000029.1:0-22859 GCA_964387285.1 uncultured Cytophagia bacterium | reverse complement strand
TGCAGGTGTGAAGCTGATTTCGACGCTAGTCCCACCGAGGGCCTTACGCCGCTGACCGTGGTGTTTACCGACCATTCGATCAATGCGGTCAACTGGGTCTGGTCATTTCCCGGCGGCACGCCCTCCATGATGCAGGGAAGCGGGCCGCATACCATAGTGTATAATGACCCCGGGGATTATGACGTATCTTTGCAGATCAATTGCGCTCATGGACAGGATATCTTGCAGCGAGCCAAATATATTCATGTGGAACGACCACCTTTGCCTTCTGATTACGGCGATGCGCCGGAAGGAGCGATCGCCTATCCATCCACCGGCGTACTCGGCGCTTTTCCCACCTGCCGCTCTTCCGGGCCGGCCGGGTATATCCGCCACAGCGGCAACATGGGTTCCTTCCTCGGCAACAAGGTCGATCACGAAACAGACGGCAATGCAGGATCGTGTTCTGCAAGCAAGGTATTTGATCAGGATGAACTTTGTTATGAAGCTGATTCCGGACTGTGGGCGCCCGATGCTTTTACGCTGCGGGACAGCGCCGGTGTTATTCAGGTTGTGCCCCTGTGCGCCGAGTTCGCCGGCACTGCTCTGGGCGAACCGTGTGAAGTGGCTAAATGGGGTCGAAACATCAATCTCTATTATTACACCGATCATGTGCCTGGCGGGGCTTTTATCAACGTATTGATCGATTGGAACCAGGACGGCAGCTGGGGCGGATCCAGCGTGTGCACGAGCGCTGAAACGCCGCGGTATACCGATGAGCACGTGTTAAAGAATTTTCCCGTGCCGGGCGGCACTGCCGGCCACCTGTCTCTATTGAATCCGAGTGATTTTTCGATCGGCCCCCATTCGGGTTTTGTCTGGGCACGCATGACCATTACCGAAACGCCGGTCGCCTTGCCCTGGGATGGATCAGGCGTGTTCGATGAAGGCGAGAGCGAAGATTATCTGCTCAAGATTACGCCGAAAAACCATCTGTTCGATTTCGGCGATGCGCCTTGCAGGACGCGCATGGCTGATAACGGCGCGCAGCATCGTATGTTTCAGGATGTCTACCTCGGCGCAACCATCGATGCAGAACCGGACGGCCAGCCGGACGATCAGGCTCTGGGTGATGACCATAATGGCCGGGACGATGAAGACGGTGTGGAATTTCGGACCGACTGGATTATCGGCGATACGGCCGAGGTCGCTGTGACCTGTTCCGTCGGTGGAATGTTAAAAGCCTGGGTTGATTTCAACCAGGACCAGGATTGGGATGACAAAGGCGAGATGGCGCTGGATACTCAGGTGGCGGCTGGAAAAAATATATTGCGTATCCTTGTCCCGCCCGATGCCAAAGAGGATTCGACCTTTGCACGATTTCGTTTCAGCCTGCAGCGTATACCGGGTCCTGACGGCCTGGTCGAAGACGGCGAGGTGGAGGATTACCGGGTTTTCCTGCGCGTCGTGCATTATGATTTCGGCGATGCGCCTTTGCCCTTTCCCACCTTACAGGCGGATAACGGCCCCCGCCACCTGATTTCGTCGCTCCATTTAGGCGCTGCCGTAGATTGGGAAGCCAATGGCGCTCCGTCAGCAAAATATGACGGCGATGACAACGCCGGCATGGATGATGAAGACGGCATTCAATTCATACCGCCTTTTGTTCCCGGCTATCATTTTGACTATACACTCTCTTTGTCCGCTCCCGGCTTTGTGACCGCATGGATCGATTTCAATAACGACGGTGATTGGGAAGACGACTGGGAACAGATCCAGTTGGGCAGAAGGCTGTTAGAACCGAGAACGGATCACCCGGGAATGCCGCATTATTTTTCCGCTTACATTCCACCGGAGGCGGCGCCGAATAAGGTGGCCGCGCGTTTCCGCATCAGCAGCACACCGGAGCTGCCCTATACCGGATCGGCCCTCAATGGCGAAGTGGAGGATTACAGCTTTCCCGTTGGCGCAGGCATGGATTCTCTTGACTGGGGCGACGCTCCGGATCCGCCTTATCCGACTCTGGCCATACACGACGGCCCGCGTCACATCATCAGCGATCACGCCGGCTTTGTTACCGTGGACAAGGAGCCTGACGGCATGCCGTCCCTGCTGGCGGATGGCGATAATTTAAACGGCGTCAATGATGAAAATCATTACCGGTTCATTACACCGCTCGTCCGCGGCCACAATGCACGCATCGAGTATTGGCCCAAAGATACCAGCATACTCAATGGCTGGATTGATTTTAACAGAGACGGTGATTGGGATGATCCTTTTGAGCACTGCATTAATGATCTTGCGGTGAGCAACTCGGGACATCCTGACACGGCCGTCTTTAAGGTGCCGCTGAGTACGGTTGAGGGCTATTCCTACGCCCGTTTGCGTATGAGCGAAAATAGCGGCATCAGCTACACCGGAATGGCGGTCTTTGGCACGGTTGAGGATTATCGCATCCTGTTAGGCTCGATGTCGTTGTGTGCGCGCGACTCGTTGGCTCTGGTCGCGCTGTATAACAGCACCAACGGCGCCAGCTGGCACAACCGCAGCAACTGGTTGAGCGGGCCGCTCTCTGCCTGGTATGGCGTCGAATTGGACGGCTGCCGGGTTAAAGCCTTACGCTTGCCGAAGAACGGTTTAACGGGTGTGCTTGCTCCTGAAATCGGCCATCTTGATGCCATGGAAATTCTCGATTTGAGTACAGTCACGTTTGCGGATTCCTTTCCTAACCAGATCAGCGGCGCCCTGCCTGCAGAACTTGAACAATGCAGCGCATTGGTGGACATGAATCTGTCCAACAACCGTTTCAGCGGATCGATTCCGGCTGCTCTGGGAAATCTGTCCCGGTTGGAAATTATGCAACTCTCCGGCAATGAACTGACCGGCGCCATCCCTGCCGAACTGGGCAACCTGAACAGCCTGCAGCATCTGGCGCTGAATCGAAATGCTCTGGAAGGTGAAATCCCTGTCGCGCTGTGCAGCCTGGTGAATTTACGGGAACTGTATTTATCCGACAACCAATTGACCGGCACGATCCCAATTGAAATCGGCAACCTGTCAAATATCAGGATGCTGGTATTTGGCAGAAACCATTTGCATGGAACCATTCCGGCCGGCCTGTACACATTGACCAACCTGACGCACCTGGGTCTCTATAATAACGAATTCACTGGAACGCTGGCGCCGGAAATCGGCAATCTGGTAAATTTATTCATGTTGCACTTGTATGAAAATCAGTTTGAGGGTGAATTGCCGGAAGAGTTGTATACCTTGCTGCGATTGCGCCAGTTGCGTTTGCACGGCAATCGATTCAACGGCGTGATTTCTCCGGCCATTGGCTCGTTGAACCAGTTGCAGTTTCTGACTCTGGATGAAAATAATTTTTCCGGCGCTCTGCCGGATGAAATGGCTGACCTGGAGCATATTGAATTGATCAGCGTCTATGAAAACCATTTCACCCATTTCCCGGATGTATCATCGCTTCCTGCATTGGAAAGTCTGCTGTTGCAGAACAATCGTCTGACTTTTGGAGATATCGAGCCGAATATGAGCGTGGCCGCCCACACGTTTACCTATAGTCCGCAGGACAGCCTCGGTAGCGAACGGGACACGACCCTGATAGTCGGGGCACGGTTCCAGCTTCATGTTGACGTGGATGGCACGGCGAACGCTTATCAATGGCAGCGCAACGGCGCTGATCTGCCTGGCGCTACCGATGCAACCTTGCTTATACCGGCTGTGTCAGCGGCCGATATCGGCAGCTATATCTGCCGCATCACCAACAGCATTGCTGTGGATCTTACTTTATACACCCGGCCAATCCATTTATTTATTGACGGGTATACGGCGGCGCCGGAACTGTCGAGCCGGCAACCGGATTGTTTTCGACTGGAACAAAATTATCCGAATCCGTTCAATCCGGAAACGCTCATCGAATATCAATTGCCGCAATCGACCCATGTATGGCTGGCGGTGTACAATCTGCAGGGACAATGTGTGCGGCTGCTGGTGAATAACGTAGAGGATAGCGGCGTCAAGCGCGTCATCTGGAATGCGCGCGGCGACGACGGGAAAAAGTTGAGTTCCGGGATTTACATGTACCGGCTGGAGGCCGGCGACTATAGTGCGGTTAGAAAGATGGTGTTGCTGCAGTAGAAAATTTGCAAAGCTCGAGAGCCTGGGTGAAAGACCTGGTGCGCAGAAATCATCAGATCGCCCGGCAGATGTCTGCCGGGCGCAGGTTGACGCGGGATATTGATCCTGCAATCTACGGGAGCGTGCGAAAGCAGGGGTAACCACCGAAACCGTCGGGACGAATGTCCTGATCCAGCTTATGCAGCGGAGGAATCTCCGGTGCGAGCAATTTCCCTAGATTAATCCTCTCAATTTTTTTCTCAATCAATACTCAAATTCTATATTTCCTTCAGCATCAGAAAAGGCTTTTTGCCATCAAGCTCTGATAGAATCCCCATCCCTATTATCCGGTTTTTTCACATCACCTGGTTTAAAGGACAATTGTCAAATTTTTTATTTTTCTTGCAATTAAATTACGAATTTCGTAATATTTTAGCAAGAATGCAAACTTTGACAGAAAAAATTTATCATCTTGCACCGCCCGGCGGCCTTTTTGATGAGACGGTCATCGTCAACCTGTTTCCTGACGCCAGTATGGGCGCTCGTAGCTTGCTGGTTCATCGCGCCATTCAGGCTGGAGAGATTCTACGCCTCAAGCCCGGATTGTTTCTTCTCGACAGCCGTTTTCGTAAATCCGAACCACATACTTTTCAGATCGCCGCCTTGCTCCATTATCCTTCACACATCAGCCTGGAATCGGCGTTAGCCTGGCACAGGCTGATACCCGAGGCTGTCTACCAAACCAGCAGCGTGACCAGTGAGCGCAGCCGTACTTTTGCCACTCCATTGGGCGTTTTCAGCTTTCAGCGCGTTCCTTCCCAAATGCCGCGTGCCGGTGTTGAGACCGTAGAAATCGCCCAAAACCGTTGGGCTTTTATCGCCACGCCTTTGCGGGCGATTGCAGATATGCTGTACTTGAATAAGGCCGTTACCTGGCAGACCGACGGACTGGCTTATCTCACCGAATCACTGCGCATCGAAGAGGATGACCTGCGCCAGATTTCCTTTGCCGTGCTGGATGATGTCGTATCCAGTCTACGCAGTCTTCGGGTCCGAACCTATTTGCAACGATTAAGGGGAGCGATGGGAAATGTTGGATAAAGTATTGAGTGCGCGTCTGGCCAACTATGCACCCGCCAATGCCATCGAGCAAGAGAACGCCTTGCAGGAGATTCTGCAACAATTCATTCTGGCCGGATTATCCCGCGCGGGGATGTTCCAGTATGCCGTTTTTCAGGGCGGCACCTGCTTACGCATCCTTCATGGCATGAACCGTTTTTCCGAAGACCTTAATTTTTTGCTCAAGAGTCCTGATCCGGAGTTTCGTTGGCAGCCATATCTAGAGTCCCTGCAAAAAGATTGCGCCCGGGATGGAATCTGGTTCGAGGTGCTGGACAAATCGCGCGCAGGAACCGCAGTGCAGAAAGCGTTTCTCAAGAGCGATTCCATCGGCAAAGTGCTGATTGTGAATCTACCGTTCGAGCGTCGGCCGTCTCAACCCATTCGTATTAAACTGGAAATCGACACCAATCCGCCGGCGGGTTCCACCTTTGCAACTCTGTTTATCACCTTTCCAGTGACCATGTCCGTAACAACGCAGACCCTGGAATCGGGATTTGCCCAGAAATTACACGCCTTGTTGTGCCGGCCATATGTCAAAGGCCGGGACTGGTATGATTTCATCTGGTACAGTGCACGAGGCATCAGGCCCAACTTAATCCTGTTAGGTAATGCCCTGCAGCAGTATGGACCCTGGGCCGAACAGCAAGTCCGAGCCACAGTCTCCTGGTTGCATGATCAGATGGCGGATGTGATTGCTCATATCGACTGGACGAAGGCCCGAAATGACGTGCAGCGATTCTTGCCGCAGATGGAACAGGAGGGATTGCGCGTCTGGGGCCGGGAGCTTTTCATGCAGCAACTGGATCGCGTTTGCAGTGAAGGATAAATGAGGAAAAAAGTATAGATGCAGATTGTCAAAACGGTTGTGTGTGCTGCGAGACAGGAAAATTTGGCGTTTCCACCTATAATTTTCCTCCGATCGCCCGGCAGATGTCTGCCGGGCGCAAGTTGAAGCGGGATATTCATCCCGCGATCTATTGGAGCGCGCGGAATCAGGGGTAACCACTGCAACTGTTGAGACGAATGTCCCGATCCAGCTCACGCAGCGGACGAATCTCCGGTGCGATCACAGATTTTTGCACAGACCCTAAGCTTTGGAATCCAGTGGCAAGAGTTTTTATTTTTTCGCTGTTGCTGCAATCCCAGGCACGCGCTTGCAGTCCGGTCGCCGCTTTTAGGTCATTCACTCTTTCAATTTTTTCAACTCGACGAGATTGCGATCCGGCAGATAGAGGAGCACAACCCCTAATAAAATTCCTGCTACGGCTGTCCAAAGATGACTGCCGGCAAAGAGTAATTTGTCCAAATCATCAAGGACGTACCACACGCCTCTCCACACCAGGACGACTCCCAAAACGATGTAAAGGTTCTTTGCAAAATAACCAAGCAATTTGATCATGTCGGTCGTTCCTCAGCTACTTGATTCAATATATTTGCGATGTGGTATCATAATAATCAATCTGATGATGGGATGCAAGGTTTTCATGTGTTTCGGCTGTAGAGCCGGTCCCCTGCCCAATGTTGTTTCAGGAGACGGTTGGTTCCACTAAATGCAAGTGCGATCTCCCGGCAAATGCCTGCCAGGCGCAAGTTGATGCGGTATATTCATCCCGCAATCAAAGTGCGCGAAATCAGGGGTAACCAAAGAAATCGCCGGGACGAATATCCTGATCCAGCTTACGCAGCTTAGAAATCTCCGACGCGATCAAGTTCGTCAAGCGTGTCATTCCGAACCCGCTTTAGCGGGTGAGGAATCTATCAGCGAACTGTTTTTACGTCAGTTACGAATTTTTCTACAAGGCCGCTTGCCAAATCAAGATTGAGAAAATCTAACTTTTTGGACAACCTCGCAATCTACGGGAGCGCGCGAAATCAAGCGGTAACCACAGAATCCGTCGGGACGAACGTCTTGATTCAGCTTGTACAACGGAGGAATCTCCTGCGCGATCTAGTTTACAAAAAACTTGTTCTCGATTCTGCAAAAAGCTATATTTAAGCAAAGCGGTGAGACCGCCCAACCACCGGCTGGCGCAGATGGCCGATAGTTTGGTGCGTTCAAAGTAAAATGAGGGGAGCCAAAAAGTTGTTCGCCATGGCAAAATCCTCGTGTTTCATGCAGATCGGCAAGATGTTACGCATGCACTGGAGAGGAAGACACTATGAATGATGGGAAGCCTTTGTTTCTGATGATTGCTCTGTTGTTGCCCTTTGTATTTGCTCTGGTCATTGCGGCTGCTCAAGGTGCAGCACCGACCATTTTGCGGCGCAAAGGCATCACCGATGCCAATTTTAATGAGACCGCGTATTTTATCCTGATCCCCGAGGGTTGGAAAATCAAAGGTTCTGTGAGTTATTCGCCGCCCCCTCATTTGAGTAAGAACGAGGTATTTCAGGTGGATAATGCCACGGAAACACGAGGGTGTGCCGTGATCAAGGGAGAAACCAGCTATACCTATGGGACCGGTCCAGTCTGGCAAATGATGATGAACAATCCATCCTTTGATGGTTCCTATAATGGTTTGCGCGTGATGCCCCCTATGCCGGCCGCGGATTTTCTTCAGCAAATGGTGCTGGCACAACTGCGACAGCAACTTCCTGACCTGGAGCTGACCGAAATCAGGCCGGATATCGAAGCCATAAACACGGCGCGGGAAAATGGTGAGAACACGCCGCACGGACAGGCTGTCATTCAAAGCGGCGGACGCTGGGAGTACGACGCGGTACAATTCAAAGGCCGATACAGCGAAAAAGGCAAACCTTTCGACATGTTCGGCGCCGTGCTCCTGACCCGGATTGTTTCCAGCACCGATGGCATGAATATGAACATCAATTGGGGATTGACCACTCTATTCTCATTGTATGCTGAACGCGGACAACTCGAAGAAGCCGCGCCTCTGCTGGTGACCATCCTCAAAAGCATCCGTTTGAATCCGACCTGGTATGTCAAATCACAAAACTACCGTTATCGGGTCTGGCAGCAGGCGCGTGACGCCCAGGCTGAAATCAGCAGCATCCTGGAACGAAATAACCAAGCGCTCCGTAAAAGCGACGGTGAGCGTGACGGATTTTCGGAATATATCCGCGGCACCGAGGTGTATAAAAATCCTGAAACAGGTGATTCTTATGAAGTGGACAGCGGCTACGATCACGTTTGGTTCAACAAGAGCGGTGATGTGATTTTCAGCGATAGTCCAAACTATACGCCCAATACCGATCCACGCTTCAATGGCCAGAATTGGTCCGAAGGACGTAAAAATCGCTGAAAACGGGACAACTGATCGGACTGTTTATCGGGATGTTTCCGATTTTTGACAGCAGTGCCGTGCAATTGTCTGCAAAGCCACCTGCATCCGATTCAAATTAGCCGTCAGCATGCTCGTCTCGCAATGCTCCGTTTTTGCGACAGGTTGTACATTACACATACTTACAATTTCGTTCCCAAGCTCGAGAGCCTGGGTGAAAGACCTGGTTTTCAGAAATTATCAATTTACTTGTCAGATTAAAATCATTCGCGCCATTATCACCCGGGCTCGATGCTTGGGAACGCACTAGTCAGCCAAGCTCGGCTTGGCGATTGCTGCAACTCTGATCGCCCGGCAGATGTCAGGCTGTCCAGGAACTAGCTTTTTCAAGCTCAGCTAAA
Organism: uncultured Cytophagia bacterium; assembly: GCA_964387285.1. GTDB lineage: Bacteria > Zhuqueibacterota > Zhuqueibacteria > Residuimicrobiales > Residuimicrobiaceae > Anaerohabitans. The sequence goes on along the minus strand of CAYLWO010000029.1, from coordinate 13,981 downwards.
GAACTGCGCATCATCGAAGGATTGCTAATTGTTTATAAAACAATGCGCGAACCGATTCTTCACCCGCTACAAGCGGGTTCGAATGACCTGTTGATAGGGTTCCTGGACAGTCTGATGTCTGCCAGGCGCAAGTTGATGCGGGATATCCATCCCGCAATCTATCAGGGCGAGGGAAATCAGGAGGCAGCCTTGAAAAATCACATCACTTTTTTCAATCGCCTATTTATCCTTATTCTGAATATATCAGGTGTGCACGCACAATGGCAATCAGCGACGGGATTAAACACAGGCGATGTCAGGGGCTTCCGGGTCGTCGGCAACACGGTCTACGCTTGCACTACGGACGGCTTGTTTCGTTCTTCTGACAACGGACTCAGTTGGTCTTGCTTTTTTTCACATGAATGGACTTGGGGCTTCTATGTGGATGGCAGGTATATCTACGCCAGCCCATTAGGAAGTTTCTATCGCTCTCTGGACGATGGCGTAACCTGGAATTTGCTGGCTACTGGTTTGTACTTGAAGAACTTTTTTGCTTCCGATGATTCCTGTCTCTTTGTTGCAGTTAATGCCAGCGGCGGCGTCTTGCGTTCTCTGGACAAAGGCACGGCCTGGGAATCCGCCGGCCTGGACGATGTTAATGGTTTGGTGTTCATGAACAATTACCTTTTCGCCGCTACTAACTACAATGGCGTGCAAAGGACCCGGGATAGAGGCAAGACCTGGCAATCCGCCAATAACGGATTCGACAACCTGTGGATCAGCTCTCTCTCCATCCAAAACGGCCGATTATATGCCACCGTTTCCTATGGTTGGCCGGGCAATCCAGCCAAAATTTACATTTCAAATAAGAACGGCGATTTTTGGGAGTTGCTGGCTACAGGACCGAACGATCCGATCGCTTATTGGTTTGCCTTTGCTGCGGTCGACGCTGATTTATTTGTTGGATTCAGCGATGAGATTTCCGTGAAAGGAAATGGTCTTTTTTATTCAAAGGATAACGGGGAAAACTGGAAATCGATCGACACCGATTTGAGAGATAAAAGCATCGCGGCATTGGCAATTGTGCAGGATAATCTGCTCGTAGGTACTAGAGGTGGTGGTGTTTGGGTTCGCTCTGTACATGATATCAAAACCGGCATCACTTCCATCCCCTATGCCAAGCCGCTGGAGTGCAAGCTATCACAAAATTACCCTAATCCTTTTAATTCTTCCACAACCATTCGTTATGAATTGCCCATCCCGTCCAGGGTGAATCTAAAAATTTATAATTCTTGTGGACAAGAGGTCAAGACCCTGATTGATGAAATCCAAACAGATGGCAGCAAAACCGTTCGTTGGGATTCGATGGACAACAAAGGTCAACCCGTCGGTTCCGGATTGTATTTGTATACAATCGATGCCAATAATTCGTTTCAAACCAACAAGCTATTGCTTTTGCGATAAAAATGGGCAGAATACATTTATATGAACACAAATCGTTATTCGCGTTTCAGATGGTCGGTCCTATTGGGGACCGTGATAATCATTGACGTTTGCAGCAGCATGTGTCAGCCTGGTTCTACGGCCGCCTTTTCTTCATCGGCAGGACAGGATGTTTCGGCTAGTGTCAACAAAGAATCTGTTCAGCGACAGTGGAACTTAAATTCCATGAATGACTGCGAAGGGTGGACTATTCCGGATTCTCTCCTTGGTGCTAATATTGGCGGCGCTATCTGGCTGCGAATTCAACAGGGGAAACGCCCGACAAAGCCAGTGGACTGGCAGCAGGAGGTGTATGTTCCGACGCTCAATTGCGAACTGGCGTCGCCTGCGGGCCTGGCGATACCGGCCATGAGCGTCAAAAAAGTATGCATGCGAGTTTTAAATTTATCCCCGGAAACGGATGGGATTGTCTTCTGGCGCACGGCTGAAAAACCGGATGTTGATGCCGGTCAAATGCGGTTTTCAATGAAACCGGATTGTAAGGAATGGCAGGACGTTGTCTGCCACATCGATGACCGCTGGCAGGGCGTGATTGATCAGATTCGCATCCGGCCGGCGACCTTCTGGTGGCGTGGCGACCTGTGGATCGATTGGATTGCTATTACGGATGGCGACGTCAAAGCGGCGCCGTCGCGTCCTGATCTCTGCAGCGACGCCGTCGTGCCGTGGATTGACGTCCCCGGGCTTGCGCAACAGGAATTTCAGGATGCATTCAAGGTGTTGGACGAATGCCTGGTTGTCGATGTCCCATTGCGGGGATTCAATTATCCGTTTCTGGCGCCGGGCGGCGCCTACGGGGAAAACTGGTGGCAGTTGGACGGCAGTCTGAACATCGCCGGCGCCAAGTGGGTCAACCAAAAATTTGTCGACGATGTCATGCGGGGATTTATGGAGGTTCAGGCGCAAAATCCTGATGGCCGCATCGATCTCGAGGGCAAGTCGCCGTCTCGGGGTCAGGTGGCCGACGTCAGCAGTATTCCTCGCTACTTTGAAGCAGCGTACGACGTGGCGCGCCGCACCGGAGAGGCGTCGCTGCGAGAGCGGATCCGGCAATCCATGATGAATTATCTGGACTATTGGTTCTCGCCGGTAAAGCAGGATCCGCAGACCGGGTTGATCAAAGCGCTTTTTGAAGAGACTTTCGGGCATTATCATAAAGATCCGGACAATGTAACCCCCGTCGATCTGAATGTCGCCGTCGCCGTTGGCTGCTATAATGTGAGCATGCTCTCGGAAAAAATGGGCGCGTTGCCCGATGCCGGCTTGTATAGGGCCAAATTCAATCGGCTGAGAGAGAGCATCAATCGGTACTTGTGGAACGAGGCAAGCAGCGGCTATTACAATTACAATCTCACACGCGGCGCTCAAATACCCCGATTGCTCTGCACGACCTTTGATCCGTTGCAACTGGGAATTGCGCCAGCCGAGCGAATCGGTAAACTGATACCGTCCCTGCTGAATCCGGTGCTCTTTAATTGGGGCTCGCGACCGGTGACCAGTATCGCCATGACGGAGCCGGACTATGTCGAAGCGAAGGGTCCCTACGATGGCCGCGCCTGGTTCGGGGACATCTGGACCATGCGTAATCTGCCGATCATCGCCGGGCTGGAGGATGCCGGCCGCCACGATCTGGCGGCAGAACTCAATTGGTCAACGATCACGACGTTCCATGCCAACTATTCTGAATATGCCGCGCCCAGTACAGGTTCCGGCGAGGGCGTGCAGCGCTACGGGTGGACGGCTTCGCAGTATATTCAGGCGATCATCGAGCATCTGTTCGGCGTGGATTATGATCGTCTGGAGGCCCGGCTGCGCGTGTGTCCGCATATTCCGCAGGCGCTGATCGGCCGCGAAATCGCCATTCGCAATCTGATCATTCCGACGGGCATGGATACCCGGCTGGATGTGACCGTGACGCAGACAGCGCCGGGACAGGCGACGATTCTCGTTACCGTCCGGGGCCAGTTGCCGCGGAAGCAAATGGTGGAGATTTTCCTGTCAACGCCGGAGCAACAGCGAATAATTGCTCGCGATGGCAAGGCTAAAAAAATAACGCTCATAACAGAAGCATCGGGACTGTCCAACATGACCGGTGTGCGACTGGCGCTGAAGAAACGAAACGAGGTCCGGTTCGAGTGTGCAAATGGGAAATGAGTAATGAACTGGATCGGCACTATCATTAGTACGTAGTTTATTACCTAGTTTATTGATTAGTACCTAGTTTATCTTCTCCCACTGGGCGCTGCGTCCGGTTCCAAGTGAATGAATACGATTCTCTTTCTGCAATTGGGCTAAAACCTGCCTAACCAGGTCAACGCCGACTCCCGGGCATCCGGCTTGAACATCAGCCATACGAAATATGGCAGCTTGTCGCTCAACCGCGGCAATGACCGCCGCCGTCTTTTCACCCCCTGGTGCTTTTAATCTGCCAACCCGATCCTCAAACTCTCAAATGGTCTTTAAAAGAATGTAGAGTAGAAAATTGATGGTCGGCCAAGGATCATGTTTCCCTTCATACTACCCCCGATCTCCTGGCAGATGTCTGCCAGGCGCAAGTTGACGCGGGATATTCATCTCGCAATCTACGGGAGCGCGCGAAATCAGGGGTAACCACTGTAACTGTAGGGACGAATGTCCTGATCCAGCTTACGCAGCGGAGGAATCTCCGGTGCGATCAATGTTGCTTTTTAAATCCGGTCAATCCGTTAGTAACTTATAATCCCAAAAAAAGTTTGAGAAAGAGAATCTGATGAAACAAATTCACATAGATTTCTTGACTTTCGGCTATAACCAGACCGGAAGACATGAATTGTTTTTGAAAATAGGTGGAAGGAATCGTAATCGTATTTTTTTTAAAGGTTCGTTTTTGTCGGTAATCAGATGCTATCTTGTATTCGAGATCGAATAGAGTCGGTTTTGTCGTGATTTGAACGATTTCTTCCTTCAGTGCCGTTTCGATTTTGACGATGGTCCTGAGAGTGAGGTTCGTTTCGCCGGCAAGAATTCTGCAAAGCTGCGATTCCTTCATACCCAATTGTTGCGCAAAAGCCTTTTGCGTAATGTTTTTTCTTTTTAACGACTGATGAATATGTTCCGCGATCTCATTTTGCTTTTTTACCAACTGTTTGGTTTCGATTGGAACGGCGTCGAGTAATTCTTTGAATTTGGATTTCATTTTGCTGCCTATTTAAAAATCAAATTGCCTACTAGTGTATTGCCAGCATAAATGATCTCACGAGAGAAGCCGTATTACCAGCTGCCTGCAAAAGGCTAAAGAAAAGGTTGATCCGGCATTATCAGGATATCCTCAAGATCACCGGTTAAGTTTGGATTCGAGCCTTAATTGACTCGTGTAAGGCGAGGAGCGTTACGGGAGGCGGGTGATGGAATCCTATCCCTCTTCGCAGATGGCTACACCGATTCGTTCATCGTCCATGCCATAATAGAGAAGCCATTTATTATTAAAATGGACCAGGCCGCTGCAAAAAATTATACGCTTTTCATGAAATTTTTTCTTGGCAGACTTCCCGGGTTTAAGCAGCGGACGAATGGCTGTGCGCAACACACGGCTGGGATTGTCGGGATCAAGTAAAACATGCCCAAAACAGTAGTATGGTTGCTTGCCTGGCACTTTTTTTGCACCGTTATAGCCGAGCCAGATGCCGGCGGGACGTCGCAATGAATCATCCTGCGCGAGCATCACTGGAGGAGGCCCCGGTTCGACCAGCATCGAATCGAAAGCATTGGGCCGTGGCTGGAGGACAGGGCATGGGATGATTTCCCACTTTTCCAGATCTTGAGAGCACGCTGCCCAGATACACGTGTCCCCAAAGTACATCCAGTAATAGCCGTTAATTTTTTTTGCCAGGATGGCTCCCGACTTGCACCAGCCCCGCGGAGTATCGGGGAAATCATGACGGGGAAAATAGTCATCCCATTGTTCGTCGGTAAAAACGGGTCGCCGTTTAGTCCATGTTTTCAAGTCCCGACTTTCAGCCATAGCCAATCGCGCGATCTGACCATCATATGCTGTATACGTGAGATAGTAGCAATCTCCGATTTTAACAATACGTGGATCTTCACAGCCTCCTCCTTGCTCGAAGGTTTCTTGAGGAGCCAGCACAGGCTGGGGAAGGAATTGGAAGTTCAATCCGTCCTCACTGAACGCTAAACCGATGCGGGAGGTCTGGTTTTCACCTGCAGGCTGCGCGCGATAAAAGAGGGCGACTTTGTTATCATGGACAATCGCAGCCGGATTAAAAATCCGCCCTGATTCCCATAAATTCTCACGCGGAGTGATGATGGGATTGCCGGAATATTTGCGAAAAGGCCGGATTCCCCATTGAAAGGCATATCTGCCAAATTCATTTTTACGGGGATCAAATGTTTCCTGCCATTGCAAATAGCTCTTCCCGCTCATTTTTTTTGCCAGTTTGATGGTTTCTCGTGTTTGGTCAAGTTGTGCATGATTTTGTTCCTCTCGGAGTTCCCGGCAAAGCCATAAAACTTCCAAAGCCGGCTGGATTCTTTGCTCTTCCAGGAAAAGCTCTCCTAATCCCTGGAGCCATTTTGCCGCCCCTTCCCTGCTACCGAGTTCAACGCTTTCTATTTCCAACGCTTTATGGATCATGTGCATACCGGTTTTATAATTTATCCCGAGATGGCATAACGAGATTCCAAGCCAACCTAATGCCGCGCAGGCATTCGATTTCATGCGTTTTCTGCGAAATTGGGCAAGAGTCCATTGAAGTTTGTCTGCTGCCTCCTGCCAGCGACCGCATGCAGCAAAATACTCACCCCGTAGCTGTTCAATACAAAGCCGCCAAATTTTATCTGGTTTATCTAGGCGATCGTTGACCTGGATCGCTTTATTAATTGCCCATTCCACATCATCGTATTTTTTATAACGCAAAGCTTGCGTCGCGCGTTCATCATACCCATTTCTCACCCCTTCCCAATCCCTGCGTTTGCGGCATATAGCGATGGACTCATCAATGAGATCCAGCTGTCCGTGCTCACGATTGGAGTGCGCTTCGGTGCAACAGCGCAGGCGCAAGGATACTGCCAGCACATCCGGAATAGGGTGCATTTTGGCCAGGTCACTGGCGCGTTTGGCCATTCGCCAGGCCCTGTCAAAGTGCCGATCACTAGCCGATGAAACGCCCACCGCAGCTGAAATCTCTGCACCGGCGATCGCACAACACGCACGGGCCTCCAATCCGGTTAGGCCGTAATTGACTGCCAGCGCGAGTGCTGCTTCTGGAGCAGCCAGTGATAAGGCGCGATATTCCTCCCTTTCTTTATTAAAGTGGTCAAACATACTCTCGAAATATTCAGCCAAGCGCATGTAAACTTTAAATTCGGCATGCGGATTTTTTAAATAACGCTTGTGAATGGATTGGCGCAGGTAATCATGAGAAAAAGCCAACATGCCATCATGGCTGACAAGTGACTCACACAACGCATTATAGAGCGGAGACCAGAATAATCCCGGCAGGGGACGGCCGATGCTTCCGAGTAGCTGCCGAAGTTCGATTTCTCTCAGACCGCGGGGGGCGGCCCATAACAAGCATAAGGTATCCTTTACAATATCAGGGTGCCGGGGCTGCTGGTAGTCCTCTTCCAACCGGGCAAGAACCAGATTATAAAGTGCTGGTACGGTCCTGGCTTTCAGATATTGATTAAAAATCTCTTTTAATCTGGCGTAGGTTCCAATTAATCTCATTTCATCCAAAAGGATTCGCAGATAAAGTGGATTTGCCGCCTGTGGCGCTTTATAGAGTTTTTTCTCAAACCAGGGCTCGGGCTTTTTCGTGTAAAGTGCGAGGTATTTCTGGGCGACAGCGATCCGTTCCTCCGGCAAAAGGGGAGTGATTTCCAAAAGAGACCAAGAGCGTTTCAAGAGGATGGCAACTATTGTCTCCCCGGCGGTTGAAGCAACGACGCGAATGTTTGCAGGTATTCGCTCGGGCAGCCAGCGCAAATTCAAGCTCTGTTCCGTCAGTTGATTGAGGCCATCGAGGACGAGAATCATGCGTATGTTTGGCGGTATGCGTTTAAGGAAAGAAGGAAATTGGTTCCTTAATTCTCCGGGCGTGTCCGGAAGCAGCATCTCCGGCGCCCATCTATTCCGTATCTCCTGAATGACCCGGAGCAAGAACAGATCCACTTTTGTACTTTCGGGTGTTACGCCAAAAAAGTGCAGAAGAAGCGGAATCTCCGGATGTATACTGCGGTACCGCAGCGCCCAGGCCGCGATAATAGCGGTCTTGCCGATCCCAGATGGTCCGATTAAGAGCAGCGGAGAACTATCGCTATTAGCGTGTTGATCAAGTCTGTCAAAATATCCAGGCCGGTCCACAAATGAACGGGCTACGTGCTGGGCGAAAGCGTGGTGTTCGCGGGACTGCCGGCTAAGCTCATCCAGCGTTTCAGAGGCAGGAAAATCCTTATCAATTCGAATCCAGAGATCATGAAGTATCCTGTCCCCCAGTTCTCTGGGACTAGAAAATCCGTCCAGGAGCTGATACCGGCCCTCCCGGATTCGATGCTTTAAAGCTATCAGTTTTTTTCGGTCTTGACTGTCATCGTCCATGTACCTGGAACGTGATCGTTTCTGTTGCATGCGTTCTTGGCGAAAATAAAAAAGCGCTCTCTTTTTCATTTCCGGAATATTTAAAACCCCATGCACTATCTCCAGCTCCGTGACGCTTTTACGCTCTTGCACCTGTTTTCTTAGCCATTGATGGGATTCCAGAAGTTGATCATCTATTTCTTCAATGCTTGGTTTCCAACCGTAGCGTTCGGCAAGAATTCCTATAAAGTAAGGATGGCATTCATGGATTTCACGGAGGCAGATAGGCAATATCTGCCCTTGTCTGCTTTGTTTTTCTGTAATCCCCCAGCGAAGATCAACCTCAGTAAATTCCACTTGCCTGGAACGACATAATTCACGCAGTTGTGGAAAGGTGTGGCGTGCGAGATAATCACGTTCTGCCATAAGATCAAGAAAGGTGGAAGAGACGAACACGCGCACAGAACGGTGTTGTTTCGTACATTCGGGATTGGAATCCGCTGCATCCATATTCAAAGCCTTCGTCCAGGCATTCAATCAAGTATTTCTGTGATCGGGATTAAATCAATGTGTACGAATAACCGGCTGGTGGGATTTTTGCGTTTTGGCAGCTCGCATATGCCGTCATGTTCAATTTCCTCAAAAAATTGAAAGGAAATTTGATTTTGCTGGGATCAAAAAAAGAAGGGAATCATCCCCTGTCAAGCGTCGGATACCCAGCCGTTTAACTAATAAGAAATTTTATTTTGTAAGAGTAGATAAATCAGCTAACCAGTGGTGCTAACATCAAACGGTACAAATTTTTCAAGCCTTTGGCCATAACGGACAATCCCCGGAATCCCCTGCTGCTGGAATATTAGCCAATCAAAATCTGAAAAACAAGAAGAATTTCCGAACTGTAAATAATGTCGCGACAGCACTTCCGGCAGGAAATGACATGAGACGCAATCAAGCTCGTCTCTCTATCCTCTGTTGCCTTTATATTTTTCTTTGGGCTTGATTCCCTGGATTCGTTTAAAGTGAAGAATGTTTTCCGCCTGCTGCAGCGCCGCGGTGAATGCTATTGAGACTTCTTTTGCGGATGGCAGTAGCGCGAATCGGCTGGGAGCGGATTGGGGCGCGTTTGGCATTTGCCGGTGCGAATAGCTTCCTGCATGGCGGCGTAGATTTCGAGGATAACGCGCTTGGTGCGGTACTCGCCCCGCTTTTCCTCGTCTTTGCGCTTGACGATAGGAAAGGTTTCCAAGTAGGCAACGGCATTTCGCGGAGTGAGGAAATGACGCTCGAGCTCGGCATGTTGCTCAAGAGTCTCATTATACAAATTATCGCTTTAACTAATATTTTCTTATTTGCAACAGCGCCTGCTGCTGATCCACTGGAAGACAGGTTCACTAAACCAAATTTATTTGATCATTTTGTCAAGCAGTAATTGAAGGTCGTACAGTTAATGAACAAATAAAAAAAGCCCCTGCATGATTGCAGAGTCTTGAGAGATTGTGTGACCAAATTGTGACTAAAAGAGGTACGAATAGCAACAAATTGATCCTAATCAAACCTAATGGGATAATTAAGTTTAATTATTATTTTCTTAAAATTTACTTGCGGGGCCGATCGTAGCGCAGCAGAGATCCCGTTTGCGGGACGGGGCTCGAACCCGCGACCTTCCCGCTTTGCGGGATGCGCTAACCAGCTGGTTTTACTTTTATCAAGTCATGGATAAATTGAACGTTTTTATGGGATTTGATTTCATGTTCACGTTCAAGTGCCCTAGATCGGGATGTATGTTCTTCAGAATAAATGAGGGTCCATGGACCACGATGTTTGGTATATGTGGATCAATTTTCGGAATGTCTTTTTAATCGATCTTGGAGATTTTGAGTTTGCCCGATATAGAAATGTCCTTGCGGGTTTTGCAGGATGTAGACATAAAACATGGCATCCACTCCTAAATGCAAAAAGGCCACTTTATAAGTGACCTCTTTGTTCTTGCGGGGCCGACGGGGCTCGAACCCGCGACCTTTGGCTTGACAGGCCTAAAAAATAGGGTAAAAAAACGTCTTAAGTAATTGTTTTTTAGCTGACTTTTCAAATGCTGGGCTAAAACTGGGCTAAAATAATCTACATCGAATCTGCTTTTGTTTATTTAATCCTACAGCATTACTTTAAAAAATTATTAAAATATAGACTAAAAGTCAGTAAATTATAATAAAATTAAAGCTTGCTTTACTTTAAAATTATATTATATTACTGACTATGGTTCATGATAATAAGAATAAAATAAAGCGACTCGTTGCGCAATGGCCAAGAGGCACTGCTCATACTTCTAGCTTTTTGCATGCAGCCGGCTATGGCTATGATCTTCTGGCCAAGTATAAAAAAAACGGCTGGATAATCTCGGTTGGGAGAGGAGCATGGCGATTGAATGGTGATAAAGTGGATTGGCCGGGCGCCGTGTATGCCGTGCAAAAAGAACTTGAATTGCCGATCCATGTTGGTGGAAAAACAGTTATTGAGGAAAGAGGTCATGGGCACTATGGCGTGATGGGTCGAAAAAAGTGCTGTTTATTTGCTCCGAAAGGAACAAGGCTACCAGGCTGGTTTGCATCTCATGATTGGGGTATTGAACTCCAATACGCGGCTACTGATTTGTTTTCATCCGATCTGAAAGAGACTTTGCTGGATCAAACTTTCGGACAAATAAGCTGTAATGCTTCAACTCTGGAGCGGGCGGTATTCGAGATGCTGTACTTTATTCCTGCCAGGCAAGGTTTTGACGAAGCGCAAAAAATAATGGATGGTCTGCTCACCTTGCGGCCGAAATTGATCCAGGTATTGCTTGAGAACTGCAGGTCAGTTAAAGTGAAAAGAGTATTTATGGTTTTGGCTGAGGAAGCAAAAGCGCCGTGGCTGGAAGACCTAGACCTGGACAAAATTGATTTTGGCCGAGGGGACAGGCAATTTGTTCGCGACGGCGTCTGGAATAAAAAATATCAATTGACGGTCCCACGCAAGAAGGATTTGTGAGATGGCGTCGTATACGTCCCAATCTGAACTAGTCATCGATATGCTGCCCCTGGTTGACCAAATAAAAGTATTCGCTCTCAAGGGAGGGACAGCTATTAATTATTTTTATCTGGATATGCCCAGGCTATCCGTAGATATTGATCTTTGCTATTTGCCTGTCACGGATCGCTCGACGAGCCTGAAAAGCATATCTGATGGTCTTCAAACGATCAAACAACAGATCGAACGAATATACCCCACTATTCGAGTTACTGCAAAGTCTGTAGAAAAGAGTTATGTAACGAGTCTGCTGGTCCAACGAAATGAGGTTGGCGTCAAGATCGAGCCGAATCTGGTGATAAGAGGTTCTGTTTTTTCTCCGGAGCGCCGCTCGCTTGCGCAATATGTTACAGAGGAAACCGGAAAAAACGTCAAGATGACAGTACTTTCACATGCCGATGTATATGGTGGAAAAATTTGCGCTGCTCTGGATCGGCAACATCCAAGAGACTTGTTCGACATCTGGCTGTTGTTGGAAAGTAACGGGTTGACCGAAACCGTACGCCAGGCTTTTATTGTTTATCTGATCAGCCATTCACGTCCCATGGCCGAGCTGCTGGCGCCGAGTCTTTTGGATATCTCCAAGGCATATAATAACGAGTTCTCCGGCATGGTACGAATTCCGGTTCAATTGAATAGGCTAATAGAAGCCAGAAAGCAGTTGATTGCCCAAATACATTCTACGTTGACGCCCCAGGAACGATCTCTAATACTATCGGTCAAAAGGGGGGAGCCGCAGTGGGACCTTTTTCCATTAAAAGGAATTGAAAAGTTGCCGGCGGTTCAATGGAAGCTAATGAATATTCAAAAAATGCCGACTGATAAGCATCAAGCTGCATTGGAAAAACTGGAAAAAATACTCAAACGATAAGACCGTTTTGAAAAGACCATAAAATTCCACACCCTCCTTTTCCTGAATGATCTCACGTAATGCATTCTGATACTCGTCAGGTGTAGTGCACTGGTATTTATCCAGTATGGTTTCAACAACGCCAGGCGTATGATCGTGTACATAGATGAATTTGCAATTTACTCAATGTGCTGAGTAAATTTGCTCAGGGTAATGAAATTTTTACATTGCACATTTCCCATTTGATTGTATTAATCCGGCTATAGCCACAATCCACCATCACTTCAGGCCGTTTCTCCAACCGTTCTCGCCAATGCTCAGTAGCCCAATTAGCATGATTATCATGTCGTGGCAAAAGCACTGTTCTAGTCCGAGGCCTTCCGCTGATATTGACAAGATCTTTAAAATATTTGTTCCTTTGACCTTGCACATGTCGAACTTGCCCTGCCCGGACATCGGCTTCATTAAAATAATCCTTCGGCATTTATTGACTTGGTCGAGGAGCGTAATCAACATATGATTTTCTGCTCTGCCTGTGATGCCATCGGATGGTCGAAACGGGGGGATTCCAATAAATCGGAATCATTCTATTATCTCGGCAAAGACATCATCGAACTGGGCATTGCTGAAAGCCAGCTTTTTATTACCAAGACTTCACAGGATGCTTTTAACATCGTCATCGGAGCCGACTCAGATTGGGAACAGGAACAGGCATTTCGCGAACTTGTAGAGAAGAAAAGACTGTCAACGATCGCTCGTGTGGATTATGCCGGGGACCCATCCATTGACATAGATCAACTGGAAGTTGATCAAAAGTCAAGCGTGATCACCGTCTCCATCGCTGCGATGCCTGCCAGGGTGTGTGACAATGAGTTCATTGAACAGTATCTACATCGTACCTTCGGGGAACATCGGGATTTTATCAAAAGGTATCTCGCGATGTACACTTACACCAACTATGTCCAGCTACCGACATTGATATTATACGGTCCCAGGGGATGCTCAAAGACAACCTTTGCATCGATGGTCGGAGCTATCTACCCAAGTCTGTATTACGACTGGAACGGAGAGGCGGCCCAGTTCTCACCCGAAGCAACCAAGAAATTAGCGGTCATCGAGGAAAACGAACTATGTGACAAATCGCAGTACAAGCTGTTAAAAAAGTACACGGGACAAAAACAACTCGCGGTTAATATCAAATATCAGCCCCAGTACATGGTGCGGAATAACATGAATATTATATTACTCTCGAACGAAGCCATTCCAATGTACGTGGAAAAGTCAGAGCTGCCAACTGATGAGACTAATAACCAGTTTTTCGTTTACAAATTCCCATCGATGGAGGGAAGGCGAGATGGCAATTTCCAACAAAAGCTCCAGGACCGCATCGGACATTATGCACGGACCGAGCTCTATCGAGTTTTCGAAGAGATTGACAAGAATTACACCAGGTATGGCATCGATGTTCCGATTACACAGTATGAAAAGGAACTGTTCCAGGCTAATGTGACCAACATCGAAGCCAGTGCCGATTTGGCGATGGAAAGAATCAGGAATTTCTACACTGAACATTTTATGATGTTGGGAGAATCGGGCTACATCGGTGATGATATCCGGAAATCGATGAAAAATCCACCATCAGTTGATGAAATGCTGCTGTATCGCAATGGGTATGTGGCTTACTCGATGCTGCAAAAATTTACCACCGATGGAGTCCATCCCAATGCCATCGTAAAAAGCCTGAAAAAGAGAGGGCTCATCGGAGATTCGATGCGGATCCAGCAGAACAGACAGAAATTCATGTGCTACAAGATGACATCCCAGCCGGATTTCATCGGAGACACGGACACCACGGACAAAATTTAGCCGGTGTCCACCGTATATCTATATAATACAATGACTTGATAGGCAGAAGACACGGAGACACGCATTTTTTGAAAACTATTTGGCGCCATTTGATTCAGATTTGAATAGAATGAAATTCTGTGCAAGTTTTATGAAATTTGCGTGTC
>CAYLWO010000028.1:0-61032 GCA_964387285.1 uncultured Cytophagia bacterium | reverse complement strand
CTAGCAGCGTAGCTCAGACTCTGGCCCACCGTGCCGTTGTCCGGGCCTGTCGGCGTATTGGGCTTGCTTACTATATGCACGTTTACGATGGATACAGTCTTGCTATTTGACCAGTCCGAGATGATCGTATTATCCGTGGTGCACCGGGCGCGAGCTTTAATCAAGTACGTATTTACCGTGCCGTACGCATGGCTCTGCGTACCTGATCCCCAGTTCGATTGCGTGCCGTCTCCCCAGTCAAACTGATACTCTACATTATGACCGCGGCTGCAGCTCGATCCGCTAGCAGCGTAGCTCAGACTCTGGCCCACGGTGCCGTTGTCAGGGCCTGTCGGCGCATTGGGCGTACTTACGATATGAGAAAGAATCGTTCGGAAAGACCATATAGGCCCTTCTGTTTTATTTCCTTTAACATCGATGGCAACTATTTTCCAGTAATATGTTGTTCCACCTGACAATCCGGATAAATTAACTGCTCCATTGGGTACATTAGTTTGGTAAATAGCTGGTGGATTTTCTTTACTCATAAAAACATCATATTTCAGGTTATCGTTATCCGGATCCGTACACCGCCAACTCAGTTGGATGTTTATGGGTTGGTCACTTGCTGTATTGGTCGGCTGTAGATAAGTTGGCATGTCCGGGGGCAAGTTTTGCGTCCATTTTACCCAGGACCATCTCTTTTCAGCAAAAGTCCATTCAAATTCAAAAATTCTTTTTGAAAAAATCTCCATCTCAAAATCAAGTCCACCCTTCAAACCTACTCCCAAATCCAGGAGAAAAGGAGGGAAAGACATGGTATCATACTGAAAGCCTTGTATAAAAAGTGCAGGACCAATGATGCCATATATTTTAGAGCTAATTTGCGGTTTAAAAAAGAATCGCAGTTCTCCCTGAATAGATGCAACCGGTTTTACCGACAAGGTGGGCGTCCCTTGAGCCGTCAAATTCCAGATCGTATTCCATTGTGATCCAGTATATTCGGCTCCCATATTTTCAGTAGCGGTAAAATTAAGATTATTTTCCGTTTCCAAGCCCGCGCCCATTACAAATTCTGCTTCAGCGCCTATATTAAAATCCAAAGAAAAGGTGATGACGACCGGAACCGGGCCGATGGAAAAAACGAGTTTGCCCAGAGGTATGGTTTGGATCCGTTTTTCCCATTCATTAATCACGCCTCCCTCAAGCTTGAAGCTGAACTTTTGGAACTCGACTCTTTCCTGAATTTTATAAGTAAGTTTAAAATACTTCAAGCCGCCATCGATATTTACCTTGAAATTATCAACTGTGGTTGAAAGCGCTACAACGATTTTTTCGATCGAAGCCGTTAATTTGCCTTCTTTTACTTTATCCTTAATTTCGAAAGACACCCCCGGTATTTCGATGGCGTATTCATCAGCCACTCCGGTCATTTTAATCAATGGCGTTCCGGAGGTAACCCGTATGGTATTTCCCGATTCGTTCTCTTGGCCCGCTAAAGGCAGTAATGCTTTCTCCAATTTAAGGCTGGAGGGAGGTTTTAACACGAATGTTGTATCAAGAGCGCCCTTTATTATGGCTTCATCCAACGCCGCAGAAGCGGTGGTAATGACCATACTGCCGTTTTGCGTACTGGTACTGACGACGGAGCGTAGATAACCCTCGCCGGTAGTGCCGATGAGCAAGTCCCCGGCACGCACCGTCGGCGCCTGTCCGGAATAATTTAACACGAGTTGGTCATCTTTAACATCTACGACTCGGACATTGGACATATCGTCTACCACTTTGGTAGATGTGTTTACCACTGTCTTATCGGTAGTCGAACCGTCATTATCAGCCGGATTCGACTTGTTATTGTCTGCGCAAGCAAACAGCAAAGCGATCATCAGTAAAAGAAATAAAAAACCGGCAACTCTGCGAAGGTTGACCATATGCACTCCTGAACAAGTTTTGTCCGGAAATTGGCAGGGCTCTGAATGCTCTTAAAACAAAAAAGCACAAATGCGATTATCTTAGACAATCAAATTTGTGCTTCTAAATTGATGCCAATCCCCCCGGTACTAGCAAGAATAACTATTTATCAAACTTTTAGAACATAAATAAACTAAAAATCAAATGCAAGAAATATTTTTAAAAATTGAAGGCCTGCTCAATCCTGTACGGTCGCTAAAACGTTGCTCCCGCCTCCAGCCACGCCAAATTAAACACCGCCACCCGAATTTCATCGTACAATTTTTTCTCTCCGCTTTCGTACAAAAGATAAATCATGCCGTCTTTACCTGCAGCCAGCGAAGAATAAGCAGAGAATCCCGGATCGATCAACCGCTTGACCGGCCAGATCGCAGCGCCGTTAAACGAAGCCCATACGGACATCTGGTAGCGCCAGCCTCCCTTCCAATCCGGTTGGCTATAGAGCAACACGTCTTGCGTCTGGGCCGGGCCCGACGGCATTCTCACCAATCCTGCTTTACAGCCATAGCTGGGCTTGCCGCCGTATTTAAAATAAAAGGGCTCACCGATTTCATACAGTTCGTCGGACGCGCTCCAATCCACCCAGCGTTGGCCGCCGTCAAAACTCCAGGCAATGCGTCGCTTGTGGTCCACGGACATGTGCGATCGCGAATTATAGTAAATCGAGCCGTCGGATAATTCAGCCAGGGCCGCTTCACCGGTACCAGTCATAATCGCATCGCTGATCTGCCAGGTCTTGCCGTGATCGTCGCTGTACATGGATGTGTTGTAATTGTACATCCAGTGCTCCTGACTGTTGTCGCCGAGCGGCGGCTGGATTCTGCCGGCAATGAGCAATCGGCCTTTGTGTTCGCCAAATTTTAAAGTGATGCCCGGTTCAAAAGCGATAATATTGATGGGACTGGACCCTTGAACGCCATGCCCCATAACATTAGCGTTAATGTTTACATATTCTTTGCGCCAGGTCTTGCCGTTATCCGCGCTTTTATGTAAATAGGGATTGGGGCCAGAAGGCGACAGGATTACCAGCTCGCCGTTGCTTTCGTCCAAAAGTACATTGCCCTCTAATTTCTCGCCAGGCACTATTTCTTGCGCAGGAGACCATGTCTGGCCATTGTCATTGCTTTTTCGCACCAGCGAACAGCCGTCCGCAAAAGCCAATACCGATCCGTCCGGCGCCATGACAATGGCCGGCATGCGCTTGTCTTTATATAAAGTTTGTTTGTGAAAAATTGGCGCAGCATCACCGATAACCGTTTTTGCTGCCAGGGCATCCACTTCCTGCATTTGAAAGCGCGTACTCACCACAGAATGTTTTTCTATGCCTTTTTCATATTTTATATATGTTGTGGCGACAATAGTTCCGTCTGGCAGAATTTCCATACCCGGATAGCCACAATCGCTGCCGCTATAACTGTGCAACAATTTGATGCGATATTCTCCCGGTTTGCCGTTTTTAATATCACTGTAGGTTCCCACCCAGGCAACAAAATGGCCATTGGTCGGACTGTTCAGCGCCCGGTCGCGAAAGGCAATGACCAACCGTCCGTCCCTGGTATAAACGCCCTGATGTCGGTCGCCGGTGAGCCCCCACGGCGTATCTTTTGGCTGCGTCCAGGTCTCGCCTTCATCCGTGCTGAACATCACCAGGCTGGCGCCTTTATGGGTGTTTTCGCGCATGAGGCAGCACAACTCTTTTTGATTGGGCGAACGAAACACGAAAGGCTCACACGCCAATTTGCCTTCAACATCGGCAATAACTTTGGGGTCGGACCAGGTCAGGCCGCCGTCACCGGTCTTGCTGCTCAAAACAACCAGCGATTCACCCTTGCGGCGGTGATAAAAGCCCATATAGGTCGCGTCTTTTATTTTGACCATGCTGCTAAAGGTCATAACGCAGTCAAAGCCAAGAGCAGGCATCTCTTTCCAGGTCTTGCCGCCGTCCTCGCTGACGATGCGCGGCATGTTAGGCTGAGCGGAAAAGACCCACAATCTGACCTTGCCGGTTGTCTTGTCCATTAAACGGTAAATACTGGGACAATTTTTGTGCGCACAAAAACCTTTTGGCAGTTGCTCGTCCATGCGCTTCCAGGTCAGGCCGCCGTTATGACTGACGGCCATGGGCCCCGCAGGTCCGCCATGGCCGATGCTCCACACGCAGTACATGGTTTTTCCATCGGCCAACAGAACGGTGGTCGGATGACCCTGATAAATTTTTTCTGTGCCTTGAGCAATCATTACGTGCCGATCGACCTCGCCGGAAATATCGATAAGAGGGAGATTCATTTGTGAAAACGCAAGACACGGCAAAAGAAAGGAAAAAAGCAGGGCAACGCGATAATTTTGGGGTCGCATGGTGATTCCTTGTCTGTTAAATTTTAATTATTATTTGTTGCTGTAATATAAAAATAAAGAGCTTTTGAAAAAGCTGGAAAGAAAATCGATTTCAACTCTGCGTCTCTGCGTTTTATTTTTCTCAATACCAAACGCAGAGACGCGAAGAGCGCAGAGATACGCAGAGGGGAAAGATGTCTGATCGTCAACATATTTACACCGGGCACGAAATAGAGCCTATTTCCGATTGGAATTCAAAAAACATACAAGAATCCTTCTGACAAATGTCCAGGCCTATCTCGTGCGCTAAAGAAGTCTCCTGTGCGATTATAAATTTTAAATCAGCAAGAGAGGAAAGAGGAAATAAATCTATACCGATTCACCTCTGCACCTCTGCGTTTGTCTTTTCCGCCATATCGAACGCAGAGACGCCGATATACGCAGATCAAATTTTTTCCTCCCACGCCACCTGTCCATCTACAATCGTCATCACCGCTTTGAGATTGATCCATTCATCCGGTTTCATGCTATAGAGATCGTGCGACCAGACCGTGAGATCCGCTTTTTTGCCATTCTCCAGGGAACCGATTTCTTTCTCCAGAAACGCTGCATAGGCAGAACCCATGGTGTGTACGCGCAAAGCCTCCTGCATCGTCAGCTTTTCTTCAGGGGACATGGGGGCGTTGGCCTTGTTGCGACGCAACACGGCGCCGGCAAAAGCCCACTTGGGTTCCTGCCAGGGTGATGCCGGCACATCACAGCCAAAAGCCAGCGGTACGCTCATTTTCAATGCGGTCCTGAGCGGCAAAAAATTCTCCATGATGGCGTCCGTGGCAGCCATGCGATAACCGTCGCCATGCCACACAATCCATTGCGGTTGCGTGGAGAGAATGACCTGACCGTTTTTCATGCGCGTCAAAGCCTGTGGCGTGGGAAACAAGCCATGTTCGATGCGATGGCGCGGGTCCGGTCGTGGATTGGCTTTCATGGCTTCCTCAAAAGCGGTCAAGGTCATGTCGATGCCCTCATCTCCGCCGACATGCACCGCCACCTGCAAGCCGGTGTCGTGCAACAATTTGACGATGCGATTCAGCGCCGGTTGGGGATAATACGGATAGGCTATTTTGGCGCCGAGACAGTTTTTATCGTAAAACAGGGTTGTGCCGGCTGCGGGGCCGCCGTCCATGGCCAGCTTCCAGCCGCCAAAAATCAATTTGTCGGATTTGAAAGGCTTAATAGCTTTGACGTAGCGATTGGCCTGTTCCTCTGAATGACAGTAAAGCATAATGTAGACCCGCACTTTTAATTTGCCGCTATCGGCAAATTTTTGATAAGCCTCGATATCCTGCAGATTGGATACAATGACATCTTCGATCGTAGTATAACCGGCCTGCAAACACAATTCCTGTCCGCGAGCGATGGCTTCCTGCGCTGTTTCGGGCGTGCGGTCGCCATAGCCGGGACAAAACTTGGCCACCAGATTTTCCGCCGGATAGTGCGAGAGCACGCCGGTGGGCTCGCCTTTGCTGTTGTGCAAAATTTTACTGCCCACCGGATCAGGCGTTGACGCATCGATGCCGGCAATTTTCAAGGCCGCCGTATTGACTACGGCGTATTGGCCGCTGAAATGGCGCAGGTACAAGGGATTGTCCGGCGCCGCCTTGTCCAAATCCCAGCGATCCAGACTTTCTCCAGGACCGATATGAAATCCCTGATTGGTGGACAACCATTGCCCTTTTTTCAACTCTTTAACATGTTCCCGCACCAGCTGTAATAGCGCTGCCTTGTTTTTCGCTTCCGGCAGACGGATGTTGACAAATCCGGGCCAGAACTGCATGCCATAGTACAGCAAATGATAATGAGAATCAACCAATCCCGGGGTAACGGTTTTGCCCCGCAAATCAATGACCTTGCTTTGCGGTCCAGCCAAAGCTCTGATCTCTTTTTCCTTGCCGACGGCGAGTATCTGTCCTTTTGCGAGTGCGACGGCCTGACTGATGTGATCTTGCGCATCGACAGTAATCACCTTGGCGTTGATCAGAATGAGATCCGCCTGTTCCATGCTTAAAACCTGTGCACTGATTAACAAAATCAGCGCAAAAAGCAGACAACCCTTTTTCATGGCTCCTCCCATTTGCTTAGACAGGAATGATCATGCTGTTCAGCATTTCAATTCGGCCTGACCCAAAAGCAATTCCGGCTATGTCTTGTCGATGTTGTATTGAAAAGAAAAAGTGTAGAATATGGAGGTCCGGTCGAAAATAAAATAAAGATAAAACAGGGAAAATTCAAGTCAATTGTCGATTTATCTGTCCTATTTCATGTCGCCGGTGTCGGAAAAATAAAAGTGCCGAGTCAGTTAACCTGCAGCGGCAAAGGCGCACTGGGCCATAAGGAAGGCACGCGAATGGACGCGGTGGTCAGCCGATTGCACAGATCGTGGAGAAACGTTCCTTGAATAACCGCCTTGTGCAAATCGATGCTGCCGGCGACAATCACACGAACATGCGCATAGCGCACGCGCCAGGATTGCGCCGCGGTATAGCTTTCTGTTTGCATAAAGCGATAAAGCTTGGTCTGCACCGAGAGAGCCAATCTCTCTACATTATCAATAAACAAGGTTCCGCCATCCGCCTTTTGCATGAGTTCCTGATTTTTTACATAATCTTCACCACAACCGCCGAACAACGCGATCTCTTGCTCTTGTGCCGATTTATTGGCGCAATCTAAAACCTGGAAAGGTCCGTTACAACGGAAACTGTTGTCATGAATCATACGAGCGAAGCGTTGCTTATCACTGCCTTTGCCGTTGATCAACATGACCGGCAAATCGGATTTGGCAATGCCTCTGGCGCCTTTGGCCAAACGCACTGATTGGGAGTGGCTGGTAATCGCCAAACGGTTGCCGCATTGCGGACAACTCAATTGCTGCAGTTCCTGATCGGTTCCTTCCAAGATTAGCTTGGTTTTCATACTGCTGCTCCTTTGCTGCCGAAAGGACGCTAATATATCTAATATTAGCAAGTTAGAAATCCTAAAATCGCCATTTTATGACAGAATATAGCAAATTTTAACGAATGATGCAATAAAAATCGTCAAGTATGGCGATAAATTCGTAAAATAAGGTAGATGGTGCAGGAGGTGGTTGTCCAATAGCCTTCGAAGGTTAGTTTTGGTACAATTTGGATTATAATAACACTTTAGTGTATGAGGGGATTGCTTCACTCCAGCGCAGAACATCTTTTTTATCAGCTTCTGGGCCTGCGTTCGCAATGACACCGTTGTCGCGTTATTTAAAAAAATTCACAAGGATATGCCATCATGCTATTCCGGTATTATGAAGATGCTGGTAATTTTGCCGACCTAGAAGAAAATTAAACTAGTCAGCACAAATAACGGAATGAGAATCAGCAAAGAGTACAGCATATAACTAAAAAAGCTGGGCATCTTGACGCCGGCCTCTTCAGCAATGGAGCGAACCATAAAATTGGGTGCGTTGCCGATATAGGTGTTGGCGCCCATAAAAACCGCACCACAGGAGATGGCTTTTAAATAGATGGGATGTTCCGCCAACAGCTTGGCTACTGCCTGACTTTCCGGCAGGCCGGGATAGAAATTGCCCAAACTGGTGTTGAAAAAAGTCAAATAGGTCGGTGCATTATCCAAAAAGCTGGACAGGCCGCCGGTTACCCAGAAATAGTGCCACGGCTCTTTGACGCCGTTGATAATAAACGCCAAATGACCTTGTGCGCCGGCGCGCAACATCGCCAGAGCCGGTATGATGGTCATGAAAATACCGGCAAAAAGAATGGCAACTTCCTGCATGGGCCCCCAACTGAATTCATTGCCGCTGCGTATTTCTGCAAAAGTGGTTTTTAACGAGACCACGCCGATGAGCACCAGTAAAAGATCGCGTAACAAGTTTTGTATCTCTAGATGAATTCCCCAGATCGAAATCACGCCCAAATGCAGCATGCCGCTCATCAACACAGCGCCAACGATGCCGGCCAATAACAGAAAATTGTGCAAGCCGCGAACGCGAATCGGGATCACCGGTTCAGCGACTGTGCTCTCAGCCGGAGCGTCCTGCAACTCTCTTTTGTACAATATGACGTCAAAAATATAAAATATGAGTAAAGCAGAGACCGCTACGAACACGGTCTGCGGTAAAATTTTCATGGTCCAGAAAAACGGCACTCCGTGCAAAAACCCGAGAAACAAAGGCGGATCGCCAAGGGGCGTTAGCGCGCCGCCGATATTGCTGACCAGGAAAATGAAAAATACGATCACATGCGCCTTGTTTTTGCGCTTGCTGTTGGCGCGCAGAACCGGACGAATCATGAGCATGGAAGCGCCGGTGGTGCCGGTCCAGGAAGCAATAAGGGTGCCGATGAGCAGCATCGTCAGATTGGTAATCGGTTTGCCGACCAGAGAGCCCTCAACCAGTAATCCGCCGGCAACGGTAAACAACGCCCATAACAATATGATGAAAGGAAGATAATCGATAAGAAAAATATGTAATATCTCGTGCAAAGCCGGCTCGCCATAACTGATAACAAAAGGAACGGCAAAAACCAGAGCCCAGAAAACTGAAACCTTGCCGAAATGATGATGCCAAAAGTGCGGAGCAAACAATGGAAACAGCGCAATGGAAAGTAAAATACCGACAAACGGCAACCCGCTCCACACCGGCAGCAGTTCACCCAAATTCACCGCGCCATGCGTCGCTTCTTCAGCCGCCCAGGCTGCGGCCGCGGACAATAGCACCGTTAACATAATCCACACTGCTTTGCGTTTCATTACAGCCTATCCTTTAAGTCAGTCGTATTCAGTCCATAATTTATTCAATTTTCTTGTTAATAACAATCAAATTTGAATGATTTGTGATGAGGCAGAGAAGGCTTTATCGCACGCTTTATGCCTGAGCCTGGCCAAACTGTGTGAAATCCAACAGACCCCGGACCCCGGATGTGGCCGCGTTTTGTGCGGCCACATCCGGTTGTCTTTTAACGCTTTATCACCAAGAACCCCCGGGGGTTGTCTGACATTTTCACACAGTCTGTGGCGGCCCAGGCTATAGTAGGTCACAGCGCTTGGCGCTCTAACAGATCCTTGTTTTTATACAACAG
Organism: uncultured Cytophagia bacterium; assembly: GCA_964387285.1. GTDB lineage: Bacteria > Zhuqueibacterota > Zhuqueibacteria > Residuimicrobiales > Residuimicrobiaceae > Anaerohabitans. The sequence goes on along the minus strand of CAYLWO010000028.1, from coordinate 51,619 downwards.
TTGAATTGGAATACCTCCTTTCCTCATTATTATACGGAGCATCTGTTCGCCGCTTGTTCACAGCATGACGGCCAAAACAGGGACGCGAACAGATTCTTCAGCCTGCCAAAGACAGTCGATGGTGATTCCTGGAATCGATAACAGCAGGCTTCAGAATGACAAGACTATATGGAATAGTTGAAGAGGAAGAGTTGATAGATTTTTACTCTTGTCATGCTGAGCCGCATGACAGACCGATCTTTACACTTTGCGATCACTCAAAGCGGCGAAGCATCTGTTCGCCGATTGTTCCCGACGTGACGGTCAAAATCGCGCGCGAACAGATTCCTCACCCGCTCAAACGGAGTTTAAAAGCCACTTTGATTGTATAAGGGGATTGCTTCACTCCAGCGCAGAACATCCCCATTGTCAGTAACCTTTCCTCCGTTTTCAATGACACTGTTGTAACAGTAGAGATCGCGGCATAAATACCGCGGTGCGGTTGAAAAAAGATGTTGTCGCCATTAAAACTTTCATGCTCGGAATCTGCCGGCTGGCAAAAAAAAAAAGACCGCAGCCTTTTACAAGACTGCGGTCAGTACCCTGACGTGGGACATCACACTAATGACAGGCGATGCCCAATGTCCACCACACCACCCTTATTTCAATAAAGCCATCTTTCTGGTCGAAGTATAGGTGCGGGTGACCAGGCGATAATAATAAACACCGGAACTGACGCTCAAACCGTAATCGTTGCGACCATCCCACAGCGCCACATGATACCCGGCCGGTTTAGGACCGTCGACCAGCGTCGCCACCAGTTGCCCGTTAAGGTTGAACACCTCGATCCGTACTTTATCCGCCGCCGGCAGCTGATAATGAATGCTGGTGGTCGGATTGAACGGATTGGGATAGTTCTGCGACAAATCATAGTTTTCCGGCGCCGTCATTTCCGCCACCACCGGCCCATGCTCCTGGGAAGCGCCGCTGCTGCTGACGTCGACGACCTTGTAGTAATATTTCTGACCGGTCTCGACCTCTTTATCGACAAAGTTGTATTTGCCAGTCTCGCTGCCGGGCAGCAGAGCGTCGTTGATCTTTTCATAGGCGCCGCTTTCCGTATACGAACGCAACACATTGAAGCCCAGGTTGCCGGACTCGGAAGAGGTTTCCCAGACCAGCTTTACACCCTGGTATGGAACCATTTGACAATTAAAAGTCTTCATTTCGACGGCAGTGGTGATATCTACAATCCAGGTGTTGCTGGTGCTGCTGACCTGATCATAGATCTCCACCGTGATGGTGTGACGCATGGTGCTGAAATAAAATCTCGAATCGAAAAAGAAGGCTGATGAATTACCCACTGATATGCCGTCCACTTTCCAGGTATAGTATAATTGATCACCGTCATGATCAACAACCTGAATAATAAATTCCTGGGTATTCGGATATTTGACAGTCAGATAATCCGCTGCCGGACTCTGGCCGATAATTTCAGGAACCTTGTTTTCGTTGCGCACCACGATCTTGACCGAATCCAGATCGCGACCGCCGCGACTGTCCTGTGCCTGAAATACCGCATAGTAAGGATCCGTACGTCCCTGGTTGGCAGCCGGCGTCCAGACAAACTGATTGGATCCGGCCGGTTCATCAAACACCGCGCCGTCGGGCAAAGAAACAGCCGAGAGATAAACCTGATCGCCGTCCAGATCATTGGCAGCCACGCTGAACGCCAATTGCTGGTTCTCATTGACCACCTGCTCGCCGGGCAGGGTGAGAATCGGATAATTGTTGCTCTCGCCGGTGGCATGGAAGGTGATGGTCGGCGTGCCGCAAGGCAAACTGGCAGTAGCCATGGCCACATTATCGCCCAGCTTGCCCAATTTCCAGTGCAGGGCGGCAATGCCGTTGGCCTTGGAATAGACCACGTTATTTTCCACTAGGGAACCGCTTTGCGGCATGACTACAAACTGCACGCTGCCGCCGCTGGCCGGGTTGCCGTACTGATCCGCCACCAGCACCTGGATGGGATCAATCATAATCTGGTTAACCTGACCGCGCAGATTGGATTTGCTGGCATCGGTCATGCAATAGGGATAATCAGCAACGCCGTAAAGTGAAAAGTCGATGTTGTTCGGTTGCAATCCGGCCGAGGTAACCTTGACCATATTTAAACCGGCTCTGGTTCCCGGCGTATAAGTTATCGCAGCAAGTCCATCGATTCCGGAACGGACGATGAGCGTTTTCACGCCGCCGGACAACGTTCCGGAAGAAGCAACAGTCACGTCTTCCACCACGGCAAAATTAACCGGTACATTGGGCACCGCATTGCCGTAGGAATCTTCGGTGCGCACAACCAATGGCAAGGCCAGGGTGCGGGCGACCGTGCCGCTCTGATTGTTGCCGGACTGATAGGTCAAACGGGTCGCTTCGCCGAAATTAGTGGTGGCGCTGAACGACACGGTGGCGATGGCCGTCGCTTCCGGCAGATAGGCGCTGAACATGTTGATGCCTTTGGTCCGTCCGACAACAACACGCGCATCCGCATAACCGTTCATATCGGTTTTCACCGGATTGGTGCTGATGATATTGCCGTCGTTAAGCAGGACGCCGAACTGTACGGACACGCCGTAGATCGGCAGGCTGTTTAAATCCAGCACCTGCACGCGCAGCGGATTAGGCAATTGCTGACCCGGCGCTGCAGATTGGCCTTCGCCGCTGACCTTGATCAGAAAAGAGGGTTGCGCCTTTTTCGCCGTTTCCGTGAAACGCACTGGCGAATTGCTCAACGCGGCGCCGCTGCCCTGATCATAGGCTTTGGCTTCGATGAAATTAATGCCGGCCTGATTGCCCAACATGTAACGCGCCTGAGCCAGACCGGTCGAGTCGGTATACACCGTCGGGCCATCCAGCATTTGACCGCCGCCCTGTGTCGGGGTGAACAACACCGGGAAATGGTTAATGGGATTGGCGTAACGGTCGCGCACATAAACGCGCAACGGAATCGGCAAAGCCGTACCGACGTTGCCTTCCTGGCTATCGCCGTGATTGGTGTTGGCCTTGATGATTTCAAAAGCAGCCAAAGGAGCAAAGGTGATGCGAATGCTGTCCGACAGACCGACCTGGCTGTTGAGATCACGCGCCTTGACCACTTTGGCGCCGGCGACGGTGGAAGCGATAAAGCCGGTGGCCAGACCATTGACGTCTGTGGTGGCCATGGGTTGCGTGACGATGTTGTTGGAACCGGAAGCCTCCAAAATGACTGCTTTTTGTGCAACTGCGTTATCATATTTATCTTTCAGACTCACGTTAATGGTGATTTTGGAAGTGCCGTCCGCCGGCGCTTGCACTGGAAACGCTTCGATCTTGCTGCGCTTGGCGTCGGTGACATCCGGTAAAGCTTTGGCAACAAATATTTGTGGAGAGCCGGAGAGGTTGACGCCGCCATTGGTTGACGTGGCTTCCACCATGTTCTTTTCAGTTCCTGCTGTACGACCCAGGCGCCAGGACACGCGGGCAATGCCGTCAGAGCCGGTTTCCACAACTTTGGTAGTCAGTGTGTCAGCACCCAGAGCTGCTTTTTCAGCAACACCGGCAATAACCCGGAAGGTAATCGGGTGACGCGGCACCGGATTGCCCCACTTATCGGTAGCCTGCACCTGCAGCTCTTCAAGTAAAAACTTGCCAACGGTGCCGCTTTGATTATTACCGTATTTGGTCAGCATGGCTGTCGCATTAGAAGACAAACCCGTAATATAAAAGTTAACCGGCGAGCCACTCAACTTTTGGCCGCCGTATTCAGCGCGCGCTTCGACGTGATTGATTTTAAAACCGGCCTGATTGCCGGTGGTAAAAATAACGCTGGCCATGCCATAGGAATCGGTCTTGATCGTTTTTTTCTTATCTATCGCGCCATCCAGAGAACCGCCACCGGCCGCAGTGACGCTCATGACTTCAAAGACCACTTCCTGATTGGCAATGGGATTGTTGAACGCGTCTGTTACGCGCACGCGCAATGGTTCGCTCAAATTGGCGCCCGTGGTGGTGCCGGCTGCAAGCTTGGTCGTATCAGACATCGACTTGATAATGGCCGCATTGCCAATGGTGCCCGTAGCATAAAACACATAGGGTGAATTGGTCAACATGGTGTTGACATTGCGTGAAGTCACTTCCAACGAATTGTTGCGCGATCCCGGTTTCTTTCCCAGAACCCAATAGACGGAAGCATAGCCGTCAATATCGGTCAACATCTCTTTGAAAGCCATGCCGTCGATACTGCCGCGCACGGAATCTGCGCCCAACACGGTAAACACCACCGGATGTTGCGGAACGCCGTTGCCGTATTGATCGACTATTTGCACTTTAATCGGTTTGGCCAGCGCAACGCCCACATTGCCGACCTGATCCTTGGCCGTCTTGTCTTCAACCAACCGGCTGGGCGTGTCCGGCTTGGCAGTGGCCTTAAAAACCAGTGTGGGGTTTTGTGTGACTGATGCGCGTGCTTCCACCAGATTATTGGCTGTACCGCTCTTGGTGCCCAGGGTCCAGATTACTTCGGCAATGCCGGAATCGGCTGAAGTGGCCACGGTCTGTTGTGTGCCGCTTTGCACGCCGTTGCTTACCGAACCGCCGCCCTGTGTAGCGACAAACGTGACATAATATCCGCCCTTGGGCAGATTATTGCGGTCGCTGACGCGCACGCGCAAACGCTGTTCCAGAGCCTTGCCGGTTGTTCCGACCAGCGTGTCCGCCAGGGTGATCTTTTCCATCTTGTAGGCGTCGCCAGTGGTCGCCGTTGCGTTGAATTCCAGCGGGCTGCCGCTCAGGGCAGCGCCGTTTTCTTTGACCACGGTAGCAAGACAGCGCACCGGGCCCAGAGAAATCGGCATTTTCCATTTGGCTGAAGCGTAGCCGTCTTTACCGGTTTTGGCGACATAGACTGTAGCCTCCTCAGTGCCTGATACAAAGGTGCCGCCGCCGGATTGAATCTCAAATGTGACCGTATAATCCGCAATCGGGTTGCCGTGGCTATCCAGCACTCGGGTGCGAATATCCTTGAGCAAAGTATAGCCGGCAGAACCGGTCTGGTTGTTGGTCGTTTCATCCCGCTGTACCTGCGCCGGCAAATCGGCAACGCCGGCAGCGATAAAGCGAATGGGCGAACCGGTCAGCAGAATATTGGGATTATCCGAACGGGTCGAGGTCGCTTCTACAATATTGGCCGAATCCCCAGCTGTGGTGCCGACGGTTAAAGTGGCGCTGGCCAGACCGTTCTCATCGGACACGACGGTCTTTTTCACCGCCCCGCTAAAATTACCGCTGCCCTTGACAACAGTAAAAGTAACTTGATGACCACCGATGATGGAATTGTAAGGACCTTTGGTGCGCACGACAAAGGGTTTGGGCAAAGGTCGCGTGACCGTCGTGTCCTGCATGTTGCCGGAGACATACTCCATGGCAATGGCCACCGGCGTGGTCGAGGTGGCTTCAAAGGTGATCTGTTCCGGATTCATGCCTGCGGCAGTGGCGCGCACCAGATGTTGCTCGCCTGGCAAACTGCCCATAAACAGATTTACCTGCGCCAAACCCTGACTATTGGTAATCACGGTCACGGATTTGTTGATATTGACAGCATCGTTCAGGTAGGCATCCGTGCCCTGAATGACATTAAATACTACCGAAACACCGGCACTGGGATTTTCACCGCACTTGTCGGTAATTTTTACCACCAACGGCTTTTCCAATACCACGCCGACCGGGCCTGATTGTTTGTCACCGGAGGAGATCTTTAGTACAGAAGCTACATCTGCCTTGCCCGTAGCGTTAAATGGGATGGGCGTTCCACTCAGACCGGTGGCGCGCGCCTCCAGAGTGTTGACGCCGGCCTTGGCGCCGGGTTTCCAATACACACTAGCTTCGCCGCTGCTGTTGGTGCTCACGGTCACGGTTGCAGCGTAACTTTCCGGGCTTAATTTGCTCACGGTGCCGCCGCCGGTTAAAACGACAAACTCGATCGGAAAATTGGCAAAAGGATTGCCGTCATTGCCCAACACCCGGACCACGAGTGGCGCTGTCAACTTGTCGCAGGAAAAACCTTCCTGATTGTTGCCGCTGACATATTGGATCAGCGACGGCGGCACACCCGGCTTGACATAAAAGGTCAAGGGCGAATTGGTCAACGGCGTACCGCCGCTGTTATTGGCAGTGGCCTGAATTTCATAAAAAGTTTCCAACAACGACAAGGTCAGATAGGTGTTGGCCTCGCCGTTACTGTTGGAAGTGACCTGAGTGGCGGACAACGTGCCAGTGCCGCGAATCAGATTAAATTTAACCGTTACGCCGGGCACGCGGTTGCCGTAACTGTCCAGAATCAAAGCCTGGATCGGCTCACCCATCTGCGCACCGGGGCTGCCTTTCAGCGTATCCTGCTTGGAGCCTTTGACCATTTGCGTAGCCGGACCGGGATTCGGATTTAAGGTAAAACTGATGGGCGCGCCGGTCAGCAAGGTTGTGCCGTCCGCTTTATAGCCCAGGGCTTCGACTATGACATTGGTGTCTGCATCTGTGCTGAACGTAACGCGCGTTGAAGCAATGCCCTGGCTGTTGCTGACGTTGCTAAAGATGGGGCCGCTGCCGCCTTCGCCGCTGGGAACGTAATCACGATAACGCGTACGATCAGCGAAAAGAATCTTATCCCAATCCCAACCTGGTTTCTTGGTGACAAAAAACTTTAACGTGTGGACGCCGCGACTGACGTTAAAATAGCCGACCTTGTACCACGCCCATGATGAGGAAACCGGAACAGTAACAGCTGTACTGTCTTTATTATCCAGTTTGAAATAACCGGCATTGTGGTTGGTGTCAAATGCACGATAGCGCAACCAGAAATCATAAATCAAATCCTGCGGTGAATAAATGGTCATGGTCAACGGCAGGGTGCCGGTTTGATTAACGCCGTCAGGCGTATCGATGAATTTATCGCCGGAAGCGTTGGCGTCGGTAGCTTCGAAAGCCAGGCCGCCGCGCACGCCGGATTCACACTCACGCCAAATTTTGCCGTCAAAGGAGGAGGTGTTGTTGACGCTTAAATCCGCTCTGCCCTGGGCTACGGCAAAAGAGACGGCTACGCCTTCCACCGGCACATCCGCGTCGTCGCGGATCAACACCGCCACCGAATCGGGCAGCATGGTGTTGATGGCGCCGCTTTGATTATCGCCGTGATATTTTTCAATGGAAGAACCTTCCGCCACAGCAGAACCCGGATAGCACACTTCAAAATTATCAACCGGATATTTGCCGTCATTGCTGTACTGCATGACGCCGGCGTACCAGGTTTCATATGTTACACCGGTAAGGGTGATGGTGGCATCGTAGGTGTCATTTACATAATACCTTATTTTTTTGCCGCCGGTCTGGTCCGAGACCACAACTGTGATCTTGTCGCCAGCCACCGGCGCCGTTGTTTTCACAGTTGAAACGGTAGCAACTATGGAATTATCGCTGGTTTTGAGGCACTGCAGCTGATTGGCCGTACGTTTCAACCAATAACCGGAGGCAGCCGAAGAAGGCTGATCCAACAGCACAACCATGGCGTTCGGCACAAACGTGCCTAACAGGACGGCGCTGGCGCCGATGGTAAAAGACACCTTGAGAGAATCAAACTTTTCCGTCTTGTACATGCCGCTCTTGATATAGACCGCCAGATTGTTCCAGCTGCTGACCGTGGCGCCTGAACCGGTAGCCAGCTGGCCGCTCTTGATCACATAGCCCGGCGCCACCCAGTCAGAGCCGACGTCTGCGCGTTCAAAATCATCGGCTGTGCCGCATTTCCAGCTTCCGGAAACGGTACCGCCGCCGCCGGATGATGCTGTTTTCGCGCTGGGCGAATTGGAAGCAGTAGACCAGTTGTTGTTTTCATCACCGGCACGGATGGAAAAATAATAAGTGGTGTTCGCCGTCAATCCGGTCACCGTATAGGTTTCGCTGCCGCCGGATGCTTTGGGCGTGGGTTCGCCGGTCACTGCGGTGGCAGAACTGAAATTGGCGTTGGTGATGGCTGCCGTGGAATAGCGAATATCATAGGAAGTGGCTGTTCCGGTAGTCCCGTCATCGCCGGTGGCGGTCCAGGTTAAAACCACGGTGCCGTCGGTAACCGCGCCAGTGGCCAAATTGCTGATCGCAGCAGGCGCTGTTACATCCGAGGAGCTGGCCACATATTCTGCAGTAAAGGATTCTGCGTCCTTGTTTTTCGTCGACTCGCCGTGTTGCATGACACCGGCGTATCTGGTTGACAAATCATAGGCATGCCCCGGCGTGGGATCTGCCAATGTTCCTACCAGCGAATTGTTCACATAGATGGCAAACGAATAGTTGCTGACATTAAATACGACCTTTAAGGTTCCGCTGGCAGCCAGCGTCACATCCGGGCTGGCAGTTGCTTTTGCCAATTCATATCCTGTACCAGGTACTTCGCCGTTGGTCACCTTGTACAATCGTATACTGCTGCCAATTTTGAAAACCAGGTACCCGTTGGCCGTAGAGACCGGCGAGTTGACAAAGAGAATACCCCCATATCCCGGATCGGTTGCTGCAGAAGAGTAGGTGACGCTGACCTGATTCGGATTCGTCACTCCGCTGCCTTTGTATATCGCGGAATATTTCCAACCGGCTGTCGTACCCTGGTAGTGCAATTTTCCGTTTGAAATGACCATATCCGTATGCGCCGACCAATTTGTGCCCAGGCTGGTGCGCTCAAAATCGTCGGTCACAGCCAGTACCGTGGCGCTTACCGACAGGCTCAGAAAAACGGCGATCACCAGGAGCTGGGAGAATTTAGAAGCGAATCTCATGGCTTTAACCTCCAAAACATGATTATTTTGTTTCACAGCAAAACAATTGTTTGCGACTAGTACATGGTCGGACTGGTTGCTGCTGTAGGAAACATTGCTTAATGCAATAAAATCAATAGCATTCTCAATTGATCACTATACATTACGCAAACATTATGCCACGAGAAAATTTTCCAGTGAGTTGGATCAAAATTAGCGGGGAACAGGGAGCAAATACACTTTAGTGTATTACACGTTGTTTTTCGCGAAAAATGGCAACAAAATCTTTGAGCAGCACCCCTTCTTGCACTGGAAAAAAAATAACCACCTTTTTTCGCTGCTGTGTTTTTCGTTTGTTTGCAGTTCTGCTGCGCTAGGCATTTTCAGCCAATCTCCTGCTCATCCGCAGATGACGCAGATGTTCGCAGATAACATTCGGATGGCGATTTTTCTGCGTCTATCTGCGCAATCTGCGGATTATTATACTATTCATTCCAGTTTATCTGGGTTGGGATCACGCTTGTACACGAATCAGGTTTGGATTTCACCAGTTCAGTGATGGCCAACTTTAGGATTTTCGGCAAAGCGAATACGCGCATCTTACGGCATCGGAGAAGCAATCACGCCTTGCGGAGGATTGGGCGGGATGGTGTCTTTTTTGTAAAACGATTCCAATTCTACATCGTCAAAAAAACAGGCGTCGTTAAAGGAACCAAGACCCACTTGTCCCGGTTGCATGCCGGAAACAGCGCGGCTGAGCACAATTTGGTCCCCCACCTGCACTGTACAGGTATCCCATTGCACACGGACGGTCATGGACTGATAGCGATCCAAGGCCAGAGTCAAACTGCTTTTGCTCAAGATCTCTTTTTCACCATTGGCAATTTTCGTCAATGATACGTCATACGAGTGCCATTGAACATAAAAATAATTCATGCTGTCTTGATAGGCAAAGACAAAGGCATAATCGGCATATCTGTTGTCGATAATATTTTCCGGACTTTTCATCGAGCAACGGAAGAGGAATTCGCGCGCCCAGAATTTGTTGATATCCAGCAAAGCGTATTCACCCAATCGTTTGCCGTCCGGGCTGTCATAGTTTTCACCGGCTAAAAACAAGGAAGCATCGCCCTCATCTTCCTGCACGCGCCAGCGCTCCGGATTACGCAGCTGCCAAACCGGACTCAATCCCTGGTTGAAATCATCATAGAAATCGGCGAGCAGACGCAATTCAAACGTTCCCGAACCGGTCAAAAGATTGCCGGCGCGGCTGCGATCACGAATATTCTGCACCGCGAGTTGGTAAGCGGCGCCCAATTGCATCTCTTCACATTGCAGGGTGACGATAACGCCGTCGCCCGACAATTTTGCCGATCGCACCGCCAGCGCCGGCTGCATCTGATAATTGGTTAAGGTCTCAGCAGAACTCTTTTCCACCGCTTCGGAAAATTTTAACACCAGATGGCTGCGGTCCTGAATGGAAGCATAAAGCACGGTTGGGGGCGTCATATCTGCGGCAGTACGGAATACCGCTTCTGCGCAACCATTGCTGGCCAGACCGACCTTATCCACGGCATACACTTTGTAACGGTAACCGGCTGCTTCCTGCACCTCTAGATCCGTATACTGCGTTTCGACGATTTCAGCCAACAAAACATCGTCGCGTAAAATCCGATAATAGGAAGCGTAATCGCCGTCAGCCGCTTGCGGGGAACGCTCCCAGGTCAATAAAATCGAATTAAAGGTTTGCGCAGGACTGGACAATCCGAACGGCGGCGCGGGCGGCGTTGTATCTGTGGGCGTAGCGGTGCGGCTGCCGACGTCGAACAAATACAAATCAGCCGTCGGTCCCACATAGGTACTGCGATATACAATCCGGGTGCCTTGACGGTTGACCACGAAATCCGGTTGCCAGTATTTTTCCGATTTGCCGGTTTGTGGTCTGGAGCGATGATGCACCAGACGGCGCACCTGTTGCGATCCATTGGTCGGGATCTCGACTATCTCTCCCCAAAACGGCGCCCAGAGATTGTTCGGATCGGAAGACCGGCCATAGAAAGCAACATAGATATAATCGCGGTTATGCACCGAATTGCAGCCGCTCATGATCTGCGGCGCCCATGATTCCATGTGTCGTAAAAGACGAATGTAACCGTCGTTGAGGCGAATCGAAATCACGTCGCCGGGCTGGACCCCGCGGCTGGTAAAATACTCGGCCAGAGCAAAACCAGCGGTGGTATAGATCACTTCATAGCCTTGACTGTCGACGCCCAGTTCCCAGTGAATGATGCCCGGATAAATCTGCCGTTGAAATTGGAAATTGCGGTCATACACCTCAATGCCGTGAAAGCGCGCTTCCATGGGCGTGGTGCTCCAGGAAACAACCACATACTGACCCGAAGGCGATACCGCGGCATAATCGACGCCCAGTTCGCTGCCCGGCGAACCGATAACGCCGGCATCAAAGGTGCTGGCCGGATATTTAATGTCGTCAACGAGATCATAGACAAACAACTCGCGTTGATCGCCGTCCAGGCACCAGTATCGTCCGTCGTCGGAAACATCGCCTTCGCCGCCGGCCGGACCGATGGCGGTGTATTCGCTGAAACGATGCAGGAGCACATAGTTATCCATGGCCCGGACATCATACAGGCGAATTTCATTGCCTTCATATTTATAAAAATGGTGCACCGGATCAAAGGTCACGGTTTGGCTGTTTTTCTTATATCGCCCGGTGCCAGTCCAACGGATCCACCATGGCCGCATCGTATCCTTGCCCAACATCTTGAGCCGGCTTCCGGTGCTGCCGGAATACAAAAAGGTCGCATTGATCTGTTTGCCGTTTTCCAGGATATTTTCTGTAGCGATGAAATAGGAACCGTCTGCATTGAACATGCATATTTCACTGTTGCCCATGTAACCGCCCAGCACGTCGTTGCCGGCCAAACCACAGTTGGTGACGCGGGTAATGCGGGTGCCGAACGCAGGATCCACATATGATGATCCTACGGCGCCGGCCGGAACAAGGCTGGAATATTCGGGCGGTTTGATCACCGCATCACTGATCAGTCCGTTGGTTATGGCATGAACCATACCGATCTGGAGTAATAACGGCCATACGAATTTGCCGTGCAACCTCACGTACATCACCTCTTATTTCATATAGACCATGCGACGGGTGGCGCTCATCCCATCGCAAACCAGCCGGCAAAAATAAATGCCGCCGGCTGCCGAATGACCATGATCATCACAGCCGTCCCAAACCGCGGTATGGCGACCGGCATTTTTCCTTTCTGCCAGCAACGTCTTTATTTTATTGCCCAGCACATCATAAATCGTCAACTGAACCATGGCGCTGGTTTGCAATTCAAAAACAATGTTCGTACTCGGATTAAACGGATTAGGAAAATTTTGTTGTAAGGTAAAACTGGACGGCAACTCACTGTTCATCTCGCGGACATGTGAAGACACCTGGAACATGCGGTATACGCCACTGATAGTGCCGCAGAAAATGGTCGATGTTTTGAATGGATCCAAAGCCAAACAGGGAATAATGGTAGAGGTTAGACCGTTCATAACCGGTTGCCACACATTGCCGCCGTCTAAAGATTTGTACACGCCACCGCTGACGCCGCTGCCATACGCGCCGGCATAAATCGTAGATGATAGTGCCGGATCAATCAAAATCGCTCTAATGGACAGATCCGCCAGGCCGTTATTGAACGGCTGCCAGCTGCCGGCGCCGTCTGTGGATTTAAAAACGCCGCCGCCCCAGGTGCCGGCATAGAGTGTTTGCGGGTTGGTTGGATCCACGGTCAATTCACGCACCTCCAGGGTGGTCAAACCGTAGGAAGATTGAAACCAGTTATTGCCGCCGTTGCTGGATTTCCAGATGCCGCTGGTCTTGGAACCAGCATAGATCATATTGGAATTGTACGGCACGGTCGCAACGCAACGAATATCCAGATCCGTCAAGCCGGTGTTAATGGCGGTCCAGGCAATGCCCTGATTCGTGGATTTGAAAATACCGCCGCCGCTGGTAGCGGCATACAGAACGTTCACATTGGTCGGATCAATGGCCAGATCACGTAAATCGGTATTGGTCAGGCCGGTTTCCAGTTTGGTCCACGATCCGGAGCCGCTGGTCAGTTTATAAACGCCGCTTTTCCAAACCGCGGCATAGATAACGCCGTTATTAGCCGGATCAGCCACCAAATCCTGCACAGCCAGGTTGCGCAGGCCGGTGTTGATCGGTTGCCAGCTGGCGCCGGTGTCTGTGCTTTTAAAAACGCCGCCGCCGTTAACGCCGCTGTAAAAAACATTCTGATTTGCCGGATCCGCAATAATGGCGGTCACTTCAGCGTTGCGCAGGCCGTTGCTGACCAATTGCCATTGCTGCGCTTCGTTGGTGCTGCGGTATGCGCCGCCGCCGATAGAGCCGACAAACAACACTTTGGGCTGCGTCAGGGCGACATCCACGCAATGTAGATAGGTATTAGCCAGACTGGTATTGCTTTCTGCCCAGATAAAGCCGCCGTTGCTGCTTTTATATATGCCCTTGCCGTCAGAGGCGGCATAAAGTATGCTGGGGTTGCCCGGCTCCATAGCCAGATCGTTAATATATTTATTAGCCATACTATTGCTGAACGTCAACCAGGAGTCGCCGCGATTGGTGGTGCGAAATACGCCGCCGCCATAGGTGGATACCAGTATTTCTTTATTCGCGTCCGATTTGATCATCAAATCGGTTATTTTCAAACTGGTCAATCCGCTGTTAATCTTGTGCCAGGTTTGGTCTTTGGCGTGACGCCTAAAAACACCGGCTGTGGCGGTGCCGACGTACAAGGTAGAATCCTGTTCGTTATAAAGAATCGCGGTCAGATCCAGACTTGACAGGGAATCTATCGGTATGGTTGTCCAGGCTGTGCCGCCGTTGACGCTTTGAAAAGCGCCGTAATCGCTGGCGAGAAACATGCGTTGCGGCGTGGATTCGTCGAACGCCAGGGCGCGAATATTGATGGTCGTCAGTCCGTTATTGATCTCTTTCCAGGTGACGCCGGCATCCACGCTTTTAAAAATTCCGCCCCGTTGCGTTCCCGCATAAACATGGTTGTTCACGGTAGGATCCACTTTAATGATCTGTACGTTCTGATCCAGCAAACCCTGGTTCATGGGCGTCCAATTTTGACCGCCATCCGAGGTCTTGTAAACACCGCCCTCCAACAACCCGGCGTAGACAATGCTGGGATTGGCATAATCAATGGCAACGGTTTTCACATCGCCGCTGTACGGACCAAAGCTCACCCATACGTTGTTCTGAGCCAACGCCGGTCCGCAAACAGTCAACAACAGTAGCCAGGTTCGTCGCATTTTTTTCTCCTGTTCTTCTCCACCATAAATGTATGCCGTCCTGCAATCCTCGATCAAAGCAGCCGAAGATTTCTCCATCCGTCAGGACCGCTGTTTAAATTTTAAAGAATATAATTGTCTCATCACTAATAGAATATAGACAAAATTGGTGACCAGGTATCTTCGCCACAAGCGTCGCGGCTCTTGCAGCACCCGATACAACCACTCCAGTCCCCAGCGTTGCATCCACAGCGGCGCCCGTTTGACATGGCCGGCCAGAATATCAAAACTTCCGCCAACGCCGTGAATGACCGGCGTCGCCAGACTGTCCTGGTATTTGCGCACCCATTTTTCTTTCATCGGCGTACTCATGCCGACCAGCAGAATATCAGCCCGTGCAGCGGCAATGGCCTGCACCGCCTCTTCTTCCTGAATGCTGGAAGAAAAATAACCGTTGCGATAACCGGCTATGTGCAGCGCCGGATATTGCCTTTTTACATTGGCCACTGCTTTTTCAATCAATTCGGATTTCGCGCCTAAAAAGAAAACGCGAAATCCTTTTTCAGCCGACGCCTTGATCAACAAGTTCATCAGATCCGTGCCGTTAACCCGGCCCGGCAACGGGCAGCCAAGAATCCGCGACGTCCATACAATAGACACGCCATCCGCGCCCACGAGATCGGCCGTACGAATGATATGCGCCAATTCCAAATCCTGGCGCGCACGGACAATCTTTGCCGCATTGACCAACACAATGTGTACCGGTGTTCGCGTCGTCACCGCCGCTGTCAAACGATTGACGCATTCCTGCAGCGTCATACGATCGACGCGAAAGCCGAGAATATCGGCGCAGTCCCGCGCCGGAGTAAATAGGGTCATAGGAGCATTTGTTGCCGGCCCGGTCATCTTGTCCATTTCATTCGTTTTGCTTCCTCCCAATCCTTGCCAACGACCGCCCATCAAGCCGGTTCACGATACAAATTTTCAAAATCCTGTATCATTTTTTGCATATCGTACTCTTTGTTCACCATGGCAGAGCCGGCGCGGCCCAGCTTTTTTCTCTTTGCTTCATCCTTAATCAGCGTCAGCATCGCTGCGCTCAAGGCTTCCGGGTGCTTGCGCGGGACAATCAGTCCGTTCTGTTCATGCTGCACCAATTCACGATTGCCCGGAACGTCAGTCACGATGACCGGCTTGGCCAGCGCCATGGCCTCCAGAACGGCATTAGGGCAACCTTCACTCTGTTGCGAGGTCAGGGCCACAATATCCATGGCCGCCAGATAATCGGCTACATTACTGGTGTGACCGACCACATCGATGGACGGGATCAATCGCCAGCTGGCCACCAGCGCACGCACCGGCTCGAGAATCGGGCCTCCGCCCAGGAGCACAAAATGAACATCCCGGGTCTGCTGCAATACCAATCGAGCGGCATGCAAAAAGGTAAACGGATCTTTTTGCGGAAACATGCGCGCCACCATGCCGATGATCGTAGCCTGTTCCGGCAATTGCAGTTGCCGGCGACTGGACTGCGGCTGCAAGCGTTGTCGGTCGATGCCGTTGTGGATCACGCGGATGCGTATCGGCGCCAACCCCTGTTGCAGGCAAAATTGGCGGCCGGCCTCGCTATTCGCCACCACGCGCCATGCCCGCCGCATGGCATACCGTTCAAAAAAATGGTAAAAACGGCTACCAAAGGAGGAATAGACGGAACTGGCATTGCGCTCCGTCATGACTGTTTTCGGTACACCATAAAGCCAGGCCATAACAAGCCCCACCGACCGTGCGGAAGCGTTATAACCCTGGACAATATCAAAGCGATTTTGCCGAAAAACATCCCGCAACAAGGGTAAGTATGCAAAATCCGGGCCAGATCGCTTGTTTAAATAATAAATTTTTAATTCCGGGATTTCGGCGAACTCTTGGGCCAATAATCCCGATGAATAAAGAACCGCTAGCGAGACATCGAACTCGCGCTTGTTCAACCCCTTGAGCAGATAATAGAGTTGCCATTCGGCGCCGCCCACGCCTAACGAGGGTATGATAAATAATATGCGAATTTTTTCCTTCTCTGTCAACTGCTCAGGCATAGCCCAGCGCCTTTAGCTTTTCCCACGTATCCTTGTCAAATCCCGGTTGCGCTGTGTTAGCCTGATGCGGCTGCAGGTTGGAGAGCCAATTTTGTAACCGTCGTACAAATTCGTGGCTGCGTGGATCAGTGGGATACAGATTTCGGCTCTCAAGCGGATCCTGGATCAGATCATAAAACTCGTGTTGTCCGTCGCCGGTCCAGATCAATTTGGCGTCTCGGGTGCGGTAACAGCGCAGATCGCGAATGTATTGTGAAAAATCAGCAGCGCTCAATTCCGGTCTTTTCTGCAGCCAGCGCGTTGTCATTTTTTCAGCTGCATCGCTTTCCACATAGACAGCTTGCCGATTTACTCCAGACAAGAAAGAGCATCCGTCCGCATCGGCAGCAGCCAAACCTAAACCTTCCAGCACGGTCGCGAGGATGTCCACCGATTGCACCAGGCCATCCACTGTTTTAGACCGGCCAAACCATGGCGGATACCGTACAATCAGCGGAACGCGAATCAGGCCGTCATATAAATTGAACGCATGCCAGATATAACCGTTTTCTCCAAAGCACTCGCCGTGATCGGCAGTGACGAGCACCACCGTATCCTGCATCAGTTTTTGCTCTGTTAAATAATCGAACAGACGGCCCAAGCGCCAATCCAAATAAGTTATCTCGCCGTCATAAAGCGAGATATAATTATCCATTTGCCGGCGCGTAAATTTTTTCTTGCCGCTGTAATAATGGATATGATCGTATTGCAAATAACGCCATTGCTGCCGCCACCCTTCCGGGAAAAAACGTTTACGGTAGGGTTTGGGAGGAAAATAGGGCGAGTGCGGTTCCTGATAATGAATGTAGACAAATGAGGGGCGCTGCCGATGTTCCTGCAACCAGCGACAGACCGCCCGTTCGGTTGCCTGCGCGCCGTCATCCCGGCGCAAAGAGTTTTGTACGCTGAACAGGTCAATGATATCGCGCAATACGGCCTTTACTGTCTCCGGAACGAACTGTTTCAAACGCGCAGAATTCGATTTTTTCTTTGACGCGGAAGCAGGCGTTTGTTCAACGCCGCGATAATAAAAATGATCAAATCCCCGGGTCAATCCTGTTTGCGGCGTGATATACAGGTTATTGGAAAAACAGGCCGAGCAATAACCGGCTGTTTGCAGCAGTTGCGCCAGGGTAGGCACATCTTCATCCAGGTAATAACGCTTATTGGTGTATCCATGTCGAAGCGGATACCGGCCGGTCAACAGGGAAGCGACAGCCGCCCCGGTCCAGTTGGATGCCGAAAAGGCATTATGAAAAAGAACGCCTTGACCGGCCAGTTTGGTCAGGAACGGCGTCGTTTCTTTTGCATAGCCATATGCGGACAGATGGTCCAGCCTCAGGCTGTCGATGGAGATTAAAAGAATATTCGGCTTTTTCAACTTAAACTCTTTACATAATTGATGATTTGTTCCGCTCTATGTTCCCAGGTAAGAGCTGCGACCTGGCGATACGCATGGTCGGCCAGTTGCCGGGCCAGTTCATCATTCTCCAGCAAACGGGTGATGGCCGCTGCCAAAGCATCGACGTCGCCCGGCGGCGTCAACAACGCATTCACCCCGTTTTGCAGGACTTCGCGCAGCACCGGCATGTCGCTGGCCACAATGGGACGATTGGCCGCCATATATTCAAATAATTTCAACGGCGAAGTGTAGCGATGAATCGATCCCTCTTTGGTATTGGGCAAAACCAGAACATCGGCTGCGCATTGATACAAGCGAACCTGTTGCGGCGGGACAAAGCCGACACAAAGCAAATGGGCTCCCGAATGCCGGGACGGTTGCAGCGACGCATCGCCGCCGACCAAAATAAAAAGCACCTCTTCGCCCATGTGCGCGGCAGCGTGCAGAAAAATTGAAACGCCTTTTCCTGGTTTTAAAGAACCGGTATAGACCACCACTTTTTGGAATCGTTCCGGCAAAGCCAGAGCGGTGCGGGCCTGACCGCGCGTCATCGGTGATGACGCCATCAACTCCTGGCGAACCGCATCCGGCAGGACCGTGATATTTTGCGCAAAAGAACGCAAGTCCTGCTGCAAGGCCTGCGAGATGGCAACCACCAGATCACAATGCCGCAATACAAAGTGGAAAAGCCATTTGGGCTGTTGCATCAGACTATGGGCTTCATAAATGATCGGAATCTTTTTTTTACGCACAAAAAATCTCAGTAGAAGCGCTACAGCGGTTGCAGTGACATTACGGCTATAGACGATGAGCCTTTGTTCTTTCCGTCTCATGAAAAAACGCCATGCCATATAAAATGCAGCAGACAGCATGACGGATAATCCGCCCAGCAGAGGCACAATAAATCGTCCGTTATTCGCAGGTCGGCTGAGATCCAACAGAGAGGGCAGCGTCCTGATGCGGAAATGCGAGGAAATCCCATAAAAGCGCTGCAAATCGGCAAACCCCGATCGCCGTATGCTCCAATACCAGGGTCGAACCAGCGTCACCGGCATGGAACATCGGCTGAAGGCTGCGCACATATTCACCTGTTGGATGGCGCAGGCCGAATCTCCTGGTATCCTTTCATTGGACAGATATAGTAAAGCGGTCGACATGTCAGCACCGTTCACGTTGAAATCGCAACACCACCCAGTAACTCAGGCCGGCGCGCAAGGCGGTAACCATGAGCAAAGCCCAGGCAGCGCCGACAACGCCCCTTTGGAATAAAAACCAGTACAACAACAGAGCATATAACGCCATGGCGGCTATGGTAATGCGCAAATGCACCACCAGCGCCCTGTGCCCCAGACGGCCGACGATCAAACTGGAAGATAGGCTGTACAACAATCGAAACACGCCGGCCGCTGCCATAATCTGCAATAGAAGGGCGCCGTGGTCATATTTGCCGTTATATAAAACATGCAATAGCGGCTTGGCCGCCAAAGCCAAAGCCAGCGCCATCACGACAGCCAGAGTGAACACGCCGACGGTCAATAGGCGAAATCGCGTTCGCTCGCTTCTGCCGAACTCGGGCACCCAGACATATTTCGCCGCCCGGGCCAGAATATTAAACACCTGCGCCGGCGCCAGCACCGCGGAATACAGGCCCAAAGCCCCATAATCCAGAATTTTCGGAATAAGCAGGGTATCGAGAGAGGACAACACATCCACGGAAACCTCAATACCCATCAATAAAATGCCGGTTCTATGCATCTCTGCCGGAACCGTTCGCTCGCCGTTACCGATCGAACGAAACGCATAGCCGATGTTGAAAAAACCAAAGACCACCACCAGGCCGAGATAAATGAGTATGGTCGCCGGTTTGGTGATCGAAGCGGTCAAATAGATAATCAATAGAATGAAAAAAAATAAACCGCGAAAGCCGTTTTCCATGATGATCGCCTGTGTATAGCGCCGCTGGCTGCGCACTAAATTGGCTAAAAAAAGCGTGCTGCAAAAGAACACGACACTGATATACAAAGCAACGATTTTGTACAATTCCAAATTATAAATATAGGCTGCTGCGGCTACGCACAAGGCGGCCAGGAGCGCCGACCAGACAGCGACTTTAATGAAGGCTGCATGCCAGTTGAAAATCGTGGGATCGTTTTTACTGAAAAACCGGGCGGTGGCGATTCCCTGACCCCAAATGGCCAGAAACGGAATAAAAAGCACCAGCATGCGCATTAAACTGAACTCGCCCCAATCCGCATCCGGCAACAGTCGCGCCAGCAGAATGGACGACAAGGAAGCAAACACCATTACCAGAATCAGAACCAACGACACGCTGCCGATGTTCATGGCCATTTTTTTCAGCATGTGCGCTCCTTTGCCATGAGTACATGCAGGCCGGCTGTCAGAGCCAAAAACAGGAAAAAGAGCGCGTTGCCGCCGGGCGGATGTTTATCAACCAGACCGTGAACAAAATAGGCGGATAATCCGGACAAAAGACTGATGGCGGCAACGGAAATAAACATGGACGAGGCGTGGATACATTTTCGCAACATCAGTACGGCCGAAATCATCAACCACAGCATAACCGACAGGCCAAGAAATCCGGTTTCACCGGCGACGAGCAGATACATGTTATGCACCGGCCGACTGATGGTTTTGAATCGTCGGCCGATCAGAGTGTCATTGTATTCGCGCATGTTCACCGCATAATTGTTGATGCCCACGCCGCCGAAAGGATGATCCTTGATGATGGACCAGGCTATTTGGAACATGGGAATGCGGCTGATGGCGGAATTGTAATCTTCGCCGAACAATCTTTGTTCGATCTTTTCATAAAAAACCAAAAGCAGGCAGCAAGCAATGAGCACAAAAAATACGGCCAACTTGAAAACCGACCACAGGGAAAGATGGCGATTGCGCACCAACCAGATGAAAAAAATCAATAAGGAAAAGGCGACGGCAATCCAGCCGCCGCGCGATCCGGTAAGAATCATGGCGGCCAGACCCAATGCAAAAATCAAACCTGCAGCCAGCTTTAAACTGCGTTTTTGCTCGAGCAAAGAGAGACCGAAACAGAGCGGCAACAGGAATTCGAGATACATGGCCAGTCGGTTGGGATGTCCCAAGGTCCCGCCGACGCGCTCCAACCGGCTAAACTCCTCGATGCGCACCTGCATTTCCCCGAACAGATCCAACGCCAGGGAACGGCCGGTGGTAAATTGCAGAATGGCCAGACTGCTCTCCAGCAACACCGTGCCCACCAGAGCCCAAAGCATAAAACGCACATCGTCTGTATTGAACAGTAAATTGGCTACGACAAAATACATCAACAGGATTTTGCTCATGTGCACGATTTCGAGGACGGCCAGATCGGTTCGCGGCGCCCACAACAGGCTCAGAATGCACACTTCAAGATAGCAGAGCGCCGGAATCGTGATGCGCGGAAAAAAATGAAAGCGTTTGTTCCCGGCGGCAACAAAATCAACAATCCACCACAGCAACAACATCAGCGTCAGGATATCGCGCAAGGAGATACCCATCGTAGCAGCGCCGGCCTGATTTTCAAACAGGTGTTTGACATTTATGTCCAGGGCAATCGGTATGGCAAAAACGATTCCTGCCAGCAAGAGTTTGCGCAGATCAGCGACGATCATGGCGAGAAATGGAAAAGCCAGCGCAGCAAAGGCCACCGGCGCATAGCGTCCCGGCAATTCGGAAAAATTGATGATCAGAACGCCGGCCATGACGCCGCCGCATAAAAACAACAGCGCTTGCCAGGATAAAAATTTTTTTAACACCGGTTGCATGTTTATTCTGTCCGTTCAGCACGAACCGATTTACGCTCGGACCAGGCAGTCAATAACCGTTCCCAGCCCAATGCCGCCCACATAATAATCAGCGGCTCCAGAGGAATGCGATAGCGCACCTCAGCATAGATCATAGAGTAGCCGATGCTGAAACCGGCTACGGACCACAGAAACAAACTCGTGGCGCGTTGATCGTGAACCCAGGCCGGTCCTAGTCCGTAGACGGCTAACAGGAAAAAGGGCGCCATCACCATTATGCTCGGCCATTTGATCCATTGCCAATATTCGCCGCGTGTCTCCATGCGCTGATCCCGGGCATGTATATCAGCCCGATATGATGATTTGGCGGTGTCCAGCCGGTCCGGATAAAGCGCCCAAAAATGGCCCAGTTCCGCCACCAGGTGTTTGATGCTGGACCAGGGTGATCGCAGATAATAAAGTACGGTATGGGATAGGGCATCCTCTCCAGTGCCGGTGGGGTGCTGTTTAAAATACTGAACAGTGGTTTTGAAACCCGAAGCGATTTCCTGTTCCTGGAGCGCTCGATCCTGAAGATTGGGCAGCACCGTATGCGGCAAAGGTTGCACCAGAGTCAGACGGCCGTATTTTGCGTAATTCCGAATAGTCCAGGGCGTGAGCACCAGAACAAAGGTCACTAAAAAAAGCAATGCCGGTTGCCATTTGAGCGGACGGCGCCAGAGCAACCATGCCAGCCAAAACGGCGCCATAAAAAAGAAAGAAGCAACCGTCAACATGGCCATGCCGGCAAAGAACGCACTGACGCAAACAGATAATTTCGAGGCCTCTTTTTCACTGCGGAGCAAAAAGTAAAAGGCCAGGAGAATCAACAGGGTAAACAGATGAGTGGGATAGAGAATGCCAACCAGCATAATAAAATGCGGAAAAAGCGCGGCGATCAGCAGCGCCCAAAACGCCGCTCTGGCGCCGTACAGTTGCCAGGTCAGGCGATGGATCAGCCAGCACAGCAGCACAGCCAGCAAGCACTCGGCCAGACGCATGGCTAAAAACGAGTGTCCCGCGACCGCATAGACGGCAGCCATGACAACGGGATAAAGCGGCGCCCGGTAATACTTTTCACCCAATCCCTGGCCATCCAACAGGCTTACAGCAGCGCGATCATAGTGACGCGTGTCGCTGAAATAGTAATTGTCCGGGTTCAGCACAAGCACAAAAGCCATTCGCACAAAAAAAGCGAGCAGCAATAATAGAATAATCTTTGACGCACCCAACTTTATTTTGCTTGTCATCTTTGTCTCTTCCATTCAGGCCTTGTCGTTGCCCATTTTAAAATGAGGCCTGTTCTTAAAAACGCCATACCACTCGCCCAGCCCATAGGCCGCATGCGAACCGGCAAAAAGGCCGGCAAGCCGAATCCAGGATGACCATTGCCTACTCGTGACGCAGAGAACAAAACTGTAGATGATGATGATGACAAAATACGCCAGCAACAACGGCCAGGTCCATAAAAAAAAAGCAAAAAGCAACACCAGCGCCATGGGTGCAAAGAACACCAGGCCGGCCTCGCGTGGATGACGACGCAACAGCCACATGCGCCCTTTGCCGTACAAAAACGTATTGGCCAACCAGGCGCGAAAGCCGGTGCGCATGGCATGTGTCACTGTTGCCGAGGCAACATAATACATGCGATAACCGGCGTGGTGCAGCCGAAAAGCAAGATCGCGGTCTTCGCCAATATTGAAAAAATCAACATCGAATCCATTGACGCTCTGCAAAGCGCATTTACGATATAATACGTTCACAGTCGGCAAATGCGGAACCAATTGATCGCCTGAAAACCGGCGCCCCTGCACCGAGCTGTGGCTGCCCAGATAACAATTCAAAAATAGATCCAACGCCTGATAAAACGGCGAACCGTTTCGCGGCGGTACATTGGAGCCTCCGACCGCTGCAAGCATGGGCAAAGAGCGGCTATAAACCTGCATGGCATGCGCCAACTCGGTCAACCAGTTTTCCGGAACAGTACAGTCTGCGTCGGTATACGCCACATACTCATAGAGCGCCTGCTGCCAGCCGAGATTGCGGCTCACGGCAATGCCGCGCACCGGATTCACGATAAATCGCATGGCTGGATGATCATCTGCGCATTGTTGCAGCCATGCCAGGGTGCCGTCGTTGGAACCATTATCCACCACCAGGAGCTCCCAGGCGCCTGGATAGTCCATTTGTAAGATGGAGGTTAAACATTGGGCAATGGTCTTGACGGCGTTATAACACACAACCACCACGGTAATAGCCGGCCGAGAATCGTTCTTTGCCGAATTATCAGGGCTGACAAAGGACGGCAAGGTTTTCGTATTCATGATTGATATGCGACTCTAAATTTTTCGGTCAAAGCAAACCGTGCAGCGTCTGGATTATACAAGCTGAAAAAAATATCCTTTCGCATACACCCGTCAGGAAAGCTCTTGCTTGCGCCGCACCAGATATCCGCCGATGGCCAGTTCATGCACACACCCCCACAGCAGATGCTCGATAGCCTCTTTGGGGCGATGCACGATAGGCAAGCCATGGCGATTGAAACTGGTGTTTAAAATCACCGGAACGCCGGTGAGTTGATAAAACTTTTTGATAACCTGGTAATAGAGCGGATTATCCGGACGCACGCTGTGCACGCGCGCCGTATTATCGACATGAATGGCTGCGGCGATCTCTTTTTCCTGGCCCGCCACCACATCAAACGCCAGCGTCATGAACGGTGTGCTGCAGAAATCCTTAAAATAGAGATGCCCCAAATCTTCCATGCAGCTGGGTGCGAAGGGCATGAACCACTCGCGGTTTTTCATGCGATGATTGATGACGTCGCGGGTCTCGGCCCGCCGGGGATCGGCCAGCACGCTGCGGCGTCCCAGGGCGCGGGGGCCCCACTCCTCACGTCCCTGAAACCAACCGATCACCTTGCCCTGGGCCAGGGCCTCGGCAACGTAATCGGTCAGACGATCAGCCATATGCTGCCAGGTTACCTGTGGACAATGCTGCAGTTCTTCCAGGATATCTTCATCAGTAAAGGCAATGCCCAAATTCGCATCGCGCAAAGGCGCATGGACATGACGACCGGTTTTTTGATGATACAGTTCCAAAGCCGCGCCGGCCGCGGTTCCGCCATCGCTGCTGTGCGGGTGAACAAACACCTCATCGATATAGGGCAATTCGCGAATGAGTTTGTTGACCTTGACGTTCAAAAATGTGCCGCCGGCCAGAGCCACCCGATTAAAAGAAAATTTTTTATGCAACGACTCTACAAATCCCAGTATGCGCTCTTCCAGCAACCGTTGTGCGGCAGCTGCCACCTGTTCTTTGCCGTAGGTTTTAATCAAACGCATGATACGTCGACCTGAGCGGGTCTTCATCAACACGGTGTCGCGCGGCACCATGATGTAATCCACCCACCAGGGATAACCCTGCCAGCGACCCTCCTCATACTGAAACACCATATCTTTGATCAGGTCATAGCAAACTTCGGGATTGCCGTAGGCAGCCAGGCCCATGGTCTTGCCTTCACCGTCCATATAACGCAACCCCAGGCAGACCGTAAAGGCCGAGTACCACAAAGCGGTGGCGTAGAGCGGGATTTCTTCCACCAGTTCCATGTTGCCGTTATTACAAAGATAGATTTGTCCGGCGATGTTTTTACCGGCGCCATTGGGACCAAAACCGTCCATGCTGATGGTCAGGCAGTCGTCGAATCCGGAACAGCGATAGGCGCTGGCGGCATGAGAGCGATGATGATCCATGAAAACGATTTTCCCGGCAGGGACGCCCAATTGCGTCAGACCGTTGCGAAACGCAGCGGGTTTGTACATTTTAAAAATATTGGGAACCAGATAGCGCAACAGGCCGCTGAAATTGTGGCCCAGCAAACCCAGCAGCGAACGCGGCAAATCCCATAGAGAGCGACAAAACAAATCTGCGTAAAATCCCGAAGGGGGATAACCCACGGCATAGTAATCCACCTGTTCCAGGCTCAGACCGCCAAAGTGCAGCGCTGATGTGAGACTATGATGAGGAAACGCCATTTCATACTTTACGCGTGTATAGCGTTCTTCAGAAGCAGCGAACACGATTTCGCCGTCCCGCACCAGAGCCACGCTGCTGTTGTGGTGACAACCGGCGACATCGTTCAATCCGATAATATTCATTTAATGCTTTCCATAATTGAAGTAAGTCCGGCCCGTATGCTGAACTAGGCGCGGCATGGTAAATTGCAGAGATTGCATACATCGCGGATGTTTCAGCGATCGGCAGGGCGTATCTCGATACCAAGCATGCTCAGGAAAAAAGAAGAAAAAATGGTTTGTGCGCCGATGATGATAAACGTGGATGCCAGAATGGCCAAACGCACCATGTTTAAATGACCCATACCGCTCAATAACCATACGACCAATATATAAAGATCCGTAGAAAATCCCAACATGAAAATTATGACGCCGAAAATCAAACCGCGTTCCAGGTTAAACAAGTGGAACGCACGCGTCAGCGTACGGCCCTGGGGCATCAACTGATGCGTAACGGCAAAAATTTTGGCATATACGCCCAGCGTAATGATTTGATAGCCCAGTACGGCGAAGAGGCTGCCCAACACCATCACATGCACATCCACCAACCGGTTAAAAATGCGAATCGGTCCCGGCAGCAGAGCAATCAGGGCGATCATGCCCAACGAAAACATGATGGATCCGGGCCAAAAATAGAGATGAGTGGGACTGTACATCAGCATAAAACGCAAATGACGCCAGCCGTCGCGAAACGAACGCAGATGGGGCGGCCGATTGCGGCCGTCTTTATGCAGGACAATGGGTATTTCGCACATCTTTAGATTGGTCTGAGCCGCACGAATCACCATTTCCGAAGCGTATTCCATGCCGCCGGTGCGCAGGTTCATTTTTACGTAGGCGGATTTGGTGAAAGAACGCATGCCGCAATGAGCATCGGAAATGCCCGTGTGATACATGGCGTTCAACAGCCCGGACAAAAATGGATTGCCGATATAACGATGCAGCCAGGGCATGGCCCCTTTTTCGATTCCGCCTTTAAAGCGGCTGCCCATAACCAGATCATAGCCCTGCAGCAAAGGTTCCAGGAAACGGCCAATGTCGCTGAAATCATAGGAATCATCGGAATCGCCGATAACGATGTACTCGCCCTGCGCAGCCATGATGCCGGCATGATAAGCGTGGCCGTACCCCTTTTTCATCTCTCGCACCACGCGTGCGCCGCAAGCCTCGGCAATGGCCACCGAGTTGTCAGTGGAACCGTTGTCCGCCACAATGATCTCTCCCGGCAGGGCCAACGCCTGCAGGGCATGCGCCGCTTTGCCGATGCAAACGGCCAGAGTTTCCGCTTCATTCAAACACGGCATGACAACAGAAATTTTTACGCTCATTGTCCGTCCGCCCGGATAAAAACCGGAAAGGTCTTGAGTAATATTTTCACATCCAGCATCATGGACCATTGATCGATATACTGCAAGTCCAATCGCATCCAGTCGTAGAAACGCAAGCGATTGCGGCCGTTGATTTGCCACAGGCAGGTCAAACCCGGTCGCATGCTGAATCGCCGTTTCTGCCAACGTTCATCCATGCCGGCCACATCGCGCACCGGCAGAGGTCGCGGACCCACCAGGCTCATCTCTCCCTTGAGCACGTTGAATAATTGGGGGATCTCGTCGAGACTGGTACGGCGCAGCCAGCGGCCGATGCGGGTAATGCGCGGATCGTTTTGAATTTTAAAGGTGGGACCGTCGCTTTCATTGAATGCGGCCAACTCATCCTGCATTTTTTCCGCATCAACAACCATGGTGCGAAATTTGATAATCTTGAACCGTCGGCGATTATAGCCAACCCGATCCTGTTTGAAAAAAACCGGACCCGGCGAAGCGGCTTTAATCAATATGGCGATAGCGGCCAAAAGCGGCATAAGAAAAAACAGGGCAACGCCGGCCAAAAGCAGATCCATCGTGCGTTTAGCCCACAAATGCTCCAGTTGTTTCCGGGAGCCGGTATAAATGGTCAGCACCGGTTCGCCCGCCAATTCAAAAGCAACGGTGCGCGCCACTTTGAATTCAAACCAGTTGGAAGGCACCCGGCACAGGATGCCCAATTCCTGACAGAGATCGGCAATCTGTCGTATTTGTTCATAATAGGATTTCACCGGTAAAGCAATGAACACTTCGTCCACTACATGGGACTCGAGGAAATTGGGCAATTCCTTCAGCGTGCACAGATGGCGCGCCTTGGGAATCTGTTGCACACAAGAGCCGGCATAGGCATCATCGATAAAGCCCACCAGCCGATAACCCAGATCATGCCGTTCAACGATTTTTTTCGCCCAGTCCACGGCGCGTTGCCCGCTGCCGATAAAAACAATATAGCGCAGGTTGCGTCCGCGATTGCGCAAACGCACCAGATAGGCGCGCACCAGGGTTCTGCTGAGTATAGTGAAAAAAATGCAGGCAGGCCAAAAGGTGAAAAGCACGCGTTGGGTGATGCTCTCTTCCCTTAGCAAAAAAGCTAAACTGGCGATGAACAGGACGCCGATGGTCGTTGCCTTGATGATGTCCCACCATTCGCGGAAGCGGCGATCCAGGCGACGACGTTCATAAAGTCCGAAAAAAGTAAACAACTGGTTCCAGGCGATGAGGAGAAGAAGAACGGCCAGGATATTGACCAGGCGGATGCGCATGGAGAAAAACACCACCGGGCTTAACGGCGTTTTTCCCGGCGTATTAAAATAAAAAACGGTCGCGAACGTAATGACCAGGACCAACAGGTCCAGGATGCGCGTTCCATTGACCAAAATTCTTTTTCGCAGGCTTTTACTCACCCGTCGCCGCCCATTCTCCCATTGCCGAGTCCACGGCCAACATCATAAAAGACGACTGCCGAACCGACCGCATTCGTCGCTTGCTTCAGGTAACTGTCTTTTTCTTCTGGCCGCCCGGATCGGCAGAGTAATAAGTATAATAATAATCGTAATCGCCGTATAGATTCTTCTCATGCACATTGTTTAAGATAACACCGGTGATTTTGATGCCCACCCGCTCCAGCAATCCCCGGGCCTTTACAATGATTTCCTTATCATTGCGTCCCGACTCGACAACCAACACCACCGCATCCATGTTGGCGGCCAACACCGCTGCATCTGTGACCGCGATCACCGGCGGCGTATCCACCACAACAAAATCGTAACGCCGGCGCAGCAAACTCAACAGATCGCGCATGGCTGCAGAGCCCAATAGTTCCGAAGGATTGCTGATGACCTCGCCGCTGGTGAGCACATCCAGATTCTCAATGTCGGTCCGGCGCACCGCTTCAGCCACAGCCAATTCCCATGAACCGGGTTCCCGCGCAATCATAGCCGGTCGTTCCAGGGACGATAGTTTGTTCTCTTCCTGGACCTCCCCCCCTTCATCTTCACGACTTTTTTGCACCAGCGGCGTGCGTCGTAAGGCAGGCTGGCCGTAGCGCAGAATGGTGGAAAGCCCCGGTTCATGGTGAAAAGCAAAAAAGCGGTGAATCATGGGTTTGCGCAAATCCGCATCAATGATGAGCGTGCGCAATCCCATCTGTGCGGTGGTGACCGCCAAATTAACCGAGGTAGTGGACTTGCCTTCACGCGGTCCGGAACTGGTCAAAAGCACGAGACAGAGGTTGTCGCCGGCCTGTGCAAATTTCAAATTGGTGCGTAAGGAACGATACGCTTCAGAGACAGGCGAGGTCGGTTCTACCAGAGTGATCAGGCGATTTTCGGTGGAGCGCTCCCGGGCCGCCTCTTCGTTCATATCGCGGCGTCGAATACGGGGAATGGCGCCGAGCAAACTCAGGCCGATCACATTTTCCACCTGCTCCGGCGTCTTGATCGTCGTGTCCAGAGATTCCAGGAAAAACGCCAAGCCCAGGCCCATGGTCAATCCCAGTAAAAGACCAATGACCAGATTGAGGGCTTTTTTCGGTCTGATGGGCGACTTGGGCAACTCGGCGCGGTCGATAATGCGCAAATTGCCGATCTTTTCCGCTTCGCTGATGCGCGCCTCTTCATTGCGTTGTGACAGCATGATGTAAATGCTGTTAGCCAAATCCCGTTCGCGGGTCAGGCGGGCCAAATCATACTCTTTGCTCGGCAAACCGCTAAGCGTGCCTTCATACTGCGAAACCGCGCCGCTCAACGATCTTTCGTAAGTGGCCAGGGTCTCCAGTTCCAGCTCGAGCTGGACCTTTTCTTCATATAATTTGGAAATAGCGGATAACGGATCGACCACATGCTCCGCCTCAGCAATCTTGCGCGCCTCTTCAGCCAGATTGGCGCGTAACCGCTGCATATCCGAACGCATCTGCACCATTTTGGTATTGTTCTCCGGGACGCCCTGCAACTGTTGATTGACATATTGCGATTGCAGTTTCATCAAATCGCTCTTGAGCTGGTTGACGAAGGGCGTGGAAACATCGGCGATGGAAGGCGCCAGATTTTGTTTCTGTTCATTGATCTTTGCCGTCAATGAACGCAATCGTTCCTGAGTTTTTTCACGATTGGCTTTGGTCTCCTGATAAAGGGCGTCAATTTGTGTAACGCGGTGCAGTACCTCCGCCACCTCTTTATCCAAAGAGGTAACCCGATTGGCTTCTTTGAAACGACGCAGGGTCGCTTCAGCATCTTCCAGGCGTTCGCGATACTTTTCTCGCTGCTCTTCAATAAAGGTTCTAACGCCGCTGACCTCTTCGCGCCGAATGCGCAGGTTGCGTTCGGCCAGCACCGCTGTCACGGTGTTGGCAATGGTGGCGGCGGAATAAGCGTCATTGGCCTGGATTTTAATCTGGATGACGTCCGATTCGGCTACCGGCGCGGCTTTGATATTGTCCCGAATTTTTGCCGCATAATAAGCGGTGACGTCAAATCCCTCAGGCCGTTCTTTGGGCAGGGGAATGTTTTTCAGAACCTGCGATGGCAAGGATGAAACGACTTCGAGCGCCACCGAACGGCTTTTAATTTCTTCGATCTGATTGAGCAACGATTCCTTGTTGCGATATTCGTAAAAAGGATTCGAGCCCACCGGTGATTTGGCCGCCTCGTAGATAATGGTCACAGCCGCTTCATAGATCGGCGTGGCCAGACGGTTATAGATGGCGATGGGGCCTAGCACCGCCACCAGACACCCTAAAATGTACCATCCCTTGCGCAGCAGCAGGGCGATAAAAGCCTGCAAAGGCGATTCGTTTTGCGTATGATCCGTTATCGATAATCGCTCTGCCATGTTTTCCTCACTTGGCCCGTAAATACCAGACATAAACACTGGCAATGATGGCTGCTTCCTGCGCCACGCGCACAATTTCGCGCCAGCGATACCAACGATTCTGCGCCACGACCACCACATCGCCGGGCTGCAGCATCGGCGAGCGCGTCCGTTCTTTTTCATCCACCAGATAACGCTGCAAATTGTATTCAACAATTCTCTTGGCGCCCACAACAACGGAATCCGTGATGATGCGCGCCAGGCGCACTTTTTTTAAATTGGCAAAAGCAGTGGGACCGCCGGCTTTGGAGATTAATTCCACCATATTGGTATTATAGGCAACGCGATACTCTCCCGGTGATTTCACCTCACCCCAGATATGCACATCCATCTCGAGCTTTTCTTCCTTGCCAAGAATATAGTCTGCCGGTCGCACTGCGTCCTGACTGTATAAAATTTGCCCGCACAGTCCCAGGCACAACAGCGCTAATTTTTGCATCGACAAATTATTTCTCCCTTGTTTGCAGACAACGACGAACCCGGTTATTTTTTAGAAATAGCAACGGATAAATGGATGCTCGAGACAGACCTGACGTCTGAGGCTTAAATGCAAGCTCTATGCCAGAAAACTTTGCTGGATGGTCTTTATCTAAGTACTTTATTGATAATAGCTTGGGAACGACAGAGCCCCAAGCGATCAGAATAGGATGTAGCCTGCAAGCCACAACTTTTCTCAGCAAACATTCGTTGCTATTTCTCTTCTTCCATTTGCACCGTAATATCGTTCTTTTTTGTCAAATTTTCCAGTCCATATTTACGAATCTTGTTGTATAAAGTGCCGCGGCTGATGCCCAACGTGGTTGCCGTTCGACTCATATTGCCCGAATGATAATGCAAGGCCTGGCCGATCAGGGTCTCTTCCACCTGTTCCAATTGCATGGAGGGTAATTCCATCTGTAGACCGCTGCCCTCGGCTGTCGCTGTGAGGTGGCGAATGTCTGCTGCATTGATCTCAGTTCCTTCACATAAGGCTGCCGCCCTGATGCAGGTCTGTTGCAATTGCCGCAGATTGTCAGGCCAATCCGACTGCATCAGCTTTTGCACAGCTGATGAAGATAAATATTTTCTCTCCACAGCATACTGATTGGAAAACTCTTGGAGAAAAATATCAGCCAGTGAAGGGATATCCTCTTTTCGTTCGGTTAAGGAGGGCAAATCGATCATGGCGCTGCTGATCATTTGCCGGAATGGCAGAGAGGCGTCGCCTCTAAAATCCTTATGTTCCGGCAACCAGCGCGTCGTGCCCAGCAAACGCACGCTGGAACGACCAGGCGCCGACTGCTCCATCTCTTCCCAAAAAGCGACAATGCGATTTTGTACGGAAATGGATAAAGAAAAACAATCTTTAAATACTATTGTGCCGTTCTGTTGATGATTTAGAATGCCGCAGCCGGAACCGAACAATTCCAGCAACAACTCACCGGACGTTCTATTCCGGCAGTCAATAAAGGTCAGCGGTTCAAAGCGTCTCAGACTCAAAAAATGAATTACGCGACTGAAAAAAGTCTTGCCAACGCCCGGTTCGCCGACCAGAAGAAGAGGTGCATCGGTGCGCGCCAAAATGCCTGCTATCTGCATTTTTTCGCGCATGCCGCTGTGCAAGCTGTCGACCGGCTGCAGCGTTCTTTCACGCTGCCATCTGTTACGCCGGCCGGCAGCGATTTCCTGATGGAAAGAACGACCCAGGATCGTGATGAGAGCGCTAGAGACCTCTTCAGGCAAAACCGGCTTGAGCAGGTAGTCAAAAGCGCCGCGTTGCAGCGCCTGCGTGACAAGGCGAAGATCGGTTTGCGGCGCCAGCGCCAGCAAAGGCTTTATCGCCAGACGATTGGCAACCTGCTCCAAAAGCGCAAGCCAACGCTCTCCATAGGTCAGATCGATAATAGCACCGGCGAAAGAGGTGGTTCTTTGCAGGCAATAATTCACCTCTGCTTCGCTGGCCGCACGTACAACTTTAAAACCATCAGCCGTCAAATGGTTTGAAATAGCTTCCAGAGTGCGTTGCTCCGGAGACACGATTAATATGCTGTTCCAGTCGACCATAAGGACAACTCCTCCCTGACCCCATTCTCACAATAGTGTCCAGATATCGTACATTCCGTTAAAACGGACAAAGATAAAATAATGATACAAAAATCATTCCGAAATCATTGACGAACCGACAGTTATAACTGATTGTTTTTATTTTAGTGCAAGTCATACTTGCCAAATTGCAATTCCAAAAAACTGCTTCAAAACAAAACAGTGTCCAGTTTTGAGACAGTATAGTAATTAAAGCCTGAATTGAGCGATCGTATTACCCTTGCGAAGGTTTCCAACCTTCGCAAGGTTTTTTTTTGAGCATATATCGCTCAATTCAAGTAAAGTTTAAGGCAGGGAAACAATGCGATAGGATGACCTGGACAACCTCGGCATGCTTAAATTCCTAAAAACCCGGGCTCTAGCGTTTGTCGCTGTAATCCGGCACCCTGATCAGCACGATCCAGCCGATGACCAGATTTACCGCCAGAGCGGCAATAGCTGCTTTATATTTGAAATGATCGCCGTAATGGCGAAAGAGAAAAGTCACGCTGCTCCAGATCAACGGCCCGATCACCGCTGCCACTTTGCCGCTCAGGGCATACAAGCCGAAAAACTCACCCATACTTTCTTTCGGCGCCAGGGTGATCAGCAGCGGCCGGGAAGCGGTCCAGGTGGAACCCATTAAGGCGCCGATCAAACTGCCCAAAATCCAAAACAGCGTACGTTGATCCGTGGCAATTATCAAAGTCAGCGCCACAACCCAGAGCAATATGACCCACTGCAATGTTTTTTTCGGACCAAAATGGTCGGTGAGAATGCCGCAAATCGCAGAGCCGATAATGGCAGAGGGTATCACCATAATAAAAAAATTATTGGTTTCCGCCAGGGTAAAGCCGACCACGGACTGCACATAAACACCCATAAACAGAATTACGGTTTCAATGCTGTCCGAATAGAGCAGGGTGGCCACCAGAAAACGCAACAGTCCCGGATGCTTTTTCGTGTTAGCCAAAGCTTGAAAGATTTGTCGATAAGATTCCCTGATGCGCCAGGTGGCGTCAGGTTGTGCGGGCAAAGGTTCACGGACAAAGAAGAACAACGGCGCGGCAAACAGCAGAAAAAACACAGCAGTGGGAACAAACACCGCCACGGCGCCTCCGGCCGCGACGCCGGGGATATGCAGGCCATAGAAATCGCCCTCAACGAAAATGCGCGCGGTCATCAGACCGCCGATGGCGCCCAGGTAACCGATGGCCACGCCATATCCTGAAATGCGGCCCACGGTTCGCGGCGTACTCACCGACGGCAACAGGGCGTTATAAAACACCAGAGCGCCCTGATAGGCGTAATTGGTTATAATAAACATCATGGAAACCAGGACCACCAACAGGTCGATGTTGCTGATGCAATAACCGAGCATGCCGATGACAGCGGTGCCAAGAATACAAACGCCGGAAAAAACCGCCAATGGAAAGAGTTTGCGTCCCTTTAAATCAGACCAGTGGCCCAAAGCCGGCATGGTCAGCGCCACCATGATCATGGAAAACGAGTTGGCAAAAGAGATCCAGGCATCGCTCTGGTGCAGGTTGATAATGATCCAGGTGCTGAAATAGAGGGAAACAACATTCATGGAATATGAGGTGTCGGCAAAATCGTAGAGAATCCAGGACACGATGGCTCGTAATCTCGCTTTGCGAGGTTCCATTTCCGTGATCATGCGTTCGCGAACTTTCTTATTCGGTAAAACTGGCCCACTTCTCAATAACCCGGGTGACGCGGTTAGTCAGGCCACGATAGGATTTTTGCGGCGGCACAACGAGAATCAGCAAGGCCGGCTGGTTAAAAACCGTAATAAAGCGAAAGACAACGCGGCTGCCTTGCCGGCTTTCCAGAGCCATTTCATGCACCGAATCAATGACTCCGAGCTTGAGGATGACGCGCGCCATCTTGGCCATCATGACCGTCAGTTCGACGACCTGCAATTCGCTTAGTGTGGCAGCGGCGGGTCCTCCCTGGGCCAGAGGCAATCCTTCCAGACTATAGAGGTAAGCGGCTTCGAATCCACCCACTTTGATTAATTCATCAAGTCCGGCTTTCGCCTCTTTTTGAAAATTGGCGGCAGAGCCGTCAAATTCGGCAAACGGAGTCGATTCCATATTCATAGCACTGTCTACTCCTGCAACAACCGCATGATGACGCCTTTTAATGTTTCAAAGACCCCCTGGCCTCGACAAGCGACTGCTGCAAAATAGGGAACGTCGAGAAAGTTGAGAGAGCGTTGCAAAGAGGAGATGGATACCGCCTCAGGCAAATCCCGTTTATTGTATTGCAGCACCCAGGGGAAATGCGCCAAAGTTTTAGCTTGACTGATCAGTTTGCGTTCCAGATCCGCCAAAGCGGCTAAATTGTCTTCCTGGCGCGACGGTTGTGAATCAGCGACAAAAACAACCGCATCCACGCCACGCATGAGAATGCGCCGGCTGTGTTGATAGATCAGTTGCCCGGGAATCGTGTATAATTGAAATCTGGGTTTTTTCCCCTTAATACGCCCCAGATCCAGCTCCATAAAATCAAAAAAAAGCGTACGTTCGTTTTTCGTTTTCAAGGTCACCAAATCTCCTCGAACCTCGGGATCAAGGTGTCTGTGCAAGAATTCGAGGTTGGTGGTTTTACCGCCCAAGCCGGGGCCGTAATAGACAATTTTAAAAATGATCTCCTGGCTGTGCCAATCGATATGCATAAGGATATTCCAGTGACCAGGCAGTTCGAGGCGTGGCCGCGAGGATTACGACCGCATTTTCAGCTTGTCATCCAATTGCCTGCCCAGCCCTTCGCGAAAATCAAAATCCAGAAAATTTTTCGATTGTTCTGTCGTTTGGCGTAATTGCGCCAACAAGCCGTTGATGCGCGTCAGAGCGTGCTGGGTCAGTATTCTCACCAGTCCAAGTGCGGTTTGTTTTTCAAACAACACCATAAGAAAATAATCATCGCCCAGGCTGCAGGTAAATATGTTAAAGACGCCGCCCTCCTGATAGACAAAACGAAATCGGGATTCATTGTTGATCAGACGCGCCATCTCGCTGCCGGCGGCAAAAGAGCCCGCCGCCAGTGCGGTCAGAGTTGACAAACTGGACGGTTTAATGTCGCCGCGATGCACAATGGGATAGCCGTTCATATCGGCAAAAACGACCAGTCGGGATTGAGATCGTTTCAGCAGTTCGGCTAAAAGGATCGCGATTTTCGCATAAGCGGTTTCTGAAAAAACCATCCGTTTAAGCGGAGTGTCTTGTTGCATAGACTCTGTCCATTTGGTTGCATGACGATTGCTGAATAAAAAAACTTAATGGCCAAAGGTCAATCGGCGTATCAAATAACCCGGCAACTTTACTCGGCGCATGGCCTCCTGGGTCGCCGCCACATCGTAGGGAACGCGGATCCATCGTATCCTTTGCGCCTCCGCATCGTGGAGCACAAAACAGGCGTCTGCCCGGCCGTCTCTTGGCTGTCCCACGCTGCCGACATTGATGATATAGCGGCATTCCGGTTGCACGATCAAATCGTCCGCAGGAGAAATAACCGAACACCGTTTGCCGGCCAGACAAAAGGCCAACGGACGATGCGTATGACCGATAAAACAGATGTTTTGTGCAAAGGCGTCCCACTGGTTTATCAGCTCATAAGGATTGGTAAGATAACGCCAGCCCGTTGGAGAAAAGGGCGCCGCGTGCACATAATAAGCTTCGACCTGCTGCCAGGATACCGGACATTGCGCCAGTCTGTCCAGCATAGCCGGCGACATCATCTTGCTTTGAATCAACAGCGCCTGACGCGCATATTCGTTAAAATCTTGTGGATCGGTCAATCCGAGCAGCGCATGATCATGGTTGCCGAGCAAAGTGACGGCACATCGGCTGAACGTCAGTTCACAACATTCCTCAGGAAAAGGCCCGTACCCGACCAAATCGCCCAGGCAGATAATGCGCTCACAAGCTTCTGCATCGATCCGCTGCAGCACCTGTTGCAGCGCGTGCCTGTTGCCGTGAATATCGGAAATGATCGCCTGGCGCATGCCTGTACCTTGTTATCTGGATCACAGCGCGGTCGCGACGCTGTTCTCGTTTAAATCAATATAGCATTTGTTAAAGCGTGAAGCAAGGATATTTTTAGAGTTTTTAATTGCTTCTTTGATCCCGGTTATATAGATTATACAAAATGCAAAGGAGAAGGGACGCATGGCGTCAAAAGTTATTACCCGGGCTGAGGCTGTTTCCATGGCTGTGAATCTGGAAATCAAAGGACGGCAGTTTTACCTGCGGGCGGCCGAAAAAACGGAGAACGCTTTTGCGAAAACCGTTTTTCAAAAATTGGCTGACGAAGAATTGACGCACCTGCGCGCTTTTTTGGCGATGACGCAAAAGGCCGATAGGGCCACCGTGCAACCTCTTCCGGAGACGAAAATTACCTTACCCCTGTTTAACGAACATTCACAAACTACGGGACAGCGCGTTTCCGCCGATGAATTGGCGGCGTTGCGTCTCGCCATGAAACAGGAAAAAGAGGCGATGGAGTTTTTTACGCAAGCGGCTGCGGCGGCCGCGGACGAAGCGAGTGGCAATCTCTTTAACCATATCTGCCGGCAAGAGAGTTATCATTATGATCTGCTGCAGGCGGAATATGATTTCATCGTCAAAACCGGTTTCTGGTTCAATGTGCCCGAGTTTCGCATGGATGGGAAAGTCTGATCGGAGGTTATGGTGCAAATTCGATTTTCAGGCGGTACACAATCGGTAACCGGCAGTTGTCACATCATCACGATCAACGATCGAAAAATTTTGCTGGATTGCGGACTCTATCAGGGCAAACGCAGCGAGTTTTTTTCCCGCAATAAAAATCTACCCTTCACGCCGGCGGATATTGACGTCATGGTGCTCTCCCATGCCCACATTGATCATAGCGGCAATATTCCCAACCTGGTCAAAAACGGATTCAAGGGCCCCGTTTATTGCACGCACGCCACCCGCGATCTCTGCAGCGTCATGCTGCAAGACGCAGGTCACATACAGGAAAAAGACGCGGAATTCATGAATGAAAAACTGGCCAAAAAGGGATTACCGTTGATCGATCCGATCTATACGGTGCAGGATGCGGTCGATTGTTTGGAACAATTCGTCAGCGCCAGTTATCATCGAACCCAGCAGATCGCTGAAAATGTCACCCTCACCTTTTTTGATGCCGGACATATTCTCGGCTCCAGTATCGTCAGTTTAAATATCCTGGATGACGGTGAGGAGATTAAATTGGTTTTCACCGGCGATTTGGGCCGTCCGGGCATGCCCATTCTGCGCGACCCGGACAACATCCTGGAGGCCGATGTCCTGATAACCGAAAGCACCTACGGCGGACGTCATCATGACGATTTCAATACCGTGCACGACAAACTGGCCCAGGTTATAAACGATACCTGGCGAAGAAGAGGCAAGGTCATTGTGCCGGCGTTTTCCGTGGGCCGCACGCAAGAGTTGGTTTACCGTTTGCACAAATTGATTCTGGAAAACAGAATTCCCTCGCAACCGATCTATGTCGACAGCCCGCTGTCGGTAAACGCCACCGAGGTCTTTCGCGCCCATCCCGAATGTTATGACCAGGAAACGCGGCAAATCCTGTCGGACCATCTCGATCCCTTCGGCTTCCAACGTCTGCATTATATTCGCAATGTGGAAGAATCCAAAAAGCTGGCCGAGGTCGAGGAACCCTGCATTATTATTTCCGCCTCCGGCATGTGCGAAGCCGGACGCATTCTGCATCACCTGGCCAACAATGTTGAAGACGCGAAAAACACCGTGTTGATCGTCGGTTTTATGGCGGAAAACACCCTGGGAAGAAAACTGGTAGAAAAAGCTCCGGTGATAAAAATATTCGGTGAACCGCTCAGCCTAAAAGCCCAGGTGGTCAAGCTGAATGCCTTCAGCGCTCATGCGGACCATGACGAACTGCTGGCCTATATCGGCCGTTTCAATCACGAGCGCTTGCAAAACATCTTTGTGGTGCACGGCGAAGTGGCGCAATCGCAGGCACTGGCAGAAGGCATCGGCTCTCTGGGCTTCAGCAACATCCACGTCCCCCAGCCGGGAGAAAGCGTCGAGATCGCTGTCTGATCGCGCGACGCCCCGGTCGGGCGTTTCGTAAAAAATCGATTAACTGCAATTCAATTTATCGATAATGAATCGTTTTCATATGACTAAAAGCACCACACGCACACCCCGATAGATTCTTCAATGGCGACCTGAATTACATACAAAACCTCTCGACCCCATTTAGCGCGTCAAGACTGGCGTGTCGTGTGCGTGCTTGGGTTGGACAGAATGTAATAGTGCTATATAATAGACTCTAGTTGTAGTGATTTTACATTTAGTTTTTCATTTTCAGCATACCACAGATCTAGCTTTGCTTGCATGAAGAGCCAACTTTCAGGTGTAGTGGCTGTAGCTCGACCAATTCGGATAGCCATTTCCGGGCTCATTCCTGCACGGCAATTAAGCAAAGCGGATAAAGTTTTTCTGGTAATTCCCAATCGTTTTGCTGCCTCAGTGACGGTCAGATTTGAAGGCTTAATCACATCCTCACGTAAAATTTCGCCAGGATGAGTCGGCTTTCTTTTTGAAAGCATATGAGATTCCTTTAATGATAATTTTGACAAATCCCGCGTGGTGATTTTGTCCCTTGACTCTCAAATACCGGATGGATATACTACTATCCAAGACCTCACAGGTTTTTAAAAACCTGTGAGGTCTACCGCGATTAATTTTCCATAAGATCACGGTAGATCTGGGCGTGAGTGGGATCGATGATCATCAAGGTGCGCACCGGCTCTTTGTTTTGCGCTCGTCGATAAATTTCAACCATCTCAATATAATGCGCTTCGATAAATTTCTTTACATATTCGTTGTCCGGATCATTTGTTTTCATTTTATCAAGCATGGTAATGGCTGTGGCGCAATGCTGGCGAGCACGGGCGTTGTCCTCTTTAATAAAAGAGAGTCCGTAAAAATAATAGTCCACCATTTCCCGATAAGGTTTATGTCGATCACTGAGCAAATAGGTGATCAGGTCCAAACGACGATCCCAACCTTCGATAAATCGTCCGAGGCCGAATTTGGCTTGTTCGGCAATTGCCTTCGCTTTTTCGAAATAAACCTGACCGCCCAGGGTCGCCCACTTGTCAAACTCGCCGCCCAGTATGATATTGATATAAAAATCCAGACAGCTGGTAAAAGAATCAACGCTGTTTTCCTGATGCTGCAGGTTATCGGTAATATTGTAGGCATAGCTCCAACGCTTGTCAAAAAACTGCAGGTCATAATTATTGTGAATGAGAATCTGACCGGCATAGCGGTCTTCCGAGTTGGTGCTGCGGTCTTCTAAAATGAGCTGCACATGCAAAAACACGGTCGTGCGCCACGGATCCTTGGACCATTCATAACCGTTGATGTAATGCTGCACCTTGTCGGCAAAATCACGCAATTTATTCTGCTTCTCAATGGGCAGGGTGCGCACATCCATTTCAACCTTGGCTTCTATCCGTTGCGCCTTGATCTGCGTCCATGGCGCCAAACAAAATAAAACCAATAAACTGCAAAAAATCTTTCGAGGTTGCATTGTGGAAATCTCCCAAATAACGGTGTTTTTTCATGCCGTCTGTGTCAATTTTCAACAATTTTACGTTTTAAGCAAGCATTTTTTATCTTTAAAACGTCGTTGGCCGTTATTTCGTTCCACCAGAAACAAAATTGCATTCGGTCTATTGCTCATGACGGCCGGCCGGCCCGCGCCCGGTCATGCGCAGCTCTTGATTTTTTATCAATCAACCCGCTCTCTGGCCCTGGCTGGTGCAGAGACCTGTTTGACCGGAACCGATGACGCTAATCCGGCCGGCAGCCTTGCTTCCCAACCGCATTCCATATCTGCGACTTGTACGTTGCCGTTCGGCATGAAAGATTTGGCCGTCAAAAGGGTCTCTTCGCATTTCAACCAATCACGTACCGGATTAACTCTATCCGTTTCTCATATGGGTTTTTCTTCCTACCAGGAAGGCATGCTCAGTCTGAGCTGCAGTCGTAAAATCAGTTCACGATTTCATTTGGGCCTCGCCATGCGTTATAATTGGATACGAATCAACCGATATGGAAGCAACTCGTCTCTTTTCCTTGACGCCGGCGCCGTTCTTTTCCTTAGCCGCACTTTGTGTTGCGGCGCCGTGGGCAAAAATCCATGGCAGGAACAAATGGGCGCGTGGCAGGAAGCAGCGCCGCAGACCTGGCAGCTCGGTTTTTCCTGGACGCCGGTAGCTGTTGCCGCGATACATCTGGACGGTTATCAGGAAGCGCCTTTCCCTCTTCGCTTGCGCATCGGCGTAGAAATGACATGCCGGAAAATTCTGGTTTTGCGCTGGGGCCATGCAACAGCGCCGTCCAATCTTGGCTTTGGCCTGGCTGTCCAACAAAATAAATGGCGCCTCGATTACGGATGCCTGGAGCATGCAGATTTGGGTTTGACCCATAGCACGTCTTTCACCATGTTCTGGTAATGTCATGAAACAATATTGGTTCATCGCGCTCTTGTTTCTGTACAACGCAATTCCGGCTCAGGAACCGGATTGGGAAAAAATATTGGCCGGTGAAAATGAATCTGCAGACGACGCCATTTTACAGGAATTTCTGGAACGGTTGCAGCAGAAACCCCTGGACATCAATCGCGCCACAGCACGCGAGCTGCAGCTTTTGCCCTGGCTCGATCCTCTGCTCAGCCGTCGCATCGTAGCATTTCGAAAAGAGAAAGGCGCTTTTCAATCCCTGCGTCAATTATTGCTCGTACATGGCATGACCGAATCTTTGCTGCTTTTACTTTCTCCCTATCTTGAATGCAAAGACCTGCGTCCGGTAACGAACTGGGCAGGAGCTGTTCGCTGGCGAGTGCAGCAACCGCTGCAGTCCAGTCGCGGTTTTAAAGAAAATCACTATCTGGGTCCCAATACAAAAATCCAGGGACGGTTATCAAGCAACATTGGTTCGTTTCTGCAAATGGGCGCACTGACTGAACGCGATGCCGGCGAACCCACGCGTAGTGATTACACGTGCGGTTATCTCCATTTTTCCCTAAAAAATCCCGATCTTGACGTTATACTCGGCGATCTCAGCGTCGAAAGCGGACAAGGATTTGTATTCTCCCACCCCGGACAATGGGGTGGTGATTGGGATGCTTTGCTCAGCGCCAAAAAAAGGCAGACTCCTTTGCGTTCCTATTTGTCAACCGATGAAAACGCCGGCTTGCGAGGGATTGCCGTTTCAGGCCGCAGTGAACATGTGCAAATAACCGGTCTTTACAGCTCTACACGCATTGATGCCTCTTTGCAGGATCAATCGATTCGCAGCTTTCCAGGCAGCGGCCTGCATCGGTGCAGCGGTGAATTAGCCGATAAAGACCGTGCAGTGAAAACAGTCAGCGGCGCTATCGTGCAGTGGCTCGTGGATTCGGAAACCTCCGTGGGATTCTGCCTGCAAAAGAGTTCATTTGCTCATCCGGTACGGAAACAAGAGCGTCCGGACAATCTTTTTACTTTCTCCGGCCAGGAGAATCACATGATCGGTTTGAATTGGGATATTTTATATCACGAAATCAACTGGTTCGGCGAAGTCGCCTATGGCGGCAGATCGGCAGCAGGAAAAACAGGACTCTGGTGGGAATGGTCTTTCTGGCAAAATGTGCTGCAATTATCGGTAATACCTCCCGCCTTTCACAACATGCTCTATCCGCATTTGGACCTGATCGACACCAACCAAGGCGCCTGGCTCTGGCTGCAAAAATGGCGGTTATCCGACGCTGCCTCAGGCTCTCTGACAATGGAAAGGAGCGTACATCGTTGGCTGCGTTATCATCTGCCACTGGCTTTCAGCGTCGCTGAACAATTTCGGCTGGTGCTAGAGCTGGCCGTGAGCAGAAAACTCTCAATCACCTTGCGCGGCAAGGCTTCTTCTTCACCGGCAGCGAAAACCGCCGCAGACGGACAAAAAACCATTTCTCAACAACGCCGGCATTCCTTGCAGAGCCAGATCGATTGGCAGTTGGCAAAAAAGATTTCCCTGCGCACGCGTTTCGAATGGAATCAGGTGCAAAGAGGTTCCTGGTTGTCCACCTTTCGGGCGGACAGCCAGGGCGTGGCGTTTTATCAACAGGCGCAGTTCAAGATGAAAAAGATCTTTTCGCTCTCGCTACGAGCGCTGGTTTTCCATTCTCCCGGCTCTGAAAACAGCTTTTATGAATTTGAACAGGACCTGCCGGGAATGATGCGCATTAAAATGGTCTATGGCAAAGGTTACCGTTGGTATACGCTGGTGAACATGCACTACGGCAAATTTACCCTGTCGGTTAAATATGAAGAGACTCGGTACGATGATCGCGACCACATCAGTTCCGGCTGGGATGAGATTGCCGGGAATCGGGAACGGATGGCTGCTGTCCAGTGTGACTGGCGGTGGTAGTTGTCTTCATCCTAATTACATCCATGTAGGGTATAAAGCTGCATTGCCTAAAATTCAGCGTCATAGCGGAAATGACGACATAAATGTCGTCGTACACTCTGCAGGAAAAGTGTATTGACTGCAAAAAGTAAAATTCTTACATTGAAAGGAGAATAATTCAGGGCTGCTGTGCGCCCTTTTATCGATCCTAGTAACTATGGAATACCATGTCCTTTCAATCTATTGCCCACAACATCGGCCGTCACTGGTTTTTACGCCGTCTGCATCGCCATCCCGTACTGATCGATCTGCCGGCGCAATTGAAAAACATTCAGCGGATTCTGGTTTTACTGCCGGAGGATGAGAGCGAATATCGCCGCATCAACGGCAAACGCACGGAAATCAAAACGCTGTTTCCCAAAGCGGAGTGGATTTTTATCAAACCGAAATCCTTTGCCGGCCGCGAGGCTTCGGACATTGAATGGGAAGTCACGGATTTAGACTTTTGGGGATTGCCCGGACGCGACATAAAAAAGCGGCTTTTTGCCAAATCCTTTGATCTGGTGTTGGACATCGGTCTTTCTTCCAGTTTTTTCAATCTGACCGTGGCGCATCTGGCGCCCTCACCGGTTAAAATATGCTTTGGCTACCCGCATCGAGAAGACGATGCCTTTAATTTCGTTCTTTCCTTTGCCGCGCCTCCTTCCTGGGAACAAGCGTTTGCGGCTTTGCGCCAATATCTCTCAGCTCATTGATCTGATCAGGAGATTCTGCTTTGGTAAATTCATCAGACCAGCAACCACCCGCGCTGCCGTCCAACAGCAGTGAAATTTTGCACATGGTGTATGGTCTTAAACGCCGTGTCCGAAATCTGGAATGGTTTCTCAAGCTAGCCTTTGAGTTGAATCGTACGTTGGATAAAAGTGAAACCATCACCCTGGTGTTGAATTTTTTTAAAAATAATCTCGCGGTCGATGGTTTTTCTCTCTGGCTGGTCTCCTCTTCCACTAAAAAGCTGGAAATGGTCTCTTTTTTCGGCACGCCGGCTGAAGTGTACCTGAGCCACCTGCTCTCTCCTTTGCAACAACCGCCGTTCAGACTGGGACACGATCCTGACAGCTATCACTATTTTGCTGAAATCCCGACGACCGGATCAAATGAACCGGGTTCGTTGTT
This sequence comes from uncultured Cytophagia bacterium, assembly GCA_964387285.1. GTDB lineage: Bacteria > Zhuqueibacterota > Zhuqueibacteria > Residuimicrobiales > Residuimicrobiaceae > Anaerohabitans. The sequence goes on along the minus strand of CAYLWO010000028.1, from coordinate 7,092 downwards.
GATTTTACCTCTGGCGCCGGAGACCGGGCAACCGCTCGGTTTTATCGGTTTATTTCGGGGAAAAAAAGCGGGCTTTGGCAGTAAGGAAATACTGCTGCTGCGCGAGACCGCCCGTTTCATCACCTTGCACCTGCGTAAAATATCGCTTTTTCACAACACGCGGGAACTGGCCTACGTCGATTCGCTGACGCAAATATTCAATCGCAGATATTTTGATCAGCGCTATCCCAAAGAAATCGGACGTGCGCAGCGGTACGAACGAACCATCTCCCTGCTCATGATCGACATTGACTATTTTAAAAAATACAACGATCTTCTCGGACACATGGCCGGCGACGAAGCTTTACGACAGGTCGCAACCACCATGGAAAAAAATCTACGGCGCGCGGATGTGGTTTGCCGGTACGGCGGAGAAGAATTTGTCGTCATTCTGCCGGAAATCGGCATCAAGGCGGCAAGCTGGGTTGCGGAAAAACTGCGGGATGCGGTTTTGGCCGTTCATTTCCCCGGCGAAGAAAAATTGCCGCACCGGCATCTGACCATCTCTATTGGCGTGGCCTCGTTTCCGGAAAACGGCAAATCAGCGGAAGAGGTGCTGAGGCAGGCTGATAAAGCGTTGTATCGAGCCAAAGATTCGGGTAGAAATAAAGTGATTATGGCCGAAGCCTGAGCGGTCAGTTCAGGATGGTGATTTTTTGCGTGACGCTCTGTTTGCCGATTTTAATGCGGATTAAATAAATACCGCTGCCAATCCGCTCGCCACGGTCGCTCCTACCATCCCAATTCCATTGTCGATTTTTCCCGGGAAACCGTACTCCGTTCCAGACTGCGGCGATTTTCTGTCCCAGTAGATTATAAATATCGATTTGTACCAACGTTTCCGATGCCAGATCCGCATTGACAAAAAGGCGGCCCTGCGTGCCGGGATTAAAAGGATTGGGATAACAACGCTTCACCTGGTTGCTTGCCGGCAACGGTTCCGGATTGCCCCAATATTGTACGGCTTTGAGAGCATCGATAAGACCGTAACCGTAATCGTTGTTCGGATTATGGAAACGATCCGCTGTTTGCACCATCGCTGCACGCACCTGCATGGGGGTCAAGTCCGGATGGGCTGATAGAATGAGTGCTGCAACGCCGGCAGCCAAAGGAGTAGCCAAAGAGGTCCCGCCGTTAGAGGTATAGCCGCGGCCCGTTCCCTGCTCGCCGGGCACGGCAATGCAACTGACGCCAACGCCCATAGCCATGATATCCGGTTTGATGCGGCCGTCAAATGTGGGTCCACGCGAACTAAAGGAAGCGACTGTGCCCAGATTATTAACCGCGCCGATTGCCAGCACACTATCGCCGTCTGCCGGCGCCAAAACATATTTCCAACTGCCGGCGCCCTCGTTGCCGGCTGCGGCTAAAACCAGAATGCCCTTTTTCACCGCCAGGTCGGCAGCCCGGGTAATAGGCGCTGTGTTTCCATCCATGTTTTCATAGGCATACCAATCGTTATATCCCAGACTGGAGGTAATGATATCAGCGCCCAGACTATCGGCCCACTCTGCAGCAGCAATCCAAAAATCCTCTTCAATGGCCGTCTCAGAACTGGTGACCTCTGTTTTGGCAAGAAGAAACTCGCTGCTAAAAGCCGGCCCAATCAAATAACCCGGACTGTAACCGGCTAGAGCAGAAAGAACCTGAGTCCCATGGCTGATCTGCGACGTGGCATCCCCCGGTTCATAATCCGGATTGGCATCCTTGTTGATAAAATCGTATTTCGCCAGTACGCGCAAACTGGAAAACGCTTCATGGTTCAAGCGAAAACCGGTGTCAAACACCGCCACCAATACACCCTGACCGGTTATGGCCTGATCATGTACAGCCGGCACATTCATTAAACTGTTTTGCGCCAGCGAAGGCCCGTAATCCAGGCCGGCGCCGGCGGTCCATTTTCGCAGAGTTCTTGGTTCATCGGCCACGGGTCGTCGCCGGCCGCAACACACCGGAGCAACGCTGGCAACAAAAGACAACTGTCCGGCTCTGGCAAGTTGTGCATCGCTGCCGGTAACGCTCACGGCATTCAACCATTTGGAAACAGTATGAATTTGCAGCCCGCAATCTCTCACTGCTTGCAGGTACTCCGGCCGCACAGGCAGGTCATAATGATCCACAAGATGGCCGTCCGGCATGACCTTGGCGCGGCGCATACGGCTGCGCATGGTCAAATCGGCCTGCGCTTTGCTCAAGGAACTCTGCAACTGGGTGTTATCGCCTTTATCAATGAAAAAAATCCAGGTCTTGGCTGATTGAACGGTGTCTGAGGCCGCAACCGGCAAGCCGATCACCATCAGCAGAAAAACCATGAAACACTTTGCAGTCAGCATTAAATTTGACTCCGACGTCGTTACTGTTGCATGTACGCTCTGGCGATCACCACGGGTTGCACCGGGGCATCGCCTTCTCCGGTTTGCACCTGGCCGATCGTATCCAGCACATCCATGCCCTCAACCAGCTGACCGAAAACCGTGTACTGACCATCCAGGTGCGCGGTTCTTTCACGGCCCAGGCAGATAAAAAACTGACTGCCGGCGCTGTTGGGATCCTGGGAACGGGCCATGGACAAAACGCCTTTGTCATGTTTCGCGTCATTGAATTCAGCCGGCAGACTGTAGCCCGGTCCGCCCATGCCTTCATTACCGATGATGCTGTCTTTGCTGTTAATGTCGCCGCCCTGAATCATAAATCCCGGAATGATGCGGTGAAAAGTGGTGCAATCATAATAACCGGCTTTGACCAATCGTTTAAAGGAGGTGCAGTGCATGGGCGCTTTATCCGGATAAAAAGAGAGCACCATTTTGCCATAATTGGTTTCCAGGACGACCTTTTCATTGGCTGCCATCGGTTCCATGGGGGTTTGCTTGACTTTTTCCAACAACTGCTGAATTTCAGCATCGCTGAGCGGATTGCAGGTCACTTTGGGAGCTTGCTGCTCCTGTTTTTGCTGCTGGGATGGCTGTTCCTGCTCTTGTTTTTTGGCACATGCGGAAAACAATAGAAATGACAGCGCAGTCAAGGCCAGAACATAATTTTTCATGTAAAACCTCCGGTTTATATTCATATTTGTTCATCACTTTACAAAAAATTGGCAAAAATCGCAAGTGGTTTTTAAATTTGCTTTCCGTGCTAAAAATGTTTACTTTTTCCTTATGAAGAATTCATCGTACAAACAAACTTTTGCCGAAATAGTATTTCCAACGCCCGTGGATCACGGTTATACCTATCGCATACCGGAAAAATTCGAAGGCGAAGTGAATCTCGGCGTGCGCGTGCTGGCGCCATTCGGCCCGCGCAAAATGACCGGATTTGTGGTTGGTCTGACCGACCACTGCGCTCGCCAGGACCTGAAAGAAATTGAGGAGGTGCTGGATCCGGTGCCTCTGTTCACAGCCGAAGTTTTGGAATTGGCCAAATGGATCGCTCATTATTACCTGTGCGGCTGGGGCGAGGTGCTCAAAGCGGCACTGCCCAGCGGCATCCACCAGAATTCAATTAAAATTGTTCGCTTAACCCATCCGGATCCGCAGCGATTGGCCGGTCTGTTGGAGGCGCGGGCGCCCCGTCAGGCGCAGATTATCCGCTTGCTGAACAAACAAAATCCGCTGCCGCTTAACAAGATGGCTGCCGAGATGGATGCGATCAATATCTATTCCAGTTTGCGCAAACTGCGCCAGGACGGCTTTGTACGGTTGGAACTGGCGCTGCCGCGACCACGCGTCGGCAAACGCTATGAGAACGTTTTCGGCCTTCACGAGGCGTATCAGGGCGAAGCATTTGCTCGCATAAGCGAAGAGCTGCGCCGCGCCGCCCCCAAACAAGCACAGATTTTGGATCTCTTTGCAGACGATCCGCAACTGCAATTTTCCGCAACGGATTTGACGCGTCAATCCGGCGCGACCTGGTCGGTGGTGCAGGCTCTGTACAAGAAGGGGGTGTTGAAGCGTCAGCAAATTTTGGTGGAACGTGATTATTATGCAGACGCCAAGATTGAACCGGCAACCCCATTAACGTTGAACAGGGATCAGGCCGATGCCTTGCAGGCCGTCACTCACTCCCTGGACAGCGCCGTCTTTACCACCATGGTGCTGCACGGTGTGACCGCCAGCGGCAAGACGCAGGTGTACATAGAAGCCATAGATCATGCGCTGCAAAAGGGGCTGGGCGCCATTGTCATGGTGCCGGAAATCGCCCTGACCCCGCAAATGGTGCGCCGCTTTCGCTCCCACTTTGGCGATCGCGTCGCTGTTTTTCACAGTCGCATGTCGCCCGGAGAGCGTTATGATTCCTGGCGCCGCACCTGGGAGGACAAACATCAGATCGTCATTGGTCCGCGTTCCGCCATATTCGCGCCCATTCGCAAGGTCGGTCTCATTGTGGTAGACGAAGAACATGAAGCCAGTTACAAACAAAACGATCTGACGCCGCGATATCACGGCCGCGATGTTGCGGTCATGCGCGCCAAGCTGAACAACGCGGTGGCCATACTGGGCTCGGCCACGCCGTCTTTGGAAACTTTTTACAACGCCCGGGTCAACAAGTACACGCTGTTGTCGCTGCCCAGCCGCATCGACGATGTGCCCATGCCGGAAATTCATGTGGTTGATCTGCGACGCGAACCCAAAACCATCGGCAGCAAAGATCCGATCATTTTTTCCAGACTGCTGCGCGAAAAGATCGATGAAAAACTGCATCGTGGCGAACAAATCATTCTGTTTCAGAATCGTCGCGGTTTCGCCACGTTATGCAAATGCACCTCTTGCGGTTACATTGCCAGATGTGAAAACTGCGACATCTCTTTGACCTTTCATCTTCGTGGTCGCGTGCTTAAATGCCATTATTGCGGTTATCAACGCAAGGCGCCGGAACGATGCCCCGATTGTCAGGGCACGGACATCTTTATGCGCGGCATCGGCACGCAGCGCATCGAAGAGGAATTGCACGCGCTCTTCCCGGGCGTCGCGTCGGTGCGCATGGACATGGACACGACCCGGGGACGATACAGTCATGATAAAATTCTCACGCAATTCAGTCGCGGCGAGTTTCAAATTTTACTGGGCACGCAGATGGTGGCCAAGGGACTGGATTTTCCCCGCGTCACACTGGTGGGCGTCATCTCGGCAGATTCCGAATTGCTGTTTCCTGATTTTCGCGCCGGTGAGCGCACATTTCAACTGCTCACCCAGGTTGCCGGAAGGGCCGGACGCAAGGATAAAAAAGGCGAGGTGGTGATCCAAACCTACACGCCGGATCACTATTCCATTTTTTACGTGCGCAGTCATGATTACGAGCATTTTTTCAAAGCAGAGATCAAGGATCGTCGCGAACTGGATTACCCGCCCTACAGCCGCATGATCAATATTCTTTTTCGCGGCGCTCATGAGGATCAGGTGCAGCGCGTGGCGCGGCAATACTGTGCCGGGCTGGTCCCGGCCGGCCATTTTCGCATGTTGGGTCCGGCGCCGGCCACCTTGTCGCGCATTGACAACCAGTTTCGCTATCAGGTGTTGTTGATCAGCGCCAAGCAAAACGATCCTGGCGGACAAAAAACACGCGATGCGGTACGCAGCGCCATAGTGCAATTTCGCGAACACCATCGCAGCCGGGATGTGCAGGTGAGCATCGATGTGGATCCGATTTCGATACTGTAGGTTGGTTATCTATCCATCGATCAAGATGACGAAATAGACTCACGCATCAACCTGCGCAGCTGCCCCTTGTATTTGGCCCGTATATGCAGAAATGCCTCCTGATACTGACCGGATTTAAAATCAGGGAAAGCATAAGGCGCCGGCACATAGTGGCCCCGTTCATAGCGCAAGGTCGGATCCGCATAGATGCCCTGATCCAGATAAATCTTTTGGCTGTTGTATTTGGCCGAAGCCAGCACCAACTTGTCGTAATCCATATATCCCGGATCGAGATTGACTTTGCGCCTGCCGACCATCGCCAGACTTTCTTCCATCTGGTTGCATGCGATCTTGATGCTTGCCAGCCTGCCCGGATGAATGAGATCGTGAAAGGAAACGAATTGACGATAGATGGGCGCCCCCATCTCCGCCACGTAATAATCCGTGCAGTCGAACGCATAGAGCGGGCTTTTGTAATCAATGCGGCCAAAAGCAGTTGCCAGCGATTGCAGCGCTTGCTCCAATAGACCTTCATCGCTGAACAGAATGCCGCACACCAATTTTACCGGCGTCGGTTCTGCAGGCTTCATGTATCGCTCCGATGGTCGATAAAAAAACCATGTTCCCGCTCCAGATCTTTATTGACCGTCAGTGCTGCTTGCGCTCTTTCCACCCATTCCTCGGCTATGCCGAACAGATCGCTCACAACCCTCTCGTAATCGCTCTTGATATGTTTTTTATTGCTGCCGGCCATTCCGGTTACCTGCAGATAATCGTTGTGCAGATAAATCATGTGATCGTCGCGCATCTGAGTCAAACATAGGCCGTGCATAGTGCCTTGATAAAAGGAAGCTAGCCAATGCTGCAAGAAATCAGGCAGCGGTGTGGGCGCCGGAGAAAAAGTGTAACGGAATTTGAGTATGCTCCGGTCAAAGGTGTACAGTTCATAGCGGTCGTTTTCCGGATTGAATTGCAATTCCACCCCGCGATGCGGCGCGCGAAAAATGCGCGGATGATCCGGATGAATGGGCATGGGCTGATTAAGCAGATAGCCGGGATCGATCAACGCCAATTGATCATGCAACACAGCGACCAATGCGCAATGCACGTTGGGCCGACGCGTCATATCCGCCATCACGATGTGATTGACATAGCCGAGATGATGCAGAACGCTGTGCAGAAAAAAACTCAGAGAAAAACAGGTTCCGCCCAGATGAAATTGCCGATAATCCTCCATCACCTCTTCCGGCATTCGCAACCGTTCCGGCGATAAAAAATAACGACTCAACTTAACGATCTTGGAAATGTTCTCATAAGGAATGTGCGCAAACGCGCGCAGAACCTTTGCCAGCAATTCAGCATCTGCCTGGCCAGGCTTGATGTCGAAATGTTCCAGAAATTGACGCACCGCATACGCATG